>CANDAG010000004.1 GCA_947382625.1 uncultured Lachnospiraceae bacterium
AGAAACTTCTACAGAGACCAGCACGGAGACCTCTACGGAGACTAGTACGGAGACCTCTACAGAAACCAGTACAGAGACCTCTACAGAAACCAGTACGGAGACTTCTACAGAAACCAGTACGGAGACCTCTACAGAGACTAGCACGGAGACCTCTACAGAGACCAGTACAGAAACTTCTACAGAAACCAGTACAGCAACCTCCGAATCCACCAGCGAATCAACCTCCGAATCATTCAGTGAGAGCGAAGCGCCTGGTGAAGTACCTGGAGGAGATACTGGTACGGATTTACCTGCCGGAGGAGATACGGATGAAGTGACTGGAGGAGGTACAGGCGCAGTAACCGACACGGAAACAGGTACAGTTACTGGAGTAGTAGCAGGTGCAGCCATAGATGGAGACGCAGGCGTAGTAGCTATTGATGATACAGTAGTTCCTCTGGCGGCGACAGCAAATACCGTGACAGCGCCAGGAACCAGAGTTCTGCCGAATGCCCCTATTGATCTGGATGACGAGGAAGCGCTGGATGAAACTGATGAACCGGAAGTGATTGAGGTACCGGATGAAGAGGTTCCGTTAGGAGTTATCGATCCTGAGGCCGATATGGAAGACACACTGGTAGGAATAGAGGACGAGGAGGTTCCCTTAGCAGATATGACATTGAAAGAGGAAGTACATAGACATTGGTGGTGGTGGATTCCTATTGTCGGTGCCGGAATAGCCGGGGAGCGTATAGGAGAATATCGGCGGAAAAAGAAAGATGAAAAGGATGCTGAGGAAGATTCTAAGAAATAATTGAAGGAATTGTAATTCGGCACAGTAAGTGAAATAAGTGGTCATTTTTGAAATGGCCACTTATTTCATAGGTCAGAAAACAGGAAGATTTATGGAAAGCAGTATTACAGAAAGACTCTCTCAAAAAATTTTACCCTATAAATTACTTTATACGGCAGGTATTCTAGCGGTTTATATGCTGGGGAGAGAAATACCCTTATACGGTATTGATTTTCACAGAAGCAGGGAAGAAAGATTGGGTGCAGCCGAACTGCTGATGCAGGCAATTGGCGGGGAATCCAGTCAGACATCCTTATTTGCACTTGGTATTTCCCCATATATTATGTCAGTTTTAGTGGTACAGCTTTTGGGCATGGCCAAAGGGGCAATCACAAAATCGAAGGCTTCGCCCAAAGCAACTGGCAGAATGACGATGGTGGTCACTCTTTTGTATACCTTTGTTCAGGCGTGTGTACATACAAGCCAGCTTCATTTTGCAGAAACCGGAGAAGAGCTTATTTGGCTGAAGGGACTAGCAGTCCTTGAAATGGTTACTGGAGTTATGCTGATCGTGTGGCTGGTTGAAAGAAATACAAAATATGGGATTGGTGGGAGAGCAGTAATCATTTATGTGAATATTATGAACGGAATCATATCTACCATAGCTTTTCAACCGGTAAAAGTACTTGTAACTCCCGTACTGATCGGTTTTCTTTTGATGATGGTTATGCTTGTTATGGATAATACGGAGATGCGTATTCCGGTACAGAGAATTTCCATTCACAGTATTTATGCGGATAAAAATTATCAGGCGATCAAGCTTTCTCCTATGGGTGTTATGCCGATCATGTTTTCTACAGCTGTTTTTCGGTTTCCGCAGTTGATCCTTATGTTGCTGCATAGTGTATTTCCGTGGCATGAGAAAATTGCGTGGTGGAATGGAAATATGGTCATGACAAGGCCTTTGGGAATAATGGTATATCTGGTGATCATTTATATTCTTACTATAGGGTTATCCATGTTGTTTCTGAGTCCGGGAGATCTTTCGGAGCAACTGCTGAAAAGCGGAGATAGTATCGTAAATCTCCATGCCGGAAAAGATACAAAAAAATATCTTGTCAGGGTGGTTTTGACCATAAGCTTTTTCAGTGCAACAGTTATGAGCATATGTGTTGGAATTCCTCTGTTTTTGCAGCAGAACGGGCAGCTTGACAGTGCGATCATGATGCTGCCGACCTCACTTATGATGCTTTCGGGGATATGGTGTAATCTCTATCGGGAATTTGAGACCGTTCGGGGCAGTGATTCTTATCGTCCATTTATTTAGAGGAGGAAACTATGATGTATTTTATTCCGGCATGGTATCAGCCGGGAAAATGGTGTGAAAATGAGCAGAACTGGCATACTCGGCGGATGTATACGGAATTTGACGATACGGTAAAGCAGGTACAGCTTTTCCACCGCAGCGGGGCCTATCCGTTTAAAATTCTTTTGTTGAGCTTTGCACCTAATTTTCGGCATTTCCTTCACAGGCAGGGAGTGTTTCATGCGGGGTATTGGTCCTGTTTCGATGCTATCCAGGAAGTAAAACGAAGGAAACCCATGATATTGTCCTTTCACAATCTGAATTGGCCGCCCCATATTGAGTTTGTATATTCCCCCTTTGTTGTGATTGCTATGTTGAATGGAGTTAAGTATGCGCAAATTGAGTTCGGGGAAGATGGAAACCCTATTCAGGTGGATTTATATGAAAAGGGGATTATATGCCGGCGGAATCTTTATGATGATCGGGGATTTGTAGCTTCTACAATTCTTTATGAGGGAGGCAGAGAGCAGTATCAGGATTATTTGACGGAAGAGGGAGTCTGGAAGCTGCGGCAATACGAACAGGATGGCCATATTGAGGTCAATCCGTCCTTTCCTGATTATCTGCTTAGTTATCAGGGGAAAGAATACAAAAGACCGTTTTCAAAAATGTCTTATCTAAATATGCAGCAGGTTTTGTATGAGGTATTGAATGCTTATCTGGAATTCACAGATAATTCAGATATATTTTGTGCGGCATTGCATGAACAGCATGCAGAACTGCTCACTATGGCTCTGAATGGACGCAGAGTCATATGGTCTCTTTTTGGAAATCGATATCTACTGGAAGAACGTCCGGAAGCAAGGAGAATCTTGGGAAATGCTGATTATATCATCACAGATTCCAGGGAATCACTACGAAAAGCGAGGATACAGACAGGAGCACTTAACATACGTATGACAGATATTTCCCCTTATGATTCGCGGACAGATATCAACATCAGCCTTGAGTTCCAGGTGCAAAAGCTTCTGGTACCGGTGGATGAACTGTCAGATCAAATGTTTGATGCATTGATACAATGTCTTGGAAAATATCTTGGTTTAAAAGAAGATGTCAGGATCCATCTTTTTACCCGGAAGGGGGAGTGGAATCGGAAGGAACAGATTTTGGAGCAGACACGAAAGAGCCTGTACCGGGCGGGAGTGCCGATAGAATTAGCTGGCAATGAGAGGCAGGAGGACGATTCGGAGAATAAACTGGAGGAGGATGAGATTCCTGTTATCACCAGATTTTTTGTGGAGCAGTGTGTGGATGAACTGGCGGTAAGTAAGTGTATGCGGGAACAGAGATTGATGATCGATTTGCGGAATAATCCGGAATTGTATCTGCAGATCATGGCGATCAGTCTGGGGATCCCGCAGATTGTTCGTACTGGAACACAGTTTGTGGAGGATCGGGAGAATGGGATTATCCTGAAAAACATCAGAGGCCTGCAGGGGGCGTTGGACTATTATTTGAACGGATTGACGCACTGGAATGAGGCTCGGATTTATGCTTATGAATTTGGAAAAAGATATACGGCAGACAAGCTGTTGGAAGCATGGAGAGAGGTTATAGAATATGTCGGAAGAGATTCGCATCTTACAGCTGGGGGATGAGGATTGGAGCAGCAAATACAGACTGCCGGAAAAAATTGAATATTTCTATGCAGAGAGCTTTGTTCAGACGGAGGAGAAACCATATGATCTTGTCTTTCTGGACAGGACGCCAAAAGAGGAAGAAATAGATCCGCTGAGAAAGGTGATAAAGGCGTATTCATTATATGTGACAGAGAGCGTAGTGCTTTCCGACAGAGGAAAGTGGCTCTATGCAGTGAATAAAGGACAACGGCTTCCGGCAAAGGATATCCAGAGGTTTCTTCTGGAAGAGGTGAAATTTTATTACCCTCATCCTTATGGGGAAAAGTTTAAGCCTGGTAATATTGCGATTGCGCAGGGATTTTCGGGGAAAGTCACATGGAATGGAAGCTGTAGCGTGGTTTTGGAAGGAGACTTTGGAGAGGAATTTAACCAGGCTGTATTTTGGAGAAACAACATACCAATTTTTCAGGGAAAAGTGATTGAATTCTGGCTGGAATATAAAAAGACTCCGGGAATTGATATTTCTATGGTGGTCACACAATTTTCCAGAGGCAGTATATCTAATATATTGAAACGATGGGTGTTTAGCGAGGAGGAGCTTTCACAGCTGGTACTGATTGATAGTGAATCTCAGGATAGCACTGTTTTTGTATCGCTTCATGCCAGAGGCAGAGGAGAAATTCAGGTCATTGCTCTGCATGACAGAAATTCCAGAGGCAGCCATGGATGCTTTCTGCCGGGGGGAGAGCGTTATGTGACATCCGAAAGGGAAGAGGTCTTCTGCTATTTTGATCCGGGAGACTTGAAACCGCCTCTGAATGTGTATTTTTCCGGCTATAAGACAAGACAGGGATTTGAAGGATATTACATGATGAAGAAAATGGGAAGCCCATTTCTTTTGATGGCAGAACCGCGGTTGGAGGGCGGAAGCTTTTATGTAGGATCCGGAGAATATGAAAAACTGGAAACGGAAATTATCCGTGCCCATATGAAGGAACTCGGATTTACATCGGATCAGGTGATACTTTCCGGGATTTCTATGGGCAGCTGCGGCGCCCTATATTGTGGTTGTACGATTCGCCCTCACGCATTAATTTTGGGAAAGCCGGTGGCCAGTCTGGGAACGATTGTGGCAAACCACAGATATTTGCCGCCAAAGGGAGCCAATCCACTGGATCTGTTGTTAGCTCTTGAAAAAGATACAGATCAGACGGCGGTGAAGTCATTAGACGCTCATTTTTGGGAAAAGTTTGATGCGGCAGATTGGGGAAAAACCAAGTTTATTCTGGCCTATATGATAGAAGATGAGGTGGATCCGGAAGCTTACCCCATGTTGCTCTCCCATTTACATACCAGCGGGGTACAGGTGTATGGTAAAGGACTCCATGGCAGACATAACGATAATACCGCGGGTATTGTGGGATGGTTTAGGAGTCAATACCGAAAGGTTTTGCAGGAAGACTTCTTAAGGGAGGTGGAAAGATAGATGGCAGGCCAGAGCTGGATCGTTTATTGGAATGAGTATTCTTCGGAGACTTTTCTTTATGGTTCACGGATACAATATCACAAAAAAGATGATGTGGAGTATAGTAATCATCTGTTGCCTATCGGCGCTGTGATTAAGCAGTGGTATTCTAGGACCAATTATCAGATGTACAGAATAGAGCCTGCATTGCCAATGATTGATGGAGAGAGCGAATATCAGATTACGGCGAATATTACTTTTCCAGAAGGAGAGGAATGCTTTCTGCTGTTGATATTTTATGACAAATATGACGTGGAAGCAGGCAGAATTGTCATAAGAGGCAGAAAAACACGGTTTCGATGCCCCCTGAAGACTTATTATTATAAGCTTCAATTGGTCAATGGCGGAGTCACACATTTCCATTTTCATTGGATTGAAATTCAGGAGCTGACAGATGGGACAGAAGAGTCGTTTGAAAAAACTGTATAAGATTGTTAAGCAGGTCAGAAGGTATGGGGAAAAAATGGCGGAATTGACAGATGAAGCACTTTCACATATGACTGTACTGTTTAAGAAGCGTTTGGCAGAAGGAGAGAGCCTGGATGACATTTTACCAGAAGCGTTTGCAGCAATCTGCGAAGCAGACTACAGGATTCTGGGCATGATGCCTTTTGATGTGCAGGTATTGGGAGGGATTGCGCTTCATCAGGGATGTTTGGCGGAAATGAATACCGGAGAGGGAAAGACGCTGGCAGCCACCATGCCGCTGTATCTCAATGCGCTTAGCGGACGAAGCACCATTCTTTTGACGGCCAATGAATATCTGGTCATAAGAGATGCACAGGAAATGGGAAAGGTATATCGTTTTATGGGTCTTTCTGTAGCAGCAGGGGTGCAGGCAAAGGATGAGCAGTTTACAAATGAGGAAAAAAAGAAGATTTATGGAGCTGATATTGTCTATACAACTCATGGAGCTCTGGGATTTGATTATTTGTTCAATAACCTTGTGACTACTGCTAAAGATCGCTTTATGAGGGAGCTTTATTATGTAGTGATCGATGAGGCGGATTCTGTCTTGCTGGATGCGGCCCAGACTCCGCTGGTGATTGCCGGATCGCCAAGGGTAAGGGCTACTCTGTATCAACTGGCAGATTTTTTTGTGTCAATCCTTGAAGAAGGGGTGGATTATGAACAGGAAGATGGCAAAGTGTGGCTGACAGACGAGGGAGTGTGGCATGCGGAGATTTTTTTTCAGATTGATAATTTTTATGGAAGGGAATCCTTCGAGATTAATCGTTATGTGACACTGGCGCTGCGGGCACATGTGTTGTTTCAGAAGGGAAAGGAATATATGATCACGCATGACGGCAAGCTTTCACTGCTGGATGGCGGGTCGGGACGCATCATGAAGGGGGTAAAGCTTCATGGAGGACAGCATCAGGCCATTGAGATCAAGGAAGGACTGAAACCATCTGAGGAAAATCGCTCTGTGGCGTCGATCACGTATCAAAATCTTTTTCAACTTTTTGAAAAAATGTCCGGAATGAGCGGTACTTTGGCAGATGCAGCAGAAGAGCTTCGGGAGATCTATGGGACAGAGGTTCTTGTGATTCCTCCGAACCTTCCGATTCAAAGGAAAGATTATCCGGATCTGTATTTTAAGGATGCGGACAGCAGGATCCAGAGCGCTATATGGATGACGATGGAGGAACACGATATTGGACGTCCGGTGTTGATCGTTGCGTCTACCATTCAGGAAACAGAACAGATTTCCAGGATTTTGTTGGATAAAAAGATACCCCATAACCTTCTCAATGCCAACAATATTTATTGGGAGGCTGATATGATCAGGGAAGCAGGGCAGAAAGGAGCGGTGACGGTTTCAACCTCTATTGCCGGCAGGGGAACAGATATCCGGTTGGGAGAGGGGGTACAGGAACTTGGCGGCCTAGCTGTGATCGGAGTCGGAAGAATGGGAAGTACCCGTTTGGAGAGACAGGCCAGAGGAAGAGCCGGAAGGCAGGGAGATCCCGGAACCAGCCGCTTCTTGGTATCCATAGAGGATGAGGTGGTCAAAAAAAACGGTCCGTCAAATCTGAAAAAATATATCGAAGGAAAACGGCATGTGGGGAAACGGAAATTAAGAAGAATGGTGGACAAGGCGCAGGCACTGAGTGAAGAGTTTTCCGCCCTGGGAAGGAAGCAGGCGCTGGACTATGACCAGGTTCTGGGACGGCAACGAGAGTTAATGTATACTACCCGCGACAGGCTTTTGGACGGGGGAAGAATGCAGAAGGAAAGGATTGTGGAAATGGCCAAGGAAAGTATAGAGGACTTTTTGCATACCCGGCCATACATAGATTCCCGGATTTTGAACCGATATGTTTTGGACAACATTTCATACTCTCTGGATGATGAACTGGCAAACCTCCCAGGGAATGACAGAGAAGCCATAGAAGCGTGTCTGATGCGAAAGGTGGAAGAGGGATTGGAGCAGCAGGAGAAAAGGCTCGGAGGGAATTCGCCTATGAGTGATTTCATGCGTGTAGCCACGCTTCAGGCAATTGACAGCGCGTGGGTCGAGCAGGTGGACTACCTTCAGCAGCTTCGGTCAGCAGTCAGCGGCAGGGCTTCAGCACAGAGGAATCTGCTGTTTGAGTATCAGGATGAGGCATTGGAGTCCTTTCATAAAATGGAGAAGATGATTCGTTGCAATGCGGTGAGAAATATTTTACTTAGTGATGTGTATGTAGATGGGGATCACAAGCTCCATATTGTATTTCCATAGGAGGAACAAAATGATTTATTGTTTTAACAGGTCTGTTGGATGGGCAAGCAGCGGTGTGGAATATGCCCAGGCTTACCGGGCAAAAATGCTGCGTGATATTGGTGCAGATGCAAAATTTGTTTTTACGGACATGTTTCCGGGAGAAAATATCCAGCATGTCACAAAAAATATCGGATTTCTGGATTCGGAAGTATTGTGGCTGTATACCTTTTTTACGGATTTCGAAATCGCTCCGGTAACTTACACTCTGCGGCAATTGCAGGATTCCTTTGGGGAAAAGAAGTTTACCTTCACCCGGACAGGCAAAACGGGAAAATATGTCTTTCCGGGCACGAACCAGTATTTTATGGTCTATCTGGTAAACGAGAACAGCAATCATGTGCACCGAGTGGAAATGGTGTCAAATGGACGTCTGATCCGGAAGGACTATTATACCTATGGACGGATTTATTCGGAGTATTATGCACCATTGGATCGGAAAGCGCATCTCTACCAGCGCCGCTTTTTTAATCAGGATGGGACAGTGGCGTATGAGGAGATCATTGACGGAGAAGCGGTAATGTATCGATTCCCGGACAGGTTGCTCTGCCGAAAAGAAGAACTGGTTGGCTATATGGTTTCAAAGTTGAAGCTGACCAAAGAGGATGTTCTGCTCGTAGACAGGGCAACTGAGATTGGGCGGGCTGTCCTTCAAAACGCCGGTCCGGCCAGAGTGGGGGTCGTTATCCATGCAGATCACTTTGTTGAAGGCAGTACGGATGAGAAGAACATTTTGTGGAATAACTTTTATGAATATATGTTTTCTCAATACATGCATGTGAGCTTTTACATCGCATCAACTGATGCCCAGAGTAATTTATTGAGAGAACAGTTTAAGCGGTATAAAGGAAATACACCGAAGATTGTTACTGCCCCGGTGGGAAGCCTTGATAGTTTAAAGATACCTGAAAAAAGCAGAAAGAACTATTCATTGATCACTGCATCTCGTTTTGCAAAAGAAAAACATATAAATTGGCTGATCGAGGCAGTGGCAGAGGCCAAAAATCAGGTGCCGGATGTAACCCTTGACATTTACGGAAAGGGTGCGGAAGAGAGTAACCTGCGCAAGCAGATAGAAAAACTGAATTGTGGCAGCTATGTGAAACTTATGGGACAAAGGAAACTGGATGAGGTGTATCAGAATTACGAGGCCTATGTGTCAGGCTCAACAAGCGAAGGATTTGGGCTGACGTTGATGGAAGCGGTTGGCTCAGGCCTTCCGATTATCGGTTTTGATGTGCGCTATGGAAATCCTACATTTATTGATGATGGAGAAAACGGATATCTTATTTCTGTCAATGAAAGAATGGAAGAGCGGGAGCGCATCCATCAACTTGCGCAATGTATTGTCCGACTGTTTACGGAGGCGGATTTGGAGGCTTTTCATAAACATTCCTACGAAAAAGCGAGAAATTATCTTACGGAGGAGGTGGAAAAGAAGTGGCAGAGGATTTTGGAGTAAATGAAAGTGTCCTGCTTCTGGATAATTATTCTGAGGATGGTAAAAATTTGTATCTGTCATTCCGGCAGGCAGGAAATAAAATCCCGACAGTAGTGATCAACGATGAAGGATTCCTTCCGGAGGAGATTATGTCGGTATACGGATTCTTTTTGGGGGATTATAAAGGGACGCCTGGAAGAAGAGCTGAGCCGAGATACTTTGATGAAATCACAGTACCGGACTATTGGGAGATCAGTGGAACTAATAGTATGGGAAATATCTATGATCTTTACCGGGAGCGTGGCAGGATATTCTATACGGAGCCAAAGCATAAGCGTCTGGTGAGGGTAGTTGACTGGTATGATGATAAGGGAGTTGCCCGGTTCAGTGATCATTATAATTGCTATGGAGCGATTTATGCCAGAACCGCTTTTGACGCAAAGGGTAAAAAATTTAATAAATCCTATTTTTCAGCAGAAGGAGAAGAGGTTATCGTAGAGAATTATGTGACAGGGGATATCATTCTTAATGAAAAGGGTAAAATACATATTTTTCATACCAAAACCGATTTCGTAATCTATTTTTTGAAAAGAGCAGACTTGCTCAGAGACAGGATTTTTTTTAATTCGCTTTCGACCCCCTTTTTTGTGTCAGAGAAGCTTAAGGCACCGGAGAAAAAGGATGTATTGTTCTGGCAGGAGCCGATTGGGACAGAAATTCCCGGGAATATGCAGATTATTTTGAGAGGACAGGCCAGCAGAACATCCTCTATTGTTGTACAAAAGCGAAGCGCCTATGAGAGACTGTTGGCACTTGGAGCAGAAAGAGATTTATTGCGAAAAATGGGGTTTTGCTATTCCTTCGAGAGAAGTAATTCCTATGGAACAGAAGCGCTTATCTGTACCAATTCTGACAGGATCGAACATTGCCGTGAGATTGTGGAAGCATTGCCTGAAATGCATTTTCACATTGCAGCGTTGACAGAAATGTCTTCCAAGCTTACAGAGATGGGAGGTTATCCGAATGTGAGTCTCTATCCAAATGTGAGGATGGATATTTTAGACGAACTGTTTGGCAAGTGCGATTATTATCTGGATATCAATTATGGGGCAGAAATTGTATCTGCCATCCGCAGGGCGTTTTTGCAGAATCAGCTTATCTTTGCATTTCAGGAGACGATGCATAGCCGGGATTTCGTGGCACAGGAGCATATCTTTACAGCAGAAACAGCGGGAAAAATGATTCGGGAAATCAAAAATATGATGGAAAACAAAGAAAAAATGGATGATCATCTGAAGCTTCAACATGAAATGGCAATGGCGGAAGTACCAGAGGCATATCTGCAGGTATAGTTAAGAGGATGTTTACACAGGGAGGAAAACAGTATGGCTGAAAAAGAGGATAAGGTAATACTTTTTTTTGAAAAGTATTCCGAAAAAGGCCGAAAACTGCATGAATCTTTCAAAGTGGCGGGATGCGAATATCCGGTTTTGGTGGTGGAGGAAGATGGATTTCTTCCGGATGGCGTGGAATCTATCTATGGATTTTATCTGGACGATTCCAAATTTCAGCCAGGTGTGAAAGCAAAGCCAAAGCATAAGGAAGACATTTCGTTGGAGCAGGAATTTCAGGAAAATCATTTGACTGGAAGAGTCATTATGCTGGATAGGGATCGGGAAGAATTGCTTTATGGGTGGCCGGTATGGCCACAGATTGTGAAAGCTGTAGATTGGTTGGATAAGAATAATGTGATCCGGATATCAGAGCACTATAACCGTTATGGAATGCGGTATGCGAGAACATTATATGACGGGAATGGCAGAAGAATCAGCAAGTCCTATTATTCGGTGAGCGGACAGGAAGTGATTCTGGAAAACTGCATTGAGGGAAGTATTGTCCTGCAAGTAGAAGATAAAAAGATTTTTTTCAATACAAAGGCAGATTTTGCAGCATTCTATTTTCAGAAAGAGGATATGGAGTATACAAGGCTTTTTTATAATACTCTCGCGATACCTTATCTTGTATCCCTGAAGATTGGACAACCGGCAAAAAAAGATATTTTATTCTGGGTAGATCCTTTAGGAGAGGGCATTCCGGGAAATATGCAGATGATTTTGAAAGGACAGGCCGGAAGAACTGCGCAGATTATCGTGCAGGGAAAGCAAATTTATAACAGACTTATGGAATTGGGAGTGGATTCAGGAAAGGTGCATCAGCTTGGATTTCTCTATCCATTTAACCAAAAGCATTCTTGCGAGAGGGGAAAACTAATCCGCACCCTGAAAACAGAATATGCACACAGATCAGAAGCATTGATCTGCACGAATTCCGAACAGATAGAGCATTGCCGTGAAATAGTGGAGAGGTTGCCGCAGATACAATTCCATATTGCTGCGCGAACGTCAATGTCAGCGAAACTAATGGCAATGGGAGATTATGAAAATGTGAGATTGTGGCCGAATATCACAAGAAAGAATCTGGAGGAGTTGTATGCATCATGTGATTTCTTCTTAGATATTAATCATGGAATAGAAATTGTCTCAGCTGTTCGCAGGGCTTTCCTCAATGATTTGCTGATCTTTGCCTTTTATGAGACAGTACATAATAGAGAATATGTGGCAGAGGAATACATTTATCCAGCAGCAGATACAGAAGGAATGGTTGCAGAGATAGAGAAGGTTATGAAAGACGAAAAATTGTTAGCCGCAGGACTGGCTTTGCAGCATGCCGCGGCAATGGCTGAAAATGATGACCCTGCAGGAATGTTGAAATATCAGATGGCTCGGTATTTGACAGATTGACTTTTAGAGTTGAGAAACATAAAAAAGTTTGTACATATTAGAAAGCAGTAAACAATCTATCAAAAGTATCTATTGAGAACTTATGATAGGTTGTTTACTGCATTTTATAAATCAACTGGCCTTCTGCTGTGCTTCCGGCAGAAGCCTGCTGATAATATATTGACATCGTGCGATATCATCTGGCTGGCTGATCCGGTTTTCAAAAAGCTGGCGTGACAGCCAATGAAGCATCTTGGCGGTTTGCTGGCGTACCATGTCGGGGCAGATCTTCAGAAGATATATTATGGTATCCTGTGAAAGGGCTCTCTGGATCTCAGCAAGGCATTCTGTAAGAGGTACATCACTGATAGAAAGCCTATACCATGTATAGGACAGACTACTGTACAAATACTGTAATGTAACAGCGTACAGGCTTTTTTCATGGCAATCTCCTAGTCGATCCAGCATGGAACAGGCAAAGAGAAAAATGTTCCTGTTATTATCAATAAGTGCAGGATAATACTTGGTAGTGACAGAACCCGCACGATAACGATAATACAACAAATAATGGGGGGTGAGACCGATTCGCTGACACTGTTCGTAATTGGCAAGAGTAAATGCAGTGTCCTCCGAGACATAATCCGGAGCGTTCAATCGATAGACAGAATAGTCGGCAATTCTTAAAATATCCATGCGGATCAGTCTTCCCCAGAGAGGCTGCAAGAATGGATATATTTGTGAAAAATAAGTACTATTTTCTGATATATGGTATACAATTTCTTTTTGAAGATTATAGGAGGGAGAAATCTTTCCACTTGACTCAAAGAAACTGTAATAGCCCGTGATAGCCATATCTAAATCGTTCTCCTCAGTAAAAGGCACAAGTGTTTCCAGATAATCAGATGCCCAGTAGTCATCGCTGTCTAACATGGTGAAATATTTGCCATTTCCATATTCTTTGATAAGTTCAGGGAGAAATCCGCGTTCGGAATTTGGTTTTTCCAAAATGCGAATACGGATGTCTTTGTCAGCATATTGCTTAATGATATCAAAAGTGCCGTCGGTAGAACCATGGTTGCAGATAATATATTCAAAATAGGGATATGTCTGATTCAAAACACTCTCAATACATTCGCTGATATATTTTTCAGTGTTATAGGCCTGCGTATAAACAGTGATTAAAGGGTGGTTTTCTTTTAGGTTTGTCATAGATTTTCCTTTCAAGAGATTGATTAGCATGTAACGGTCTACGAGTAGTTTTATATATTTATTGAAGCATGATACTACTGGAATTGTCAAGGATTCTGTCAGTTTTGTATCGCTATTGCCTGGAATTTATGATTTATTAAATTCTACAAAACAGATTGACAATATGCCGAAGGTCCTGCTACACTTTAATTAAAGTTAAGAACTTCTTACGGAAATCCGTTCAAGTGATTTATCTGGATCATATCTTATCATCATAGTCTGAGTTTCTTGCTTTCAACATCACACTACAATTATATGGAAAGCTGGGAATGCATTGCCCGGAACATTCTGAAGGATTTCCTGACTGCACAGAAAGCAGAGGTAATAGCCATGTCGATTTATGAATATAACGAAGAATATGTGAAAAAGACTATTTATGAAGATGCACTGACAGAAGGAAAAGTAACAGTGAGAGCAGCAATGATTGCTTCCATAAAGAAAATGCATTCCAAGGGCTTTTCATCAGAAGAGATTGCAGATTTGCTGGATCAGGAAAAGGAAGCGGTAGAGCAGATTCTGGAATTGATAGAGGAAGATCCCCATGCGGATAATCTGACCATTGCGAGGAAAGCGATCGAAAGGGAGTCCCAGACAGAAAAAGCCGGAATACACACCGTTAAAGATTAGTACCATGGCAATAGGATATACCTATAACCAGTAAAATTTTTTAGATATTGTACAAATATAAGGATTGATGCTATACTCTGTACTTGAACAAACGCAGTAGCGTTCGTAGCAACGTTCGCAGTAGCGTTCACAGCAGTGCTCGTCGTTACGTTTGTATCAACATAACAAAAGCGGAGTTTTATCAGAGCTTTAAATGAGGAGGAAAGTATCATGAAAAAATTTTTAGGATTATTACTGACAGGAGCGCTTGCCGTAGGGGCCTTAAGTGGTTGCGGAGCAGGTGGCGGAGATGAGAAGGTGATCAAGGTGGCCGCATCTGCCACGCCCCATGCAGAGGTGCTTGAGCAGGCCAAGGCAATTTTGACAGAGCAGGGATATGATCTGCAGGTGACGGTTTTTGATGATTATGTACAGCCCAACGAGGTAGTGGAAAGCGGCGATTTTGATGCCAATTATTTTCAGCATATTCCTTACCTGGACAGCTTTAACGAGGAAAAGGGCACCCATCTGGTAAATGCAGGCGGTATCCACTATGAGCCCTTTGGGATTTATCCCGGAACCAAGAGCAGCCTTTCAGACGTGGCGGACGGCGACAGCGTAGCGGTTCCCAACGATACCACCAATGAGGCGAGAGCGCTTCTGCTTTTGCAGGATAACGGACTTATTACCTTAAAGGACGGTGCCGGTCTTAACGCAACGGTAAATGATATCGCAGAAAATCCGCACAACCTTGAGATCGTTGAGCTGGAAGCCGCACAGGTGCCCAGAGTAGTGGATGAGGTAGCCTTTGTGGT
The DNA here is from genome assembly GCA_947382625.1 of uncultured Lachnospiraceae bacterium. Lineage (GTDB taxonomy): Bacteria > Bacillota > Clostridia > Lachnospirales > Lachnospiraceae > Suilimivivens. The sequence continues at coordinate 14,901 of CANDAG010000004.1, forward strand.
ATTAAACGGCAATTATGCGTTGGAAGCAGGATTCTCCGTGGCAAAGGATGCCATTGCTTACGAGCAGTCAGATTCAGAGGCAGCCAAAACCTATGTGAATGTGATCGCAGTAAAGGAAGGAAACGAGAATGCTGCCAAGATCAAGGCACTGGTGGATGTGCTTAAGTCGGATGATATTAAGAACTACATAAACGATACCTATGATGGAGCAGTGATACCTTTTGCATAAAAATATTTTTTAAGAGAATAAAGCAGCTATTCAGCCCAGGACTTTGCAGAAGGTGCAAAAGCCTGGGCTGAACTGATAGAGTAGTACTCTATTGGGGGAAAAGCAGGATGGCTTGACGAACAGGGAATTAAAGAGGAGGATGAAATTACCATGTGTGAATTATTTGACCAGTATGAGCGGAAAGGCAGAAGCGAGGGTCTGGGGACGACTGTCAGTAAATATGAGGAAGCTCTTAAAGCTGTGAAGTGACAGAAAGGAGGCCAAAACCCACATGACACTGACACAACTCAGATATGTACTTGCGGTAGCGGATACCCATTCCATGAATGAAGCGGCCAGAACCCTTTTTATTGCCCAGCCCAGCCTTTCTCAGGCGGTGAAGGAGCTGGAGGAGGAGATCGGGATCACTCTTTTTAACAGAAGCAACAGAGGCGTCAGGATCACTCCGGAAGGAGAGGAGTTTCTGGGCTATGCCAGGCAGGTGGTGGAGCAGTACCGGCTGGTGGAGGACCGTTATATCGAAAAAAGGAACAGTAAGAAGAAGTTCAGCGTCTCCATGCAGCACTATACCTTTGCGGTAAAGGCCTTTGTGGAAATGGTAAAGCAGTTCGGCATGGATGAATATGAGTTTGCCGCTCATGAGACCAAGACCTATGAGGTGATCGAGGATGTAAAGAATTTCAGGAGCGAGATCGGCGTCCTTTATCTGAATGATTTTAACAGAGCCGTGCTGACCAAGCTTTTTCAGGAGTCAGAGGTGGAATTCCACGAGATATTGAAGTGTGGGATTTACGTCTATATGTGGAAGGGGCATCCTCTTGCAAATAAAAAAGAAATTGCCATGGAGGAGCTGGACGAGTATCCCTGCCTTTCCTTTGACCAGGGCGTCAACAACTCCTTTTATTTTGCGGAGGAGGTGCTGAGCACCTATGCATACAAACGGCTGATCAAGGCTAATGACAGAGCTACTCTGTTAAATCTGATGGTAGGGCTCAACGGTTTTACCCTGTGCTCCGGTATTATCTGCGAAAGCTTAAACGGCTCCGATTACTGTGCGGTAAAGCTAAAATCCGATGAGGTTATGACCATCGGATACCTGAAAAGAAAAGGGGCCGCCATCAGCCCCTTAGGACAAAAATACTTAGAAGAGATTGAAAAATTCAGGGAGAGTGTGATGTAGAGCCGCAAAGCGCTTTTTGATCAATAAGCCAGTTCAGGAAGCGTGGCGGCGTTTGATCAATAAGCTGGTTCAGGAAGCGTGGCGGCGTTTGATCAATAAGCTGGCCAGCGAAGCGTGACAGCGTTTGATGATATTGGGAAAAGCGGCCAGCATAAGTATCACGGCACATACAAAGCTGACCAGTGCGGCATAATCCCGGAATTGTCCGGATTCGCTTCCGGAAGCTCTGTTTAAGAGGGGAATCCCCAGCACAAAAAAGAAATACCAGCAGGCGGGGCGAAGAAGCCCTGGCACAAAACCGGCGTCTGGGTGACAATGGGCAGTCCGGGAAATCCTGAGGGTTACCCTGTCAGCAAGCTGATAAATGATCAGAAGGGAAGAAAAGTAGACCACAGTTCCGATCAGAGTGTGAAGAAGGGAGTCTCCGGCGCCACCGGGTTCCCAGACACCCCATCCTTCCAGAAGCATGGGAAGCTCAATGGATACAATGATGCGCAGTCCGTTGACCAAAATGGTCAGAAGATAGGAAATTCCGAAGCCTCCTAACATAAAGGTTAAACCGGAAGAAATCCTTTTTTCCGGTACAATTCGGTGGAGAAAAGAGAAAATAAGGGCGGCGGCAGTAATGAGCATGAACTGAAAGCCGCTACAGGAGCGGGCAATGATAAAACGAAGGTCATGGTTTACATAGCCGATATGGGGAATGTTCTTGAAGGAAATCCCGCTAAGGACCCGCACCCACCATGCGGTGGGTGCAAGGAGCCACTTAAGGTCAGTGCTGTCGGCATTCCGGTAAAAAAGCTTAAGGAAGAATAAAGCGGTCAACGTGACCAGATAGATCCGGCCATATTGCTGTATCCGGTTTTTTATATCAATAAGCTGTCTCGCGGAGTGTGGCAGCGTTTGATCAATAAGCCGGTTTGCGGAGCATGACAGCGTTTGATGATCTTCAGAAAAGATTTTCCAGGTCTTAAAAGGCTTCATGTTCGCATATCCTTTCTACGTTTTTTCATCAGCAGGAGGATTTTCTCCTGCTGTAGTTACGTTTTAAGAGAGTAAGTACAATTGCCAATCCCGCGGCCAGAGCCAGGATCAGATCTCCGGGCTCCGAGCCGATCCGGTATCCTCCGGCGGCAAGGTCGGAAACCTGCAGAGGAAGGGGAAGCGGCTGGTTAACATCCTTGCTTTCCTTTTCCGGATTACGGATGGTGTCGATCACTGCGATAAAGGATGTGTAAGGAGTCATCATGCTGTATGTAAGACCGATCTGAGTGACTTCCTTCCTGATTTCCGGGTTGTTTTCATTGATTCCATAGTCTGTAAGACGTTCGATCCTTTTGCGGGCCCACAGATAGCGGATGGCGTCGTTGGCTGGGAGAGGCTTGATCTGATCCACAGGAATCTCCTGTACAAACTTTGCAGTGCCGTTGTTTCCGGTTACCTTGATGGTACCCGAAGGCTCTCCTTTCCATTTTCCATACACCACAATGGGCCTTTGGGCAAAAAGGGTGGGGAGCTTTGCAGGCTCCACATCGTAAACCTCAAAGCCGTCGTAGCTTACCTGGATATCCGTCAGGATGGGAGATTCAATGTAGGTGCGGAAGCGTTCTGCTGTTTCGGCAGCCTCGGAGGAGTCGGTGACCACAAAGGATTCTCCGATCCCGGCTTTGGCAATGCCGTCAATGAGATAGCGGTTCACAGAGGTTCCGATACCGAAGGAGAAAAAGCTTACCTTGTCTAAGTTATCGTCAATGATGTCAAAGATTTCTGTCTCACCGGAAATGTATCCGTCAGTGATGATGACAACGCTGCGAGCCTCATTCTGATCGCCCAAGAAGGAAAGGGCGCCCTTTAGGGCCGGGGCAAGCTCCGTTCCGCCGCCTCCCTCCTGTTCATCGATCAGGCGGAGGGCCGTCTTGATATTATCTTCAGTGGCGGCCACAGAGGCAGGTGCCATGAGGAAGGCATCGTTTGCAAACATCATCAGGTTAAAGGAATCTGTTTCCCGCAGATTGCCCACCAGATTTTTGATCAGATCCTTGGCGGTGTCTAAGGGAAAGCCGGACATGGAGCCGGATACATCTAAGACAAACATGTACTCGCGGGGTGGGATGTCCTCGGCCTCGCAACGCTCCGGAGGCTGAACCATCAGCATAAAGTAATTTTCATCCTCCTCGGATTGTACCCTGTTGAGCATCAGGCCGCAGTTTACTTCCTCACCGTTTAGCTTGTACTCAAGGATAAAGTCTCTGTTTCCCGCGTAATCTGCAGCGGTGTTGCCGGAAGTCTGACCGGCAGGATCTGCAAGTGTGATCTTAGCCGAGCTGTTTCCGTTTTGGGCAACACGGATGTCGTGGGATTTGCAGCTGATATCGGCGATCGGTACGCCGGCAGAAAGATTGACGGTAATATTGTAGTTTCCCGGAGGCGTTGTCCCTTCTGTAAGGTAAGGGGTTTCCACCCAGTCATTTTCTGATGTACCGCCATCTGAGTTACCCTCTGCGGCATCTTCTTCTTCGCTTTCGGCCTCAGGGATGCTGGCATATCGGGGGCCCACCACTGTGGGAAAGACAAACTGATAGACATTTTCCTCCGGCTCTACCAGCTCTGTGTAGTGAAGCTCAATACGCACATCGTCTCCCGGCATGATATTTGCGATATCCATGGTAAAGACATTAGGACGCTGCTGCTCTAACAGAGATGCGCTTTTGCCTTCGCTTTTGGCTTCCTGGAATTCCTCCTTCGCCTCTTCCTTTTCCTTGATCTGTGCAGTGACGATGTTGTCGCCTATGATCATCTGCATGCCATGGATGGTCACATTGGCAGAGGCGGGGAAGACATAGCTGGCGTTAATGGGAGCTTCCCCCTCATTGGCGTAGGTCTGTACCACATAGGTCTCGGCGATGATACCGTCAATGTTGGTGGTCACAGAGGTTTCCTTTAAGGGGAAACGATCCACGGAAGGGTCTCCGCTCAAAATAACAATATATGGGGCAATAACCTTTTCCTCATCGGTCGCTTCCTCCGCATAGACAGAAGAAGGACTTAAGAGAAAAGCAAGCATTGTGAAGATCATGCACAAAAAAGCGTGTTTCTTTTTCATTTTTCCCTCTCATTCCGCTGCCGGAGCAGCCTGTTGTTTATGTAAGTCCGTGTCTTTGATAGTAATTTATCGCACCCGGGCATCAAACTGGCATCAAAGTCCCATCAGATTTCCATCAAAGTTGTATCATTTTTGCATCATTCTATTTCCTTTTGAAAGGGAATCGTTTAAAATAGAAAAGCACAGACAAAGAAGATGAGGCTGAATATGGAACTATTGCATGATAAGGATATCAGGGAGCCGCTTTTTGATTTTCTGGAGGAGGTTTACGGAAAAGTCAGGATCCTGGAGGAAAAGACCATGGGAAGGTCCAGGGCAGATGCCGTGATGGTTACGGAAGAAGGCTTGTATGGGATCGAGATCAAAAGTGATGCGGACACCTATGCCAGACTTAAGCGCCAGGTAAAGGACTATGATCTGTATTACGACTATAATTATGCAGTGATCGGGACAAGCCATGCCGCACATATCCATGAGCATCTTCCAAAATGGTGGGGGATCATTACCGCAGAGCTGGTGGAGGGAGAAGCGGATTTTTATATCCTGCGAAAGCCTCTTCCCAACCCGGAAGTGGACTGGTTAAGGAAGATCAGTATTTTGTGGAGGCCTGAGCTTGTCCATATCCAGCGCCTGAACGGCCTGCCCGAATACAAGGAAAAGAGCAAGCTGTTTGTACAAAAAAAGCTTCTTGAAAAGGTACCGGCCCAGGTTCTGCACCGGCAGCTTTGCCAGGAGCTGTTTGAGCGGGATTACACTATGATCGCAGATAAGATCAGCGAATTCCGCAGGCAGAGTGCAGCAGGCAGACTCCGGGAGCAGGGGACGTTTGGTGAAAAGCCGGTGAAGCCGGTGAGAAGAAAAAGAAGGAAGCGGAGATAGAACATAGTCTGTTTAAAAAGTACTGTGTAAAAATAAAGGAGGAAAATTACAATGGAACTTAGTTATCCTGAGCTCAGAGAGCAGATCTGTGACATTTGCCACAAAATGTGGCAGCTTGGATGGGTGGCGGCCAATGACGGGAACATTTCCGTGAAGCTGGAGGACGGTACCTTTCTGGCAACGCCTACAGGCATCAGCAAAAGCTTCATCACCCCCGAAAAGCTGGTTCACATCGACAAGGAGGGAAAGGTGTTAGAGGCCATAGAGGGGTATCGTCCCTCTTCGGAGATCAAAATGCATATGCGCTGTTATGAGGAGAGAGAGGATGTAGGCGCTGTGCTCCATGCCCATCCGCCGGTAGCCACCGGTTATGCGGTAGCCAATATTCCTCTTGATGAGTATTCCATGATAGAAACGGTGCTGACCTTAGGCTCCATCCCGGTGACGCCCTATGGCACTCCTTCTACTTATGAGGTACCTGACGCCATCGCGCCTTATCTGGGGGAGCACGATGCGGTGCTTTTACAGAATCACGGGGCACTTACCGTAGGCGCCGATGTAGTGACTGCTTACTACCGGATGGAAACCCTGGAGCTTTTTGCCAAGATCAGCTTAAATGCGCATTTACTGGGCGGAGCAAAGGAGATTTCCAGAGAAAATATTGACCGTCTGATCTCCATGCGCCAGGGATATGGGATTACAGGGAGGCATCCGGGATATAAGAAGTATTCCGGAGAAAATAAAGATTAACCGAAAATCTGTTTTTCAAGAAAATCCCTTACCTCCAGCAGATCGTCAAATCTGCGGAAAAACAACCGGCTGATCTCTTCGTCCGGCGCAACCAGATCCGGCACCATGAGAGGCTTCATTCCGGCAGCATGGGCGGAGCGGATTCCGTTAGGAGAATCCTCAACGGCATAGCAGTCCGCAGGGGAAGCGCCTAAGAGCTCACAGGCCTTCAGATAGATTTCGGGGTGAGGCTTGCTGTGGGAAACCATATCCCCGCATACAATAATATGAAAGTATTTAAGGAGACCTAAGCTTTCCATTTCGCTGCGGACCACTGCCTCCCTGGTGGAGGAGGCCAGCCCGATCCGAAACTGATTTTTTTCTAAAAAGTCGAAAAGCTCATAAACGCCGGGCTTGACCGGCAGTCCCCCTGCGTCAGCCTGTGCATGGAAGGCTTCCGAAGCCTGCCTGTGCAGCCTTTCGTAGGGAAAATCGTCCCCGTATACCCGTAAAAATAAGGCTTCTGTTTCCGGCGCGGTAATCCCGATACATTGAAGCAGGGTACTCTCAATATTTTCGATGCCCTCCCGAAGGGCAATTTCCTTCCAGATCTTCATGATCAGAGCTTCCGAATCGATCAGAACTCCGTCCATATCAAATACAATATTTTTATTCTTTGTTTGCATCTGTTCCACTTGTCGTCATACCTTTATCAAATCTTTTCTTTTATCATCTTTCATTAACCAAACTTCTGTTACGTTTTCATTATAACCGAAGACAGAAACGGTGTAAACAAATCTGCTCAATTGTTTTGCTCAATTGTTTTGGCCAAAACAATTGACTTTTTATACTCCGCTTGCTAGAATAAAAAACAGGTAAAATCTATCCTTCACCGAAAGGTGGGGGATTTTTTGCGAAAGGACAGATACACGGCATGAGAAGAGAAGATTATCCTTATTTGTATGAAACACACATGCACACCAGCGAAAGCAGCGCCTGTGCCGAAAGCACCGGCAGGGAAATGGCCCGGGCGGCCAAGGACATGGGGTATACGGGGATCATCATCACCGACCATAGCTGGTATGGTAACAATTGTATTGACTCGTCGCTTCCCTGGAAGGAATGGGTGGAACAGTTCTGTAAGGGCTATGAAAATGCCAAAGCCCAGGGAGACGAGATCGGGCTGGATGTGTTTTTCGGTTATGAGTCCGGCTATCACGGGACAGAATTTCTGGTTTACGGTGTGGACAAGGAATGGCTGATCGCTCATCCTGAGATCAAGGATGCCTCTGTGGAAGAGCAATATTGTCTGATCCATGAGGCAGGCGGAATGGTGATCCAGGCACATCCCTTCCGGGTAGCAGGCTACATTGAGCAGTTCCGTCAGTTCCCGAAGGATGTGGATGGAGTGGAGGGGATCAATGGCGCCCATTCCTCGCCCTTAAGTGTAAGCCACAACCATCCGGAATTTGATGCCAGGGCTATCGCTTACGCCGGCGAAAACCATCTGCCGTTGACATGTGGCTCAGATATCCATAGAAAGCAGCTTTTCGGATGCGGCATGGCGTTTAAAAGAAAGCTTTCGTCAATACAGGATTTTAAACAGGCAGTGCTTGGGGGAGAAGACTATCTGCTGACAGACGGCGTCCGCTGGTATGACAGGACCGGGAAGCCGCTTGACTAAACGAAAAAGAGGAGGTATGTAAATGGAGAAAAATCAATTTGACGTGATCATCATCGGGGCGGGACCCGGAGGGATTTTTTGCGCCTATGAGCTTCTGGATAAAAAGAAGGACTTAAAGGTATTAATGCTTGAGAAAGGGCGCTCCATTGAAAAACGTCAGTGTCCCAAAAGGGTGACGAAGCAGTGTGTGGGCTGTAAGCCCTGTTCGATCACTACAGGATTTGCAGGGGCAGGAGCCTTTTCGGACGGGAAGCTTTCTCTTTCCCCGGATGTAGGTGGAAACCTTCCTTCTATCCTGGGATACGATAAGACTCAGGAGCTGATCGGGGAGTCTGACAGTATTTATTTGAAGTTCGGGGCGGATACCAGGGTCTATGGCGTGGATAAGCAGGCGGAGATCCGGGAGACCAGGCTCAAGGCTATTAACGCCAATCTGAAGCTGGTGGAGTGTCCCATCCGTCATCTGGGAACCGAGGAAGGGTATAAGATTTACGAAAAGCTCCAGCATCATTTAATGGAACAGGGGGCAGAGCTTTTGTTCAACACCATGGTGGACAGGATCCTGGTGGAGGACGGCCGGGCGATTGGTGTTCAGACCGACAAAGGGGAAACCTTCTATGGAAAAGAGATCATTTCGGCCGTAGGCCGCGAGGGCGCTGACTGGTTCCGGGAAAAGTGCGAGGAGATCGGCATCGAGACTACGCCGGGAACGGTGGATATCGGCGTGCGGGTGGAGGTTCGGGACGAGGTGATGCAGTTCCTCAACGAAAACCTCTATGAAGCCAAGCTGATCTACCATACGCCGACCTTTGATGATAAGGTGAGAACCTTCTGTACCAACCCCTCCGGGGAGGTGGCTACAGAGTACTATGAAGGCGGACTGGCAGTGGTAAACGGACACGCTTACAAGTCTCAGGACTATAAGACCAATAATACCAACTTTGCCATCCTGGTCAGCAAGAACTTCACCAAGCCCTTTAAGACGCCCATTGAATATGGAAAGCATATCGCCCAGCTCTCTAACATGCTCTGCGGAGGCAAGATACTGGTACAGACCTTCGGGGACTTTAAGAGAGGGCGGAGGACCACGGAGGAGCGTCTTAGCCGGAATAACCTGATCCCTACTCTGAAGGATGCGGTGCCGGGGGATCTGTCGTTGGTGTTCCCTCACAGGATCATGGTGGATATTGAAGAAATGCTGGTGGCCCTTGACAAGATCACTCCCGGGATTGCGGCGGACGAGACCCTTCTTTATGGCGTGGAGGTGAAATTCTATTCCAATAAGGTGATCGTAAACAAGGATTTTGAGACCAGCATCAAGGGACTTCGGGCAATCGGCGACGGGGCCGGAGTGACCCGGGGGCTTCAGCAGGCCTCCGCCAACGGGATCAGCGTGGCCAGAAGTATTTTGAGGACAATGGAAGCATGAAAAACGCAAAAAAGTGGGGCGTACTTTTCCTTTGTATCACGTTGCTTTTGACAGTGACAGGCTGTGAAAAAAAGGACGGGGAGCTCAAGTTGGTGCTGACTACCGGCTTTAAGAAGGATGAGATCTTCCGGATCGAGACCATGTCCTGCACTCTGCCGGAGGTCATGGTATACCTGACCAATACCCAGGACCAGTACGAGAGCGTTTACGGGGCGGAAATATGGAAGACAAATCTGAACGGGATAACCTTAGAGGAAAGCATTAAGGAGACTGTGCTTGCCCAGCTGGCCCAGATCAAAACCATGAACCTTCTTGCCCGGCAGCACGGCGTTACCCTGGACGAAGGCGAGCTGGAAAGGGCAGGGGAAGCAGCCGCAGCTTACTTTGGCTCTTTGAACGACACAGAGCGGGAAGCGATGCAGGTGACAGAGGAGATCATCAAACAGCTGTATGCGGAGCTGGCACTTGCCAATAAGGTGTATGAATATATCATCAAGGATATCAATCCGGAGATCAGTGATGACGAGGCCAGGAGTATTACCGTGCAGGATATTATGCTAAGAACCTATACCCAGGACGGTACGGGCAAAAGGATCCCATATGATGAAAATGCCAGGGAGGATGCCAGGAGGCGGGCAGAGGAGATCCTGCTTCTTGCCAGGGATGAGGAAAATGATTTTGAAAGCCTGTTACTCCAATACAGCGAAGGAGAAAAGGGCACTTATTCCTTTGGTAAGGGAGAGGTGGAGGAATCCTTTGAAAACGCCGCCTTCAATCTGGAAACCGGCGAGATCAGCGATGTTGTGGAGACAGAGGACGGTTTCCATATCATCAAATGTATCAGCACCTTCAACCGTGAAGAGACAGACGCCAATAAGGTGAAGATCGTTGAAAAGAGAAGAGAGGAAGTGTTTGGCCAGGAATACGACGATTTTGTGGAGTCCCTGACCAGGACCCTGAATGAGGAGCTTTGGAATTCAGTAGCCTTTCTGGAGGAGGACGGGATCGTCACCAGGGACTTTTTTGAGGTATATCAACAGTATTTTATAAAAATTTAATAATCCCTGAAAACCCCGTAAATACTGGATATTTTCAGGTTTCTGGACAAATTGCTAGCACTCATCATAGATGAGTGCTAATTTGTTCTTGACTTTTAAATCAAAGGGAATTAAACTTTTATTGATGAAAAGGGGAGACTCCCCTGCAGTTGCAAATTATCGGAAAGAAGAAGGAGTGATCATCGTGGCAGAGAAACACGGAAATTTATCTATCAACAGTGAAAACATATTCCCGATCATCAAAAAGTGGCTGTATTCAGACCATGACATCTTTTTCAGGGAATTGATATCCAACGGATGCGACGCCATCACCAAGCTCAAGAAGCTGGATATGATGGGCGAGTATTCTTTACCCGAGGGCTACAAGGGCAAGATCCAGGTACTGGTCAGCCCTGAGGAGAAGACCCTTAAGTTTATCGATAACGGTATCGGAATGACGGCGGATGAGGTGGAGGAGTATATTAACCAGATCGCCTTTTCCGGGGCAACGGATTTTATTGCAAAGTATAAGGACAAGACCAATGAAGACCAGATCATCGGCCATTTCGGTTTAGGCTTTTACTCAGCGTTTATGGTAGCGGACGAGGTGCATATCGATACCCTTTCCTGGCAGCCGGATGCTAAGCCCGTACATTGGGAGTGCGATGGCGGCACGGAATTTGATATGAAGGAAGGGGACAGGACAGAGGTCGGTACTACCATTACCCTTTTTGTAAATGAAGATGTGCTGGAGTTCTGCAATGAATATAAGGCAAGAGAAGTGATCAAAAAATATTGTTCCTTCATGCCTATGGAAATTTATCTTTCCAAAGAAAACACCACGGATACCCAGACCATTGATGCGGATGAGAAGTTAGATACCGACACGGTGGTTGAGGAGATCAAACCGGAGAAGGAAGAGGACAAATTAAGATATAAGATCATCAGACGTCCCGAGCTGTTGAATGAGACCGCGCCTCTCTGGACTAAGCATCCTAATGACTGTACCAGAGAAGAATATCTTGAATTTTACCGCAAGGTATTCCAGGATTACAAGGAGCCTTTGTTCTGGATCCACCTGAATATGGATTATCCCTTTAATCTGAAGGGAATTCTGTATTTCCCCAAGATCAATATGGAATACGAGTCCATTGAAGGAGTGATCAAGCTTTACAATAATCAGGTATTTATCGCAGATAATATCAAGGAGGTTATTCCTGAATTCCTGATGCTGCTTAAGGGTGTGATTGACTGTCCGGATCTGCCGCTGAATGTATCCAGAAGCGCCCTTCAGAATGACGGTTTTGTGAGAAAGATTTCAGACTATATCAGCAAAAAGGTTGCGGATAAGCTTTCCGGCATGTGCAAGACCGAAAAAGAAGAATATGACAAATATTGGGATGACATCAGTCCCTTCATTAAGTTTGGCTGCTTAAAGGATGACAAGTTCTGTGAGAAGATGACAGATTATATCCTCTTTAAGAACTTAGAGGGCAAATATCTGACCCTTCCTGAATGTCTGGAGGTCAATAAGAGCGACCCGGATGAAGCCGGTGAAGAAAATACGGAAGGAGCTTCTGAGAATGCTTCCGAAAACGAAGGAACCGGAGAGGCTGAGGCCGAAAGTCCGGCACCGGAGGTAGTGGACGCAGACGGGAATGTGGTAAGCGGAGAAGAAACGGACGCAGAAGAAGGTGCAGAAGCAGATTCCGAGGATACTTCCGAAAAAGCAGAAGTGATCGATGCAGACGGAAACGTGGTAAATGCAGAGGATGATGACGAGGAAGAAAAGAAGGAGAAGGTCATCTACTATGTAACAGACGAGAAGCAGCAGGGACAGTATATCCAGATGTTCAAGGCTGCCAAGATGGATGCCGTTATCCTGACTCACAATATCGATCAGCCCTTTATTTCCCAGCTGGAGTCCAAAAATGAGGGCATTAAGTTCCAGAGGATCGATGCGGACTTAACAGATACCTTTAAGGCAAAGACCAGCAAGAAGACTGAGAAGGAGTTGGAAGCAGCAGCTGAGGCTGTGGGCAAGGTGATGAAGAAGGTCTTAAAGAAGGACAAGATCACCATCAAGGTGGAGAAGCTCAAGAACAAGAAGATCTCTTCCATGATCACCCTTTCCGAGGAAAGCAGAAGGATGCAGGACATGATGAAGATGTACTCCATGCCCGGAATGGATATGGGGGGCTTTGGCAAGGAAGGCGAGACCCTGATCTTAAATGCCAACCATCCGCTGGTACAGTATGTGATGGATCACACAGAGGACAAGAACACCAACATGATCTGCGAGCAGCTCTATGATCTGGCGCTTCTGCAGCATTCTCCGTTAGAGCCGGAGGCAATGAGCAAGTTCGTGGCCAGAAGCAATGATATTATGATGCTTTTGACGAAATAGCACGGTACAGTGGTTTGCCTGTCAGGGAAACCGAAGGAACAAAAATATAGAAGAGGAAAAGCCCCGGCGCTGTAAATGGCTCTGGGGCTTTTACTGTAATTTGGCGGTGGTCACATATTCCTGTATGCAGGTGATGAACATCAGGGGAGAGAGTACGGATCGGCTTTCTTTTTGCACCCCACCGTGATCATTGTGATATAATCATCCTGGCCTTTCAGGGCCATCTCATTGAGCCCTTCTTCGTAAGCATAGCCATATAGTTCCAGACAGTTTCTTTCCGCATAAGCACAGAGGGTGCGGTATACGTCCTCGAGTCTTTCCCATTCCCCGATACAGAAGGTCCGCAGATAAGTTCCGGCAGGCATTAACGTGTCATAAATTTCCATATCCTGTCTGCCATAGGCAAAAAAGCAGTCATAATTACTGTGGTCACCTTGTAAGATATTTTCTGACAAAATCCGGCTTCCAAAATTATCGTAGAGACCAAAGGCTGATTTCAGCCGAAGGGAAAAGTCTGCGGCAACTGCAAAGTCATCATCGTCATAAGCGCCTGTAATGGGAGCACTGAGCAGAATTTTCTGTTCGGGCAGCGTAACCGCTTCTATTTTTCCATGTTCGGCTGTAAGGCTAAGGGACAGCTTTTCTGATTTTTTTTCCAGAAAGGATTTTGTGTTTAACAGTTCCTGGATTGATTGATCTATTACGGCTTTCTTTTCGGAAATCAGATCAGAAAAAGAATCGTCAGAAGGGTTTTTCTGATAACGGATGATCTCTTCAATGGATAAACCGATCTTTCGGAATGCTATGATCATTTCCAGCTGCACTGTCTGGAAACAGGTGTAATACCGGTAGCCGTTTTCTTCTTTAAATGCAGGGGAAAATAAGCCGATTTCATCATAATAGTGCAGGGTGCGTTTATTGATCCCGGTGAGCTTCGCAAATTGTCCTGTGGTATATAAATAATTTTTATTTTTCATAAAAGCCTCTTAACTTTACAGTTATAGTATAGATCACATTTAGGTGAAGGCATATGGATGGTACGCCTGTTTCCCGATTACCTCCACATAGGCTGCAACAGCTTTACCATATTGCTGATGGTTTCGGTCAAAAGCTCCGGAGACAGGGTCTGGTTATTGAGATAGGCGTGATAGCCGCCCTGGATACAGTAGGAGAGCAGGATGTTTTTTTCTGGATCTGCTTCGTAGGCGGGATATAGCCGGAAGATGGCTTTTTTGAGTTCACGCTCCAGCTTATCCGCCATCCGGCTGCGCTCCTTGCCGGAGAAAAGGGTATTGATGATAGCACTGTGGGACATAAAAGCCAGACATAGCTCCCTGGTAAAAATGTCAGGATTTTTCATGGAATCCTCATGGGTAAGGGAGATGCCCCGCAGCATGGAAAGAATGGTTTCTGTTTCCAGGGCATCGGAAAGCCGGTAAATATCCTCATAGTGGGAATAAAAGGTGGACTTGTTGATACAGGCTAAGGCGCACAGCTCCCGGACAGAAATTTTTTCCAGAGGCTTTTTGGAACGCAGCTCCATAAACGCGTTTTTGATTGCTTTTTCGGTTTTCTCGATTCTCAGATCCATGGCAAATCTCCCGGTTTTTTATTATCAGGTATGGAAAAAGTTTTCAGATAGAGATATTATACTTCCAGAGGAAAGGAACTACAAGCTTATGGGAAACATTATAACAATAGCAATCGGTCTGACCATGGCCTTTGTCTCTATAAAAGCCGCCGCCCCGGCTTCTTTTGAGACCGTTGCCGCGCAAATCCCTCCCGTGAAGGAGTGCCGGTGTGAGTATCCGTGGCAGCATGCTTACGCAGAATATATCAATGATCAGATCTGTTATTCAGGACTTTATATTGGCGATGTTAATGGGGATGAAATCCCGGAGGCGGTGATCGACGTCAATACGTTGGGAAGTACCATTGTGCTCTATTACACGGAAAGCGGCATGCAGGTACTTAATCTTGAAACGGTATCGGCCTGGGGAAGTGTGACCTATATTCCCTCTACCGGACAATTCCTGTACAGTCCTTTTTACGGTCATACCACAGGTACTTGGGGATATGAGGAATACTATCTTTATGACTGGACGAGAACAGAGTATGTTCAGACCTTCTCCATGCTCCGTGACAGCGGTTATTACTGGGATGAGGAGCATTACGAATATGGAGAGAGTTGTATCAACGGAGATCCAACTGACAATGAAAGCTTTGAGGAAAAGCTCAGGGAGATCGAAAAGTTAAGGGATGAAAACAGTGGGAGCCTTCCTTTCTGGTATTTAGAGGAAGAGGCTTTTGAAAATAAGGTGAAAGAGCTTTTGCCGTGCTTTCAAATGCTGAATTTGGATTAACCGAAGGAATGCAGTAATTTTTGCCCTTTGCGTATTCGTTGAAAATATGGCGAATATATCGTTACCGACATTTTTCCCAAAAAGTTGTTTAACCGCCAATTCCTCCAGAATGTCGGTGGACATCAGAGCTTCTGAAGAATAAAATTAAAATAACAAATTAAGCAACTGCTGTCTGTTTTCTCGTAGCTTAAATGTATTTTATAAAAGGAGGAAGCCATGGACTTTTACGGATTTTACACAGGAAAAATATTTGACGCTTATAAGTATTTGGGAGCCCACATGGATGGGCAGGGAGTTACTTTCCGCACCTTTGCTCCCAGCGCGGAGAGGGTTTCTCTGATCGGGGAATTTAACGGCTGGCAGGAACAGCCCATGAATAAAGCCTATGACGGCAATTTCTGGGAGTGCCATGTGGAGAATGCAAAGGCAGGAGAAATGTACAAGTACCGTATTTACAGGAGAGACGGGCAGTGCCGGGATCACTGCGATCCTTATGGATTTGGCGCGGAGCTTCGTCCCAACACGGCGTCCTTTATTCGGGATATGGACAAGTATGTGTTTTCGGATGAAGCCTGGATGCAGGCTCGGAGCGATTGCAGAAACAAACCGTTAAATATTTATGAGGCGCATCTGGGATCTTTCCGTAAGCCTGGTGAGGAGGCGGACGCCTGGTACAGCTATGAGGAGCTGGGAGAAATTTTGATTCCTTATTTGAAGGAAAAAGGATATAATTATCTGGAAGTGATGCCCTTAAATGAATACCCCAGCGATGAGTCATGGGGATATCAGGGAACCGGCTTTTTCAGTCCCACGGCCAGATATGGGACTGCTGATCAGCTGAAAGTCTTTGTGGATAAGTGCCATCAAAACGGAATCGGCGTGATCATGGATTTTGTTCCGGTGCATTTTGCGGTGGATGATTACGCCCTGGCGCAATATGACGGCACAGCGTTATATGAGTACCCCAACTCTGCGGTAGGCGTCAGTGAATGGGGGAGCTGCAATTTCATGCATTCCCGGGGAGAGGTGCGGAGCTTTCTGCAGTCTGCAGCAAATTACTGGCTGACGGAATATCATATGGACGGTTTGCGCATGGATGCCATCAGCCGTGCAATCTACTGGCAGGGAAGCCCGGAACGGGGCGTGAATATGAATGCGGTGGATTTTTTAAAGTATATGAATCAGGGATTGAAGCGTCTCCATCCCACAGCAATCCTTGCAGCGGAGGATTCCACTTCTTATCCCGGCGTCACAAAGGCAGTGTCAGAGGGAGGACTCGGGTTTGACTACAAGTGGGATATGGGGTGGATGAACGATACCCTGAATTATTTCCGCATGGCGCCGGAATACCGGAGCAGGAATTACCACAAGCTGACCTTTTCCATGATGTATTATTACGATGACAGATTCATTCTTCCCCTGTCCCATGACGAGGTGGTTCATGGGAAGGCAACGATCCTGCAGAAAATGAGTGGCCAATATGAGGAAAAGTTTCCTCAGGCAAGGGCTTTTTACATGTACATGTATGCCCACCCCGGCAAAAAGCTGAATTTCATGGGAAATGAGATCGGTCAGTTTCGGGAATGGGATGAAAAGCGGGAGCAGGACTGGAATCTGCTGGATTACCCCATTCACCAGTCATTCCTTCGCTTTATGGAGGACTTGAACGGGATTTACAGGGATCATCCGGCTCTTTATGAGAAGGACTATGAAACCGAGGGCTTCCGGTGGCTGGACTGCCATCAGGAGGAAAAATGTATCTATGCCTTTGAACGGGTAAGCCGTAAGGAGCGGATTGCGGCGGTATTTAATTTTTCGGACAGGGAGCAGAAGGAATATTTGCTGACGGTTCCAGGAGCAAAGGCCTTACAGCCATTGCTTTTGAGTGAATGGAAGGTTTACGGTGGCGGGGAGCAAAATAGCAGCAAAAAGCTGCAGGGAACAGAGGGAAGGTTTTTGCTTTCTCTGCAGCCTTATTCTGCCAGGTATTATCTGGTAGAGTGAAAAATTTTTCGGGTTTATGTTTGCGCGGTATCTGAAAGCATGAATGTGAAAGAGCAGGGCAGAAATGAGGTGATTGCTTATGAAGAATAAGGATGAACAAAATATAATTCTTGTGATAGGAAGCTTAAATATGGATCTGGTGGCGGAGGTTGACCACATACCAGCCGTAGGTGAGACCATTTTAAGCGATAGCTTCACAACGGTACCCGGGGGAAAAGGAGCCAATCAGGCCTGTGCGGCAGGAAGGGTTGCCGGGGGATGTTCCTTTATCGGGGCTATAGGAAATGACGGATACGGAAAAATTTTGCAGGAAAGCCTGCAAAATTTTCAGGTGGATACCAAAGGCCTGGTGGTGAAGCAGGGGAAAGCGTCGGGTATGGCTGTGGTTATGGTAAACAAAGAGGGAAACAACAGCATTGTGGTGATACCTGGAGCCAATGGGGCTCTTACACCGGAGGACATTGCCAGCCATCAGAAGCTGATCGAAGAGTGTGAGATCCTGGTAATGCAGCTTGAAATTCCATTGGAGACTGTGCTTTACGCTGCAAAGCTGGCAAAATCCATGGGAAAGACAGTGTTGCTTGACCCGGCTCCTGTGCCGGAGGCTTTTCCTGAAGAGCTGTATCGGTACATAGATCTCATTAAGCCCAATGAAACGGAGCTGGAGCGGCTTACCGGCCTGGGGACGCAGGGAGAAGACTATATTTCAGGGGCGGCCTTTTTGCGGCAAAAGGGTGTTAAGAATGTATTGGTTACTCTGGGGGAAAAGGGCGCTTACTTTGATTCGGAGACAGAAGGAAAGGGTTTTGTTGCTGCCTGTCCGGTAGAGGCAGTGGACACCACGGCAGCAGGAGACGCCTTTACCGCAGCAGTTGCGGCAAAGCTTAGTGAGGGAGCATGCCTTCGGGAGGCGGCGGAGTTTGCATCAAGGGTTTCCTCTATTGTGGTCACAAGGAAAGGGGCACAGTCGTCCATTCCGACCAGAGAGGAGTTAATATTTTCCTTATAACTGCTTTATAAAATATGAAGGAAGTGAACACAGTTTTGT
The DNA here is from genome assembly GCA_947382625.1 of uncultured Lachnospiraceae bacterium. GTDB lineage: Bacteria > Bacillota > Clostridia > Lachnospirales > Lachnospiraceae > Suilimivivens. Next base: position 32,993 of record CANDAG010000004.1, read on the forward strand.
CACACTTTAACCCTATGATAAAGACAACAGCTCAGCCGGAGGCTGAACTGCTACAGTCGAAAGACAAGTACTTATTATAGGAGGAGAAGTTATGAAGAAAAAAATTGTAATGCTATTGACAGGTGTGGCAGTATGTTCACTTTTGATGATGGGCTGCCAGGGTAAGGAGGAAGCTGCTCCCACAGATGGCGTGCAGACGGAAGGAGCGGATTCTGCAGGCGATGTGGCTGAGCCCGAGGCAGAGCCGATCCCCGAGGCAACCACAGCTCCGGATGAGGCAGGGGCCGAAACAGAGTCCGGGGAAGAAGCCGATCCTGAGGCAACTGCCGAGCCCGAGGCAGAGAATCCGGAAACAGAGGCTGACGGAGAAGGAACAGAAGCAGACGCTGACGGAAAAGAGGATGGGACAGATACGTCCGCTGAGAATGCTGAAGGCGGAGAAACAGAAGATGCTTCCGAAGGAGAGGAAAAGGAAGCAGAATAATACAGGCCAGTAAACGTCATAAAGAAAGGATTTATGACGTTTACTATATACTAAAGCACATACTCCATCTGCACGTCACAGGGCTCCTTTTCGGCCAGAATCCGGTTGATCTCCAGGGCTTCCACGCAGCCAAGCCGGTAGTAGGCCGCCATGGAGTCCTTTGCGGAATGGGCGGAGATGTAGAGCTTTTGGGCTCCGGCTTCTTTTGCACCCTGACAGGCCATTCGGAACAGCTCTTTACCAATGCCCATTTGCCGGAATGGCTCTGAGACATAAAATAATGACAGATCCATGTACTGCTCCCGGCTGCCAAAAAGGGCGGCGGCGAGTACTGCAAACCCTACAATTTCGCCATCACAAAGGGCACCGTAAGCAAGGCCGCCTTTTTGAAGCTCTTCTAAAATTTCTTTCGCCGTTTCTCTGCGTTCCCCAAGATCCCAATCTTCAATATAAGTAACAGGAAGAAGGGTCAAAGCGCCGTTTACCCGCCGCCAGCACTCCTTCACATCCTGTCGGCGGACGAAGTTGTCCAGTGAATGAAGATAGAAGTTTTGGTCGGTTAAGGCGTGATAGATGATCGATCTCATAATAGAATTCCTTTGCTGTTAACGGGGCCGCCATAGGCGGCAGCCCCCTTGATCAACGGATGTCGGCGAAGCCTGGCATCCGTTGATTGATATATGGATGCCTTGTAAAGCCTGGCAGCCATATGAATATTTAATCTACAGAATAATATTCTACCTCTAAATCCCCGGTAATGCAAATCTTTTCATAGGGTCTTGTGGGATATACACTGGCAGTGACAGGTACAAGCCCATCGTCAGCCAATACCTCCAAAATACATTTATCCAGAATGATCTCCATGGTAGAAGCCTGTTGCTTCGATATCTGTCTTGGCGCGTGAGTACGTCCATAGGCAGGATGAGCGTAGGGCTCGCTGAAATCGTTCTGGCCTGCAGCTGTCCGGTCAACAATGATTTCAGAATCCGTGACCTTGATGGCAAGAACTTCTCCGCACTGGTTTTTGAGCAGAATAGAACCCGGCCCTTTTACAGTCACTTTAAGACCAAAGCTCTGGGAACGGAGCCTGTTTTCTCCACAGGGGAGAGGATAGGAGCAAGCTCGAAGGCTCTCAAGCCCTTCAAATGAATAAGCAAGACGGTAACCATCGGCGGTTTTGACCAGCTTTGTTTTCCGTGCAAGGGTCATTTTGCCACGGAACCCGTTTCCATCGCTGGGAGCAAAGTTGGCATAATCCCAGTTGTCGGCCCAGCCGATCATAACCTTTTCCTCCAGATTCTGGAAGGTGACGGCGGCGTAATTGTCAGTTCCGTAATCAAGAAGAAGCGGAATATCGGCCTCCTCCGTGTCGTGGAAGGTATTCCCGTCAAAATCTCCTACATAATACTGGGTGATATGGCTCATTCTGTCGTAGACATCGTTGTTTACGCCAATCTGTTCCCTGGGAAGGATCATGCTGATGACGAGTACCCACTTATCCCCGTCCGGTGTGGGGAGAGGGAAGCAGTCAGGGCATTCGCAGATACCGCCAAGGCCATGGACGCCGGCTTTAAACTCTCCGGTTTTCTCCCATTCCTTTAAGTTATGGGAAGCATAAAATTCTACGTGGTCACCGGCAGCGAGAACTAAAGAATAACATTTCCTTACAGGGTTCCAGAAAACCTTGGGATCCCGGAAGTCCTTCTGGCCGGGATTGGGGATGATGGGGTTTCCGTAAAATTTTTCAAAATGCTCATAATCGGTGCTGTAAGCCAGCCCCTGATGTTCCGTATGTTTTCCATCCATGCTGTGAAGAGTAAAGACTGCCAGAAGAGGCGGCTTTTCTTCACTGCCCAGACCGGAAAGATTGTCTTTGTCATAGACACAGGAGCCGGAGAAGATACAGCCCAGTTCATCCGGGTACAGGGCAATGGGAAGATGCTTCCAGTGAAGGAGATCTTCGGAAACAGCATGTCCCCAATGCATAGGACCCCAATGGGGAGCAAGAGGGTAGTGCTGATAAAAAAGATGATATTTACCGTCTATGTACACCATACCATTGGGATCATTGATCCAGTTTTTGGGCGGAACAAAATGGATGACGGGTTTGTAGTCGTAGATTTCTTTTGGCTGTGGAAATTTGCTCATGTTAATATAACCTTGTTCCTTTCTATACGGCTTTTGTATTTTAATAATTGCCTGAGTAATATCAAGTATAGGTAGAATCGGCCGGGGAGTCAATTCTTTTTTTAAAAAGCGAGCATGTGGGGGATGTCAGGCTTTGACAGCCATCCGTATATAAAAAGCATCCGGGTAAGTCCGAAGACCTACCCGGATGTTGGCAAGTTTATCAATTAATTTGAGTTCATACTAGTTAGCAGACTTTGTACTTCTGTCTACAGCTGTCTGATAAATATTTACAATATCGTTTACACCGGCAGCTTCAAGCTCACTTAAGTAAGAATTCCAGTTGTCATCAGTCACACCATTCGTTACCCATGTGTTGATATATCTGTCAACGATATCGGATACGGTAGGCTGGATCTGAGCCAATCTGGTCAACTCTTCTACAGTCATCATTACACGGGGGATAGTGTCGTACTCTTCCAGAACTTCATCCTTACCGTTTACTCTCTGCCACTCAAGAAGCTGTACAGCATCGTAAGCGTAACCAGCAACGGTCTCATAGTACTCGTTCAATACGATCATGGAGCCGCGCGCTGTGGTAGAATTGGTACGTGCCTTACCGAAATCTGCGTAATCAGCACCTTCCTGCTGTGCTACATATCTGCCCTGGTCATCAAGAGGTGTTCTTAAGATGCCATTCTCATCCAGTTTGTAGTTGTAACCTTCTGCACCCCAGTTAGACTGAACGGAGATAGCAGGATCGCCTACCATGTAGTCTACGAATCTTGCGATCACGTGAGGGAACTTGCAAGTGGTGGTGATAGCGGTATCAGAGGAATCCTGTAATTCAGAGTAGTTGTTTGCAAAGCCCATCTTACCGGCTTCGCCTTCCAGACGAGGAAGAGGAACATACTCATCATGTACATCTAAGTTAGTGATCTCCTGATCGGTCCAGGTACCGAAGCATCCAATCCTTGCAACATCTTCCTTGATCAGGGAAGTTTTGTAAGAAGCACTTTCATCAGCTTCGAAGGAACCATTCCAGATCAGACCTTCATTGTAGAGCATATTGAAGAACTCAGCAGTCTTTCTGAAAGCCTCGTCCATAGCGGTGAAGGTAACCTTACCGTCGATCAGTCTTAAGTGGTCTGCATATGCATTACCACCGCAGTAGGAGTCGGCACATCCAAATGTACCGGTAAAGCGGTAGAACATGTTGTAGGAACCAAAGCTGTCGGTTGCGCCAAACCATGTTGCCATAGGAATTTCATCGGCTTCGCCGTTTCCGTTTAAGTCACCGCCGTCACGGAAAGCTTTCAGACAATCAACCCACTCATCAACGGTTGTGGGAACCTCTTTGCCTACCTGATCCAGCCAGGTCTTGTTGATCAGAAGAGGACCGCCGGTAAGTACCAGACCATACATCTCCTCGATGTAAGGGAATCCATAAGTATGTCCGTTAGGAGCGGTGATCTCTGCACGATAGTTAGGATGATCGTCAAGGATCTTCTTTAAGTTGGGCATATAGTCGTTGATCAGACCTTCGGTGGGAAGGAAAATATCCTGATCTGCATACTGAACAACGATATTACCGGATTTACCATCGCCAAAGTTCCAGAATGCATCGGGAAGATCCTCGCCGGAAGCCAACATCAGGTTGATTTTTTCCTGAGCGCCCTCACCGGGAATGGACTGCCAGTCAAAAGCTACGCCGGTATCTTCATACCACTTCTGAGCCATGGCTAACTCACCTACAGGGATTACACGGTCTGCGCTGTTGATAAAGAGCATGGAAATTTTGCCGTACTTTTCTTCAAAAGCTGCAGGATCCTTGATAATAGGAAGGGAACCGTCCAGAGCGATAAGTCCTGCGTCAACAGCTTCCTGTTCCTCGGGAGTAAGTCCCTCGTCTGTTGCAGATGCAGTTGCATCAACGGCTTCCTGAATGTCCTCTACATTTTCCTGAGGTTCGGAACTGCTACTGCTGCTTCCGCTGCCGCTTCCGCCACCACCGCAGCCTGAGAGCAGGCCTGCAACCATAGTGAGGGAGAGCAGAATTGAAATTACTTTCTTTTTCATTGTATCCTCCTTTATGTGGGTTAGTTTATAAAAAACATCCCGGCTCCCATAGAACAGGGATGCCTTTATCATGAATAGGTTTTTGAGGTTTGGCAGCATGCCCTGTGGCATGCCGCCGGGGAGTATTTGAACAAACATCGGATAACACGCTCTGTGGGTTATCCTTGCGCCTGATTAACCTTTAACAGCGCCGATGGTAACACCCTTTGCAAAGTATTTCTGAATGAAAGGATATACTGCTAAAAGGGGAGCAGCGGATACAACCACGATACAGTATTTAAGCTGTTCTGCCAGCTTCTGCTTAGCGATCATGGCATCACCTGAAGATCCCATCTGGTTGGCCTGATTCATCAGAACCAGATTACGGAGTACTACCTGCAGGGGCATCTTGCTGTCATCCTGTAAGTACATCAAAGCGTTAAAGAACTGATTCCACATAGCGGTGGCATAGAACAGAGCCATAACTGCGATGATGGTACTGGAAAGAGGAATAGCTATCTTAAAGAAGAAGCCAAAGTCGGAACATCCGTCTACCTTGGATGCCTCCAGCAATTCGTCAGGAATACCGGATTCAAAGAAGGAACGGCATACGATCAGGTTGTAAGCGGATACTGCTACCGGAAGTACCATAGCCCAGATGGAATTGTAAATACCAAGGCTCCTGATGGTCAGGTAAAGAGGGATGATACCGCCGCTGAAGAACATGGTAAAGGTAAATACGAAGATCAGTCCGCGCCTGCCTACCAGATCCTTTCTGGAGAGGGCATAACCTGCGGGGATGGTGGCAATCAGGGATACGATCGTGCCAACCACAGTGTAAATAATCGTGTTTTTGTAAGAAGTCCACAGAGGTGTATAAGATAAGGTGGTCTTATAACCCTCAAAGTAAGGCTTCACAGGATAAAACAGCACCCGTCCGGAACTTACGATAACCGGGTCTGTCATAGAAGCGATCACTACATAATATAAGGGATATACAATGACGATACAGATGATCGCCATGATCGCTATATTCACACCGTTGAAAATCTTATCACCGGTTGATAACTTCATTTTCGTCTTGTGGACGGCCATGTCTTTGTTTTTGCTCATTGAAATTTCCTCCTATTTCTAAATATGGATCAAATGCATTTCATTTAGAAGATACTGATATCGCTGACTTTCTTGGCAACCTTATTTGCAATTACCAGAATGATAAAGTTGGCAACTGAGTTAAATAAACCTACTGCGGTAGCGAAGCTGTACTGGGCGGTCTGGAGACCAACCTTATATACATAGGTAGAAATCAATTCGCTGACGATGGTGTTGGAACCGTTCTGCATCAGGTATGCTTTTTCATATCCAACGTTCATGATGTTACCGACCTGAAGGATCAGCATCAGGATAACGGTGGGCATGATCATGGGAATATCTATGTAGAGTACTCTCTGGAACCGGGATGCTCCGTCGATGGTAGCTGCTTCATAGTAGTCCGGACTGATGGCGGTCAATGCAGCAATGTAGATAACTGCGTTAAATCCCATGGTCTGCCAGATGTTGGTACCGATGAACAGTGTACGGAACCATTCTGGAACAGAGGTAAAGAGGATCTCACTTCCGCCTGTGGAACGGATGATCCCGTTTATAACGCCGTTGGCGGAAAAGAATACGGTGATCAAGCTTACTACAACTACGTTTGACATAAAGTAAGGAGCGTAGCTGATGGTCTGAATGGCCTTGGAGGCTTTCTTGCTTCTGACCTGGTTAAGCAACAGAGCGAAGATGACCGGAATGGGGAAAGCGAATACAAGGCTTTCCAGGCTGACCACGAGGGTGTTCTTGATCGCGTTCACGGCGATACTGGTGCTGAAGAACTCCGTGAAATACTTGAACAGCGGGCTCGCCCAGGGGCTTCCCATAATACCTTCTCTGATCTTATAATCCTTGAAGGCAATGATGACGCCGTACATGGGGTAGTATGCAAAGATGATCGCCCACAGCAGAGCGGGGATCAGAAGCACATACAACTGCCAGCACTTCGACGCCTCTTTCAGATAGTACTTGAACATTCCACTCTTTTTTTGTTTCATAAAGTATATCCTCCTCATTTCATAATGTGGAACAGAGCTTATATTTGTATGATAGGGAATGAACAAAGAGTTGTCAACAAAAAATAAAGATTTCGTGCTTGTTACCAGTTTTTATTGTTTATTTTTGTGAAAAATGACGAAAGAATTGTAAAAAAAATATAAAGAAAAAAAGTGAACCGATTCAAGTTTTTATGAAACAGTCCACTTTTTGTGCAAGATGGGTTTTTAGGTTGTTCCACGCTTTTTCCATATTACTGGAACGGTTGTTTCCATTTCAACAGATTTCCCCTCCAACAGTTCCACAATCCTGTCTGTGCAGGCTCTGGCCAGTGTGGGGCAGTCCTGTTCCACAACGGAAAGGGCGGGGTAGGAAAGCTTGGTGATCTCTGTGCCGTCATAGCCGATGATCCGGAGCTGCTCAGGAACTTTGATCCCCATTTCAAGGGCAATGGAAAGGCAGCTTAAGGCGGCGATATCGTTGGTCATGCAGCCGTCCATATCCCGGATCACATTCCAGTAATCCTTCACCACATTCCTGTCGTAGGAGTAGCCCATGAAATTCCATGGTGTGTGGACAGATGTGACCTGGCAGCCGTTGCTGCGCAGTATTTTTTCGAGAGCAGTATGGCGGGAATTGACGCTTACACTTAAATTGCCGCCCATAAACTGGATGACCCTGCGGCAGCCGCTTTCCAGAAAGGCTTCAGCTGCCAGACGTCCGCCCTGGACATGGTCGGAATGGATCAGGGGAACATCCTCTCCCCATCGCCTGTCCATGGAAACAATGGCTTTTCCATCACGTCCCTTAAAGTCAGGAGGCGGGTCGCCTAAGGCGATCAGGCCGCTGATCGTGCCTTCATCCAGCATATCAATGGCTTCTCTCTGGTGAATGCTGTTGTTGCAGTTATCATAGATCAGACAATTATAACCTTGCTGATGCAATTCCGTTTCAATGGCATCGGTCATTCTGGAAAAAAAAGGATGCCGCAGCAGGGGGAGCATGATGCCTATGGTGATGGCCTTGACAGGTGCCTTGGCAGCCTGCTCATATTCATATCCCATTTCGTCAGCGGCAGCTAATATTTTTTCGCGGGTTGCTTTTGCCGTATAGCCGGTGTCACTTAAGGCTCTTGATACGGTACCCACTCCGACACCGGCTTTTCTGGCAACGTCTCTCATCGTTGTCATGTGGTATCCCTCTTTTCTTGTTCCATATACTTCTGCCCTTAATATATCATACTATATCTGGTATAAGCAATCACAAAAAGGAACAAATAATGTGTGTTCCATCTATGCATTTTGACGTATGGAAACGGAAAATACACTTTGCTTCAGCAGCAGAAACAGCCCCGGTCTTTTATACAGTGCCCTTTGGATGAACCGCCTGATAAAATCTGCATAAGATATGATAAGCGTAAAAGCAGAGGTAATGCCATGCCCCAGAATATTTTACACAGCAGCCAGACGGATAATACTTATACAGGAAAGCTGCAGATCAATGTGACCTCCACACTGGGTCTTATCCCTATACAGGATGCCACCATAACCATTTCTTATACAGGCGTGCCGGATGTAACCATAGAAAAATTGAACACGGACTCTTCCGGACAGACCGAAGCGGTTGATCTACCGGCACCGCCTCCGGAATACAGCTTAAACCCGGTGGAACAGCAGCCCTATTCGGAATACAATATCCGGGTGGAGGCTCCCGGGTATGAACCGGTGATGGTCTCCGGGACGGAGATCCTGCCGGGCGTTACGGCAACCCAGCCCATAGAGCTGGCACCGCTTGAAACCACAGAGGAGCCGGATGAGGTAGTGGTGATCCCGGATCATACCCTTTATGGAGAGTATCCGCCCAAGATTCCGGAGGATGAGATCAAGCCTGTGGATGAGAGCGGGGAGATTGTTTTAAGCAGGGTGGTGATCCCTGAATACGTTGTGGTCCACGATGGATCGCCTGATGACACCACAGCGGGCAACTATTATGTGAGGTACAGGGATTATATCAAAAATGTGGTTTCGTCGGAAATATATGCCACCTGGCCGGAGACAGCGATCTACGCCAATACGCTGGCGATCATGTCCTTTACGCTGAACAGGGTATATACGGAGTGGTACCGGAACAAGGGCTACAACTTTACGATCACCTCATCTACGGCCTATGATCAGAAATGGATACGGGGAAGGAATTATTATGAAAATATTGACAGGATCGTGGACAGTATCTTTGCCAATTACTTATCCCGGCCGGGAGTGCGTCAGCCCATCTTTACCTCCTACTGCGACGGGAGACGTGTGACATGCGACGGGCTGAGCCAGTGGGGCTCCAAGTATTTGGGAGAGGAAGGGTATTCCGCCATTGATATTATCAGATATTATTATGGCAGTGATATGTATATCAATACGGCCCAGAGTATTGCGGGAGTGCCTTCCTCCTGGCCGGGGTATGATCTGGCCATCGGTTCCACCGGGGAAAAGGTCAGACAGATGCAGCAGCAGCTGAACCGCATTGCAAGGAATTATCCGGCCATTCCTACAATTACGGCTGACGGGATCTTCGGCTCAGCCACGGCGGAGGCAGTGCGGACATTCCAGAGGATCTTTAACCTGCCGGCCAATGGGATCGTGGATTTTCCTACCTGGTACAGCATTTCCAATATTTATGTAGGAGTAAGCCGGATCTCGGAGCCGGGAACCTAAGTCCCGGGGAGGCTGACAGCAGACGCATATTCAATTGTCCGGACCGATAAGCCGGCCCTCAGAACGTATCGGCGTTTCATTTTCTCCAGAAGGCGCAGGGATATACATCTTGGCAAAAATATCTTTTTTTACAATATAAACGTCGGCAGGATCCTCCAGCCGGCTCACCAGCCAGTCACCGGGAAGGCCCAGCAGATAGCTGTCGCTCCAGGGTACGAATACCTTGGTGCGGCGGGTAAGTCTTCGTGCGCGGATAAAGGAGATGTCCTTGGGGATACAGGTTTTGGCAAAATCCTTCAGATTCTTCCGTGTCCCGGGTTCTGTTTCCAGATCCATTGCGCTGACGGCTTCGTGGATGGTGGGAGCATATTCTCCATGGAACTGATAAGGGATGTCTGAGGGGTCATTGTGGGAGAGAAAGTACGCCTCGTCGTTTGTGTAGACCTCGGCTTCCACTCCAATGATAAAGTAGGTGTCCGCCCTGATGGTAAAGGGGGCGTCTCCTTCCAGCATACGGACCTCCACTCTGGTTCCGACCGGATAGAGGTCTGCGGCGCGGACATATCCGATGGGAAGCCGCTTTTTCTGGTAAACCGGTTCGCCCGAAAGATCCGGTATATCCCCTGAATCTGCATGGATCAGATCCTGTTCCCTGAAATAGCGGGCCATCCGTTCCGCAAGGAGACGGCGCACCAAAACGCCGGGCTGTGCCGGCTTCAGGGAACCATACTGGCTTTCATAGGCAGAGATCAAAAGATCTTCTCTGAGGAAACCGCCGGACTTTCGGATATGTCCGCCGCCGGAACCTAATCCCTCTGCCACATAGGCGGTCAGTTCATCCGCACGGGTCTGTTTTACACAGCTTCGGACCGAGAGTTTTGCACCGTCATCCAACATACAGTAGGCAATACAGACATCCACTGTGTCTGCCTCGATCAGCATGTCGCTGATAACGCCCAGAATATTAGGATCACACCGCTCGGCCTCCACAATGGCGAAACGGTAGTCCGGATGATAATCGTAGCCGGCCAGCGCCTGCCCGGCGATCCGCAGCTCCTCCAGTGACAGATTGCTGTTCTGGAACAGGAAAAGGCTGCTCTTGTTGCACCGGAATTCCAGAGCATCCCGCAGGTCCTTGTCCTTTGGATGGCGGAGCTCCTGCAATTTGCCGGTATCCATGAACAGACCATAGTACAGTGCAGTAGACAGCTCTTCGTCTTCGCCGGCATCAAAGCCTTCCCCGCAGAGCATATCCCAGACGATGGTGGCGCAGGCGCCATAGTTGTCACGAACTTCCCCCATAGCAGGGAGCTCGCTCAGCTGTGCCTTGTGATGGTCAATGACAGCCGTCTTTTTGGCAGGGAAATGCTGAACATTTTTTTCTCCATACCGGCAGTCTGCGGTCAGCAGAAGATCCGGTTCCTCCTCCAGACTTTGTACATATTCGACAGGGATGTGCAGCATTTCCACCATCAGTACCAGGTTGCTTTTTTGAATGGGGTTCCGGCCGCCGTAGATCAGCCGGGGATGTTTTCCCTGTGCCTGAAGATACTTAAAGATGCCATAGCCGCTGGCGATGGCATCTGCATCAGGATTGTCGTGGCATTGGATCACAATGCGGTCAAATTGCAGTAATTCCGTTAGTTTCATAGGAATCCTCCTGGAGAATATAATCACGTTCAAAATCCCGGCGGGCCACAAAGTTGAAGCCGATATCTTTGATGCGGCCACAGCCGTCCCGGTCAATCTGATAAAATACCACCGTGGCGTCCCGGCAGGCGCTTAAGGGTGCACCGCAAAGACAGGCATTAAAATAATGGTCATGATCCTGGGGGCACAGGGTCAGGCGTCCGGAGGACAGCAAAAAATCTATTTCCTCACAGGGGGCATCCCCGTCCTGCCAGATGGCATAGGTATTGCCGGCCTGTTCATAGGTATCGCCTTCTATGTGACGGTGGTTTGCCTCAAAATATGCCCTGCTGTTGGGATAGGGATAACGTTTCCCCTCCACAACATCCACCTTGAAGAAGTCTCCCGGCAGAGCGATTTCCCCGGCCCCGTTCACTGCCTCCTGGGAAAAAAGGGCATAGCTGCCGTCGGGGAGAACCTGTATCGCGCCTTCCTGTATCAACTCCCTTTCCATGGACGTGTGGGCTCCAAGCCGGTATGCAGACAGGATTTTTTGTCTTTTCTTTGCATGCTTCATACAAAGCGCTCCTTTGCCGGCTAGTCTATGAACTGGCCGTTTTGCCAGGTGCCTGTGAGCACAGTGCCATCAGTGTAAGTCATAGTGCCCTGTCCGTTGGGGTAATTATCCTTCCATTCTCCGGTATAGGTGCTTCCGTCCGCGTAGGTGTTAGTGCCCTGTCCCTGGATCAGTCCGTCCTTCCATTCTCCGACATAAACGCTGCCGTCACTGCCGCGGTAAGTACCCTGTCCGTTTGCAAGCCCGTTTACCAGCTCTCCGGTATAAGTATCACCGTTTGTGTAGGTATAGGTGCCCTGTCCGTTTTCCAGGCCATCCTTCCATTCTCCGGTATAAATACTGCCGTCGTTGTCCCAGACGATAGTGCCCTGGCCATTGGGGGCGTCGTTTTTCCATTCACCGGAATAGACGCCGGTGGTGGTGCCGGATCTGTAGGCAACGTCTTTTACGTTTTTGGAGGATCCGGAAAGCGCTATAACGCCGATCACCAGCAGAAGAACTATGGCGGCAGCGGCGATCAGTTTGATTTTGTTGTTTTGTAAAGGAAGCTTTGGCCCGGCCATGCTTTTGGGGGCAGGGGCAGACTGCTCACGGGCAGGCGCCTTCTCCTGCACGGGGATAGTCTCAGGATAAGGTGCGGCAGAGTGCCGGACCGGTTCCTCCTGCAAAGGTGCAGAGCTCCACCCGGCAGGCTCGGCCTGTTCCGTGTACTGTTCGGCGGATTGCTGACGCTGTGCTGCTGCGCTGCGGGATGGCTTCATGATCCCCGATGAGGGCCAGTCTACCAGCGACGGGTCAAACACCTGGGAGCTGACCGACTCTATTGTGCCCTTCACGGCATTAAGGTCATGGATGGTCTTCCGGTTGATGGATGCGTCCCGGAAAAAGTTGATGAACGCATCGGAAATATCATACTTGGACAGTGCGTCCTGCTCCAACAGAGTGGAAAGGCTTGTAAAGGCGGATTTCATGGCCCGCATCAGATCGTTGGAGGTATTATTGGTATTTGTGGCGATGTTGGCTCCCTGGTTTAAGATCTCGCTCTTGACGCCCCGTTCCACCTCCGGCTGGTCGGTGGTATCCCCCAGATGAAGCTGCTCTTCCAGGGAGACGAATACGATGGGCTTTTTGTTGTTGACTGCAGTTAAAAGCTCCAGAAAGCAGGCGTAGCTCTCGATGTAGCTCTGGCTTACAAAGGCGACTATGACATCAGCGCCGCGGACGTTCCTGAGCATAGGCACGATCCATTTGTCGTTCACCTTATCGAAGGCTTTGTCTGCGTATACCCGCAGTCCGTACTGGATCTGCATGGGCACGATTGCGGATTTAAACACGGTTTCCCAGTTGTCACTGGCATAGCTGATAAAAACGTAGGGCTTTTTTTGAGAACATTCTGTTATGAACAGATTGTTTTCAAGATACTCCGAACGTTCCTTTTTTTGCATTTGATTCAGTCCCATGGTCTTTTACTCCTTATTTTACATTTTGCTTTTGATGGCTTCGATATCCTTTTGTTTTTCTGCTTCGCTGAGCTGTGAAAACGGTATGAGACAGTTATGGATGCGTTTGCTGCTGTCTGTTTCCGACCCGTATTTCCAGTTGTGTATGTAATGATACCGGCACCACCTGATATGCTCAAGCTCTGCAATAGATTCTACCGGGGTTCCTTTTTCAAGGAGCCGGTCTATGGTGAACATATAGTCTGAGGAGCTCACATTTGAGTAACGCTTGAAGCTGTCCAGCTTTTCCCAGGGGGTTCCGCCGTATTGCCTGTAATAAAATTCATGCTGTCTGCGGGCGGCCTCCATTGACCTTTCATTAAAAATGATATCGGCAGAAGCCGTTTCCTTTGCGGCTCCGAAGCAGATCAGCCGGTCGTTTCCAAAAAGGTTTGTTACGATATCCCCGTTAGGGGCGTAAACATGAAGCGGATGGCTGACAGCGGAGGAGACCAGCAGCTTGCTTATAACAGAAATATTACTGTTCCCGTCCTTGCCGCCGCAAATGATGATACGGTCAAAGCCGGGCATTTCTCCGTAGTCCAGGATTCCCTCATCGTGAAAGATGATCTGATCGGGAGCCATCCGGTCAAGCTCTGTATGCTCCCGCCGGAAGGCGGTTCCGTCACCGTAAATATGGTATTCGAAATGCTGTCCGGGATCGAGCAGGTTTATCTGGAGCCCGTAGAGCAGGATGTTTTTGCCTATATTATCAAAGCCGATGATAGCGATCCTCTCATTCAGGGTGACAGGATGCTCCTTCCAGTATTGTCTTGCGCAGTTTTCCGCAATGCTGAAGACGGTAAGCAGGGGATTCTCGATATTTTGCCTTGCCACATCCTCTAACATAATATATACGTTTTTGTCCTTCAGAGATTCGTAATGCTTGTTGTAAAATTCCAGATTTGCAGTATCGCCTGAAAACATAAGGAGATATCGGGAGCCTCCGCTTATGAATTTTTCTTCTCCCCGTATCCTGATCTTAGGGCGCAGGCTTTCAAAAATATATTCCGCATAGCCTGAATCGCCGTAAACGATGGTGGAGCCTGAATCAAGGAGTTTGATTCCGTTGATCATATCGTTTACCTTATTGAGCAGATTGACCAGGATGCTCAAGGTAGCAGCAAGCGCCAGAAAACGGGCAAGCTGAAGAAGTCCGCCAACTGCGATCCCGCTTTCGGTGGTGCCGGAATAAAGCTTGATGGATGCATAAAGAGAATCCAGAAAAGGATAAATACGATTATCCTGGGTGATAAAAACAGGATAATAGCAGTACATTCCGATAAAAAACGGAAGGATTTTGTATAAGATACTTAATAACCTGGCAATAGCTTGAAGAATTTTTTTCATAATCGGCTCTTTATCTGACAAATTTTCTTAAATTGTACCATTTTATCCGCCGTACTGTCAACGGTAACTGCGGGCTTTGGGGCTTTAGAGCAGGCGCAGGGTTCCAGGCTGTCTGTTACCGTACAGTTACAATTGAATTTGCCGAAAGTATATGTTAGAATGAATACCATTGTCATAGGATTACGAATCCAAAACGACAGATATTTAAAAAGGTACGGAATGATTTGCAAGGAGGATAAGAGATTTGGAAAGAGAAAAATTAGGGTCGCGGATGGGTTTTATCCTTTTGTCCGCAGGATGCGCCATCGGGATCGGAAACGTGTGGAGATTTCCTTATATTACAGGGCTGTACGGCGGAAGCGCCTTTGTGCTTTTTTATCTGTTCTTTCTGGTTACCATGGGGATACCGGTGATGACCATGGAGTTTGCCGTGGGGCGGGCCAGCAGAAAGAGCATCATTAAGAGCTATACAAAGCTTGAAAAGCCCGGACAGAAATGGCATCTTCACGGCTATCTGGGCATGGCCGGGAATTATCTGCTGATGATGTTCTATACCACTGTGGCGGGCTGGATGCTGTATTATTTTTATCAGATGCTCACAGGCAGATTCGCGGGCAAGGATGCAGAGCAGGTAGGGGTTATGTTTCAGGATATGCTGGGAGATCCTCTGGTGCTCACGGTTTCCATGGTCATCATTGTGGTCTCCGGTATCCTGATCTGTTCTGCCGGTCTGCAGAAGGGGGTGGAGCGGATCACCAAGATCATGATGAGCCTTCTGCTTCTGATCATTGTCATACTGGCGATCCATGGCATGACCTTAGAAGGCGGTATGGAGGGATTGAAATTCTATCTGAAGCCGGATTTTAAGAGAATGAAGGAGATCGGGATCTGGGAGACGGTGACTGCGGCCATGAATCAGGCATTTTTTACCTTAAGTCTCGGGATCGGGGCCATGGCTATTTTTGGAAGCTACATTGACAAGAAGCGTACCCTGCTGGGAGAAGCGGTAAATATTGCGGTGCTGGATACCTTCGTGGCGCTGGTATCTGGCCTGATCATCTTTCCCACCTGCTTTGCCTTCGGTATCAGTCCGGATGCGGGCCCACAGCTTATTTTTGTTACCCTGCCCAATGTGTTCAACAGTATGGCGGGAGGAAGGATATGGGGAACCCTGTTCTTTATATTTATGACCTTTGCGGCATTTTCCACCATACTTGCAGTGTTCGAAAATATTATTTCCTGCTGTATGGATCTGTTCCACTGGGACAGGAAAAGGGCCTGTATGGTAAATCTGGTGGTACTCATAGTCTTGTCTCTTCCCTGTGTGTTCGGCTATAATATCTGGTCCTCCTTCCAGCCTTTCGGGGAGGGCACTGCCGTTCTGGATCTGGAGGATTTTGCCGTGAGTAATGTGATCCTGCCCATCGGCTCTCTGTGCTATCTTTTGTTCTGCGTGACCCGGTATGGCTGGGGCTTTGACGCCTATCTGGAGGAGGCCAATACCGGCACAGGGCTGAAAATGCCCAAGTGGATCCGGTTTTACGTGTCGTATATCCTGCCGGTGCTGCTGGTGCTTTTGATCATACTGGGATGGATCGGTTAAAAGAGGCATAAGGTTGGTTGAAAGACGGCATAATCCTGACTTATTAGCTATACATCTTATGAAAACGGGAACTATGGGGCAGCTCATGTATGGAAAGTTATTGCAGAACGATAAGCTTCATTGTATGATTAAGAAGAGGAACAAAAGGAGAATACCATTAAAAACCGGAACTGGAAAGGCTATGAAATTCTCAGTACATCGCGCTTTTCCATTTTCTGATGGACAACAGCGAAATTAAGAAGTGCGTCAGAAAACGGCATGGTAACAAGTATGGGAGCAGGAAAGAAATTTGTGGTACATTTGAAAAGCCTTCGGATTCGACAGCAGATACTGTTATTATCTGTATTATCTGTCTTCATTCCGCTCTTTATTATTGGCCTGTTTTCTGTGCTGCAGGCTAGAGGGCAACTGTCGGAGCGGTATCGTGCCCAAGTTGAAGATGCAGCTCTGCGCATTAATTCCACGGTGTTTGATATAACCACTTCTTTGTACAGTTCTTGCGATAGTCTGGCGAAGGCATCTTATCTGTCTTCTCTGCTTGGAATGGATGTTCCGGTTTCTCCCCGGAACAGTCTCTATGAGCAGGCAGAGGATACACTTTCGGCCATGCGCGTTTCCAACGCCGCTATTTCAACGATATGCATTTATACCAATAATCCAAATCTGCCCAAAGGAACGCACATTATTCCGGTAAAGAATTATGAGGATATGCCATGGATTCTTACCACGGACAATAAATTCAGGGGAGACTGGCAGTGTCTGCCGATGAAAGACAGCTGGGAGAATCCCATCTATGAGCTGTCCCTGATTCGGCAGCTGTCGCCTAAAACCGCCAAATATTCGGCGTTCCTGGTCGTGAGTCTGGATCACAATTATGTCAAAAACCGGCTTCTTGACAGTGAGTATCTGGTGATGGCTTCTGTGGATAATACCCCTACATTTTACGCCTCAGAGTCAGACTGGATGCAGGAGTTTATTCCGTTCCCAGAAGACTTTTCGGGGGATTACTATCATTATACAGGGGAACTGCGTCTGAACGGAGTCAGGCAGCTGGCGCGTATCATTACGTTTCTTCCTTACCGTACTGCCAACCGGTTTTATATCTGTGTGGCGGATGACAAAGCCTATGGCAATATCAACAGGATTACCGCCACCTATATCTTTATTCTGGTTATGGTCACATTGCTTCCCGTTTTTTCCGTCTGGATTTTCTCCGTCTATTTTGATAGGAGGCTGCAGAGGCTGAAGACAGTTATGCACCAGGTGCGGATGGGAGATTATAATATCAGCCGTTTTTTAGGAGGGGATGACGAGTTAAATGAAATTTATTCGGATTTGACCGCTACGGTAGAAAAGATCGAACAGGACGAGGCGAGATTTTACCAGGGGCAGATAGACAGGCAGAAGTTGATTAACCGTCAGCAGGAAATGGAATTTAAGATGCTGTCAAATCAGATAAACCCCCATTTTCTCTACAATACTTTGGAAACCATCAGGATGCAAGCTCTGGCCGCTGGCTGCAGGGAAGTGGTATCCTCCATTAAGCTTCTGGGACAGTCCATGCATTATGTTCTGGAAAATACGGGTACGGATTTTACCACCTTAGAAAAGGAGCTTCTCTATACGGAGAATTATCTGTCGATTCAGAAGCTGCGTTTCGGGAACAGAATCAACTGGCGCATTTCCCTGCCGGAGGGATTTTGTCTTGAGGCGTATAAGATTTTGCCTTTGCTGGTGCAGCCTGTGGTTGAAAATGCGGTGGTACATGGGTTGGAGAAGAGAAAAGCGGATGGGATGATTGTCATTGAAATCGGGGAGGAATCGCCGGGACTGCTGACGATCAGAGTGGCGGATAACGGAAAAGGCATGATGGCTCGGGAACTTGCCCGGGTGCGTGAGCGAATTGCCCTGGTTGAGCCTGATTCTGCGGAGAGCATCGGCCTGTATAATATCAGCCAGCGCATCCGGCTGATGTATGGCATCGCATGCGGACTTATCATTAACAGCAGGCAGGGGGAGGGAACGGAGGTGCTTCTGACGATTCCCTCCCGAAAGGATGAGGAGAGTGGCTATGGAACAGGAAATGATTAAAATCGTAATAGCCGATGATGAAGATATCGTCAGGGAGGGACTCAAACATATCATTGACTGGAGAGAACTGGGATTCTATATCTGCGGAGAAGCAGCCGATGGAGACGAGGCATTGGCGCAAATCAACCGTTATCAGCCGGGAGTAGTTTTGCTGGATGTGAGGATGCCGTCCATGAACGGCACAGAGCTGATTCAGGCGGCGAGAGAAGAGGGCTTTGAGGGAGATTTCATCTTCCTCAGCGGATATTCCGATTTTACTTATGCACAGACTGCGCTTCAATACGGTGCTTCCTATTACCTCACAAAGCCGATTAACGAGGAAGAGCTGGAAAAAGCGGTACTGGCGGTACGGGAAAAGATCCTGCACACTCATGAAAAAGAAAGCAATTATAATCAATATATAGAGAAAGCAAGATTGGCGGTAATACGGGATCTTTTACTGGGAAATAAAATGCAGGAAAGGATGAATTATTCCGAATTGGGGCTGTATGCTTCCGTTTATCAGGTGGTTATTTATTGCAGTTATATGCCGTTTTACCCGGCCTACGATTTTGCCGGACTTCTGCGGACTGCGAACAGGGATCATATTGCCTTTGAAGAAGTGTCTCTTGGTTCCCGGAAAGTGATCCTGCTGAAAGGAAGCTACGCGCTGGATAAGTTCCGGAACTGTATTATGCACTATGAAAGGGGAACCCAGAAAGGGTCTCCTTTGGATTCGGTGTTTGTGGTTTACGGCAGAACGGTTTCGTCCATTCAGGATATCTGTCTCTCCTATCAGGATTGCAGGCGGCTTATGGAACGCAGGTTTTATTGCAGGCCCAACCAGCATGTGCTGGCGCCTGAGGAAATCTCTGAGCTGACAGGGGAGCAGGGAATGGATGGCAAGGCAATGGAGGCGTACAGAGACAGGCTTCTGGACAGTATTTGGGCGAAAAAGCGCAGTCTTCTTTTCCAGACTCTGGAGGAGATGGAGCAGGCTCTGGCCTCTAACAATGAGAACGAGGAAAAAGCAAAGCATTTCCTGATTGACATTTTTCTGCAGGTGAAACAGGCGGTTGCGGACCGATATCCGCACATTTCTATTCCCTTTGCACCCAATGCTTCCATCATGGCACTGATTGAGAAGAAAAGCTATCTGTTTGAGATTATTCAGTATTTTGCGGAACAGACGGACATGATTCTGCGCGCGGTGGGAGAATCGTCTAATGATGTGATTTTTAATGATATAGTGGATTACATTGACCATAATTACGATCATTCCCTAAGGCTGGAAGAGCTGGCCTCTCTTTTTGGATATAATGCTTCTTATCTGGGAAAGCTTTTTACGAAGAAAATGGGGAAGAACTTTAACGCCTATCTGGACGAGGTGAGAATAAGACATGCGGTCCGGCTTTTAGAGTCTACAGATTTGAAAATATATGAGATTTCCGCCAGAGTGGGTTATGGCAATGTGAATTATTTTTATCAGAAGTTTCACAATATCATGGGAGATAGCCCTTCCGGATACAAGAGAAAAAGCTGATACTTAAAAAGGGACGGCGTTATGCCCTCCCTTTTTATCAGTAAGCTGTCTCGAGAAGCGTGGCAGCGTTTGATCAGCTTTGGCAGACGATCAGGTATGCTTTGCCTTATACTGTCTTACTGCTTCGAAGCGGTTTTCGGTATTTTGCTTATCGAAAGCATACACATCTTCATAGCCCAGACCCATGGCAGTATCCTGCATTTCTTTCAGCAGACTTTCAAATTCCGCATCGTCCTTTGCAAATACCATCTGCCAGGAATACTGTACGATAATCTGTTTGCACTGTTCCTTTACTGCGCTTAAATCCAGAGAGTAATCTTCATTTACAAAATATACGGCCGGAAATACATTGATCAATCCCTTTTCTTCAAAGTACTTTATGGGTACCAGAGCGCCTTCGTTATGTTCGGACCAGTCCTTGGAGAGCGGCGTCTCGGTTTGCCTTGCATAGTCATCCCAGCGGGTAAAGTTGTAATCGATTCCCGTTTCAGGATCCGCATCCGTAATGCCTACGGCTGGATAATTCAGGGCGGACAGGCCGTCTTTCCAGGTTCCGGTGCCCCATTCCTCTGGAACGGTGGTGTCCAGCTTCTTCTCCACCAGTACCTGGCGTCCGAAGTCGGTAAATATGGGCTTCCCATCCTGATTTTCCCAGGTCAGTCCTTCGGGACCGCCGGCGCCTCCTGTCTGGGAAGTGGACATCATGATGCCCTCTGTAGAGTAAAGCCAGTCGATGAAGTCTACCATTCTCTGGGGATCCTTTGCCTTGCTGCCTACCATCACCGCATAAGAAGCGTCTCCCAGGGGAGAGTTGCCAAAGCAGAGATACTCGCCGTCTTTCAGGATTGCCGAAGCGAATCCTTTTCCCTCGTTTACATGCTCTGTGGTATTGTAGTAGCCAGTACCCAGCCAGGGCCACAGGGAGTAAATGATGGAGCCATCGGTATACTTGGCGGATACGGTGTCAAAATTCTGGGTGGTGGATTCTGGATCCACCAGTCCCATCTGATTTGCCTGATATAAGAAACGTAGCCCTCTGATATAAGAAGAATCCTTGTCTATGGCGCTCTGAATCTCTTCCGTAATGGAATTGTACAGTGCGAAACCGTTTGTATAGTAGCCGTACAGGGCTGTCAGAGCCACGGCGTTCTGCATCATATCGCCGTCCCAGTCTTTAAACAGAGATAACCCGTAGACCTTTTTGCCAGAATCACTTTCTCCGGCGGCTTCCTGCATTTGCTGTAGAATAGGAAGCAAATCTTCTAATGTGCCGATTTCAGGATACCCAATCTGTCCATATAAGTCCCAGCGAACACTGGGGGCATTGGTGGGTTCTGTGGCTTCACAGGGATCAAAGGGAGATTTGGCAGAAATCTGGCTGGGAACGACCCAAAGTCCCTCTTTTTCGGCCAGTTGGCTGGCATTTTCAATCTGGGGCCTGTATCTTTGCAGATTAGGGCATCCGTCCATATAATCCGTCATGTCCAGAATCAATTCTGTGGCAACCAAATCTTTTAAGCGATTGTCGCCAGTTCCGGCAAAAATCAGGTCGCCCAGATTTCCGTTGGCACATCGGGTCTGATAAAGAGAATCTCCGCCACCTGCCACATTGGGCGCGATGATATTCAGTTCCATATTAAATTTGTCTTTGACGACCTTTGCAAACCATCCGGGCTGGATTCCCTGAAAATTAGACTGGCTGCCAAATACGTCTACCGTGAGGAACTCCGGATATTTGCTACTTCCCTCGGAATCGCTTTCTGTAGCGGAGGCGCTTCCCTCTTCGAGGGAGGCGTTTTCCGCGACGGAATTGCCATCATCAGTGGCTTCGCTACCGTTTTCCTGACTGCCCGTGTTGTCGCCACAGCCCATTAGGGCCGCTGCCAGCATAGCCGTGCTCATGACGGCACATACTGTTTGTTTCCACATTTTTCTGCGTTTCATTTTTTCCTCCTTTTTGCGGATATAGTTATATAGTTACCCCTTTACCGCGCCAATCATGATACCCTTTACAAAATATTTCTGAAACATGGGATATACAAATAAAATCGGCAGAACGACAATAACTGAAATTGTCATTCGTATGGATGTGGGGGTCTGAGCGGTTACAATATTGGCAATGGTGGTCATGG
The DNA here is from genome assembly GCA_947382625.1 of uncultured Lachnospiraceae bacterium. GTDB lineage: Bacteria > Bacillota > Clostridia > Lachnospirales > Lachnospiraceae > Suilimivivens. Next base: position 54,858 of record CANDAG010000004.1, read on the forward strand.
TTCCCGCTGACTTGATGAGAGCGGCCAAAGAGCTTGCCTGGTTAAAATAAGTGTACAGAATATACTGTAATGTGTACAGCTTTTGATCTGTTACATATAGGAGCGTATCTTGGAAAGAATTCCATTGTCCCACTGCAGCCCAAATGGATATGGTGGCCAGAATCGGCTTGCAGAGCGGCAGTATTACCTTGAAGAAGCAGGTCAGCACGTCTGCTCCGTCCACCTTTGCGGCATCCTCCAAGGAAGAAGGCAGGGATTCTACATAAGTTTTTACCATGATGATATTGAAAGGCTGTACGATTGCCGGAATAATATACACCAAAAAACGGTTGGTCAGTCCTAGATTTTTCATGGTCATAAACATAGGGATTAATCCCGCGTTGAAATACATGGTGACCACCATGAGCCGGTACCAAAGCTTTCTGTGCCAGAGCCTTTGCTGGGTGAACATAAAGCCCAGAAAGGCGGATGCCATTACGGTACAGACGGTTCCGATAGCGGTTCTGGACACAGAGACAAGGGCAGCGTCCGCGAGGCCTGTAAGCTTCAGGGCATCGACATAGTTCTGGAAATGAATATGTCTGGGAAGAAAATTAATGTCTCCGTTGGCACTTAAGGCGTTGGAGCTGATGGAGTTGATAATCAGGTAGTAAAAGGGATAGGCGCAGAGTATGGTAAAAATGGCGAATACCCCATAATTGATCATGTGAAAGAGGATTTCCCGTGGTTGTTTTTTTGGTTTGTTCATATGGATGCCTCCTTTATATAATGCTTTCGCCTCTTGTTTTTTTAGAGGTTTGGTTCACTAGCATGAGCAGCGTGACGCTTACCAGACTTTTCATAATGCCTACCGCGGTGGCTAAAGACATGCTTTTTCCGGTGATGCCGAGATTATACACATATAGATCCAAGACCTGGATGCTTTGCTTGTTGAAAGAGTTCTGGAATACATAGTACTGATCCATGCCGTTAGACAGAATGTTAGATACAGCGAACATCAGCATCACCAGGTAAGTCGGCATCAGGGAAGGAATGGTGATATCCTTTATTATCCGAAATCGTCCCGCGCCGTCAACTCTGGCAGCCTCGAACATTTCCTGGTCGATGCCGGAAATGGCAGCCAGATAGATGATAGAGCCCCAGCCCAGCCCCTTCCAGGTGCCCCATAGAAGCATGGAGAGCCATACATGGCGGCTGCTGTCCAGTATTTTCAGCGGTTCTGTGATGAGCCCCAGTTGTTGCAGTACGGAATTGAGCATGCCTGTAGTAGAGAAAAGGCTGAAAGCAACGGCATAAACCAACGTCCAGCTGATAAAATTTGGCAGAGTGGTCAGCGTCTGCACGATATTTTTAAAACGGATGCATTTTATCTCGTTTAAAAATATTGCAAAGAGAACTGGTAGAAAGGAAGTGGCCAGTCCCAGAAAACTCATGGCGAAAGTATTCTTAAGCACGTTCAGCATCTGCTGGACCTGTGTGGGATTGCGCCAGAGAGTCCTGAACCATTTGAATCCAACGAATTCGCAATGGGACAGAGGCAGTGGCGACCTGTAGTCATAAAAGGCGTAGATCCATCCGTATAAGGGATAATAGGAAAATAAAAAAACAAGGATCAAAAACGGAAGTATCATCAGGAACATTTTGAAGCCCTCCGTATTTTTCTTTTTTCCTGTGCGTTGCATTGATTTTACCTCCTTCTTTTTTCGATGCCTTTATTCTAGCGGAATCGGCGTTTTATTTTGATATCGAAAATTATACTTTGTTTCATATTATTTTTAGGGATTAGGGAAGAAAAGTAGAATTATCATAGGAATGATGTCTGATTTTTAGATAGATTGGCGGAGAGGGAGCAGGGTATCATTCATAAGATAAGATGAGGAAATAGAAAGGAGAAAAGCAACATGGAAGAGAAAATCAGTTTCAGGAACATATTTTTGAAAAATGCGGCCGAAGTGCGGCGTGAGGATCATCTGCTGGAAATAGAGGTTTCGCAAAACGGTGGAGGTCTTGTGATCCCCTGTGCACAGTTTGCGGACGGGCAGACGCTTGCGGTGGAAATCGAGACTCTGGGAGTGGATTTTGCGCCTTTTTATGTATTCTTTTACAGAAAAGGGGACGGAAGAGGGACAGGGAAGATGCAGCCAACGGTTCCGGGAGAAGAGCAGACTGCTCTGGAGCCGGCTTTCAGGGCGCGGACCGGTGTGAAGCCGGGACTGAAATCAACATGGACCTTTGAATTCCGGCTGTTGAGACGTACCGGCGCACCTTTCAGGACTCCGGGGCGGCAGAAGCTGGATTTAACAGGACAGCCTTGCAGAATCGAAGAGATGGATGAGATGTACCTGCAATTCACACCCAACAGAATGCCTGTCCATGTGCGCTTTTCCGATATGCGGCTTTGCGAGGAAGAACCCGGGTATTTTATTGAACCCAGACCTCTTCTGGATGAGATGGGGCAGTATATTTCCAAAAGATGGAAGGGAAAGCAGCATTCCGTAGAAGAAATGACAGAAAATATGAAAAAGGAATATGAGCGAAGTGTAAACGGGGAAGAGGGCTTTGGGGCAAAGGACTGGAATCGATGGGGTGGCTGGAAGCAGAAGAAATTATGTCAGGGAACGGGATTTTTTCAGACCTATTTTGACGGGAAGCGATGGTGGCTTGCAGATCCGGAGGGATTTGCTTTCTTCTCCATAGGACCTGACTGTGTGGGAACGGATCGGGAGACCCGAGCCGACAAATGGGAACATTTGTTGACCTTTCTCCCTGGTGAGGGGGAAGAATACGGAGAAGCTGTCCGCAGGGAGAACTGGGGAGAAGGACAGGAGGCTTTGTTCATTGACTATCCGAAGATGAATCTGATGCGGGCATTCGGAGAAAAATGGGAGGAGAAATGGAGTCGAATGACCGCGGCCAGAATGCGGGCATGGGGCTTTAACACCATAGCAAATTGGTCGGACGAGGCATTCTGCCACAAAGCGGGGCTGCCTTATGTACTGTCCTTAAACGGCCAGTATCCCTTTCCCTCCACAGAAGAAACCATTTATCAGGATTTTCCGGATGTCTTTAGTGAGGAGTATCGGGAAAATGCCCGGTTGTTTGCCCAAGGGCTGCTCCCTTATCGTCAGGACTCTCTGCTGATTGGGTATTTTATGTGCAATGAGCCGGGATGGGGGTTTGAGCAGGGATTGAATCTGGGGCTGGAGCTTTTGAGGAGCCGGAAAAAGCTGGCCAGCCGAAACAGGCTCAGGGAATTTCTGCGCAGTCGTTATCAAGAGGATATTCAGAGGCTGAATCTGTGTTGGAACAGCTGCTTTTCATCCTTTGACGTTTTTTTGACTCCGTGGGAGGGAGAGGTAAGCTTTTCAGAGACCGGATGGAAAGACTTAAGGGATTTTACCGCAGTTTTGATTCGGGAATATGTCTCCGTTCCTGCTGAAGAATGCCGTCGAGTGGACAGCCGACATCTGAATCTGGGGATGCGCTGGGCATTTATTCATGATCCGCTGCTGCTGTCCGGCTGGGAAACCTTTGATGTATTCAGCATAAATTGCTATAAAACGGATCCCAGACCCTCCCTGCAGGCCATGATGGAAGCGGGGGTAAACAAGCCCTTTTTGATTGGAGAGTTTCATCATGGGGCACTGGATGCGGCCCATGCGGCTACCGGGATCAGGGGAGTGGCTTCTCAGGAAGAACGGGGAAAGGCGTACCGGTATTATGTGGAAAATGCCGCCTCCTGCCCAAATCTGGTAGGTTGCCATTATTTTACCTATAACGATCAGTCCGCCTTGGGCAGAATGGATGGAGAATGCTATAATATCGGTTTCGTGGATGCCTGTCAGATGCCGTATCCTGCCCTGGTAAAGGCTGCCCGGGATACTGCCCGGACGATTTATCGGGTGGCGGAGGGTCTGATTGCCCCGGTATCAGAGGCACCAAGGGAGATACCGGAAATATATTTGTAAAACATTTCCGGTCAAAACAGGGAAACCGTAATTCAGGGGAGAGCCATCACCCTCCCCTTACTGCTTTCAGCAGACCATGCAGTTCAAATATAGATTGGATAAAAGCTATTCCGCAATCTTATTTTCCGGGCAGCAGTATTTCGGTTGCAAACACGCCTTCTTCCGACTGTCTGTCCAGAAAACCGCCGTATTTATCAACGATACGGTCCACTCTTTGAAGCCCGAAGCCATGGAGGCCTGTTCCCTGTTTGGTACTTTTGAACAGAGCCCCCTGCCTTAGGGCTTTCCCTTCCATTCCGTTCATAATGGAAATATAAAACTGATCCTGCAGGGTATCGATATAGATTTTGATAAAACGGTTCTCCCCGGCGGTTACCTTGCGGCAGGCCTCCACGGCGTTATCCAGCAGATTCCCTAAGAGGACACAGAGCTCCGTATCCGTAAGGCATATTTGGGAAGGGACCCGGGCGCTCACTTCCGTCCGGATCTGATATTCCTTCATAAGAGCCAGCTTGCTGTTTAAGATGGCGTCGGCCATGAGATTCCCTGTTTTGACCACCTGATCGATCTCATAGAGGCTTTCATCCAATTGCCGGAGATAGACTGTCAATTCTTTGTATTTTTGCAGTTCCAGGTAAGAGGTGGCGGCCTGGATATGGTTGTGATAATCATGCCGCCATGCCCGCATGGTACGGTACATATTCTCCACTTCCTCGTAATGGCGTATGACCAGATCGCTTTGAAAGCGTTCAGTTCTCTGGTCGATAAGACGGGGAAGCAGCAAAAACGCCGCAACCAGTCCCAGGATCAGCAATGTGGCAAGAAAAAGTATCAGCATTTTCAGTGCTCCTTTCGGAAATAACGGATAAACGCCTGGTTTAAGGAAGGATAAAGCCTGCGGCTTACGGGAACCCTTTGCCCGTTTTTAAGGACGGCAGACTCCTGTTCCACAGCGGTGATTCCGGCCATATTCACGAGATAGGAGCGGTGGGTGCGGAATACGGCTACGCCCAGAGCCTTCAGCTGTTCCTCCATATCCGTAATGCCCATTTTTACCAGGAAACTGTCTTCCGACAGATACAGCCTGCAGGTATGTCCAAAGGATTCCAGATAAAGAATCTCTTCCAAAACAATGTTTCTTTGCCCCTGAGGCGTTTCCAGTGTCCAGAACCGGGGCTTTTTCTCTCTGCGCGCCGCAAATTTATCAAAAGAATCCCAGAGCTTTTGCTTTTGCACGGGCTTTAGCAGATACCGGAAAGCCTCCACCTCATACCCCTCGGCCAGATATTCGTCATAACCCGTAACAAAAAAGATCCCCACATCCGTTTCTGTCTCCCGGAGCCTTCTTGCCACCTGCATTCCATCCTGCCCCTGCATCTGGATATCCAAAAGCACCAGATCAAACCTGCCTTCTCCAAAGGCCTTAAGCAAGGCGTCCCCTTCCGAAAAAGAAGAGACAGAAATCTTACGATTCCTCTGTACTGCCCACTGCCGTACATATCGCTCCAGAAGCTCCCGCTCAATATCCACATCATCACAGACTGCAATCGTCAAAGCATCCATCGACTGTACCTCTTCTTGCTTTTCTATCATCTTAGCGCATATTTTTTTTCATTTCAATCCTTTATCCTGTATAATACTGGGCCTGGGCCTCCCACATCCTTTGATAAAGTCCCGGCATATGGCACAGCGCTTCATGGCTTCCCTTCTGCACAATATCCCCGTTCTCAAATACCAGGATCTCTTTGGCGAAGCGGCAGGCGGAAAGACGGTGGGAGATAAAAAGGGCGGTCTTGTCACCGATGACTTCATGGAAGCTGGTGTAGATCTCATTTTCAGCCACCGGGTCAAGGGCGGCGGTGGGCTCGTCTAAGATCACAAAGGGGGCATCCTTGTAGATGGCCCGGGCCATGGCAAGCTTCTGGGCTTCCCCGCCGGAGATCACAAAGCCGTCCTTTGAAAAATCCCTTCCGATCATTGTGTGTAAGCCCTGAGGCATTTTGGCAAGGAGTCCCGAAAGGCCTGCCCGTCTGGCGGCGTCTAATGCCCTGTCCTCATCCACCCCGGAACTTCCGGCAATGTATTCCCCCGTGGGGAAAGAGAATACCTGGAAATCCTGAAAGACAACGGAAAACAGACGCATATATTCCTCATACCGGTATTTCCTGATATCCACGTCATTCATCAGGATCACGCCTTCCGTGGGGTCATAAAGCCTGCACAGAAGCTTGACAAAGGTGGTTTTGCCGGAACCGTTAGGTCCTACCAGAGCAACCCGTTCCCCGATCTCAAGACGGAGATTTAAATTTTTGAGTATCCAGTTCTCCGTTCCGGGATAGCGGAAGGATACATTTTTAAATTCCACGAGGAACCGGCCATCCTTACGCTTCTGGACAGGAATGGTTCCTTTTTTCTTTTTCTCCGGCAGGTCAAGGTAAGAGAAAAATTCCTCCATCCGCTCCCGGTAGTTGTGCAGATGATCCCAGCTTGCCATCAGGTCTGTAATGGCCTGGACCATCTGCTGGATCCCTCCGGCATACCGCACCACACTTCCCACGGGGATAGCACCCCCGTAGGCCTGCAGTCCCGTATAAAGATAGGCAATGCCTCCTAAGGCCGCTGCCCACAGACTCTGCATGGAGCTGCGCCTGACGCTGAAACCGGAGAGTCTGGAGAAGAGCTCCTTGCTGTGATCGATCATTTGCTCCCCATATTCCTGGAACATTTCCTCCTGGTGAAACAGCCGGATATCCTTTCCGGCTTCCTTGTCCAGCACCACATCAGACATGAGGAAGGTATGGAGCCGTTCTTTGTCCGCATTGTCCCGGTAGAGTCGGGAGATCTTTTTCTCCCAGCGGTTCAGCCTGTGCATAAGGAAAAGTCCGGCAAAGAGAGAGGCTGCCGTAAGAAGAAGGGCTGACCGGTTGGAGAGGCCTGTTACGGATAAAAGGGCCCGGACGGTCACCACCGCAAAAACCAGTTTGAGACAGGCTGTCAAAAATATTTCAAATTTCCAGATAAAGAGTTCAAAAGCGCTTCCCCCGTGCCTGCGGTATTCCTCCTGCCTGGCTCTCAGCCTTTGGACATCCTCGTCCTCGATCAGCTCATAGTCCATTTCCATGGATTTTTCCATGACGGGTTCCTCGATCCGAAAGCGCAGACTCCACCACAGGGTATTTTTATATTTGGCCGCGATATGCCGGATGGTGGTCACGCAAAAGGAAGCCCCGGCACCCAAAAGCGCCAGAAGGATCATTTCCTTTACAGGCTTCCCCTCATAAAGGGCCTCTAAGAGCATGGCGGAGAGATAGATGCTGATAAAAGGATAAAGACTGTCCATGACAATGGTGATCCCCATGACAGCCCAGTCCCGGCTGTAGGAAAAGAGCAGCCTGACGGCGCGGATATGACTGGCCACATCCTTTTGGAATTCTGTTCTGTTTTTCTTTAGCATAAGGATAATTCGCTTCCCGCGGCATTCGCTGTTTGGGATACGCATAGGGGTTCCTCCTCCTTCGTGTAGTACTGACTTTGAATATGATACAATCCGGCGTAGGCGCCGCCTTTTTTCAATAATGCCTGATGGTTTCCCTCCTCCAGGATCTTCCCCTTTTCCATAAAAAAGATCCGGTCACAGAAGCAGGTGCTGGAGAGCCTGTGAGAGATAAACAGGGAGGTGCGTCCGGCGGCCATTTCTTTATATTTTTCGTAGACCTCCTGCTCTGCCAAGGGGTCAAGGGCCGCTGTGGGTTCGTCCAGGATCAGCAGAGGCGCTTCTTTATAAAAAGCTCTTGCCATCCAGAGCTTCTGGGTTTCGCCTCCGGAAAGATCAATGGCCTTAGGATCCACTCTCCGTCCCAGAGAGGTGCGCTCCTTTAAGGGGAGAGAGGCCACCTTTTCCCAGAGCCCGGCCAGCTTAAGGCACTTCCTCACCCGGTCATAGTCGATGGCACCTTCGGGGGCAGAGGCCACATTCTGGGCAATACTTAAAGGAAGCAGCTTTACATTCTGAAAAACGGCGGAGATCATTTGGTAATAGGTTTCCCGGTCATAGTCCCTGATCCTGTGTCCGTTCACCAGGATCTCTCCTTCGGTGGGATGGTAGAGCCCGCACAGGAGCTTGACCAGTGTGGTCTTCCCGGCGCCATTTAAACCTACAAGGGCAATCTTTTCTCCGGGATGTATGGTGAAATTAAGGTCTGTAAGGGTAGGGGTGCTGCTTTCCGGATAAGTGTAGGACACGTGGCGGAATTCAATCTCCGCTTCCTTAATATTGGGGGAATCACCGGTTGAAAAACATCCCGCAAAAGCAGTGCCGTCCCACCCGTCCAGAAAACGGCGGAGCCGACTGTAGTCCACATTCAGTTTCCCAAGCCGTTCACCTATGGCAAGAAGCTGATCGCAGGCCTGCTGGCAGTTTGCCACAGCTGCCATATACCATACAAAATCGGAGACTGCCATATTTCCCGCCGCGATCTGCAGGATAAGAAATACATAAGCGCATCCGTCTCTTAAAAAATTTAAGAAGGCGTCTGTGCAATTGGCAGCCAGATAGGCGTTTTCCCACCGCTTCACGTGGCCCTCGCTGGTATTGCGTTCCTTTTTCAGAATCCCCAGAAGCCATCCGGAAAGGTGGAAGAGCCGGATATCCTTTCCTGCCCGAGGATCTGCGCTGAGCCGGGAGGTATACTCCATCTTTCTGTTGGAGCTTTCCGCCGACAGGCGCATTTTCTGGTCATAGGCTCTGGCCTTTTGCTGCAAAAAGGCGGCTGTCAGGGCAGGCAGCAGGGCAAGGATCAGGATTACAACGCTCTGGGTAAGTAAAATACCGCCAAAAAGAACCATTGAGACTGCTGCAGTAAGAAATTCCTTCCAGATCGCATATCCGTTCCCAATCTCAGAGTGGTGCCGGTAGAGGGAATGATAGGCAGCATATGCTTCATCATGAAAGCTTCTGTTTTCCAGAACCTCGTAGTCCGCAGCCATCCGTTTCTTTACAATACGCAGATTGTAAACATCCGGCATTACATCTGCAGTAGTTTCCATATAAGAGGCAGCCCCTGACTTGACTATCCCGGTCAGCGCCAGCAGGAAGACCAGAAAAAGTAGCCGTTCAAGAAACAGGGGCAACGCCCAGCTCTCTTCCAATCCCTGCAGCACCAGCCTGGGCAGCCGGGCGTTCAAAAAGGGAAGGAGGACGCCGCCGATGACGGCAATGAAAAAGCAGATTCCGACCCCGGGGCTTAAAAGGAACAGTTCCCTGAAAAAGTGAAAGGTATTTTCGGGAAAGCGGTAATTATTTTTATGTTTATGGTTCTTCATTCTGAGAGTCCTCCCTGTTATTTTGTCGCAGGGAGGGACCCCCGGAGCGGGAGCAGGCCCTGCGATCTGTGCATGTGCTTTATTATAAAGTATGCCCCAAAAAGACGCCATCCTTTTGCACGAATGGCGTCTGTGGGGCACGAATTGTATTGCGTTACTTTTCACACTTTTGTTGCCAAGATTTGCGGATGCGGTTATAATACTAGCAGAAAGAAACAGCAGTTTGGCGCGGATATCGCAAAAATAAACCAGCAAAGAGAAAAGGACCGGAGGAACAAACGCCGTGGAGGATGCAGCAGCAAGGATCTTAGAAGGAAAATTCAATGATAATATTTACTCCCTGGAGTTTTCCAGTCCGGTGATCGAGCTAAGCCTGCATGAGGGTGAGGTCTATGAGGGAAGCTTTACGATCACAGGGCCGGAGAATGAGGTGACGGAGGGGAAGGTCTCCTCCACAAGGCTCAGGATGCAGTGCCTGACAGATGCGTTTTCCGGCCGGCAGGAAGAGATCGGTTACCGTTTTGATACCTGCGGTATGAGGGAAGGGGACACCCTGAAGGGAGAGTTTCGGGTGATCTCCAATCACGGGGAATATTTCGTTCCTTATGACGTGAGCATTGTACAGGGAACATTGGATTCAGGGCTTGGGATTATCAAGAATCTGTTTCATTTTGCCAATCTTGCACGTTCCGATTGGGACGAGGCGGTGAAGCTTTTTTACTCCAAAGATTTCGAACGGATCTTTGTGGGAGTGGACAGGCAGTATTACGGGATCTATCGCGGACTTGTGGGAAGCGGCAGGCGGCAGCAGAGCGTGGAGGAGTTCCTTCTGGAGATACGCAAGAAGCAGAAGGTGGAATTTATTCTGGAGGAGTCTGATATCTGTATTGAGGATCCCGGCAGCAGGACGGAGAACCGTCTGGTGATCACCCGCAGCGGCTGGGGCTATTCGGAGCTTACGGTAGAGAAGGAGGGAGAGTTCCTTGTTCTTGAAAAGGATGTGATTCGGGAGGAGGATTTCCTTGGAAATTCCTATCGCCTGCCCTTTTATATTTCGTCAGAAAAGCTCCACGCAGGCAGAAATTACGGATGTATCCGTTTTGATTACCCTTACGGCTCTCTTACAGCCAATATCACCGTGATCAACAAAACCGTCACAGCCTCTCAGGTGACGGGGATTGCCAGAAGAAAGAAATATAAGCTTTTAGAGCTGATGCAGTATTATCAGGCTTTCCGGGCCAAAAAGATCAGCGCCGCCTCATGGCTTAAGGAAACGGAAGAGCTGACGGATGCGCTGATGCAGCTTGATCCCCATGAGATCTCCACCAAATTGTTTAAGGCCCAGCTTCTGATCACCCAGGAAAGGTATTTTGAGGCGGAGAATCTTTTAAAGCAGGCGGATGCCAAAATGGAAGAGGATTTTCAGCCCGCCTTATATTGCTATTACCTTTATCTGACAACTCTGATGAACCGGGAGGAGGAATACTTAGAGCAGGTATCGGGGGAAGTGGAGCGGATCTTTGCCCAGAACCCTGACAACTGGCGGATCGCCTGGCTGCTTTTGTATCTCATTGGTGATTACGCCAAAAGTCCTTCCCGTAAGTGGATTTTTTTGGAGGAGCAGTTCCGGCAGGGCTGCAGCAGTCCCATCCTTTATATAGAAGCCTGGAATCTCATTGCCATGAACCCGGCGCTTTTGATGCGGCTCGATCCCTTTGAAATGCAGATCCTGTCCTATGCTGCCAAAAGGGAGCTGATCACTCCGGAGGTCATTATACAGATCGTTTACCTGGCGCAGAAGGCGAAGGCCTGGTCCGGCAGGCTTTTTGCAGTCCTGAAGGCCTGTTATCAGGTCTCTCCCACAGAGGAGGTGCTGCAGGCTATCTGTACCCTGTTGATCAAAGGGAATATCACAGGGAAGACGGCTTTCCCATGGTACGAAAAGGGAATAGAAAGGGAGCTTCGGATCACCAGGCTTTATGAGCATTATATGATGTCTCTGGATCTGGGGGGAGAGCTGTGGCAGGAGAAGGAGATCCCCAAGATCGTTCTGATGTATTTTGCCTTTGACAGCAATCTTGACACTCTGCACAATGCCTTTCTTTATGCCTATGTATACCGGAATCAGGCACAGTTTCCGGAGCTGTATGAGAATTATCGGGAGCAGATCGAGCGTTTTGTGGTGTTCCAGATCTTAAGAGGAAAAAGCAATCGATATCTTGCCTATCTGTACAAAAATCTGGTTTCCCCTGTGATGCTTACGGAGGAAACCGCTGCAGGGCTTTCGGAGGTGCTGTTTATCCACCGGCTGACCACCCATCGGGAGGATATCCGAAAGGTTATCCTGGTGTACGAAAAAGAAAAGCAGGAGACTGTGTATCCGGTCACCGGAAAGGAAGCGTTTTTCCCCGTTTACGGCAGCGATTACCGTCTGCTTTTGGAGGATGCAAGGGGATATCGGTATGGACGTGAAGAGGAGTATGTGTGCGAGAGGCTGCTGGTGCCGGAGGGACTGGCGGATCTGGCGGCTCCTTACGTGACGGGAAATGTGCACTTTAATCTCTGGCTCTGCGCAGACAACGGCCACCTGGCAGGGGTTACGGAGCAGAATGCAGAATATATGAAGCGGCTTATGGATTCCGAAGAGGTGACAGATGAGATCCGGCAGGAAGTAAGGATGCGACTGCTCCAGTATTTTTATGATAACGACAGAATGACGGAGATGGACGCCTTTTTGGATAAGCTCTCTCCGGATCAGGTGAAAGAGGAGTGCCATGGAAGGATCGTGCGCTTTATGGTACTTCGGGGCATGTATGAAAAGGCCTTTACCTGGATAAAGCTAAGAGGCGAGGAGGACATGGAGGCCAAGATCATCATGCGGCTCTGCAGCCGTCTGATCTCCTTAGATGGTCTTATGGAGACGCCGGCCATGACAACGCTGGTGTTCGGAGCCTTCCGGGCAGGCAAGTACGATGAGAATCTGCTGAATTATCTGTGCCGGTTCTTTCAGGGAACCAGCAAGGAAATGCGGGATGTCTGGAAAGCAGCGGAGGATTTCGGGGTGGATACCTATGACCTTTCGGAGAGGATCCTTTTGCAGATGCTCTATACCGGCGCTTATATGGGAGAGCGAGCAGAAATCTTCAGGAAGTATGTGTCCGGCGGTGCAAGGACAGAGGTAGAGCTGGCGGTTCTGGCGCAGTGCTCCTACGATTATTTTGTGAGGGATAAGCAATCGGATGCTTTTCTCTGGGAGGATCTGCAGAGGGCGGCGGAGCGGCAGGAGGAGATCCCCTTTGTCTGCAAGCTGGCTTATACAAAATATTATGCAGAGCACAAAAAGCTGGTGGATGAGCGGGTTTCCCATTGTCTGCTTCCTTTTCTGCGGCAGATCCTGGAGCAGAAGAAATATTTTTCCTATTTTAAGGAATACTCGGAGCACATCGTATCCATGCGCCAGTTTATGGACAAGACCATGGTGGAGTACCGGGTAGTTCCCGGAAATAAGGCATATATCCATTATCTTCTGGAAAGGGACAGCGGTCCGGAGGAATATATTAAGGAAGAGATGCAGGAGATGTTCGGAGGGATCTGTGTCAAACAGTTTATCCTTTTCTTTGGCGAGCATTTGCAGTATTATATTACAGAGGTGGAGGATGGAAAGGAGCATCTGACGGAAAGCGGCACCTTAAGCCGCAACGATGCCGGCGGAGAGCAGAGGGAGAACAGGTACACTCTGCTCAACGATATTGCCATCAGCAGGAACCTTCATGATTACGGCACTATGGACAACCTGATGCGGGAGTACTATGAGCAGGAGTTTGTGGTGAAGGAATTATTTCATATAGTATAGAGGGCAGGGATCTATGTTCCAGAACGCAAAGGATACAACAGCAAAAAAGAATATCAAAAAGGTGGCAGTGGGTTACGACCTTGGAAGGAGAGCCGCCCAGATCAGCTATTGCGGTCTGGAGGAATCGGAGCCGGAGACCATTTCCGCAGTGGCGGGAGGGGAGCAGTATAATATTCCCTTAGCCCTCTGCAAAAGAAAGGGCGTAGGACAGTGGTACTACGGGAAGGAAGCCCTTAAGTTTGCAGAGGAGGGAAACGGTATTCTGGTGGAGGATCTTCTGACTCTTGCAGAGCGTGGAGAGGATGTGCTGGTAGAGGAGGAAGCCTATGACCCGGCGGCGCTGCTTACCCTTTTTGTCAAAAGGAGCCTTGGGCTTTTGAATATCCGTATTTCTTTAAGTCAGATCGAAGCCTTCATGTTTACGGTGGAGGAGCTTACCCCCCGTATGGTGGATGTGCTGGGCAGAGTGGCGGCGGGCTTACAGCTTAAGGGGGCTCAGGTAAGCTTCCAGAGCCATCTGGAAAGCTTCTATGCCTATACCCTCCATCAGGGCAGGGAGCTGTGGATGAACGATGTGATGATCTTTGAGTACACAGACCTTTTGAAGGTACTTTGCCTTACCTGCAACAGAAATACCATGCCTAAGGTGGTTTTTATTGAAGAAATGAGCCACCCGGAGATGGCAAGGCGGATATGGAGAGAAGAGCCGGAGTTGAAAGAGCAGCAGATGACAGAGCTGGATCTGATGCTCCTTCATATTGCAGGGGAATGTCTGGAGGGAAGAAATGTTTCCAGCATTTATCTTCTGGGAGATGGCTTTAAGGAAGACTGGGCAAAGGATTCTCTGAAATTTCTTTGTAAAAACCGGAGAGTGTTCCGGGGAAACAACCTTTACAGCAAGGGGGCCTGCTACGGCATGATGGAACGTATAAGGCCCGGCAAGGAGTGGAAGGAGTATGTCTACTTAGGGGCGGACAAACTAAAATCCAATATCGGGCTGAGGGCTCTGCGCTGCGGGGAGGATTCTTATTATGCGGTTCTGGACGCAGGGAACAACTGGTATGAAGCCTCATCGGAATTTGATATTATCCTGGAGGAGGGAAATACCGTGGAATTTATCATCACTCCTCTTACAGGAGAGAATGTGAGCAGCCGGCTGATCACCCTGGAGGGACTGCCGGAGAGGCCTGCAAGAACTACCAGGTTAAATGTGCAGATCGAGATGTCCGCAGTGAACCAGGCAGTGGTGACAGTGACGGATATGGGCTTCGGGGAAATCTTTAAGTCCAGCGGCAAGGCCTGGAATCAGACGATCACAGTGTAGAGCAAGGAGAAATTTATGGGCAGGATTTTGCTATGTACAGGCAGATATGCCGAAAATCCATATTATATTGAAAGCCTGTGCGCCAATGTGTACTGTGTGGAGGAGCTGTGCTATCTTCTGGCCAGCAATCCCTTTATGATCAACCGCAGTATCATGGACAAAAAACTGGCGCAGTGGCTGGATGAGGAATGCGGCCTGGCGGATTTGGGGCACCAGCTTTTAAAGCTTTTTCACCGGGGCAGCCAGCCGGGGATCTTTGTGAGCCTGATCCTTGACTATGTCAATTACTGCACTCCGGAGGAAAAAAAGAAAATAGAGGACGTGATCCAGAATAATGTGGGGCTCAACGATTATGAGCGGAGAAAGAAGCAGGCGGATTTTCTTTTGACCAACCGCAGATTCGGACCGGCCCTTGAGGAATATGATAATCTGGCAAGGGAGCTTCCGGAGGCGGAGAGCGGATTAAAGCCCTCGGTTTATCATAACATGGGAGTGGCCTACGCCAATCTGTTCCACTTTGAACTGGCGGCCAAGTATTTTAAGCGTGCTTATACCATGAGCGGCCTGGAGGAGTCGGGGATCGAATATCTCTCGGCCAAGCGTCTCCAGCTCCATGAGAATGCTTACATATCCTTCCTGGCTGAGCACGGGGAGTATTACGAGCTCTCCCTTAAGGTGGAGAAGCTGACTCAGGCGGCGAGAGGAGAATTTGAGACAACCCAGGATAACAGAATGCTCACAGCCCTTAAGATTTATAAGGAAGAGGGCAATGTGGCTTCTTATTACGAAGAGATCGATAAGATCATTTCCAAAAAGAAGGACGAATACCGGGAGCTTGTGGCAGAGTAAGAGTGCCAGCTTGCAAGGCAGGAGGACAAAAGGACGGAAGGCTATGGGTTTTTTAAAGAAACTGTTTAAACGAAGAGATGAGATGGAAGATCAGGTGCAGGGAATTGAGGATTGGAATGACCTGACAACCTGCGAAAAAGAAGAGTTCCAGGTGGAGGACAGAGAGCAGCGGGAGCAGTATGTGCGGGGCTGCCTGGAGCAGATCGCCGAGGCCTCAAAGGAGGTGGACAATCTTCAGTTTGAGTACAATATGGTCACCTCTTACCTGAAGGATATGGAAGAGGTGGAGGCGCTGCCCGACAAAGAAAAGCAAAGAACCATGGAGCTTGCCAAAAAGCTGGATGCATTAGAGAAGCAGCAAAACGGCTACAAGGAGAGGGCCAAAAAATTAAGCGACGACAAATACCGCCAGATGGAGCGTATGGAGGAGGAGGCCCAGGAGGGCTACGAAAAGCTTACTGAGGCGGAAGAGAGGCAGGATCTGATCAAGCGGGATCTGCGCAGGTTAGACGGGGAAAAGAACGCCTATCTTTACAGAAGGGCAGAGCTTCACCGGGTGATCTCCGATACCAGATCCATGACCATTGTCTGTACCATAGCCATGATCGTCTGCTTTCTGCTTTTGTTTGTGCTGCAGTACGGCTTTCAAATGGATGCAAAGCTGGGATACCTGGCAGTGGCGGCCTTAGGTGCAGTGGCCATTACCCTGATCTTTATCAAGCACAATGATGCGGTAAAGGAGCTTTCAAGGGTAGAGAACGGGATCGGCAGGATCATAAAGCTTCATAATGCCGCCAAGATCCGTTATGTGAACAATACCCATCTTTTGGATTATCTTTATTTAAAATACAATGTCTCAAGCGCCGGTGAATTCGGAAAAACCTGGCAGCAGTATCAGGAAGAGAAGGAGGAGAGACTCAGCTACCAGCAGGCGGAAAAGGAGCTTGATGAGTACCAGAAGGAGCTGATCCACATCCTCCGCAGACACCACGTGGAGGATCCCATGATCTGGCTGCATCAGACAGGGGCCCTGCTTGACAAAAGAGAGATGGTGGAGATCCGCCACAACCTGATCATCCGCCGGCAGTCCCTGCGCAGGCGTATGGATTACAACAAAGAGGTAATGGCAGGAAAGGCCCAGGAAGAGATCAAGGAGCTGGTGGAGAACTATCCGGAATACGCCAGGGAGGTTTTGGGGGCTGTGGAGGAGTTTGAGAAGGAGTTTTCGTAAACAAAATTCTATTGCGATACCAGCCTGAATGTATTAGTATAGGCTTATCATTTTTAGAAAAGTAAGTAAATAATCATTTAAGAGCCGTGGGAAGTGCGGCGGAATGGAGGAGTTCATGAAGAAAATGGAGCAGCTCTATGAGGGCAAGGCAAAAAAGGTGTTTGCAACGGATGATCCGGATGTGGTGATCGTGGATTATAAGGATGATGCCACAGCCTTTAACGGAGAAAAGAAGGGAACCATCGTAGGCAAGGGCGTGATCAATAACCGCATGACCAACCATGTGTTCAAGCTTCTTGAAAAGGAAGGGGTTCCTACCCATCTGATCGAGGAGTTAAGCGACAGGGAGACTGCCGTAAAGAAGGTGGAGATCGTACCTCTTGAGGTGATCATCCGTAATGTGGCCGCAGGCAGCTTTTCCAAACGTCTGGGCGTGCCGGAGGGAACTCCCTTTAAAGAGCCCACCATTGAGTTCAGCTACAAAAATGATGAGCTGGGCGACCCTTTGATCAACAGCTATTTCGCAGTGGCTCTGGGACTTGCTACATGGGAAGAGATCGACACCATCAAGAAATATGCCTTTAAGGTAAATGAGGTTCTCAAGGCTTACTTCCTCCAGGCAGATATTAAGCTGATTGATTTCAAGATCGAATTCGGCCGTTTCCACGGGGAAATTCTTCTGGCAGACGAGACTTCACCTGATACCTGCCGTCTGTGGGATGTACATACCAACGAAAAGCTGGACAAGGATCGTTTCCGCAGGGATCTTGGCAATGTAGAGGAAGCATATAATGAGGTGTTTAAAAGACTGGGACTGTAAAAATCGCAGAAGGTAAGGAGCAGGTATGAGTACAGACAGATATGTGAGCCCTTTGTCGGAGAGGTATGCGAGCAAAGAGATGCAGTATATTTTTTCTCCGGATATGAAGTTTAAAACCTGGCGGAGGCTGTGGATCGCCCTGGCAGAGACGGAGATGGAGCTGGGGTTGTCCCAGGACGGAAAACCGGTGATCAGCAAGGAGCAGATCGAGGAACTGAAGGCCCATGCGGAGGACATCAATTATGAGGTGGCCCTTGCAAGGGAGAAGGAAGTCCGTCATGATGTGATGAGCCATGTGTATGCTTACGGGCAGCAGTGCCCGAAGGCGGCAGGTATCATCCATTTGGGAGCCACCAGCTGCTATGTGGGTGATAATACGGATATCATTGTGATGCGGGAAGCCCTTCTTCTGGTCCGGAAAAAGCTGGTGAATGTGTTAAGCGAGCTTGCCTCCTTTGCTGAGAAGTATAAGGCTCAGCCTACCCTTGCCTTTACCCATTTTCAGCCGGCCCAGCCTACCACTGTGGGAAAGAGGGCAACTCTGTGGATGCAGGAGTTTCTGATGGATTTAGAGGATCTGGACCATGTGCTTTCGGGGCTTAAGCTTCTTGGATCGAAAGGAACCACGGGAACCCAGGCTTCTTTTCTGGAGCTTTTTGACGGGGATCAGGAAACCATTGATAAGATCGACCCTATGATCGCAGAAAAGATGGGCTTTGAGGCGTGTTATCCTGTATCCGGTCAGACCTACTCCCGGAAGGTGGATACCAGAGTGGCAAATGTGCTGGCCGGGATCGCTGCCAGTGCCCACAAGATGTCCAATGATATCAGGCTTCTGCAACACCTGAAGGAGGTGGAGGAGCCTTTTGAGAAGAAGCAGATCGGCTCCTCGGCCATGGCTTATAAGAGAAATCCCATGAGAAGCGAGCGGATCGCATCCCTTTCCCGTTATGTGATGATCGATGCGTTAAATCCGGCTATCACCTCAGCTACCCAGTGGTTTGAGCGGACTCTGGACGATTCGGCCAACAAACGCCTTTCTATTCCGGAGGGCTTCCTTGGAGTGGACGGGATACTGGATCTGTGCCTGAATGTGGTGGATGGTCTGGTGGTATACCCTAAGGTAATAGAAAAGCACATGATGAGCGAGCTGCCTTTTATGGCTACCGAAAATATCATGATGGATGCGGTGAAGGCTGGCGGCAACCGGCAGGAGCTTCACGAAAGGATCCGGGAGCTGTCCATGGAGGCCGGAAAAAATGTGAAGGAAAAGGGACTTGAGAACAACCTTCTGGATCTGATCGCCGAGGATCCGGCATTTCCCATGTCTTTGGAGGAGCTGCAGAAGGCTATGGAGCCTTCAAGGTATGTAGGCAGGAGCAAAGAGCAGGTGGAGGCCTTTTTGGCAAAGGTGATCGCACCGGTGCTTGAGGAAAACAAAGAATTGCTGGGTGTTAAGGCACAGATCAACGTATAGCAACTATGAAGCCGGAGGTTTAATAGTTACAATTGCTGGATGGAGGTAAAAGATGGGCGGTTTTTTTGGAGCTGCGTTAAAAAAGGATTGTGTATTTGATCTGTTTTTCGGAACGGATTACCATTCCCATTTAGGAACAAGAAGAGCCGGAATGGCGGTTTACGGTGAGGAAAACGGCTTTGACCGGGCAATCCACAACATTGAAAACGCTCCTTTTCGGACAAAGTTTGATAAGGATGTCAATAAGATGGAGGGAAATCTCGGGATCGGATGCATTTCCGATTATGAGCCCCAGCCCCTTTTGGTGCGTTCCCACCATGGAACCTATGCTATTTCTACGGTAGGGAAGATCAACAACATGGATGAGATCGTGGATGAGATCTTCCACACGGGGCACACTCATTTCCTGGAAATGAGCGGCGGAGACATTAACGCCACAGAGCTTGTGGCGGCCATCATCAACCAGAAGGAAAATCTGATCGACGGGATCACTTATGCCCAGGAGCTGATCAGGGGTTCTATGACCATCATTCTGCTCACGCCCAGAGGGATTTATGCCGCAAGGGATAAGATGGGGAGAACTCCGGTATCTGTGGGAAAGAAAGAGGATGGGTACTGTATTTCCTTTGAAAGCTTTGCCTACTTAAATCTTGGCTATGTCCAGGAGCGGGAGTTAGGACCGGGAGAGGTGGTTGTTGTGACGCCGGAGGAGGTGCGTACCCTGGTAAGGCCCGGAAAAGATATGAAGATCTGTACCTTCTTATGGGTATATTATGGCTATCCCTCTTCCTCCTATGAAGGGATCAGCGTAGAAAAAATGCGTTATAACTGTGGCGCTCTTTTGGCCAGAAGGGATGATGTATCCCCGGATAATGTGGCGGGAGTGCCGGATTCAGGAACCGCTCATGCAGTAGGATATTCCAATGAATCAGGGATCCCTTTTTCACGTCCTTTTGTGAAATACACGCCCACCTGGCCCCGTTCCTTTATGCCCACCATACAAAGCAAGAGGAATCTGATCGCCAAGATGAAGCTGATCCCGGTTCATGACCTGATCCAGGACAAGAGCCTGCTTCTGATCGATGACTCCATTGTCCGTGGGACCCAGCTTCGGGAGACCACAGAGTTCCTTTATCAGAGCGGGGCAAAGGAGGTACATATCAGGCCTGCCTGTCCGCCTCTTTTGTATGGTTGTAAATACCTGAATTTCTCCCGTTCCACATCGGAGATGGATCTGATCACCAGAAGGATCATCAAGGAGATGGAGGGAGAAGGCAAGTACATAAACTTAAGCGCCTACTCAGATCCGGAGACGCCGGAATATCAGGAGATGGTAAAGAGGATCGGAGAACAGTTGAATTTTACATCCCTGCGGTACCACAGGCTGGATGACATGATGGAGTCTGTGGGGATCGATAAGGAAAAGCTCTGTACCTATTGTTGGGATGGAAGAGAGTAATGTTGAATAATACAGCCCAGGGCTTCGCATTTGCTGCAAAGTCCTGGGCTGAACTGTTTTGCTAATCAACAGCAGGTTTATTCCCTGCGAGCATCCTCTCTGTCTTTCTGATCACAATGAAATAGCTACTGACAAGGATCACATCCGCCCCGATCCAGGCCATGATCTCCGCATAAAAAATGCCGGACTCCCCGATCAGCATGGGAAGCAAAATGGCAGTGGCCGTCCGCATGATAAACTCAGCAATGCCGGATACCATAGGAAGGACAGTATTGCCCATGCCCTGGATGGCGGAACGGGTCACATGGAGGACATAAAGAATGGGGAGACATACACTCATGATGGTAAGGTAAAAATAAGCGATCTGCAAAGTCAGGTTAAATTCCTCCGGCGTACCCGAAATAAAGCAGCTAAGGATTGCTTTTCCGGCAAGGAGCATGAAAAGGGCGATCACCACGGAGGTGATCAGAGAAATAAGCAGGGAGGAGCGCATGCCCTTGCGGATCCGGTCAGTCCTGCCTGCACCCAGATTCTGTCCCACATAGGTGACCATGGCGTAGCCATAGGAAGTGGCGGCAACCTCCAATAAGCCGTAAAGCTTGTTGGTAGCGGTAAATCCGGCAATAAACAGGACGCCGAAGCCGTTGACTACAAACTGAACGATCATACCGCCGATGGAGATGATGGCGTTTTGGAATGCCATAGGGAAGCCCAGCATAAACAGGCGCAGGGGCAATCCCTTTTGAAGGCGGAGATCGGCGGAGGTAAGGGTGATGATATCAATCCTCCGGATATGATAAAAGCAGTAAAAGCTGGAAACTAACTGGGCAATTAAGGTGGCAGCGGCGGCTCCGCCGATTCCCAGACCAAAGCCCAGCACAAATATCAGATCCAGCACGATATTAACAATAGCAGCCAGGATCATGGCATGGAGAGGCGTCTGGCTGTCCCCCAAAGAGCGCAGGATGCAGGCCAGAAGGTTATAGGCCATGACAATGGGAATCCCCAGATACATGACGCGCAGATAGAGTAGCGCGTTTTCCATGATCTCGGAGGGCGTCTGCAAAAGCAAAAGCACCGGGCGTGCAAGAAGCTGTCCGGATATCAGAAGGATCAGTGCGGAAAAAAAGGAGAGGATCACGGAGTTGCCGATGACCTTGCGCAGATCCTCCTGCATACCGGCTCCGAACTTCTGGGCCATAAGGATGCCGAAGCCCTGGGTCAGTCCCTGGACAATGCCAAGCATCATCCAGTTCATCCAGTCTGCGGCGCCTAAGGCGGCAAGAGCATTGACCCCGAGAGCCTTGCCAACTACCATGGTGTCCACCACGGTGTATAATTGCTGGAACACATTGCCGATCATAAGCGGCAGTGCAAAAGTTAAGATCAGGGAGGCGGGGCTCCCTTCCGTCATGTTTTTGATACGTGATGCCATAAATAAACCTCTTGATTTTAAGTAGAAAGTAAGTAAACACACGATGTCTATTATATTCGATTATATTTGTGTGTCAATGTGCTTTCTTGGTTTTCAGAATGGAAAGCGTAACTATTTAGCCTTCGGCTTCATAGTTACTAAAAAGCTTCCTTTCCGGTAATACTAGGATCAGAAAAGTAGTTGACAAATACCCTGGTAGGGTATATTATTAAAATACCCCACCGGGGTATCATTCCAAAAAGAACAGAGGGAATCCGAAGATGAATACGCAACAGACAGCGGAGCAACAAGCAACAGAACAACAAGCAACAGTGGAACAGCAAACATCGGCCTGCTGCTGCGCCGGTGATGAGGAGAAGCTGACCTACCGCACAGAAACGGAGAGGAAGGCTCTTGTCAACCGCTTAAACCGGATAGAGGGACAGATCCGGGGGCTTAAGGGGCTGCTGGAAAGGGATGCCTATTGTACGGATATTTTGACCCAGTCTGCTGCAGTGACGGCAGCCATGAACTCCTTTAATAAGGAGTTGCTTGCCAGCCATATCCGGGGATGCGTGGCCCGGGATATACGGGAGGGCAAGGACGAGGTGATCGATGAACTGGTGGCCTTGCTTCAGAAGATGATGAAATGATTGATAACGATTCGGCCGGGACTTATAGTGAACGACAAAATAATTTATCGTTCACTATAGTCCCTCCGGGGGATGCGCACGATTTTGCAAAGGTAAATGCTGCGCTTTGCGCAACGCAAAATCGGCGCAGTGAACGTCAAAAACAAAAGTTTTTGTCGTTCACTATAGCACTTGCTGCAAAGCCTATGATTGACAGAACAGAAAGGTGGTACTGATTACAATGGAACAATATAACGTAACAGGCATGAGCTGCGCGGCCTGCAGCGCAAGAGTGGAAAAGGCGGTTTCTGCCGTTCCGGGCGTGACCTCCTGCTCGGTAAGCCTGCTCACTAATTCTATGGGGGTGGAAGGGACGGCAACGCCGGAGGCTGTGATCTCTGCGGTGACGCAGGCGGGATACGGCGCCAGCGCCAAGGGAGCGGAGACTAAGGCTCACAGTGCTTCCGCAGATGAGGAAGCACTTGCGGATCACGAAACTCCGGTGCTGAAAAAGCGTCTTTTGGCCTCTTTGGGCTTCTGGCTGGTGTTGATGTACTTTTCCATGGGAAATATGATGTGGGGTTGGCCACTGCCCGGATGGCTTGAGGGAAACCATGTGGCAATGGGGCTGGTACAGCTTTTGCTTTCAGCCATTGTGCTGGTCATCAACCAGAAGTTTTTTATCAGCGGCTTCAAAAGTCTGCTTCACCGTTCACCCAATATGGATACTCTGGTGGCCATGGGGGCCGGCGCTTCCTTTGTGTGGAGCGTATACGCCCTGTTTGCCATGACAGACGCCCAGATGGCCGGGGATATGGCAGGCGTCATGATGTACATGGATGAATTTTATTTTGAGTCGGCGGCCACCATACTGACATTGATCACAGTGGGGAAGATGCTGGAGGCGCGTTCTAAGGGGAAAACCACGGACGCCCTAAAGAGTCTGATGAAGTTGGCGCCAAAGAACGCTGTGGTATTGCGGGATGGCAGGGAAGTAACCGTTCCCATTGAGCAGGTACGGAAGGATGATATCTTCGTGGTGCGCCCCGGAGAAAACGTGCCGGTGGACGGAGTGATCGTGGAGGGAAGCAGCGCGGTCAATGAGGCGGCGCTTACGGGGGAGAGCATCCCTGTGGATAAGGAGCCGGGAGATCCGGTTTCCGCCGCTACCGTGAACCAATCCGGCTATATCCGCTGCCGGGCTACCCGGGTGGGAGAGGATACTACCCTGTCCCAGATCATCAAGATGGTCAGTGATGCCGCGGCTACCAAAGCACCCATTGCCAAGATCGCGGATCGTGTGTCCGGTGTGTTTGTGCCTGCAGTGATCGCAATTGCAACGGTTACTATCATAGTGTGGCTTTTGGCAGGGGAAGCCTTTGCCTTTGCACTGGCAAGAGGGATTTCCGTGCTGGTGATCTCCTGTCCCTGCGCTTTGGGTCTGGCAACGCCGGTGGCCATTATGGTGGGCAACGGAATGGGTGCAAGGAACGGGATCCTTTTTAAAACCGCCGTATCCTTAGAGGAGGCGGGAAGGATACAGATCGCCGCTCTTGATAAGACCGGAACGATTACCAGCGGAGAGCCGAAGGTGACGGATTTGATCCCGGCGGCCGGTTATACGGAGAAAGAGCTGCTTTCCATAGCCTATGCCCTGGAAAGCAAAAGTGAGCATCCTCTGGCAAAGGCAGTTGTGGCCCATGCCAGGGAGGAGCAGCTTTCTCTCCGGGAGGTGACAGAGTTTCAGGCTTTGCCCGGAAACGGACTTTCCGCTCTTTGGGAAGGGAAGAGGCTGACAGGCGGCAGTATGAAATATATCAGCAGTCTTGTGAGGATTTCTCCGGAGCTGATGATCCGGGCTGAAGGGCTGGCGGATCAGGGCAAGACGCCTCTTTTGTTCGTGAGGGATCAGGAGCTTGTGGGCATCATTGCCGTGGCGGATACCATGAAGGAGGACAGTCCTCAGGCGATCAAAGAGCTGCAGGGCATGGGGATCCGGGTAGTGATGCTGACCGGAGATAATCAGAAGACAGCACAGGCCATCGGCGCACAGGCCGGGGTGGACGCTGTGATCGCCGGGGTTTTGCCGGATGGCAAGGAGGCTGTGATCCGGACACTGATGGAGCATGGGAAGGTGGCTATGGTGGGAGACGGGATCAACGATGCGCCGGCTCTTACCCGGGCAGATATCGGTATTGCCATCGGGGCAGGAACGGATATCGCCATTGACGCTGCCGATGTGGTGCTTATGAAAAGCAGGCTCAGCGATGTGGCGGCTGCCGTACGGCTAAGCCGGGCCACACTACAGAATATCCATGAAAATCTGTTTTGGGCATTTTTCTATAATGTGATCGGAATCCCTCTGGCAGCAGGGATCTGGATCCCCATCTTCGGGTGGAAGCTGAATCCCATGTTTGGGGCTGCGGCCATGAGCCTGTCCAGCTTCTGCGTGGTATCCAATGCCTTGCGCCTGAATCTGTTCCGGATCCGGGAGAGCAGACGGGACCGTAAGATCCGGAGCGTGGATATTACCCCGGCAATTCAGTTAATTACGGCGAAAGCCGATGAAAAGGAGGATATAAACATGAAAACAATGAAGATTGAAGGAATGATGTGCGGCCACTGTGAGGCAGCTGTGAAGAAGGCTTTAGAGGCTATTGACGGCGTGGCAAGTGCTGTGGTAAGCCATGAGGCGGGTACGGCCCAGGTGTCATTTGACCATGAGGTTTCAGACGAGGTGCTGAAGAAGGCGGTAGAGGATAAGGACTACAAGGTTCTTGATATCGCGTAACAGATTTTTCAGATAAACTTCACAGGTGCCAAAGAGCTTTTGTCTGTCCGGCGTCAAATTTTTAAAAATCTCTGAGCGCAGTCTTTAAAATACTGTGGCGCAGGGATTTTTTTCATGCTATAATTTTATATTGCGATTCAATGTGCGGAAAAACATTTCTTCAACGACAACAAGCCAAAAAGCAGCAGGAAAGCGGAGCGGTACATAGGATGATCCAGTGGAAAAATAAATTTGACGAGAGCGTTCTCGAAAGGGCAAAAGCTTCTTATTTGAATAAAAAAGTAACCGATCTGGAAGAGGTAAAGGGCGGATACCGGGCGGCGGTACTTGGAAGAGTGCGCAATGAGGTGTTGGTCAGGGTTCGCGAGGACGGGCACATGCGTCTTACCTGCAGCTGTCCTGTGGCAAAGGGTGGAAAAAGCTGCGAACATATGGCGGCAGTGCTGTACGCCATTGAGGGAAAGGAAAGCGGAGCGGAAGATCGTCTTGCGAAGGAAAAGCTGGCAGCGGAGACGGCGCGGAAAGAAGAAATCATAAGGGCTACTCTGGAGGCAAAGAAGGCGGAGGAAACAAGGGCAGCGGAGCTGGAAGCAGCAAGGCAAAAGGAACAGGAGGAGCATCGCGCTGCCCGTCAGGCCGCCAGGGAGGAACGTAAGGCCAGGCGCGCCAAACAGCAGGAAGAGCAGAAGCGGCTGGCAGAGGAGGCAAGACGGCAGGAAGCGCAAAAGCGCATGGAAGAGGAAGCCCGACGGGAAAAGATCAGGCAGCAGAAAGCAGAGGAAGCCCGCCGGAAGACGGAGAAGAAGCAGAAGGAACAGGAAGCCAGAGTCAGGGCGGAACAAAGGCGCCGGGAGGAAGAGGAGATGCACCGCAAAGAAGAGGCAAAACGTATAGCAGAAGAAAAAAAGCGCCAAAGCCAGGAAGCGGCTCTTCAAAAAGAAATGCGGCAAAGGCAAGAAGCGGCTCTTCAAAAAGAAATGCGGCAAAAGCAAGAAGCAAAGCTTCAGGAGCAGGCAAAGCGTAAAGAGGAATATACGCTTCTCGGAGAATCCTGGGCGGAGGAATCGGAAGGACAGGCCGGCGAGAGCGAAAATATTGCGTTATTAGAAAATTACAGCTATTTTGACGGGGCGAAGATCAGGAAGTCTGTAGAAATATCCAGACAGACGAAAAAGGCCGGGGAGGAGCTGGCCGGAGCCGGAAGGATCGTGCTTGAGAAGGTGGTCTCCGGTTATGAAAGGAGCAGCCGGGAGATCAAGGGCCAGATGGATGCCTCCGCCCAGGCCGGGAAGGAGCGGTTTGCCCTGCGGGCCATTTTTTCGAGGACAGGGGTATCCAGCTATGAGTGCGGCTGTCCCAAATGCCGGAGGGACTATTATTACAGCTGGAATGTGCAAAAGACGGACTGCCCTTACAAGGCAGGCGCCCTGATCCTGTTGGAGGAATATTTAAAGATTCACAATATCGGGGACGCCACAGACCAGGCCGCCCATGAGCTGATGCGATTTTTTAACCAGAAGAAGTCCAATCTGGTCCTTGCGGACGCCGCGTCCAAAAAAGAAAGCCTGAGACTGATCCCCAGGCTGGTAAAAAAGGATGAGAAGCTGACGGTATCCTTTAAGATCGGAGAGGGTAAGCTTTTTATCATCAAAAGGCTGGATGTGTTCTGCCGGAATGTGAGGACCTCGGCCACCGATATCTATGGATCCAAGACCCAGATCAACCACGATATAGGAAATTTTACGGATGAGGGAAGGGGATGGATCCGCTTCATCAACCGGATCGTCCGGGAGGAAGAGGAGTTTCAGCAGAGGCTTTTGGATGCCAGGAATTATTACTATTATCGAAATTCCGGCGTGGGAAGCGACTTGAATCTTTTTGGATGGCGGCTGGACGAATTCTTTGAACAGCTGGGCGTGGGGGCTGTGGAATATGAGGATCGGGACGGCCGTGAAAAGAAGAAGGAAACCATAGTCTGCGCCGAGGCCAATCCCCGAGTGACCATGCGTATTTCCGCTGAACTGAGGGAGGATAATGGATCTGTTCCCGAATCCGGGGAATTTCATGGCATCCGGGTGGAGGGAAGCCTACCGGAGCTGTTTTTCGGTACAGATACCGCCTATTTTATCGGGAAGGAGAAGCTCTGCAAAGTAGAAAAGGGATTTCTTGAAAGGATCGAGCCCCTGACAAACTTAACCGACGGCTCCTATTTTTCCTTTCAGGTAGGAAGAAACCATATTTCTGAGTTTTATCACCGGATACTGCCCTCTCTTGAGGACATCGTGGATGTGACGGAGACGGAGCCTGAGAGATTCAGAGCTTATCTGCTGCCGGATGTGCGTTTTGCGTTTTATCTGGATGCGGAGGAGAAGAATGTTACCTGCAGGGCCCTTGCCATGTATGGGGATAAGGAGGTTTCTCTGCTGGATCACATAAGACAGGTGCCTGGGGGGAGGACGATGGAGCCTTTCCGGGATACGGTCCGGGAGGATCAGGTAATGTTCCGGGTCATGCAGCTTCTTCCGGAGGTGGACTGGGAGAAGGAGGAGCTGCACTGCGGCGGTGATGAAAATCTGGTATATCAGATGATGGAAAGCGGCACGGAACGGCTGATGGAGCTGGGAGAGGTGCACTGCACAAAGAAATTCCTGGGCTATCATGCGGTGAAGCCTGTGAAGGTGTCGGTGGGAGTTTCGGTCTCCTCCGGGCTTCTGGAGCTGGATATCGCCACAGAGGATGTGCCTGGGAGTGAGCTTTTGGATATCCTTAACAGCTACCGGGCCAAAAAGAAATACTACCGGCTTAAGGACGGTTCCTTTGTAAGTCTTCAGGACTCTTCCCTGGAGCTGCTTTCGGAGCTGATGGATGGGGCCCATTTAAAGCCTAAGGAATTTGTGGAAGGGAAGATGCATCTTCCCATGTACCGTACCCTTTATCTTGACAAGATGCTGGAGGAAAACGAAGGGGTCTACAGCAGCAGGGACAGCCATTTCCGCAAGGTGGTGAAGGGATTTAAGACGGTGAAGGATGCGGATTTTGAGGAGCCGAAGAGCCTTTCCAAGGTGATGCGTAAGTATCAGAAGGACGGCTATAAATGGCTGCGCACTCTGGAAACCTGGCAGTTTGGCGGTATTCTGGCAGACGATATGGGGCTTGGCAAGACCCTGCAGGTGATCTCCGTGCTTCTTGCGGCTAAGCAGGAGGGGAAGGAGGGTACTTCTCTGGTGGTGGCGCCTGCCTCTCTGGTCTACAACTGGGGAGAGGAATTTGGCCGTTTTGCCCCGGAGCTTAAGGTATCTCTGATCACAGGCACCCAGGAGGAGCGGCAGGAAAAGATCGAGGCCTTCGGGGAAGCCGATGTGTTTATAACCTCCTATGATCTGCTGAAGCGGGACATTCATTTGTATGAGGAAAAGCAGTTTCAATATCAGATCATCGATGAGGCGCAGTATATCAAAAACCACACGACTGCGGCGGCCAAGGCAGTGAAGGTGATAAGGAGCCGTACCCGGTATGCCCTGACGGGTACGCCTATTGAGAACCGCTTAAGCGAGCTTTGGAGTATCTTTGATTTCCTTATGCCCGGCTTTTTGTACGGCTATGATGTGTTCAAAAGGGAAATGGAGTCCCCTATTGTGAAGAGCAAGGACGAGACGGCCATGAAGCGTCTGCAGAAGATGGTGAGCCCCTTTATCCTGCGCAGGCTGAAGGAGGATGTACTGAAGGATCTGCCGGAAAAATTAGAGGAATGCCGTTATGTGCGGTTTACGGAGGAGCAGCAGAAGCTTTATGACGGGCAGGTGGTCCATATGCGGGAGAGTCTTGCCCGGCAGAACGAGGCAGAGTTTAACAAAAATAAGCTGCTGGTTCTGGCGGAGCTTACCAGACTGCGGCAGATCTGCTGTGACCCTTCTCTTTGCTTTGACAATTACAGAGGAGAGGTGGCCAAGCTGGAGGCCTGCCTGCAGCTGATCCAGAGCGCTATGGACGGCGGTCACAGGATGCTGGTGTTTTCCCAGTTTACCTCTATGCTGGAAATTTTGCAGAAGGAGCTGACAAAGACAGAGATCCCCTACTACACTATTACGGGAAGCACCTCCAAAGAAAAACGTCTGCAGATGGTAAAGGAATTCAACGAGGGAGATGTTCCTGTATTTCTGATCTCGCTGAAGGCCGGAGGCGTGGGCCTGAATCTGACCGGGGCGGATATGGTCATCCATTACGATCCCTGGTGGAATCTGGCGGTACAGAACCAGGCCACCGACAGAGCCCACCGGATCGGACAGACCAAAAAGGTGACGGTTTACAAGCTCATTGTAAAAAATACCATTGAAGAAAAGATCCAGAAGCTTCAGGAGACCAAGAAAGACCTTGCCGACCAGGTCATCAGCGGTCAGGCCGGTCAGCTGGGAAGCCTTGGCAGAGAGGAAATCATGGAGCTGTTGGAGATCTAGTACCAGGCAGCCGGTCTGTTCGTTCCATCAAATGGCCAATTGGTGCGGAAGGGCTTAAAGAATCCCTCTTTTTTCCGATATATGATACATAGAGTGGGCGGCAAAATAATTTGCCGTTCACTATAAAAACAGGAAGGAGAGGGGAAAATGCAGATCGGTGATCTAAGGGAATTTAAGCAGCAGCAGCTTACCAAGGTAGAAAAAAGAAAAAAGGAAGATGAAAGGATCCGGAAGGGAGTTTCCCAGATGCATTCCATGATACAGAGCAGTTGCATGGAAACATTGGATGAGGAAGCCAAAAGGAGCAGAGAGCGGACCTCTCCTGAGAAGGCTGAAAATGACAGCGCCGGTGAGGACGGATCAAAGTCCGGCAGGGACAAAAAGTCGGACAGCAGGACGGAAATGGAGAAGATGATGTCCATGGGGCTTCGCAATGCAAGCAGGATCCTGGAAGGGTAGACCATAAATGAATGTGGTAGCAAAAATGAATTTGAACAACGCTGTGGAGCGGGTACTGCATGTGCCGGGAAACTACACGGGAGGGATTCTGGAGATGACCTTCGTAGTAGACTGCTCTCTTGCTCCGGAGTATGTGAAGGAGATGGCGGCTGATATTGCCGGGACCTTGCGGGCTCACAGCGAGGTGTTTCGGAACGTGCGGCTGAACCTTCTATATTTTAAGAGCGATGAGGAGGTGGAAAACCGGGTGGTTCCCATTTCCTTTCTGCAGATGAGCAACTGCTTTGAGGGGTATGTGAGGCGGGAGGAGGAGAAGTCCTTAGAGAGCCTGGCAGGGAATCTGAAGCTGTTCCACGCCCGGTCAAAGCTGATCCTGGTGCTTGCAGGAGAGGATCTGAAGATCCGGGATAAGGAGGCTCTGCAGCGGAATATGCAGCCCTTTCTTGGAAAGAAGAGCCTTTTTCTGAAGAATAACGGGGAAATGAAGTGGATCAGAGGGGCAGAGCTTTACAGGGAGTGGGAGCAGTGACAGGAAATCTTGAGTATTATAAGGTATTTTATCATGCTGCCAAAAACGGCAGCCTGACCATGGCGGCGGCAGAGCTTTCCATTTCACAGCCGGCAGTAAGCCAGGCCCTAAAGCAGCTGGAGCTTTCCCTTAAGGTAAAGCTCTTTGTGCGCTCTGCCAAAGGGATCCGGCTGACACCGGAGGGGCAGATGCTCTATGAGCATGTAAAGGCAGGATATGAGCAGATCCTCCTGGGAGAAAAACGGCTTTCCTCCATGCTGCAGCTGGAGTTTGGAGAGCTGAAGATCGGCGCCAGCGATATGACTCTTAAGTATTATCTGCTTCCTCTTCTGGAGGAATATCATGAGCGGTTTCCCGGTATTAAGGTTACGGTTACCAACGGGCCTACACCGCGCACTACCCGGCTTTTAAAGCGGGGAGAGATCGACTTCGGCGTGGTCAGCACTCCGGTAGTAGGGGGGCAGGACTTCCATGTGCTGCCGGTTCGGGAGATTGAGGATGTGTTTGTGGCAGGACTGCGGTTTATGCAGTACAAAAATCACATGCTTGACCTGCAGGAGCTTGAAAGCCTGCCGATCATCTTATTGGAGGGAGATACCAGCACCAAAAACTATATGACGCAGTTCCTGGCTGCAAACGGCGTGGAGCTTCACCCTGAGTTTGAGCTTGCCACCAGCGATATGATCGTACAGTTCGCCTTAAGGAGTCTTGGAGTGGGAAGCGTGGTGCGGGATTTTGCACAGGAGTATTTAGAGGATGGCCGGCTGTTTGAGCTGCGCTTCAACAAGATCATCCCCAAAAGGCAGATCTGTGTCATAAGGGATGAGAAGGGAAGTATCTCAAGGGCGGCTTTGGAATTTCTTCAGATGATAAAAGAAACATAATATTACCCGGACCATAGATCTGTTCATGGTCCGGGTAAATTGTTATCCGTTGCTTAGATCCGGGTATCCCACATACCGCAGAAGCTGTCGACAGGATCCTTTCCGGTAAAGGCATCAGGTCCTGCAAGGAGCTTTTCCACCAGCGCTTCCATGGTGTAGGGTCTGGAATCGTAGGCGTTGATATAGGTTCTCAGGGTAGGTACATCCGCCAGCATGGTAGGTGCATTAACGCTGATACCCACTACAGGAAGCTCATGGACATACCAGGGAATCTCTCCGCCGCCCTTGGACATACCAAAGGAGGGGCGTCCTTCTGCCACGTCGAACAGGGTGATGACCAGATCCTGTCCCTTCTTGAATTCCGCCAGGGAAGACTTCCCTGCATGATACATATCCATAAAGCCCATCTGTTTCCCGTCTGCAGCAGCCTTTTTGGCCTTGTCAATGGGACTTTCGTAGATAAAGGCGTCAAAGCCTTTTTCTTTCAGCTTTTCGCACAAAACCTCTGCAGGGGTCTTAGCGCTTCCGCCGCCGAAGGCAAATTTCATCAGGGCGGTCATGGCAGTTTCGTGCCCCTTGACATAGACGATCATGATCCGCTTATATTTTCCGGGAGTCAGAGGAAGAATGTCTGCATCCTTATATTTCACAAGGGTGATGGCATCCCGGCTGATAGCTGCGGCGGTATCCTTATATTCCTGCTTGCCCAGAACGGCAGTCAGTGCATCGGGACCCGGCACGATCTCTTCCTTAGGCTTCTTGTTCAGCCCCATATGAGCCTTCAGTCCCAGGATCCTGGTGAGAGCCTCTCTCATCCTCTCTTCGCTGATGGTTCCGTTTTGGTAGGCCTCCAGCATCCAGCCGAAATCCTCGGGAACATCATTAAAGAACAGGAACATATCGCAGCCTGCGTTGATGCTGGCAGCTACCATATCCTTCCGGGTCATGCGGTTAGTCATGCCCACCATATGAGTGGCGTCGGAGATCACTACGCCGTTGAAGCCCAGCTCATCCCGCAGAAGCCCGGTCATGATCTCAGGACAGAGAGTGGCGGGAAGCATTTCGTCATCGGTGATGCCCGGCTTCACTTCACGCATATATTTGGGCAGCATGATGTGTCCGCCCATGATGCCGTCCAGGCCTCCGTCGATCAGGGTCTTGTATACCTTGCCGTAGGTTGCCATCCATTCTTCTTTGGTGAATTCGTTGATATTAGAGGACAGGTGAGCGTCTCTGAAATCCTGTCCGTTACCCGGAAAATGCTTTGCCACACTGGCATAGCCGGGATTAGCGTGGACACCGTCCATATAGGCCTTGCTCATAAGGGCTACCCGGTCCACGTCATTGCCGAAGGCACGGGTCATGATCTCGGTGTTCTGCCAGCTGTAATGAATGTCGCAGACCGGAGCAAAAGCCACATTGTTACCCATGGCTGCCGCTTCCTCATTGGACATCCGGCCAAGGTCATAGGCATACTGTACGTTTCCGGTTGCGCCGATCTTGATGCCGCTTCCGATGTAGGTGCCGTCAGTGCCGGAACCATTCCCTCCTGATTCCGTGTTGCAGGCAACAAGGAGCGGGATCCGGGCGCTGGTCTGCAGGATCCGCACCTGAGACTGTACCCGGTCTGACTTGATTCCGTTATATCGATACCCCCCGATATGATACTTCGTCGCAAGCTCCACCAGCTCCTCTTCGGTGGCTGTTCCACGGTTCTCAAAAAAGAGCTGCCCTACCTTTTCCTCGTCGGTCATGCTGTCGATGGTCTCGTTTACCCATGCAATGTCCTCGTCGGAGAGACAGTAGGGCTTCGCCTTCAGATCTACCATAAATACCTTCTCCTTTCTTATTTTCGCACATTTACTGTGAGATATATCTATTATTGTAAAGGAAACGGGTGGGGTTGGCAAGCAAAACGAATAGGATTATATACAAGTTGACAATGATATTATACAAATGTATTATAACAGGAGAAGAGATTACTGGTTTGGAAAGTGAAAGGAGCCAATTATGGCAGGCTATTTATTTGCACATTTTACAGGGGAAGAAAAGGACGGGGAGCAGGTCTACTTTTCCATAAGCAGGGATGGACTTCACTGGACGGATTTAAACCGGGGGAAGCCGGTGCTGTATTCCCGGACGGGGACCTGCGGCGTGAGGGATCCGTTTCTGGTAAGGAGTCCCCTGGACGATAAGATCTATCTGATCGCCACAGATCTTCGGATCGAGGCGGGCCTTGGCTGGAAAGTTGCAGAGGAGCAGGGAAGCAGAGATCTGATCATATGGGAAAGTGAGGATCTGGTGCATTGGAGCGAGGAACGGAGCTGTGAAGTGGGAGTTTCAGGGGCCGGATGCGTGTGGGCGCCTGAAGCAGTGTTTGATAAGGAAAAAGAAGCCTTTCTGGTATTTTTTGCCTCTAAGACAAAAGGAGAGGGAGAGGCAGAAGGGAAGCAGAGGATCTATGGGACGTGGACAAAGGATTTTACCGATTTTTCGGAGACCTTTCTGTATATGGAAAGAGAGAACCATGTGATCGATACCACCATACTGGAAAGCGGGGGGCGGTATTACCGCGTATCCAAGGATGAAACAGAAAAACGGCTGATCCTGGAAGCGGCAGATTCCCTTATGGGAGAATTTGGGAAGATTGATTCTTCCACGCTGGCAGGCTTAAAGGGGGTGGAGGGGCCGGAAGGCTATCTTCTTCCCGATGGAAGGACATGGTGTCTGATCGCTGATCAGTTTGCGGAAGGAAAGGGGTATCTGCCCATGCTCACCGAAGATCTTTCATCCGGGGATTTTAGGATCCTGGAGCCCCATGAATATGATATGGGAAGGATGAAAAAGCGTCACGGAGGGATTCTGCAGATCACGGATGAGGAATATGAGAGACTGGCCGTCTTTTTCCGGGAGGTGAAGTGAAATGATCTATCTGATCTTTTTTGTCATAAGCTTTGGAGCATCCATTGTGGGAGCCATCTGCGGAATAGGAGGCGGCGTGATCATCAAGCCGGTGC
The DNA here is from genome assembly GCA_947382625.1 of uncultured Lachnospiraceae bacterium. Taxonomy (GTDB): domain Bacteria; phylum Bacillota; class Clostridia; order Lachnospirales; family Lachnospiraceae; genus Suilimivivens. The sequence goes on from CANDAG010000004.1 coordinate 89,341, forward strand.
TGGATGCTTTCGGACTTTTAGATGTGAAAACCATCAATTTCCTCTCAGGCACCACAGTGCTGGCAATGAGCGTCTGTTCCTTTGTGACCGCCAGATTAAAAAAGGAATCCCTGGTGGACATGCGGATAGGAACGTTCCTTGCCCTTGGGGCGGCAGTGGGAGGCGTTATGGGCAAGAGCCTGTTCCAGCTCCTTACAGGCGCCTATGACCAGCGGTATGTGGGAGGTGTGCAGGCCATCTGTCTTTTGATCGTCACACTTGGCACACTGATCTATACCCTTGTAAAGGAAAGGCTTCCATCCCTTCATGTGACCAGCGCGCCGGTCTGCCTGCTGGTGGGGTTGGTGCTGGGGATCTTGTCCTCCTTTTTGGGGATCGGCGGTGGGCCCATCAATTTAGGGGTGCTGTTTTTCTTCTTTTCCATGCCGGTGAAGACCGCAGCCCAGAATTCCCTGTACATCATTTTGTTTTCCCAGATCACCAGCCTGGTCCAGACGATTGCCACCGCTTCGGTACCGAAGGTCTCTGTATTTCTGCTGGCACTGATGGTGATCGGAGGGATTGGCGGCGGAGTCTGCGGAAGAAAGATCAGCCGCAAAATAGATGCTGAGAAGACAAACCGATTGTTCATAGTCCTGATGGCAGTGATCATTTTTATCAATATTTATAATACATACAAATATCTGGCCTAGGAAGCGGTAGATCCGGGGCTGTCCGGGAAGCGGCAGATCTGCAGTATGTGGGAAATGTTCCCTGAATTGTTCCCTGAAGTCCGCCCCTGTTTATCAGGGGCGGCTTTTGCGGTATTCGCCGGGGGTCATGCCGTAGAATTTCTTAAAAAACCGGATATAGCTGCGTACATCGCTGTAGCCCACGGCCTCGCTGATACGGCCAATGGTCTCGGAGGAGTCGGCAAGCATGGGAAGGGATCTGGCGATGCGGTAGTCGTTTAAGTAATCGGATAAGGTCTTTCCGGTGGAAAGCTTAAAGATCCGGTTCAGGTAAATGGCGCTGACGCCGGTATGGCTTGCGATGACAGGAATGGAAAGGGATTCCGCATAATGGGCTTCCAGATATCGGATGGCCTTGTGGACATAAATATGTGCATCATCCGAAATTTTGGCCGTATCGCCGGTCATGCTGTGGAGGCACCCGAAAATGGCCCGGACACATTCCGCTCCCGTCTGGGCATCCTCCAGCCTGGACAATGCCCCTGTCAGAAGATTTTCTTTGATTTCTATATTTAATTCCATCAAATTCACAAAAACAGAACAGAGCAGCATTGCGCTTAAGCGCCGGGCTTCGGAAAGGCCGGTGCCGGAGGGCAGATACTGCCGCTCAAAACGGTCGGTAAGGTCGTTTAAGGATGAGGCGTCCTTATCCATGATACACTGCGTAAAGAGCTGCAGAAAATCCGGGTCAAGGGCAGGGGTATAATCCTGCTGTGTGCTGAAATACACAAAGTCGCTCATCTCCCCTGAGGAAAAAAACAGGATCCGCTGTGCCTGGGTCAGGGCCTGACGCAGATTGGGAGCGCCCGGGGAACACAGGGAAACAGAAAAGAGAGGGCACAGGGAAAGGGTTTCCTGCAGGCTGGTCTTGATGACCACACAGATCTTGAGAAGTTCTGTGCGCAGATGCTCCTGCTGGTCGGTGTTGACAATGAGGGCAATCTGCTTATTTCCCATGTATATGCTGTAGCATACGCCCAGATTGGAGAGGGCCATCACTGCGTTGTTGCGGGCAAGCAGGCGGGACTGTTCCAGCCGTGCCAGATCAGTGATCTCATCCAGCTCTGGCAATACCATAAGGATCAGACAGAAGTGGGAATGAGGGAAGGTGATTCCGTATTCCGCATATTGGGTGGAAAGACGTCCCACATCCACATAGCCGTACAAGAGATTGTGCAGGAGCTGATCCTGGATCAGCTGACGGTTTTCCAGCATAAGGGAATCGATATTTTTGAGCTGTGCCGACATACTGTCCAGGGCGTTGTTGAGCAGAGAATATTCGTCAAGCCCGGCATCGGGAACCTCTATATAAGAAGGAAGCCCCATTTTGCGCATCATAGCATCCATAGGGCGCAGCATCACCAGAGAAAAAAGGAAAGAAAGCGCCAGCATCAGCAGCAGGGAAAGAGCCCATGCACAAAAAAGCGGCCGAAGCACAGACAGATGGCAGTGAAATAACTGAGAGGTGGAGACATAATATGTAACCTCTGTACCCCCGTCTGTGGTAAATGCAAAGCTTTTGGCGTGGGGAAACAATACCGCTGCATTATCGGCAGAAGCTTTTGTGTTGTCCCATTTTTCCTCGACGCCGGATCGTGTACTCCAGAGGAGCCGGTCCTGGAAACAGACGGTGGCAGGGTAAGGAACCTTGTTCATATCGGAAATGTGTCCCTTCAGAGTGGGAATGGACAGGGAAAAGGTAAGGAACCCTTTTCCTCTGGTTTCGTGAAGAGGCAGCCTGTGGACATAGGTAAGGGAGGCGGAGGCCTCCGGTTGTTTTTGGGTGTCTAAGGCGGGCAAAAGGATCCAGCGCTCATAAGGGGATTCCTCGCAGACAGCGCTCAGAAATTCCGGGTACAGATAATCCTCATAGCTGTAAATACCATGGTCGGAATCGTAAATACGCTCGGACAGCTGGAAAAAGATCACCATATTATCGTAATCGTACATAGTGCTGAAGGAAGAGACGTCCTTTATCACAGAATAGAGCATATCGGTGGTAGGTCCGGGGTTGTTTAGGACCGCACTGACAGAAGGTAGGGAGCCGGCAAGAGCCGCATTGTTGCGGGCTGAATTTAGAATATCCTGTACGGAAATAGCGGCATGGCCTGCCTCTGCTTCCATTTCATCCTGTATATTGTGGTTGCTTTGCTGGATCAGGAGAATACCCACAAAAAGAAAAATAACAGTGACGGAGGAGAAAAGGAAGAAAAAGCAGGAGGAAAAATGCTTCGATTTGAAGATGTTTTTCCATTTGGGCAGATTTGAGCGTATAAATTTTGATATTGCGCCTGTCACTGGTAGTACTCCTTCCGTCATAAGTGTATCTCAAATTTATAACTTTATTATACAAATTCGGTGGGAAAAGTCAAATTTTCTGTCAGTTTTTATGACAAAAATCAAACTTATCCGCTTGAAATCAGGTTGAAAAATGGATAAACAGGGCTTTAAGAGCCTGCAAAAACGACGAAGTGTAAAAGGTGAATGGAAATTGGTTTGAATTTTGCATTTTATATAGCGCATTGTACAATTAAAATATATATACACAAGCTGATATGCGAAAAATGACTCATAACAAGCCAGATACAGAGGGATGGAAATTTGAAATGCACAACAAAGGCCGCTTTGCTTCGTACAGGGTTTGTTAAAAAGAAAAGGAGGGATGTCGTTGAAAGCAAATCAAAAGAGGAAGGTATCGGCGGAAAAAAAGAAAGGCACACTGCTTCCGTATTTATGGAAGCATAAATATCTGTACCTGATGCTGGTACCTGCTCTGGTCTATTACATCATTTTCTGCTACATACCAATGTACGGGGCCAGCATTGCATTTAAGGATTTTAACCCGATGCTGGGAATCATGAAGAGCCCCTGGGTGGGATTTGATACGTTTAAGGAGCTGTTCGGACTAAAGAAGTTTTATTCTGTTTTCTGGAACACCCTGCGGATCAGTCTGATCCGTCTGGTTTTCGGATTCCCGTTCCCCATCATTGTAGCACTTATGCTCAATGAATTAAGAGAGGGAAGGCTCAAAAAAGGGATCCAGACCGCCATTTATGTACCCAATTTTATTTCCTGGGTAGTGGTAGGCGGTATTCTGACAAACATACTGTCCATGGATTCAGGGATCGTCAATGCAGTGATCAAGGCCCTGGGATTTGCACCCATCGGATTCCTCACCGACGAAAAATACTTTGTATCCACCATGGTAGTTTCCATGATATGGAAAACCTTTGGATGGAATACCATTATTTACCTGGCGGCCATGACAGGGATCGATCCCCAGTTATATGAGGCTGCCACGGTGGACGGAGCCAACAGATGGCATAAGCTGATCCATGTAACCATGCCCTGTATCCGTTCCACTATCGTGATCGTACTCATAACCCGTATCGGCGGGCTGATGCAGGCAGGCTTTGAGCAGATCTTTGTGCTGTATCATCCGGGGGTTTACAAGACGGCGGATATTATCGATACCTATGTATACAGGGTCGGCCTCCAGGAAGGTAAATTTGAGATGGCGGCGGCAGTAGGGTTGTTTAAGTCTATTGTCAACTTTATTTTGCTGGTGATCGCGAATAAGGCGGCCAGAATGGCAGGAGAGGAGGGAATCTACTGATGCGTACAAAAACAGTGAAAAGTCATCCTGTAAAGCATTCGGCGGGAAGCCGCATCTTCGATGTCATCAATATTACACTGCTGATCCTGCTGGCGCTTGTTGCGTTTTATCCCTTCTGGGACTGCCTGGTGGTGTCGGTTTCCTCCTTAAAAAGCTATCTGTCCACAGGCGTGCATCTGTGGCCGTCTGAATGGTCCTTCGAGGGCTATTCCTACATGATAAAAAATATCGATTTATGGATATCCTATGCCAACAGCCTTTTTATCACTGTAGTGGGAACACTGGTCAATATGCTGATCACCATCATGGCGGCTTACGTGCTCTCCAAGAAGGATCTGAAGGGACACCGTGTGCTGATGTTTCTGGCAGTATTTACCATGATGTTTTCGGGAGGTATCATCCCTACCTATATCGTGGTGAAGGATCTCCATCTCATGAACAGCCTGTGGTCCATGATCCTGCCAAGTGCGGTGAATACCTATAACCTGATCGTACTGCGGAATTTCTTTGCAGATCTTCCGGCGGAATTGGAGGAAGCGGCGCTTCTGGACGGCTGTACGGATGTGGGAGTATTGTTCAGGATCATGCTGCCTATTTCCAAGCCGGCGGTTACCACGGTTACCCTTTTTTATGCGGTAGACCACTGGAACGATTTCTTCTCCGCGATCATGTATATCAACAGCAGAGCCAAATGGCCGTTGCAGCTGTTTTTGCGCTCCATGCTGTTTGAAAACGACGCAGCCTATTCCGGCAGCGGGGAAAGCCTGTTCCTTTTGGGACAGCCTATGAAGATGGCTGCAGTCATGATGGCCATCATACCGATCATGTGTGCTTATCCGTTCTTCCAGAAATACTTTTCCAAGGGTATTACATCAGGAGCGGTGAAAGGATAAACAATCATCTAAGAAAGAGAGGTTTCATTATGAAAAAGAAAAAAATGTTAAGTCTGCTTCTGGCAGCAGCCCTTACGGCATCTGTTGTGGGCTGTGGTTCCGGCAAGGATTCGGCTCCGGCACAGGATAGTGGATCTGCCGCGACACAGGAGTCATCCTCCGGCAGCGACGGGAGCAGTGCGGCTGCAGACACATCCTCCGGTGAGAGAGTGCCGCTGCGCTGGCTGACCACCGGCGATACTGCCGCCGAGGTTATCAAAAGCGATGACCGTATTGTGGAGGAGATCAATAACAGGTTAGGGATCGATCTGACCGTAGAGATCGTGCCGGAGGGCAATACGGAAAAAGTAAATGTGGCTATGGCTTCCGGTGATTTCCCGGATATTGTGACCGGTGGTTATGGAACCAGCGCTACCCAGCAGTGGATCGACGACGGTATGGTCATTTCCATGAACGATTATATGGACGCCAATCCGTCCCTGAAGGAAAGACTGGAGACCTATGAATGGTCCGCCATAGACGGCAGCTATTACGGGATTCCTTTTATCACGCAGTATAATGCTTCCAACGCACTGATCATCATGCGTCAGGACTGGCTGGATAATCTGGGACTTTCTTATCCCGAAACATTGGATGACATGAAGGCTGTACTGGAGGCCTTTACCTTTGATGATCCGGATGGGAACGGGCAGAATGACACCTATGGATTTACCTCGGATAAGATTTCCAGCGCCAACTCCACTCCTTTTGACTGGGTATTCTTTGCAAACGGATTGAAGTATGCGGATTATGCACTGGATGAAAACGATAACGTGATCCCCTGGTTTGAGGATCCTGCTTTTATCCCCAGTATGGAATATATCAAGGGACTCTGGGACAGCGGTGTGGTGGGTCCTGAGCTGATGCTCAATGATTCTGCAAAGAAGGAAGAAAAGTTTTATCAGGGAAAGGTAGGCTCTTTTATAGGAACCGTGTACAGGCATGTGACCCGTCATGAAAACAGCCTTCGGGAACTGAACCCTGACGGAGCCATCGCTTACGGGCCGGCGCCTAAAGGAGAGAGCGGCACATTCGGCCTGAGCAAGCAGGGGAAGGGCGGCATGATGACCTGTATCACAGCGGCATGCAAGAACCCCGACAAGGCGGCAGCATTTCTGGATCTTATGGTTTCTGAAGAGGGAAATAACCTGCTCCGTTTAGGTATCGAGGGCATCCACTATACAATGGATGGCGATGAGATCGTCTTTAATGAAGAAGAAAGAGCAAAGGATGCATTTTCACCGGATGGCTGGGCACATGCACTGGCATGGGGCTCCTTCTACTGGCCGCTGGAGAGCAATTACATTCCTCCCACAGACCCTAACAGAGAGCGGATGCAGAAATCCGTTGAGATCGCCACAGGCAGCCAGGTAAAGAATCTGATCAACAGCAGGACAGCCATAGAGATCGAGAAGGCTTCGGTAGTGGACGATGTATTCGTACAGTATTTCAACGATATGCTGCAGGGTAAGATCGGTATTGAGGAAGGCGCCCAGAAGCTCAGCGCAGACTGGCGTTCCCAGGGCGGCGAGGAAATTCTGGAAGCAGTAAATGCAGTTTATCATGGAAATTGAGTGAAATATCATGTAAAATGAGGGGTGGACTATGTCCGCCCCTTGGAGGTAAGAGAAAATGAGCAAAAAGCCTAACATTATTTTTATATTGACAGACGATCAGGGCGCCTGGGCAATGCATTGTGCGGGAACGCCGGAATTATACACGCCGAATCTGGACAGGATCGCTGAGTCCGGCATGCGCTTTGACGATTTCTTCTGCGCATCCCCGGTCTGCTCCCCGGCAAGGGCTTCCCTGCTGACAGGGACGATTCCCTCGGCCCATGGGGTTCATGACTGGCTGCGCAGCGGCAATGTGGATGGGGAAAAGTTTGCGGCTCAGGGAAAAGAGAATCCTTATGGAGGATATGTGGATGAAAGAAAGCCCATTTCTTATCTGGAAGGGCAGATCACTTACACGGATGTGCTTGCCCGGAACGGGTACCGCTGTGCGCTTGCGGGAAAATGGCATTTAGGCAACAGCGTGGAGATGCAGCACGGTTTTTCCAAATGGTATACCATCGGCAAGGGCGGAGCCTTCTATTATCACGGGGATATGGTGGAGGACGGAAATATTACGGTGGAGCACGGCAAATATATAACCGAGACGATCACGGATAAGGCTCTTGCTTATCTGGAGGAAATGAAGGATGAGCAGTTTTATTTATCGGTACACTATACGGCGCCCCACTCGCCCTGGGAGCCGGAGCAGCACCCGAAGAAATGGATCGACTATTATAAGGACTGCAGCTTTGACAGCATCCCGGATATCCCGGATCATCCCAACATGACCACCGGGCCGGTTTACGGCACCGATAAGCGCAGGGAAAACCTGACCGGCTACTTTGCCGCCATCAGCGCCATGGATGAGCAGGTGGGCAGGATCTTAGACCGGGTGGAGGAATTATCCCTTGCAGAGGATACGCTGATCATTTTTACGGCGGACAACGGCATGAGCATGGGACAGCACGGCATCTGGGGCAAGGGAAACGGCACCTTTCCCATGAATATGTATGACACCGCAGTGAAGGTTCCCTTCCTGGCGACCTGGAAGGGGCATATTCCGGTAGGAAAAGTTTCGGAGGATATGGTGAGCGCTTACGACCTGTTCCCAACCCTTTTGGAGCTGGCAGGCTGCTCTTATGAGGGATTTAACCTGGAAGGAGCTTCTGGGGAAGGGGCTTCCCTGAAAGGGGATTTGCCTGAGGGGGATTCTCCGAAAGAAAACCGGGCTCTTCCCGGAAAAAGCTTTGCAGGGATTCTGCTGGATGAAGAGGCCGACAGGGGAGAAAACGCTGTGGTGGTATTCGATGAATACGGCCCGGTCAGGATGATCCGTACCAGGGAGTGGAAATATGTCCACAGATATCCCTACGGGGAAAACGAGCTCTATGACCTTGTGGCAGATCCCGGTGAGGAACACAACCTTTATGGGGAAGAGCAATGGGAAAGTAAAGCGGTAGAGATGAAAAAGCAGATGGAGGGGTGGTTCATCCATTATGTGAATCCTGAAATCGACGGGACGAAGGAGGGCGTGACAGGCCTTGGGCAGCTTGACAGGGCCGGGATCCATGCGAACAGGAAGGATGTGTACGCACAGCCATAGAGAGTAAAAAAGACCGGTTTACCGGTCTTTTTTATCAATCAATAAGCTGTCTCGCGAAGCGTGACAGCGTTTGATGTTTTGAGATGCTGCGCGGAAGGCCGTCGGGGTGGCGCCAATCTCTTTACGAAAGACCATGGAAAAATACTGAACGGTATCGAAGCCTACCCGGGCAGAGATCTCCTGAACAGGCAAATCCGTGGATTTCAGAAGAGTTTCAGCCTGCTTTAAGCGGGCGTTTTTGATATACTGCGAAAGGGTCTCCCCGCGAATCTGCTTAAAAAGCCGGGAGATGTAGGATTGATTATAATTGAACAGCTCTGCCAGACGGGTCACACTCAGATCATCCGCCAGATGGTTCCGGATATAGTCACACATAGTCTGAACCGTGCCTGCCATTGCGCCCACCATTATCCTGATGTCCCTGTTGTCCCTGGGAAATCTTTTGAATGCGGGATTTGAACAGATCTACAATCCGTACAACCCTTCCGTCTACCAGATCGGAGATATTATCGATACCTATATGTACCGCCTGGGAATGGAAGAAGCCCAATATTCCTTCGGTACGGCGGTGGGTCTGTTTAAATCCGTGATATCCTGTTTCCTGATTTCCGTTTCCTACTGGGCTGCCCAAGTCTTTCTGGCGGCAATCCCGCTGCTTGCGATCTATCCCTTCCTGCAGAAATATTTTACGAAAGGGTTGACGCTGGGCAGTGTGAAGGGTTAACGGTTTTTTATAAAAAACTGTTAAGGAAATGTGCCATTTACAAGGGATCCGTATGGCAGACACCGCTGACATATCCAGCTGAACCCATTTATAAAATTCTGGAAAGACCGTTGAGGAAAATTGTTTTTAAGTGTATACTATTAACAGCAACAGAAAGGGAGCGCATAAATCGAAAACCAGACAGAGATCCATTACGCCCTTCCTGTCAGAAACGGTGTTTATGACTTCCTTCAATTGTCCCGCCAGGTCAGCAAAGCTGCCAATTCCCATAAGCAGACCATGAAAGAAAAAGCGGCAGAACAGACAGATAAAGAGAAACCAACCGATGGTGAATTCCTGAGTGGCTTCTGGAAAACAGATCGCCTGATACCTGTCATCACCCTTGTAATCTATTTTGGAGCAGATGATTGGGATGCACCTCTTTCTCTAAAAGAAATGTATTCCAACACTAACGGCGTAATCCTTGCACATGTACCGAATTACCATGTAAATCTAATTACGGGATCCAAGTTAAAATATCCTGAAGGGAAAGGAGACGTGAATATGTGTTTGGCGATTCAACAAATGCGGGAAGAAAGCGAATTAGTCGGTCAGATTAAAGGAGCAGTGGAAACATACAAAGATTTAGAGGTTTCATTGGCTGACACAGTAAAACGTATAGCAGAGAGGTTTCATTTGTCTGAAAGTGAATCCAGTGAAACAGTAAAGCAATATTGGTAAAAAAGACAGTGGATGTACCCTTTTACGGGAACTGCATCCACTTTTTTATTACAATAAGCTGGCCCGCGAAGCGCGACAGCGTTTGATATACTGCGAAAGAGATGTTTTGATGTTTTCCGGGACTTTGCTGTTCCCAGAAGAGTGTGCTACAATAAGAAAGTACACGCTGGTGTGCACAGGATCGGATCAAAGGGCATTGGCAGTAAAGGGGGATGGCATGACAGAGAAGGCGAAGCTTCCTATAGGCATTGAGGATTATGGACGGATCCGTAAAGAGGGGTTTTATTATGTTGATAAGACGAGGCTAATCAAAGAGCTTCTGGAGCATATGGCATATGTGAATCTGTTTACGCGTCCGAGAAGGTTCGGAAAAACCTTAAATATGAGTATGTTAAAATACTTTTTTGAGGCGGGTGGCGACGGCTCGCTTTTTGACGGGCTTGAGATTTCAAAAGAAAGGGAACTCTGTGACAGATACATGGGGAAATTTCCTGTCATTTCCATCAGTTTAAAGGAGGTGGGAGGAGAGAGCTTTGAGAGGGCAAAAGGGATACTGCGCTCTGTGATAGGCGATGAGGCTGTCAGATTTTCTTTTCTTTCAGAGAGCGGGAAGCTGACGGCGGTAGAAAGGCAGCAGTATGAAAAGCTGATCGCGCTGGATGACAAAGGCGAATATGCCATGTCAGATGAGCTTTTATCCAAGAGCCTTCTGACTTTGTCCCGCTTTCTTCAGAAGCATTACGGGCAAAATACCATCATACTGATCGATGAATACGATGTGCCTTTGGATAAGGCATACCAGTCAGGGTATTATGACGCTATGGTGGAGCTGATCAGAGGCTTGTTCGGAAGGGCACTCAAAACGAACAGCAGCCTGAATTTTGCAGTCCTTACCGGGTGTATGCGGATCTCTAAGGAAAGCATTTTTACAGGCTTTAACAACTTTAATGTTTATACGATAAAGGATGTACAGTACAACGAATATTTTGGCTTTTCCGACGGGGAGGTCAGGGAAATCCTGGGCTACTATGGCTTTTCGGAGAAATATGATGCGGTCAGGGAATGGTATGACGGCTACCGCTTTGGGGAACTGGAGATTTATTGTCCATGGGATGTGGTAAGCTATTGTCATGCTTTAAAAATGAATCCGTCCGTGCCTCCACAGAATTATTGGGTCAATACCAGCAGCAACAATATCATCAGAAAATTTATTGACAGAGCGGATACCACAGCCAGGGACGAGCTTGAACAGCTGATCGGCGGCGGAAGTATCCGGAAAAAGATAAAGCAGGAATTAACCTACAGGGATCTGGATTCTACCATCGATAATCTGTGGAGTATTCTGTTCACCACAGGATACCTGACCAGGCGGGGAGAATGCGGGGAAGGGCTCACCGGCCTTGCGATACCGAACAGAGAAATTCAGTGGATATTTGAGGAACAGATCCGGGAATGGTTTGATGCGGAAGCAAAAAGGGACGTACAAAGGTTGGAGGGCTTCTGCCGGGCGTTTGAAGAAAATGACGCGGCAGCCATAGAGAAGGGATTTACGGCATATCTGCGCAAAACCATTAGTATTCGAGATACCAACAGCAGAAAGGAAATGAAAGAAAACTTCTACCACGGGATCATGCTGGGACTGTTTGCAGGCATGGACGGATGGAAGGTAAGATCCAATGCTGAATCCGGTGAGGGTTACAGCGATATCAGCGTTGAGGTGGAGGATAAGGAGATCGGCATTCTCATAGAATTTAAATACGCTGAGAAAGGGGCCTTTGATGAGGGATGCAGGAAAGCCCTCAAACAGATGGAAGAGAGGAATTATGAGGAGATTCTCATTGATGATGGCATGACTACGATCCATAAATATGGAATTGCCTGCTACAAAAAGCGCTGCAGGGTAATTTCCGGATGATCCGGGCAGCGGAGATTGCTGGCAGGCTGTTGATGAAAGTGGGGAGAAAGAATAATGAAGTGGATGATCGCATCGGATATTCACGGTTCGGAATATTATTGCAGGCAGCTGCTGGAGGCCTATGACAGGGAAAAAGCCGGGCGGCTGCTGCTATTGGGAGACATTCTTTATCATGGGCCGAGGAATGATCTGCCCAGAGGCTATGCGCCCAGGGAAGTAACAGGGCTGCTCAATGCACGCAGACAGGATATTCTGTGTGTGCGAGGAAACTGTGATACGGAGGTGGACCAGATGGTGCTGGAATTCCCGCTTCTGGCGGACTACTGTGTGATCGCGGAAGGGGAAAGTCTGATCTATGCCACCCACGGGCACATTTATAATGAGCAGAAGCTCCCGCCTTTACATCGGGGTGACATTTTGCTGCATGGGCATACGCATATCCCCAAATGTACCAGGCATGGCAGCTATACCTGTTTAAATCCCGGTTCCGTTTCCATCCCAAAGGAGGAGAGCTGGCATGGATACATGATCCTTGAAAAGGGAGTGTTTGTGTGGAAAGAATTGAGTGGACGGGAGAGGATGCGTTATACGGTGGGGGCAGATTCAGTAACTATGAAGCCGAAGGCTGAATAGTTATCGATATTTTGAAAAACCCAAATTGGGGATTGACAGGACAGAAAAAATGGCTTATTCTTAACAGTAAGAAATGGGTTTTCACCGTACATCCTGCTACGGCTTGCTCGTTTCTTTTTTTATTGCCAAAATGTCATACAGATATTTTTTGCCATTTTCGGCGTAGTTAATCAAAAGTCGCGCATGGAAAATATTATATCTGACAAGCGTATTTTCCTCATAAACCGGGAGGGCAAAACGGACATCATACCTGTACCAGCCATATCTGGCGCTTTTATTGTGTTTTTCCTTGCGGTTTTCCTCATAAGCCGGATTTGAGGCGATTTGTATTAACTCCGGTATTGCGGTGGCAGCATTTGCTTTAGCTTTCGCATTTGCACCCATAAGGTTTTTCCGGCTTTCTGATTCCGTATATTCTTCGGGCAGTTCATTTCCGATAAAGATACGCTCGGCATTTTCCTCTATTTCATAATAGTCTCCGATATATCCTTCAAGATACTGCTTTACATCGTTCCAATCAATCTGGCGCTTTCCTTTAAAACGGATATCGTTGATTAAGACCAGTTTTTTGCCATCGGCGTCGGTTATGATGTTTACATTCCTGTTTTTGATCATCTCATTTGTTCCCTTTCTTCTCTTGCTTTGTAGATATTATACAAGCTCCTATACATTATAAGTACTTACCCATTAGCATGCAAGCTGTTTGCTGTTCCTTTTTCAGGAATTGTAATTATTCAGCCTTTGGCTTTAGAGTTATTGAATCTGTCCAATTTTTGTCGCACTGCCAAATGAACAGTATTAGCAGGAGTTTATATTGTCAGGTTACGTTGGTAATGCAGGGCTGAAAATGGAAATTCCTTGAAAGCAGACTGTGGATAGATTAAAATAGAGATATAAGTCATTTTCCGGGAGAAAAGCAGCATGGAAAAAAGAACAACACGTTTTTTGAATATAAGTCTTGTTCTGGTGTCACTGTTTATTGTATTCATATTTATCAGCCAGACAGTCTGTATGAACCTTATGGGAGAGGATGCGATCCGGCAGCTGGGGATTTTTTATATGTCAGGGATGAGCGAGCAGGTGTCATCCCATTTTGGGACCACCATTGAGCTTCGGCTTTCCCAGGTGGAGGCAATTGTAAATTCAGTCCCGCCTGAACGCTTTGGCAGTGAAACAGCCATGCGGATAGGGCTGACATATAACGCCCGCTCAACAGGATTTGAATATCTTGCATTTTATACGGATGACGGAAGCTTTCATATGCTTTACGGCTCTCAGGTGAAAGCAGATGACCCGGAGTCATTGCGCCGTTCCGTCCAGGGAGGCAAATATAATGTCTGCTCAGGAGCGGATGATAAAGGAAGGCCGGTGGTACTGATAGGTGTGCCGGCAAATTATCTTATGGAAGACGGAAACACAAGCGTCGCACTGGTGGCAGGGCTGCCCACCAGCTATCTTGGAGATACTCTGAAAAACAATATCCAGAGCAATATCATGGAATATTCGATCATCTGTGATGATGGAAGCTATGTTTTAAACAACGGTTCAATTGAAGAAAAAAATTATTTTGAACGGGTGGAAAAGCTCTATGAACCCTACAATGGAAAAGAACCGGCTCAGTATGCGGAAGAGATCCGCAGTGCGCTCCAGGCAGATAAAGATTACACCAGCGAGATCATGATGCGGGGGGAACGCTGGAATGTCTACTGCACGAACCTTCCGAATTCAGAGTGGCATCTGTTTCTGAAGATTTCCCATAATACACTGGATGAGACGGTGAACCTTCTTCAGAAGAGATGGTCCGGTATTTCAATTGGCGGCTGCAGTCTGATCATCTGCGCGCTGCTTCTTATTTTTGTGGGCTATTACCGTCTTACCGGAAGACAGATGCGTGCCTTGGAGGAAGCCAGGGAAACCGCCGAGCAGGCCATGCTTTCGGCAGAGCGGTCCAACAGGGCCAAAAATGAATTTCTTTCTAACATGAGCCATGATATCCGCACGCCCATGAACGGCATTATGGGAATGACCTCTATTGCCATCGGGAGTCTGGACGATCCGCCCCGGGTGCGTTCCTGCCTGAAACGGATACATGTATCAAGCCGGCATCTGCTGGGGCTGATCAATGATATGCTGGACATGTCCAAGATTGAAAGCGGGAAGCTCACATTAAATATAGAGCCGCTTTCTCTGCGGGATATCATGCGGAATATCATGACGATCATCCAGCCTCAGATCCAGGAGAAAAAGCAAAGCTTCCATATTTATATCCATGATATTTACCATGAAAACGTATGCGCGGACAGAGTACGCCTGAGCCAGATCCTTTTAAATATTTTGGGAAATGCAGTTAAGTTCACGCCGGAGGGCGGAACCATCGAGATTGATCTGTATGAAGAGCCGTCTCCTAAGGGAGACGGGTATGTCCGTTCCCGGTTGCATATCGGTGACAACGGAATAGGCATGTCCAAAGAATTTCAGGCCATAATATTTGATGCATTCGCCAGGGAAGACAACGCCCGTGTGGATCAAGTCGCCGGCGCAGGGATGGGGATGGCGATCACCAAGTATATTGTAGATGCAATGGGCGGTACGATCACAGTGGACAGCGAGCAGGGAAAAGGCAGCCATTTTTATATTACTGTGGATATGGAAAAAGCAATACATCAGGAGAAGGAACTGAAGCTGCCAGAGCAGAATGTGCTGGTGATAGATGATGATGAAAGGGCGGCTTCTCTTGCGGTTTCATCTTTGAAATCTATCGGACTGCGGGCAGAGTATGCGGCAGATATGAAGCAGGCGCTTTTGATGATGGAGGAGTATTTCAGCCAAAAGGAACCCGGCTGTATCATCCTTCTGGATTGGGATATACAGGGGCAGGATGGGGTTCAGGTCGCCGGAGCGCTGAAAGAACGTTTCGGAGAGAAGCTGCAGATCTTTCTTCTCACCGACGGTGAAGAGGATGAGCTGGAGGCAGAAGCCCGGGAATATGTCTGTGGATTTATTTCAAAGCCCTTGTTCCGTTCCGGGCTTTATTATGGCCTGCGCCAGTTCACAGAGGTGAGGGCGGTGCAGCAGCCGGAAGAGCCAGAGCCGGAAAAGCAGGAAGAGGCAAACGGACTGAAAGGGAAACGTATCTTGATAGCAGAAGATAATGAACTGAATTGGATCATAGCCAGTGAGATCCTGAATGAACTTGAACTGGAGACGGAGTGGGCGGAAAATGGACAGATCTGTGTGGAAAAATTTGAGCAGTCGGCTCCGGGATGGTATGACGCCATATTGATGGATCTTCGGATGCCGGTTATGACGGGGTATGAGGCGGCGGAAGCGATCCGAAAGCTGGGGCATGAGGATGCGCAGAGGATTCCCATCATTGCAGTCAGTGCGGATGCCTTTGAGGAGGACATCCAAAAATGCCTTGACAGTGGTATGAACGCCCATACGGCAAAGCCTTTTGATGTAGTTAAAGTTCTCTCCTTATTGGAGCAGTACCTGAATTAGAGGAATAAATGTAACTGTTTAAGTACCTTCACTGTTACAAATAAATAGCTATATAAGTAAAAAAGAAAAGGAAGATTCCCGTCATGAAGAAAATATTGATATTGATCAGCTTACTGACTTCTGTTTTTATGTTGTCTTCCTGCGGTGATAAGACACGGAGTACTGAAACCGAAGAGGATGACGCAAGTATTCAGGATACGGAACTGACTTTATGGACTTTTCCGGTGGGAAACTGGGGGAATCCTACTGCGGTAGCAAATATACTCACCAGCTTTCACAAGGAATATCCCAATATTCATGTCTCTGTAGAGTTTTTAAATTACGATAGCGGGGATGAAAGGATCAATCAGGCTGTTGCGGAGGGCAGCGCTCCGGATCTGATACTGGAAGGACCGGAACGTCTTGTGGCAAACTGGGGAGAAAAGGGATGGATGGTGGATATTTCCGATCTTTGGGGATCCGATAAGGCCGGTGAAATATACGAAAATATAAGGGAGGCCTGCCGGGACAGAAATGGAGTTTATTATGAATATCCCATCTGTATGTCCGCGCACTGTATGGCCATCAACTATGATATGTTCAGGGAAGCGGGAGCCCTTCAGTATATTAATGAAGAAACTCATACCTGGACTACGGAGGATTTCATAGAGGTTGTTCGTGTACTGAATGACTATGGAGCCGTCCGGGGGTCGGAGATCAGCGCAGGTATCCTGTATTGCAAAAATCAAAGCGGAGATCAGGGGACGCGGGCGCTGGTTAACAATCTGTATGGCGGATCCTTTACCGATGCTTCCCATACTTATTATACGATAGACAGCGAAGAAAACAAAAAGGCATTGCAGCTTCTTTATGATCTGGAGGGAATTACCTTTGAACCGTCCCTTACGGCAGCGGATGCCATTGAGCTGTTCTGCAAAAAGGAAACCGCCATGTGCTTTTGCTGGAATGCGTCTATTGAGGTTCAGCAGACCATCAACAATTCTGATCTGGATTTTGAGGTGTTTCCGATTGCGTTTCCCACTGACGGGGAGATGCCAAAGCTTCAGGGCGGAATCTGGGGGCTGGGTATTTTCGACAATGACAGCGAGGAGCGGATAGAAGCGGCGAAAACATTTATCCGTTATCTTACCGAAAATGATGACCTGTACACAAGGGCGGTGCTGGCTACCTCCTACTGGCCGGTTCGGGATATGGATGATATCTATGAAAATGACAGACTCATGACAGAATACAGCATTTTTATGCCATATATGGGCGATTATTACCAGATCACCGCGGAGTGGACGAAGGCACGTACGGCATGGTGGCAGATGCTGACAAAGATCGGGGAGGGAACGGAGGTTTCGGAGGCGGTGAAGGGATTCCCTTCTCCGGAGTAGATGGTTACACCGTAACAGTTATAGAACATTTAAGGAGGCATGAGATATGGGCTTTATTTTTAAACGCAAAAAGAAGGTTTCCAAAGACGGGACCAGGGTAGATATTATCGGCTACAGCAATGATGATGACCGGGCCTGGGAGCCGGTGGCAGAATCGGGGAAGTATCTGGAGGAAATGACAGAATACATTGATAAAGTATTTCCCTGCGGGGAGGGGAAGTCCTTTGTTTTTCACGAGATATTATCGGATATTGTACATATTGATGTTAATATCATTCCGCCTGAGGGCAGCAGGGATTACTATATACTCTGGACAAGCGGCATGAGTGACCTGCCGATGACGCTTCCTGATGGAGATTATGATAAGAAGGATTATGAGAGAGCAGAGCTTTTTATGTTCCTGCCAAAGGACTGGAAATTCGGAGAGATTGGTGAAAGTGCCGAAGGAGTGGGGGAAGAGTATTATTGGCCTGTCAGATGGATAAAATATCTTGCCAGATTTCCTCATGAATACAAGACCTGGCTTGGAACAGGCCATACTTTGCCAAACGGTGAGGATTACAGCCCCCTTGGAGCAGGGACTGAAATGGGAGGCTTTTTCTTTTTGCCGGTTATCTCGCTGGGAGAAGACAATCCGGGAATCGATGCTCTTGTCTGCAAGGATGGCACCAGGATCAATTTTTTGTGGGCCATCCCTATGTATAAAGAAGAGATCGAGTATAAGCTTGAGGAAGGGTTTGAAGCAATGATGGATTTATTTTCAGATGTAAGCTTTCCGAGAGTGCTGGATCCGAAGCGCAAAAATTACAGGGAGAATTTATAACATCATGCCTTCATTCAATGATCTTTTGGCTTCTTTTTCAGACAGCCTGACAGGGCATATGGCTCTGGTGGTTTATCTGATGGCTGTAACAGACGAACGGGCGGTGTGGAGGCGGCTGAAAAAACTGCCTCCTCTTCTTTTGTCCCCGCTTATTGCTGTGTTTCTTTCGGTCGTACTATATGCTGTTCCGGAATTAAGGATGCTGCAATATTTTATGATCTCCTTTGCCGTTCTGTTCATGTGTACCATTTGGGTGCGATGGGCGTGGCAGCTTAGCCTCTGGCAGGCCTTTGCCGCCGTCTGCATGGCAGGTATTTTTCAGGTGGCCGATGCCTCCCTGTCCTGGATGCTGTACTGGGTAGCTCCGGTGAATGGAGGCTTGTTATTTGTGGCAGCCATAGGTCTGCATTTGGGCATCAGTATCGCTGCTGTTCTTCTGCTTTACAGGCTGCGGTTCGGAATGTGGTTCTGTCTGCTTTTGGATAATGAACCTGCGCCGTGGAGGATTGCATTTTTTCTGTTTGTCCTGGAAGTAGTGATGGAAATGGTTCTCCAGCTGTTAAACGGTGTTGAGATCAAATTTCTGATGTTATACTATCTGTTGGTAGTGACCATGGTAGTCCTGATGGCAGTGCTGGTGGTCTACCTGTCCCAGCGGTTTGACGCCGCACGAAAAATACAAGCCCAGCAGGATGTGATCGCCCAACAGAGGCTCTATGAGCAGGACCTGGAGCTCATCCGCCGTGAGGTGCGGGCATTCCGCCACGACTACAAAAATCTGCTGGCAGGCCTGGCCTTGCAGGCAGGAGAAGGGGAACTGGAGGGATTGCGCCATACCCTTTCCGAATTGGACGCCGGGTTTGATCTGCGGCTGGGAAAGAAAATCCATGCATCCGTCCAGATCGGAAATTTGCAGATCCCGGAGGTCAGGAGCCTTCTGTTAAGCAAGCTCACGGTTATGCGGGAGAAGGGAGTGGAGTGCCGTCTGGAGGTGCTTTATCCTGTGGCATCTGTGGATATGAATGTATGGGATTTGGTCCGCTGCATGGGAATTCTGATCGATAATGCCGGGGAGGCTGCGCTGGAGGCAGAGAAGCCCTGGGTGGAGATCATATTGCTGGCGCAGGGCGGAGGGGTATTTCTTCGGATATCCAATTCTTTCGCGAATATCATAGAACCGGATAAAATGTGGAACGATGGCTGGTCCACCAAGGGACCGGGCCGGGGACTGGGACTGCCCGGCTACCAGCGTATTTTGGAGGGCTATCCCAACATATCCTCTTATACCGGCTGGGATAACGGGGTGTTTGTTCAGGAACTGACGGTTGAGGGCAAAGCCCGCGGCAGGCAGGGGGAATAAGGATGATCGAAATTTATCTTTGCGATGATGAGGACGCTGTCCGCCGCCAGATCCGGACTGCTCTGGAGGGGAAGATTTTTGCGGAAAATTACGATATGAAGGTGGTTTGCAGTGCCGCCGGCGCCCGGGAGCTGCTGGATGCGGCGAAAAAAAGTAAACAGGCTGTTTACTTTTTGGACGTGGAGCTGAAGGATGAGGAATGGGACGGTTTCCGGCTGGGGTGTGAGCTCCGGCGGCGGGATCCTCGGGGGACATTGGTTTATATTACCAGCTATGGAGATCTGGCCTGGCGCACCTTTCAATATCATCTGGAGGCATTTGATTACATTGTGAAAGGATCGGGGACGATCGGACCGTCAGCGGCACAGTGTCTGGATGAGATACACGCGCGTCTGCTGGAAGAACGTCAGGCTCCCACAGAAATGTTTACCCTGCGAACGGGAGAAATGGTGCGCCATGTCCCTTTGTGCGATATACTCTTTTTTGAGACCGCCCCCGCGTCTCACCACGTTTTTATCCATACGTCCGGCAGCCGGATGGATTTTTTGGGCAGTCTCAATGAATTGGAGATCCAGCTGGGGGATCACTTTATCCGCACACATCGGGCCTATCTGGTAGCGGCGGATAAGATTGAAGCGGTAGATCTGAAGCATAATAAATTATGGGTGGGCGGTCATGAGTGCCTGCTTTCCCGCACCGGAAAAGCAAAGCTGCGCAAAAAGACGGAAGAACTGAAGAACGGGGAATCAAAAATCAGAGGATCAAAAATCGGAGGAGGCCAGTGAGGTTCCCTCCCGTTTGGGAAATTTTGACGTTCATTCGGGAAATTTAATCCACGGTGCCTCTTTTCTATGGTATGTTTGCAGTGGTAAGCGACAGAGCAAAGAAGGAGGTGAGGATATGGCGAAGGAACGTAAGGAACGTTTTGTGGAAGTCTACTCCCAGGGTGTCGTTAATGTGGCAAAGGTCATTGTTGATACGGAGACAGGCGTGAATTATCTGTTGGGTTCCCATGATCTGAGAGTGGGTACCGGACTGACCGTTTTGGTCGATCAGGAGGGTAAGCCCGTAGTCACCCCCATAGACCAGGACTAAGGGGGTGGCCGGGCAGTGGTTCATCAGCAGATCCGGGAGTATTTCCGGATTTATTGATCCACAGGAAAACTGCAGGCGTTAATGCTGACAGAAATAAAATGCGGCAGCTTCGTCTGCAATTCCATTTCGCCCTTCTCGAACAGGGTTTTTACCTGACTTCTGGTCAGGCCCGAAATTTCAGCAATTTGTTTTTCGGGGCGGATTTTCAGTTGGTAAGGATTATTGATTGCAATTATGATCTGCCCCTTGAGATCACTATATTCTGTAGTTTCATGAAGTTTTACAAAGGCATAGTTTACTTTTTCAGGGTCAATGGCGGCTTTGTTCTTGCGAAATAGCTGTATATTTTTACCATACATTTCTGCAAGCTGTTCATCGTTGCCCAGAAAACGCTGATATTCTTCCCTGCTTATGGAAGAAACCTTTTGGCGTTCATAAATTGAAAGGTTAAGGGTATGCTTACATTCCTCGCATTGGTAGATGAGCCAAATATCCAGTTTGCTGCCATTGGCATTGACACGGAATTTTCCGGTGTTTTTATAATAGGTCTTCCTGTTGCATTTAGGACAGTTCCGAATGATCCAAAATGAATCTTTCAGGATAATTTCATATTCAATTTTCTTTAAATAGCTCATTTGCATCTCCTGCTTATTTCGCAGTAGGATGCGCAGGCTATTACATTATTAACATAAGGACAGTTAGCAGAGCGTGCTGTCCGTTGGTTATTTATCGTATTTGCAATAGCCGCGCTATGCAAAGTAAACGGGTGTAGTCATAAAATATAATCCTCCTTTCCCTGATATTTTAGGACGAGGCTATAATGATCGTTGCATTGTCAGGGTTATTCCGGACTTTTTTAATGATAAATCCGGCATCCTGCAATAATCTGCTCTCGTGCTCTAAGGTCAGCGGAATGTCAAAATGGACAAAATGGTTATCCGGTATGGGAGATTGCTTCCGCTTTTTCAGGTATACGCTGCGCAAAAGTTCTTCTTCCTCATCACAGCAGGCAATGTAATCGCCCAAAAGAAACACGCCGCCCTTTTTCAGTCCATGATAGATTTTCCGGTACAATTCTCTTTTGCCCTCCGGCAGAAAATGATGCAGGCTTTCAAAAGAAACGACGGCATCCCAGACGCCATAGCCAAAATCATACTGGAAATAATCCTGACATACGGTAGTGAGATGCTTATCGGAATGTTTTTCCAGAAGCTTGTCCAACATGCTCTGACACAGGTCTACGCCTGTTACCTTTATATCAGGATCTTTTTGCCAGATATGATCCAATTCCAAGCCGGTTCCGCATCCCAGATCCAAAATTTCCTGACATCCGGAAGGCAATGCCTGGGCAAATAGCCGGTATGATTTTTCCCAGACAGACATATGTTCTTCATAGCCATCCAGTCGTTTTGTAAAAAAGTCAGACATCTCCTCCAATGGGGAATCCGATGTCTCATGAAGCCATTGCTTTAAGTCCTGTAAATATTTTTGTTGTGAGTTCATGCTTGTCTTCCTCCCTGCGACATAGAATATCATATTTAAATGCGATATAACACCTCGCACATTTTTAGAAAAAAATATGAGCCGATACCAAGTATCAGCTCATAGTATCATCTGTTCATTTTTCTCAGGATACGTTGTATGCTCTTTTCTGAAAGGAAATATTTGCAGGCCAGTTCTGAGGTTTTGTATCCGGAAAGATAATCCCTGTAAATTTGCCGGTTGCGTGTCAGAAGCTCCTGCTTAATCTGTGTGCCTGCGCCCCATGCCTGTCGGTTTGCCGGTTTGCGCGGGATATAAATATTTTCCCCGTCAACATACTGCTGTATCAACTCAATCACTTCAATGGGCAGAATTTCTTCTGCTCTTATATAGCCCATGTCTGCCTCCTAAACAAATATTTTTCAGGAATGGCATCGGCTATAACAATCTAAGAAACCCTTATCTTTTATTGCAATAGCCGGTGCTATGCAGACATAACATATCGTTTCATATACAAATCCCCTTTCTCTTTGAAATCTATTTTACATAATACCAGTATTCTTATCAGAAATCAATTGTATTGAAAATCAGGTGGACAGGAAGTAAAATAGCGATAAGATAAAAAACAGGAGGAAGACCTGATCAAAGAAACCGTAGATGCAGGCGGCACATGTATTCTGTTGGTGAAACGCAGATCATGATGTGACAGTGAAAAGGGAGAGAGGATTAGAGATGATGAAAAATAAAAATCTGAAAATTGAGATCAATTGCCAAAAAGGAAAAAGAATAGATGCTGAGTTTTCCGCAGATCCCGGCATATATGAAACAGAGAGTATCCGGATTGAAATGGCAGAAACAATAACGGATGGATGCCGGCTGGGGAAAATACAGTTGAAAATGAAAAATGAGTCATGCAGGGAAAACTTTAATCTGAGGATGGAAAAGCCGATCAGGGTATATCTTCCGACTGCAGAACGTCCGGAAAAGATCACCGCAATGTATATGTATAATGAATGGTGGACCAGACCGGCTTTTGTCACAAGCTTTCAGGAGATCCCTGACCTCACGCAGGTGGCATATTTCAAATATAATGACCGTTTTGTCTGTTTTATACCAATGGTGGGCAGAGAGTTCAAAACTTATATGGCAGGTGGGACAGAGACAGAAATCTGTCTGGAAATGACTGCATGGCTGGGTGGCCAGAAGGAAATAGACGAGCCGTTATATTTGTTGACAGAGGCGCCTACTCTGACAGAGGCAGTGCATAAGGCCTTTGTATGGTTAGCTGAGTATAAAGGAATCCGGATGAGGGAAGAGCGGAGAATACCGGAAATGTTTAAGTTCCTGGGATGGTGTAGCTGGGACGCGTTTTATACGGAGGTTTCAGAAGAAAAAATCCGTCAGAAGGCAGATGAACTGATGGAAAAAAATGTTCCGGTAAGGTGGATGATCATTGACGACGGGTGGCTTTCGGTACAGGATGAAAAGATTTATGATTTTGTTCCGGATAAAAAGAAATTCCCTGATGGATTCAAAAATATGATAGAGGAGATCAGGGAAAAAGGGGATATCAGATGGTTTGGTGTCTGGCATGCTCTTGGAGGATATTGGGGAGGCATTTTGCAGGGCAGTGATCTGGCCCTTAAAGAGAGCTCCTATCTTTATAAAACAGTAAATGGGAAGCTTATTCCGAGCCCTCAAAGCGGGGCAGGATTTTACAGGGACTGGTATGAAGGGTTAAGCCAGGAAGGGATTGACTTTGTGAAGGTGGATGGACAAAGCGCGGTTCCTTACTATTTTGAAAACAGTCTGCCGGTAAGTGAGGCGGCAAGAGGAATGGACCAGGCCCTGGAAAGCGGTGGGTTTTACATGGATGGAGCAATCCTGAACTGTATGGGAATGGCAATGGAGAGTATTCTGGCAAGACCTGTTTCGGCTATCTCAAGAAATAGCGACGACTTTATGCCCAAAAAAGAAAATGGCTTTGCAGAGCATCTCCTGCAGAATGCATATAATGCAATCTACCACAATGAATTGTATTGCTGTGACTGGGATATGTTTTGGACAAAGCATGAAGATAGTGTGAAACACAGTCTGCTGCGGGCGATCAGCGGAGGGCCGGTATACTTCAGCGATAAGATCGGAGATACCATTCCGGAAGTATTAAAGCCATTGACGTATTTAGATGGCAGGATACTTATGATGGAACGTTCGGCAAGACCTACGGAAGACTGCATTTTTTCTGATCCAATGGAAAATGGAGTATTGAAACTGCATAATGTTGCAGCATGGGGCCAGACCGGCAGAGGCGGTGGAATTGCGGCATATAATCTGACCGGGCAGAGGCAGAAATACACGTTCAAACCTGTGGATATATCGGATATGGATGTGGCCGATACCTATTGGGTTTATGACTTTTTTGAGAAAAAGAGTTTTGTTTTAGGCCGAAATGAATGTTATGAGGGGATTTTGGATGCGGACGGGTTTGCGTGGTTCGTGATGCTCCCGAAGAACCAAACAGGAACCTGCCTGGGGCTTTTGGATAAATATGCAGGATTTATGGCTGTTGAAAGTATTCTGGAAAGTGATAATATGCAGACTGTAGTTGTCAGGGAATCAGGGTTACTGGGATGGTTTTCTGAAAGAGAGCCTCAAAAGGTGATGGTTAATTCCGAAGATGTTACAGGGAAGGTACAAAAACAGGGTGACCTATATTCCATATCCCTTCCGGAGGCTTATTCAAAAACAGTGCTTTCTATTGTATGGTTGAGTTAAATTATCTCAACCACAGGTTGAGCTGATATCAACCAATGATCACTTCACAATCCGGAAAAGGTAAGATATGATTTTATCAGAAACAGCGAGACTACAGAGAAACGGGGATACAATATGAGTGAAATCAAAATAAGTGAAATGATCAGAAAATTGAGAGCAGAAAAGGGAATCAGCCAGGAAACGCTTGCCAGTGTATGTGATGTAAGTATGCAGGCAGTTTCAAAATGGGAAAACGAACAATCCTGCCCGGATATTACCTTTTTGCCGTTGCTGGCGGAGTACTTTGGAGTGTCTGTTGATCTCCTTTTAACAGGTGAGAGGAAGGAACCGGAGAATCCGGAGGAGGATTTGATCAGCCATCTGGAAAAAGAATGCAAAGAGGACGTTCTCTATATCATTCAATATCGTAATGGTAAAATTCTTGATAAGCAGCAATGGAGTAAAGCGTGTCTGGAGAACAAAAACGATGCCATTCGGATTCGATTTGAAGACGAATTCCAACGCCAGAATGCAGAGCTTCATATCGAGATATGGGGAGATGCAAATATAGAAGCACCAGATACCGGGATGGATGTGAGCGTGGGAGGAAACGTAAACTGCGGAACAGTACAAGGCAATATCAGTGCAAATGCCAACGTGGAATGTACTCACATAGAAGGTAGTGTGTCTGCAGGATGTGATGTAAATTGCTCCGATATTGAAGGGAGTGTTGCCGCCGGATGTGACGTGAACTGCAGTATGATTGGCGGGAATGCCGTTGCCGGCTGCTCCATCTCATGTGAAACGATTGGAGGCAATGCGAAAGCCGGTGGGAGTATTGAATAGCAATTCCTGTGAGATTTTTGTGACATTTCTCTGATATAATAAAGCGTGCTGATGCACGTACTGGTCATAAGGAGGATCCCGCCTGCGGCGGGACCCTCCTTGCGACATATGATATATATGAGAAGGAAGTGATCGCATGAGACTTCTTGTGGTTGAAGATGACCGTCTTTTGAACAATACGCTATGCTATAATCTTTCTGCGGCCGGTTATACCGTAGACGCCGCCGTGACAAGGGCGGCGGCAGTTCGTTTATCTGAAGCACAGGACTACGATCTTGTGGTGTTGGATGTCAACCTGCCTGATGGAAACGGCTTTGATTTTTGCAAGCAGATCAAAGAACGCCGCCCTGATACTGCGATAATCTTCCTGACGGCTAACGACATGGAGAGCGATATGCTCAAAGGGTTTGAGCTGGGGGCGGATGATTATGTGACAAAGCCCTTTCCGATCAGTGTATTCCGCAAAAAGGTGTCGGCGCTTCTTGGCCGCATCCAAAAACAGACGGGTGGCGACTGCTACACGGATGGTACTCTGTCTGTCAACTTTTCGGAAATGACCGCTTTCTTTGAGGGGAAACCAATCGCTTTCACGCCGTTGGAATATCGTCTGTTGAAAGTGCTGGTGAGAAATCCGCAGATCGTCCTGACACGTCAGACACTCCTGGAAAAGCTGTGGGATGCAGATGAGAACTTTGTGGACGAACACGCCCTGACTGTTGCCATCAGCCGCATCCGTGGCAAAATCGAAGCGGGCGGCCTGCAATATATCAAAACAGTTTATGGCATGGGATATATGTGGATAGGAGGGCTGAAAAAGTGAGAGATTTTTCCATCAATCAGGTCTGTGTGACAGGAGCCGCTTTTTTGGGGAGTGTTTCATTTATCGTTATTACTGTAGAGTTTCTGCTTACCGGGAACCCGGCCATTGTCTGGCTGGGTCTTCTTTTCGTAACACTGGTGCTTACCGGTGTTATCCTTTTTGTGGCGTATCTTCGCCACAAGATGGTTCTGTTCTCGGACAGTCTTTGCCGGACGATCGATGATATGCTGAATGGGACAGCCCCGCCGCCGCAGATCTATGAGGAAGAAAATCTGTTGAGCAAGATTGATCACCGGTTGTCACGCCTGTATGAAGTCATGCGGGAGAACCGGGAGAGTGTGGCAAAAGACCGGACTGATCTGCAGGAATTGATCTCTGATATATCCCATCAGGTGAAGACGCCTATTGCAAACCTTCAGATGGTAAACGCCACTCTGCTTGAACAGTCTATGACAGAAGAAAAGCGGAAGGAGTTTTTGCGCGCATCCGAAGGACAGCTGGATAAGCTGGATTTTCTCATGCAGGCCATGATAAAGACTTCCCGGCTGGAAACCGGTGTGATTTCCCTGGACAAAAAGGTGCAGCCACTCTATGATACGCTGGCGGCGGCATTGGGCGGTATTCTTCTGAATGCCGAAAAGAAAAATATCCATGTCAGTGTAGACTGTCCGGCGGATATAACGCTGGCTCATGACAGAAAATGGACCGGCGAGGCCCTGTTCAATATTCTGGACAATGCGGTGAAGTACACGCCGGAGGATGGCACGATCCGGGTTTTGGTTCAAAGCTGGGAGTTGTACGTGAAAATCGACATCGCAGACAGCGGAAAAGGAATTGCGGAGAACCGGCAGGGTATGATTTTCAAACGCTTCTACCGGGAGGAAGAAGTACACGATGCCCCGGGGATCGGCATAGGGCTGCACCTTGCCCGCGAGATCGTCACCATGCAGGGCGGTTATATCAGGGTCACCTCT
Source organism: uncultured Lachnospiraceae bacterium (assembly GCA_947382625.1). GTDB lineage: Bacteria > Bacillota > Clostridia > Lachnospirales > Lachnospiraceae > Suilimivivens. Next base: position 116,805 of record CANDAG010000004.1, read on the forward strand.
GCGCCGGGATCCGGCTCAACGTTTTCTGTATTTCTGCCTCACGGGTAAATGTTGAAAAAATTAACAGCCGTGACATTCCTGTGAGAATTGGTTGTTATGATAGCAGCATCACAGAAAGGATGGTACTGACTATGAGCATTTTAGAAACAACCGATCTCAAAAAATACTATGGCATGGCGCCAAATATCACAAGGGCGCTGGACGGCGTGACTCTTTCCATTGAGCAGGGGGAATTTGTTGCCATCGTGGGAACCTCCGGCAGCGGCAAGTCTACTCTGCTTAACGTGATGGGCGGGCTGGATGTGCCGACCTCTGGCAGCGTCAGGGTAAAGGGCAGGGAGCTGGACGGGCTGACGGATGAACAGCTTACCATTTTCCGCAGACGCAACATCGGATTTATCTTCCAGAATTATAACCTGGTTCCGGTCTTGAATGTCTATGAAAATATCGTTCTGCCCGTAGAACTGGACGGCGGCAGGGTAGATCAGAAATTTATGGACGAGGTAGTGCAGATGCTGGTTTTGGGCGATAAGCTGAATAGTATGCCGGGGAACCTCTCCGGTGGTCAGCAGCAGCGTGTGGCGATTGCCCGTGCCCTTGTTTCCAAGCCTGCGATCGTTTTGGCTGATGAGCCTACCGGGAACCTGGACAGCCGGACCGGTGGCGATGTACTGGGACTTTTGAAGGCCACCAGCGGCAAGTTCCACCAAACCCTGGTGATGATAACCCATAACAACGAAGTGGCCCAGCTTGCTGACCGCATTATCCGCATTGAAGACGGCAGGATTTTCGAGTAAGGAGGGCACGGCAATGAATGACATTTTATTCGGAAACAATAACAACGCAGTCATTAAGAAACTGTCGGGCCGCTATTTCAGGGCCGGCAAAAGCAGGAACATTATTGCGATCATCGCGATCATCCTGACCACGATCCTCTTTACTACGATTTTTACCCTGGGCTCCGGCCTGATTGACACGGTTCACGACCAGAATATCCGAAAGGCAGGCGGGGACGGGCAGGCGGCCTTAAGCTATATCAGTGATGAGGTTTATCGCGATGTGGCGGGAAATCCTATGGTGAGCCGCATCGCCTACACAAAGTCAGTTGCCTACCGGCTGAAGAATCCGGGGCTGGAACGCTGGCGGTCCGACCTGTGGTATATGGATGATACTGCTCTGGAATTTGCACGCTACACGCCCACAACAGGGCATCGGCCGGAAGCAGAAAATGAGCTCATGGCAGACACAAGGACGCTGGAGGCCCTGGGCGTACCGGCACAGGTTGGAGAAACGGTTTCGCTGACCTATGAAGTCAAAGGCACCACGTACACCACCGATTTTACCCTCTGCGGCTTCTGGGAAACCGACAGCCTGAGCAACATCGGACGGCTGATCGTATCGAAAGCATTTATCGACGCCCACTCGGACATCCTGACCTATACCTATCCCGAGGACAACGATTATTCCGGTGTGGTCTGCGCCTATATTATGTTTCAGGGGAGCAGCGATGTGGAAAGCCGTCTGCACCGGCTTCTTTCTGAAACGGGCTATACCTGTGATACTATGGGTGGCAGACCAGAGGATGGCAACTATATCATTGCGGGTATCAGCCCGGCTTATCAGAGCGGCGCGTTATGGGACAATCCGGCTATGCTGATTTCCGGCATCTCAGGGGTCCTGCTGATCATCATAACGGGCTATCTGATCATCTACAACATTTTTCAGATCTCCGTCATTCAGGATATTCAATCCTATGGACAGCTCAAGACCCTGGGCACCACAAAGCGGCAGATCAGGCGTCTTATTAACCGGCAGGCGCTCCGGCTCTCCCTCATTGGTATTCCCATCGGTTTGCTGATTGGTTTTTTGATAGGGCGTGCCCTGGTGCCGTTTCTGATGAATGGTACCAGCTATACCGCCGATGCCGGTGTCAGAGTGACGGTCAATCCGCTGATCTTCATCGGCTCAGCTGCCTTTGCCCTGCTAACCGTCTTTGTCAGCGTCCGTAAGCCCGCCCAAATTGCCGGTACGGTTTCGGCAATCGAGGCGATCCGCTATACGGAAAACGACACAGCTGCATTTGGGAAGCGCAAAGCCGGGGATAAAAAGTCCACCTACGGCGCAAAGCTCCACTTCATGGCGCTGGCCAATCTGGGCCGTAACCGCAGGCGCACGTTGCTGGTGATCGTGTCCATGACATTGAGCCTTGTCCTGTTCAATACGGTATTTACCCTGTCCGGCGGATTTGATATTGACAAGTATATCGCAAAATTTCTGAGCACCGACTTTGTAATCTCCACCGCGGACTATTTCCAGTACCAATTTGAAAAAAGTAAAGGTGATCTGTCGGAGAGCTTTATCGAAGCCGTTCGGAAGAACGAAAATTTTGAGGATGGCGGCAGGCTTTATACCTCCCGCCTTTTGGAGGAAAATTTTTCAACGGACCATGCCGCGTTTACAAATTACAATAAAGACCAGAACGGCAATCCTTATGTAGATGTGTACGGCGCGGATGATTTTGTGCTGAATGGCATGGAGGCGGTGGAGGGAACTATCGACCTGGATAAGCTGAAAACGGGAAAATATATCCTGCTAAGTGTGGAGTGTATGGACGATGGGACAGTGATTGACAATCCGAGTATCCACGTCGGAGATACCGTTCGGCTAAATCATATCAGAAAGGATGGTCTTTTCGGCAGTATCGGGGAAAGCTATGAATTTATCATCATGGCGAAGGTCCGGAACAACGAAAATACAAACACTACCCGCAATACCGGCGCTTCACGGCTTTATCTGCCAACAGAAATTTTCCTGCCGATGTGTGACCAGCCGCACCTTGTTAATTTCTCGTTCAATGTAAAAGAGGAAACGGAGCCTTTGATGGAAGAATTCCTGAACAGCTATATCGACAGCATGGAGCCGAGTATGGACTTCGAATCCAGGGCAACGTATGTCAGCTCCTTTGATGACCTGACTTCCCTTATCATTACCATTGGCGGAGCGCTTAGCATCATCATAGGCATTATTGGGATTACAAACTTTGTCAACTCGGTTTTGACAAGTGTTATTACCCGCAAAAAGGAATTTGCCATGCTGCAAAGCATCGGTATGACCGGAAAGCAGCTGAAGCGTATGCTTTCATTTGAGGGGCTGTACTATGCAGTGGGGACGATCATCACATCCGCCATCCTGGGCGTCCTGTTTTCGGCAGTGATCGTAAAGGGCATTTCCAACGGAATCTGGTTCTTTACTTATCAATTTGTTATATGGCCCATGGTGGTGATCTATCCGTTCCTGATCCTCTTAACAGCTGCGATACCGGCGCTTCTGTATCGGCAGATCGCAAGGGTCAGCATCATTGAGAGGCTGCGGCAAAATTGAATATTTATTTGAAGGGGCTGTCGGTTAATACTGATTTTCCTCCTGATATCTGAAAGTTGAAAATAACATATCTCTATGGTAGAATTCAGAAACATAAGAAAGGAGAAGGAGAAATTGGGTACCTATTATAAACATACAAAAACAGAAACTATCGAAGTACCATATTCTTTTCGTTGCGAACAGTGTATGAAAGACAGCGGGTCGCTGCAAGCGACTATTTCCGGCATGGAGGCTGAAATTAACAGTAATTTTAAAAAGCTGGACGATAAAAAACAACGGAAATTAGAGGATATGGCTCACGCAAATCTGGTAAAAGCAGTAAAGGGCATATACAAAGACGCCACCGAAAAGCAAATCTATTCCAAAGCTTTCAGGGACAAATGCCCGTACTGCGATCAACCCCAATCATGGGCGGTTAGCGGCATCAAAAAGGAGCGTTACAGCACCCCGGTGGTTTGCCTGATTCTCGGCGTTATCTTAGGGATAGGATGTTACTTCTGTATCGAAACGGAAAGCAACTTAACCATTGCCCTTGCAGCAACAGGAATTTGTCTGGTATTGTCGATCGGAAGCTTCATATTAAACAGCATAAAGATTGCCAGTAAGCAGCGAAAAACCTCCGATCCACTTCAGAAGAACCTGCCGGTCATTGAATGGAACGCTGTGCGGGACATCCTGAATGAACAATAAGTGTCTATGATAAGGAGATATTCGTAAAGGCACATCTATTACATTGCAGGGAAATTGTATTGCAAAAGTATTTCAGGGAGGCTGACCTTGGCGAGGATGTCATTGTCAGCCTCATTCTGACAGTTTCTTCAGTTCCTGCATAAATGTTTCTGATGCCTTGGAAAATATTTGATATTTTTTCCAGACAATGAAAAGCTCTGCTTCCAGTGTGGGGGAAAAAGGTTTAAAGCATAAATTGCTATTTCCTGTAGTGTTGATCAGTTTATCTAATCCAATGACATACCCAAACCCTTTTTTAACAAATTGCGCTGCGTTGTAGATCAGATCGTAGGTTGCAACGATATTGAGCCTGGAAAGATCCGCTTTCAGCCAGTGGAGCATTTCGGTATTGGTTGAGGCCTGATGTGACAGGATCAAAGGCTTATCCCATAAATCTTCTGCCAATATCACATCTTTTTTGGCTAAGGGGCTGTCCTTACGCATCAGGACGCCCCAGAAATCTTTTTGCGGAAGCTTGATATGATCGTATTTGGCTATATCTGCCGACCCGACCAACAGGCCAAAATCGATCAGGCCTTTATCCAGTTTTTCCATAACACGTTCCGCATCGCCGCTGTAAATATGGTAATGGATGAGAGGATATGTTTTTTGTAAATGTTGGGCTGCACGGGCCAAAAAGGAAATGCTTTCGGTTTCGCCGCAGCCAATGTAGACATCTCCACTGATATTCTCACTGGAGGATGTCAGCTCTGCCTTTGTCTTTTCCATTAAATCAACTAATTCTTCCGCACGTTTACGGAGCAGCATTCCATCCTCGGTCAGTGTGACCTTTTTGCTTCCGCGGATGAGCAACTGCTTTCCTAATTCTTCTTCCAGATCCTTTAACTGTCTTGACAGTGGCGGCTGTGTCATGCGGAGCGACTCCGCCGCTTTTGTTATGCTTTCTTCCCTTGCAACTGCAAGAAAATATTGTAATACTCGAATATCCAAGTAAAAAACCTCCCTGATCACGTCTTTGCTTAAACCCCGCTTATACTGACTTAAACAATAACAAAAGATCCCATACTTTTCAAGTATGGAAAAGCATTCAATATATGTATTTGATATTTTTGAAGAAGGAAATTAATATGAAACAGGAGAGAAGAAAAGGAAAAGCAAAGCAAGAGAGGCTGCTTTGAAAACAAGGAGGAAGAAGATGGTGACAATACAGGATGTAATAGATGGTTTCCGGGATGATGTGGAAGAGAATGAGGAGCGGAACGCCTTTGCAGACATACTTTTTCAGGAAGCAGTCAGAACAGGGATAGAGCTAAACAGCCAATATCATACACCGGAGGAGGTCAGGGAGCTCATGGAGAAGCTGACCGGAAAGAAGATTGACGATTCGTTCCGCATGTTTCCGCCATTTTATACGGATTTTGGGAAGAATATCACGATTGGAAAAGATGTATTTATCAATTCCGGCTGTCATTTTCAGGATCAGGGAGGGATCATGATCGGTGACGGCTCGCTCATTGGGCATAACGTGGTGCTGGCAACAATTAACCATGATCTGAACCCGGAGAATAACCGGAAGAACCATTACGCGTCGATCAAAATCGGAAGTCATGTATGGATCGGATCCAATGCAACCGTCCTTCCGGGGGTTACGATTGGGGATTGGGCTGTTGTGGCGGCCGGTGCTGTAGTGACGAAAGACATTCCGCCATATACCGTAGCGGGAGGAGTTCCGGCAAGAGTATTAAAAACGGTGTCTAAAGAAACGGAGGTCTGAAATGAGAAAACTATTTTGCAGTGTTCTTTGTGTTTTTGTGTCAATAGCTGTAATTGCCTGCGGAAATGTTCGGAAGAATGATACTTTGGAAGACATGGAATCAGACGGACAGACAGGGAATGATGCGGTGGATGGCATGATGACAGATGCAGAAGATACTGGCGATGCGAATGAGGAAACAGAAGCGATACAGGGAGGTGAAGGTGATATGGCAGATATAGGAATTTTTAACCTTGAAACAAGGACAGTGAGGCTAAACAGCGGTTATGAAATGCCTGTTTACGGGATCGGCACATACAGCCTGACAGGAGAGGTCTGTGTGGCGTCTGTATCAGCGGCGCTTGAGAGGGGCGTCCGGTTGATCGATACTGCCTATATGTACCATAATGAGGAAAGAGTTGGTGAGGCGGTGCGTAATTCCGGCATACCGAGGGAAGAAATATTTGTCATCACAAAGCTATATCCCAGCCAGTTTTCTAATGCGGAGGCAGCCATTGACGAGGCACTTAACAAACTGGATATTCAATATATCGACATGATGCTGCTCCATCATCCGGGGACGGGGGATGTGGATGCTTATCTTGCAATGGAGCAGGCTGTTGCGGATGGCAAAATCCGTTCCATCGGGCTGTCCAACTGGTATGTGGAGGAACTGGAGGAATTCTTACCCCAGATAAATATTACTCCGGCGCTGGTTCAGAATGAGATTCATCCCTATTATCAGGAGAATGATGTGATCCCTTATATCCAGGATCTTGGCACTGTGGTACAGGGGTGGTATCCGCTTGGCGGCAGAGGGCATACAGCAGAGTTATTAGGGGATGAAGTTATTTCAGAAATCGCTGATTCTCATGGAAAATCATCCGCGCAGGTGATTCTCCGGTGGAATTTACAGAAAGGCGTGGTTGTAATACCGGGCTCTGGCAATCCTGACCATATTCAGGAGAATACAGAGTTGTTTGATTTTGAACTGACGGAGGATGAAATGCAACGGATGGGTGCCCTTGACAGGGATGAAAAGCATGATTGGTATTAACGGAAAAAGCAATCAAATTTTGGAGGTAAGGGATGAAAGTATTAGGAATTAACGGAAGCGCCAGAGAAGATGGTAACACAGCCATACTGATCAGGAAGGTGTTTGAGGAACTGGAGGCGGCAGGCATTGAGACGGAACTGGTGCAGTTTTCCGGGCAGGTCATTGAACCTTGTAAGGCGTGCTGGGCTTGTGGCGGACAGAAAAACTGTGTCCATCGGAAGGATATTTTCCGCGATGTTTTTGAAAAGATGGCTGGAGCAGACGGCATCCTGCTGGGTTCTCCTGTATATTCTGCAAATGTTTCTTCAAATATGCAGGCATTTTTGGAACGGGCGGCAGTGGTGGGTGACATGAATCCCGGGCTGTTCATGCATAAAGTGGGAGCGTCGGTTGCAGCAGCCCGGCGTGGCGGCGCATTGCAGGCGGTTGATGCCATGAACCATTTTTTCCTGAACCATGAGATGTATGTTGTGGGCTCTGTCTATTGGAATATGGTATACGGACAGATGCCGGGGGATGTCTTGAAAGATGAAGAGGGCATTGCCAATATGAAAAACCTTGGGCGGAATATGGCGTTTCTTTTGAAGGCGCTAAAACAGGAGGAGACGGCATGATAAGGAGGCTTACGGTTATTGTTTTATCCATATTTTTCTTGTACAGGTACAATGGAAGCTCTGGCGGGATATGCCGCGGATATTCTTGGGGCAGATGTTTATGAAATAGTACCGGAGGAGCCGTATACAGATGCGGACCTGGCTTATTATACCGGTGGACGTGCTGATCAGGAGCAGGATGATCCGGATGCCCGTCCCGCTATTTCGGGTAGCGTGGAGAATATGGAGGAATACGATACGGTTCTTTTGGGCTATCCGATCTGGCATGGGCAGGCTCCGCGCATCATTAGTACATTTCTGGAAAGCTATGATTTTGCAGGAAAGACAATTGTTCCGTTTTGTACTTCTCATAGTAGCGGAGTGGGGTCAAGTGCGGATAACCTTCATTCGCTCTGTGCTGACAGCACGGAATGGAAAGATGGGACGAGGTTTGGGGGAGGAACCGAAAAAGATATGATAGAAGAAAAATGCTGTTGGAATTTGTTATATGCATTACTTTTCAATAGCATCAAATGATATGTGACAAAAATAACAATGATCAAATGGATAATTAGGGGCGCGCTAATCATTTTTCTTACTATATCCCACTGTAATCATCGTGATGTAATCCTCCTGTCCGTTTAAGGCCATTTCGTTCAGTCCTTCTTCATATGCATATCCATGCAGTTCCGGGCGGTGTTCTTCCGCATAAGCACAGACAGTGCGGTATATTTCTTCCAACTTGTGCCATTTCCTAATACAAAAAGTTCGCAGATAAGTGCCAGCGGGCATTACTGCATTGTATATTTCTACATCTTGCCTGCTGTAAGCAAAAAAGCAGTCATAACAGTCAAAATCACCGTTTTGGATATGTTCTGTCGTAATGTGGCTTCCCAAATTATCGTAAAAACCGAAAGCTGATTTCGGCCGCAGGGAAAAGTCCCCGGCAACTGCGAAATCACCATCATCATAGGCGCCTGTGATAGGGACACTGAGCAGGACACGTTGCTCAGGCAGCGTAACGGTTTCTATTTTTCCGTGTTCTGCGGTAAGACCCAGCGACAGCTTTTCTGATTTTTTCTCCAAAAAAGATTTTGTGCTTAACAGCTCTTGGATTGACCCCGGTGAGTTTCGCAAATTGCCCGGTGGTATATAAATATTTTTCATTTTCATAAGAAACCTCTTGACTTTACAGTTACTGTATAGATTATGCTTCCATATGTAAAAGGAAATTGCAACTAGAAAAAGAAAAACGAAAGGCAACCCTTTCACAAAAAAGTTTGTGGCAGCACTGTATCCACAAACTCTACAGGCATTCATGCCTGTGCACAACAAACGCTGTCACGCTTTGCGTGCCGGCTTATTGTAACAAACACAGTGCAGAAATGAGGGAAATTATGGAAATCAGGAATGCAGAGGAAGAACAGTGGGGGAAAATCAGAGAGATTTATTTTGAGGCTTTTCCAAAGTCAGAACGGAAACCTTTTTTTACAGTCAGGCGGTCAGTGAAGAAAGGAAAAGCACAGGTTTTAACAGCTTTGGAGGAAGATGCTTTGTTGGGGTTTGCCATGGCAATCCCATATCACGATATGGTGATGGTAGATTATCTGGCTGTTTCCGGGAAAATACGCAGCCAGGGTACCGGGAGCAGGATCATGCAGGAGGTGTGCCGGAAATTCCCTGACAAAAGGATTGTCCTTCTGATCGAGCGGCCCGATGAGATGGCCGAAAACCGGGAACAGAGGGTTTCCAGAAGAAAATTCTATTTCAAGAACGGATTTACTTCATCGGGTATTTTTATAACCGGGTACAGCGGGGATATGGAAATCCTGAATTTCGGTGGTACGGTGTCGGAACAGGAATACATGGAGCTGCAGAGGTATGCTTTAGGAAAAGTGATGTTTTATTTGTCCAGAATCAGGCTGGCAGCATGAAAGGAGATATTTATGAAAACAATTTTTTCAAGAGTGAAATTAAAGGGGCGGCAGATTCTGATTCTGTCTGCTTTGGTGCTTGTGGCAGCAGTTGGTGAAATGATGCTTCCCTCTCTGCTGGCACAGATGATAAATGACGGTGTGTCAGATTCTTCTAACAGAACAATTTTGGTAATTGCCGTAATTATGGCTGGCATTACGGTGATGGCCTGCATTGTCAATTTTCTGTCTGTGAAGATTGCGTCCCGTATTTCTACGGATTTTGCTGCAAGACTCCGGGGGCAGGTTTTTGAAAAGGTGCAGACGTTTTCTGCTGCGGAGCTGGACCGTTTTGGCACTGCCAGTCTGGTGACACGCAGTACTTCGGATATTACCAATGTGCAGAACTTTCTCGCTATGTTCCTGCGGATCGGTATCCTTGCGCCGATGATGGCGGTGGCGGGACTGGTATTTTCAGCAGCTACAGGCGGTCAGGTCAGTTCTGTGCTGAGTGTTGCAATTCCGGTGTTGCTTGTAGGATGCGGTATTGTGATCCTGCTGGCTTCCGGGTATTCTGTGAAGCTGCGGAAAAAACTTGACAGGATCAACCAGTTATTCTTAGAGTCTCTGGAGGGCGTGCGTGTGATCCGTGCTTTTAACAAACAGGAAGCGGAAAGCCGCCGGTTTGGGGAGGCAAATACGGATTATGCCCTGACAGCCATGGCTTCGGGACGTATCACAAGCCTTTTGATGCCGGTGATCAACGTGATCTTCGGTGTTACCACGGCGGCAGTATTGGGACTTGGCGCACATTATGTAGAGACAGGCGCTATGGAGGTGGGTTCCCTTGTGGCGAACAGCCAGTATATCAGCATGGTTCTGATGTCCGTCATGATGCTGGCTCTTGTGATCATGATGTTCCCGACTGCATATGCCTGTTCCGGCAGGATTGCGGAGGTACTGGAAACGGAAAGCTGCATCTGTGACGGGGGATTTTCTTTTGGGAACCGTCCCCTGCGCTCCACAGTCGAATTCCGCCATGTGACCTTTGCATATCCCGGAGCGGCGGAACCAATCTTAAAGGATGTCAGTTTTGAAACCCATCCCGGTGAGGTCACGGCAATCATCGGCGGCACGGGCCGTGGCAAATCCAGCATCCTGAAACTGATTCCACGGCTGTATGACCCGTTATTTGGAGAGGTACTGATTGACGGTGTCAATGCAAAAGAATACGCAGTGGACGACCTCCGTTCCCTGATCGGTTATGTCCCGCAGAAAAATATCCTGTTTTCAGGGGATATTGCTTCCAACCTGAATTTCGGGAAGGAAGAAGGGGCGGAGGCAGACTGGCAGGAGGCGGCAGGGATTGCCTGTGCGGAAGAATTTATTTTGAAAAAGCAAAACGGTTATCATGATGCGGTTGCCCAGGGAGGGACGAATCTGTCCGGAGGCCAGCGTCAGCGTATGGCGATTGCCAGGGCGGTTATGAAAAAACCGGAAATTTATCTGTTTGACGATAGTTTTTCTGCATTGGATATGAAAACGGACCAGACCCTGCGCAGAAATCTGAAAGCTGCCATGGGGAATGCTGCGGTGATCATGGTGGCACAGCGTGTCAGTACGATTCTGGATGCAGACAGGATTCTGGTGGTTGATGACGGCATGATCGTGGGGCAGGGGACTCATAAGGAACTATTAAAGAATTGCCCGCTTTATCGTGAGATTGCAGAGATACAGCTTGGGAAGGAGGCTATGTAATTATGAAGAAACATACATTCAAAAGGCTTTTCGGGTATTTGAAGGCATACCGCCTGCGTTTCTTTTTTGTTCTGCTGTTTGCCTGTGTCAGCACGGTTTTTACAGTCATGGCTCCGTTCGTGATTGGCCAGGTCACGACAGCTTTGTTTGACAGTATCAGGGATGGAGTATTTTATTGGGAAACGATATTCTGGCTGCTTGCAACGCTGGTATGTTTATATTTGGTATCGCAGTTCTTTTCTTTTTTACAGGGATTTCATATGGCGCGGATCACTTCGGAAGTGATGCGGAATATAAGAGGTGATATCGACAGCAAGATGCACCGGTTAAAACTGGACTATTATGATACCCATACCCACGGGGACATTTTAAGTGTGATCACAAATGATGTGGATACCATTAACAACACTGTCAGCCAGAATCTGACATCCATCGTCACACAGGTGGTCACGGCTGTGGGTATTCTGTTGATGATGCTGGCGATCAGCCCGAAGCTGACGCTGATTCCCGTGGTAATGGTACCGCTGTCCCTGCTTGCTGCAGCCGGCGTCATGAAATCCGGCGGGAAGCATTACGGGAAACAGCAGGAACTTTTGGGGCAGTTGAACGGATATATTGAAGAGATGTACAACGGTCAGCAGGTGGTCCAGGCATTCAGCTATCAGGACAGGGCTAATAAACGATTTCAGGAGCTTAATGAGGAACTGAAGAACAGTTCTTACAAAGCGGAAACAACTGCAGGAGCGGTAAGTCCCATCACGACTATGGTAAATGATATGGGCTATGTGGTCTGTGCTGCTATTGGCTGTATCAGCGCCATCGGGGGACTGATCACAGTGGGAAATGTGCAGGCGATGCTGGAATATACCCGCCGCTTTGCGGAGCCTTTCTCATCACTTGCCGGAATGGCCGGAAGTTTTGGGGCGGCAAAGGCGGCGGGAGACCGTATTTTTGCACTGCTTGACGCAGAGGAGGAAGTGCCGGAATCAGAAAATGCTGTTATTCCAAAAGATCGCTCCGGAAGTGTGACCTTTCAGAATGTCCGGTTTGGCTATACACCGGAACGTATGCTGATGAATGACGTGAATCTGGAGGTGAAGCCCGGCCAGAAGGTTGCCATCGTTGGGCCTACTGGGGCAGGCAAGACTACCTTAATCAACCTGTTAATGCGGTTTTACGAGATCAATGGAGGTACAATTTCTGTGGACGGCGTAAATATCTGCGATATGCCAAGGACAGAGCTGCGAGACCGCTTTGGTATGGTTCTGCAGGATACATGGCTTTTTGAGGGAACCATTGCCGATAATCTGGGATATGCGGAAGATAATATGGACAGGGATAAGATTATTACCTCGGCAAAGTCTGCCTGTGCCCATGCTTTTATCAAAACTCTTCCCGGAGGATATGATATGATACTGGCAAAGGGAGCGGAAAACATTTCCCAGGGGGAACGGCAGCTTCTCACCATTGCCCGTGCTATTGCATCCGATCCCGAGATCATGATCCTTGATGAGGCAACCAGCAATGTGGATACCCATACGGAGGTTTTGATCCAGCGTGCCATGGCACAGCTTATGAAAGGGCGTACCAGCTTTGTGATCGCGCACCGGCTTTCCACCATCCGCGACGCTGATATGATCCTGTATATGGAGGACGGGGACATAAAGGAAGTGGGAAATCATGGGGAACTGATGCAGAGGAACGGAAAATATGCCGCCCTTTATAACAGCCAGTTTGCGTGATGGCCGTAGGGCGCATGGATGAAGGGATTGTATCCGAGGATAGAAAGAATAGTGAGGAGGGCAAGCTTATGGAGAAAATGAAAAAGGTGGCGGCGCTGCTTCAGGTAAACCTACGGACAATGGCAGAATTTGAGCTTTTATATAAGTTTTTGTCCCTGTCTGTATTTACACCTGTTTTCTGGGGGACTTTTAATGGGATTATGAAGATAACAGGCTTTAAATACCTGACCATAGAAAATATTCTGCCATTTCTGCTGAATCCGCTGACGCTTGCGATGCTGCTGCTATTATTTATCTGTATGGCCTTTTACACTATGATCGATATCGGGGCGGTCATTTTCCTGTTGGATCAGTCTTATCAAGGGAAAAAGGCGGATCTGGTACAGACGGCCAGGTACGCCGTCCGCAATGCGCTCCGGGTATTTCACAGAAAAAACATACTCATTACATTTGTGGTTCTTTTTCTGATTCCTTTTTTGAACATTGGGGTGGCATCAGGCTATGTCAGCAGTATTGCAATCCTGGAATTTATTCTGGATTTCATAAAAGGAAACGGGAGGCTTCTGGTTTTCTTTGCGGCAACTGTGGCAGGGCTTGGAATTCTTCTTTTAAGATGGCTGTATGCTTTCCACTATTTTACGCTGGAGGAATGTGGATTTAAGGAAGCAAGAAAACGGAGTGCGGAACTTGGAAGGGAACATAAGATAAGGGATTTGCTGGCATTGCTTGGGATACAGCTTGGTATTTCCGTTCTGTTCCTGGTTTATGCAATCGTGGGGATAGGGCTGGCTGTACTTCTCGGAAGGCTACTTTCAAAATTAAAATGGCTTGGCATTGTGTCAGCTTCCGTGGTATGGGTTTTTATTGCGGTATCGTTTTTCATCGTGTCAGCGCTTGGGACGCCGGTCAGTTATGCCTGCATCAGCATTTTATTTTATGGGCGTAAGGAAGAAAAAAAGGAGAAGATCGTGCATGGAAAGCCTGATGATCGCCGGGAAAGCGCAAAAAGGCGTAAAATCCGGTATGCGGTGGAAGGCATTCTGCTGTCTGTGTCAGTTGTCTGTTGCGGCTGTTATCTGTACGGCGTCTATAACCATAAAATCAGTGTGCAGATCGAATATGTCCGTACCATGGAGGTGACAGCCCACCGTGGCGCATCCGCCTGCTGCCCGGAGAATACAATGGCTGCGTTTGAAGGGGCAAAAGATCTTGGTGCGGACTGGATTGAACTGGATGTGCAGCAGAGCAGGGACGGGCAGATTTTTGTCATGCATGATACGAATTTCCTGCGCACGGCGGGGGTAGATAAGAACACATGGGAAATGGACTATGATGAAATCCGGTTATTGGATGTGGGAAGTTTTTTTGACAGCAGCTTTGAGGGGGAAAGCGCGCCGCTTTTGTCAGAGGTGATTGCTTTTGCAAAAAAGAATGGAATCAGGCTGAATATAGAGATGAAACCGACAGGACATGAAGAGAAATTTGAAGAAAACGTAGCAGAGATTATTGAAGCAGAACGGTTCTGGGAACAATGTGTGATCACCTCACAGGTGTATGATGTACTGGAAGCAGTGAAGACATATGATGACCGTATCCATACGGTGTATGTCATGAGCCTTGCCTATGGCGATATCAATATGCTTACAGCAGCAGATCATTTCAGCATCGAGGCTTCCAGCATTACGGAAAAACTGGTTTCAGATATCCATAATGCGGGGAAGGAGATTTACGCATGGACTGTGAATACGGAGGAAAGCATAGGCCGTATGATTGAATTGAATGTGGATAATATTATCACAGATAATGTAACACTTGCGAAGGAGTGTATTTATTTGAGTAAGACGAGTGATGTGGTTGCAGAGTATGTGAAGTGGATATCGAGATAAAATCAAAATTGGAAACCCGGTCCGGTGGCGAATACGGATTTGACGAGCAGATACTATTGGATTATTATGAATATACCCCTTTTATATTTGAGAGGATGAAATAAAATGAGTTTTGTATATGCAATGAGCGATATTCATGGATGCCTGCATTCCTTTGATGCAGCACTAAATCTTGTTGATTTATCTGGAAATAACAGACTTGTCCTCTGCGGAGATTACATACACGGTGGGCAGGATAATTATGGCGTGCTGGACAGGATTATGGAACTGGAAAACAGATATGGTCCTGACAAAATTATTGTTCTTGCAGGCAACCATGAGGATATGGCATGTGACGGAAGATGGCCGATTGGTGAAGAACGTTTTTTTGGTGCTGGTGTTGACAATGATGATAACGATGACAGATATATCTCGTGGATGCAAAATCTGCGGAGGTTTTATGTGGAGGGAGATACGATATTTGTCCATGCAGGAGTAGATGAAGAAGCTGATGATTTATGGGAATGGGGGACTGATGATTATACTTTTACAGAAAAATACCCTGCACAGACCGGAAAATTTTGTATGAACATTGTTGCAGGACACATAGGCACGGGAGAAATTTCAGGAGATGCTTACTTTCATGATATCTATTATGATGGGGAAAGCCATTATTATATTGATGGTACAGTATTGGATAGTGGCATTATTCCGATCATTAAGTTAGACATTGATAGCGGTAAGTTTTATCGTGTGACAGAAACAGGAGACTGGCTTATTTTACCGTATGGCGAAGAAAACTGATTTTTTTTGAGTTTTCAAACATACTGGACAATCCTTCTCTGAGGATAGTGTTGGTGAGGCAGTCCGTAACTCCAAAATTCCAAGGGAGGAGATATTTGTCATTACAAAGCTATATCCCAGTCAGTTTTCTGATGCGGAGGCAGCCATTGACGAGGCACCTGACAAAGCGGATATTCAATATATTGATGCCGTAGGAATTTTGAAAGATTTGGCGAAAGTGTAGAAAAATGACTTTAAATCAAGGGATTTTGAGCATGGAGGGGTTCACTGGGGTGACCGGTGCGCCTCTCTTTTTGTGTTTTTTGATACCGCTGATAACATGGTGATTGGGGATAGAAGTACAAAATTTGGTAAAAGCTCCTACTTTTGACAAAGTTCAGTTTTGCCCAATTGTATGGTTTTTGTTAAGATGTTTGCGGAATTTGTAATTTAAACTATTAATCAAATATACTAAAATTGCCGATAATATTCTTGTATATACTGAAATAGTAAAAAATAGTATAAGAAATTTGGAGATGGCTTGCTATTATGCCGTTTGCATCATATCGTTTTAATAATAATCAATTGCGTGTTTAAAAAATGTTCGTTCACAAAGAAAAAATATATTAGAAAAACGAGATTTAATATATTTGAGCATATATTACCAACTACAGAAAATATGATTAAACATTTGAAAAATGGTTGTGCGGAGTTATTTACTGTAGTTTAGAAATTTATTCAATATGACATCACATGAAGAGGGCGGTGAAGAAATTTGGGAATTGATAAGAAACGGCTGCGTAAGTTGAAACAGGAAGCAGATAAGGCATTCAATGCAAAGCAGCAGGCATATGAGATTCGGAAAACAGCTTTTGATAAGCTGGAAACTTTAGTGAGAGATTATAATGATGAATTATGGAAAAATTATAAAAAGTATAGCCAAAAGAATAGTGCCACCATTGAATCGCTTAGGGAAAAGGCTGATAAAGAGCATAAAGAAATGGTGAAATCCTTTGAGAAAGCGCATCAGGAGTATGAAGAAGGTGACCGTGCACTAGCGAAAGATCTTTCATATGAAGGATACGATCATCAAGCGAGGCGTGATGAATTAAACCAATCAGTCCAGAGGCTATGCCGGGAGAACTCCGTAAAAAAAGCATATGTAGAAAAACATGAACTTCCAGGAAAAATTAGCGAATTATTAAAGATGAATTTGGAATCCCTACAAGAATTGATTTCTCAGGCAGATGTATTAAGCAGATTTATCGTAGCGTTTAAAGATGCCGGACTCAAAGATAAAGAATTTCGCCGGCTCGAAGCTGAACATAAAGAAAAACAGATTATATACCAACAATATAAACAGTTTGGTGATGATCCTGCTTTAAATGATGTGACAGAATCTTCCGGTAACTGGGAGGCACCTATTAGAGGATGGATCGACGAACATCCGGTAACCCTTCGTGTTGGTAAGGCAGGTACTACAAATGAAGGTGATACGCTAATTGCGGATGGACACATAAGTAGAGCACAATTTGACAAGAAACATAACCATTATGGGAAAAATCGGTACCCAAATGTAAAAGAAAAACGTATTGAAGATGCTGGTGGCGATCGGGGTGCATATACCGGACCGGGGCGTTGATAGGACTAAGGATATAGATATTCCATTTACAGAAGAAAAGGGTCATATTGTCATAATGGTAAACAATGTTTAAAAGTGATGTAGCGGTGTATGATAAATAAGGGTAACCAAATTTATTCACGGATGATGAAATTGTTGTAGAGATTAAAAATGTGTAGATTAAGATTGTAGTTATGATGGATGGTGAGTGGGGAGTGATGGAAAGAATTTGTCATAAGTCGGATACAATTTGGCGTAAGTGATACCTTTTGGCACTCCCCCATACAATCTGGCAAAAGTCAGTAGTTTCACTAAATAGTGCAAGAAAAAATGATAAAAAGATAATTGGAAAATGATAAGAAGCTGCAAAGGCTTCTTTTCTTTTATCTGATTGTATGTTATAATATATTTTATATGTGAAAACAAGCAAGAGGAGGAATTATGGAGCAGGGTTCATTGAAGATAGGAGAGCGGCTGAAGGAAATCCGGAACACAAGGCAGCTTACATTAGATGACGTTGCAGAATTGACAGGTGTCAGTAAGCCAATGCTGGGGCAGATTGAACGTGGGCAGTCCTCGCCCACCATTAACATATTATGGAAGATTTCAACAGGGCTGAAAATACCGTTGTCCTTTTTTTGCAAACAGGAGGAAGCGGAATATACGGTTGTGGGGCTTGGTGAAAAGGATGTGATTACCGAAGAACACGGTGGGATGAAGGCATATCCGCTGTTTCCTTTTGATCCGGTAAGGAATGTGGAAGTGTTTTATATTGAGTTCGACGCAGGTGTACAGCATGAATCACTTCCCCATGTGGCAGGTGTGGAGGAATATGTTTTTCTGGTGGATGGGACGTTAAAAATGGTGATAGGTGGGAAGGAAGTGCTGTTGCAGGAAAAGCAGTCCATACGGTTTGGGGCGGATATCTCCCACGCATACCACAATGTTTCAGATAGAGCCTGCACCGCTTATAATGTGATATTTTACCCGAACAATTAGAGGAGAAAACGAAAAATGTATGAATTGGTACAAGTCAGTGAGAAATGCTATTACATAAACTGCCCGGCGAAGATAGGTGTCTATGTTGCGGACAAGGATAATGTCTATTTGGTTGACAGTGGAAATGATAAGGATGCGGGGAGGAGAGTCAGGCAGATTCTGGATAAGAATGGCTGGCACTTAACGGCCATACTGAATACCCATTCCAATGCAGACCATACCGGCGGAAATAAATACCTGCAGGGACAGACGGGATGTAAGGTTTATTCCGGCGGCATCGAAGCGGCTTTCACCAAATATCCAATCTTGGAGCCATCTTTCCTTTATGGTGGCTATCCCTGTAAGGACTTGCGGCATAAGTTCCTGATGGCGCAGGACAGCAATGTGACAGATTTTTCAGATGAAGGGTTTCCGAAGGAGATTGATATCATACCTTTGCCGGGGCATTTCTTTGATATGGTGGGGTTCCGTATGCCGGATGGTGTAATGTTTCTTGCGGATTGCATCAGCAGCAGGGAAACGCTGGAAAAATATGCGGTTTCTTTCATTTATGATGTGGGCGCTTATCTGGAAACACTGAACATGGTGGAGGGAATGGAAGCTGTTATGTTTGTCCCTGCCCATGCGGAAGCATCCGCCGATATAAAGGAACTCGTTTCTTACAACAGGGATAAGGTAGATGAGGTGGCGGAGAGAATTCTGTCCATCTGTGGAGAGCCAATGTGCTTTGAGAGAATTTTGCAGGAAGTATTCATAGGCTACGGGCTTTCTATGAATTTTGAGCAGTATGTGTTAGTGGGCAGTACGGTGCGTTCTTACCTCTCATGGATGAAGGATGATGGGAAACTGACGGTTACGTTTCAGGACAGTATGCTACTGTGGCAGAGGGCGTAATATAAGTAAAGTGCAGAAAATCTGAAATCCTATATGCAGTGCCAGTGGAGTCCTGTGGGAGGAATGGCTGGCATGTTCAGGGAGATGGAATGAAGGATTAGGTTGGAACTATCTGGTTGATGCTGAAAAAACAGAGAAGCCGACTGATGGAAAAAGCAAGGGAGGAAAACTCAAAAATGAAATTATTTATCATCGAGGACGAAGCGCCGATTCGGGAAGAACTGGCACAGTTTTTTGAGAGGTATGGTTTTCAATGTGAGGGCAGTGCGGATTTTCAAAATATAGCGCAGCTTGCACTTGCTTCCGGAGCAGACCTTATCCTGTTGGACATCAACCTGCCCCGGCAGGACGGCTTTCAGGTGTGTCGGGAAATCCGGCAAAGCTCCCATGTTCCTATTATTGTGCTTACCAGCAGGAATACTGACTTTGATGAACTGATGAGCTTGAACATTGGTGCAGATGATTTTGTATCCAAGCCATACAACGCACAAGTGCTGCTGGCACGAATACAGAAACTTCTTGCAAGATCCGGTGAAACGCAGGACAGTGTAGTGCTTACCCATAAGGGGCTGACTTTAAATTTATTAAAGGCAGAGATCAGTTATAACGGACAGAATAAGAAACTTACCAAAAACGAAATGGGGATTCTGCGCCTGCTGATGGTAAACAAGGGGAACATCATTCCAAGGGATGCCATTATTGATGACCTTTGGCAGAGCGAAGAGTTCATTGATGAAAATACCCTCAATGTAAATATCGTCCGCCTGCGGAAAGCACTGGCAGAGATTGGGCTTCCCGATTATCTGGAAACAAAGCGTGGATTGGGGTACTTCGTATGAAAGTGAAAGATTATGCGGCAGACCATATTTTTTCTTTCCTTAGTCTGGCGGTGTCAGGTCTGCTTGTTTTTGTATTGCTCTGGCTGATTGAAACGCCAATGGTGTTCATCCTTTTTGTGGAAAGCATTCTGCTGGCTGCTTTTGTATGTGTTTTTCTGTATGATTACTGGCGCAGGAGGAACTATTATATTCAGTTATGGAAAATCCTGGAGCAGCTGGAGGAAAAAACGCTGATAGGGGAAATTCTTGTCCAGCCTGATTTTTTAGACGGACAGATATTGGATGAAATCCTCCGGCGCTGCAACAAGTACCAAAATGACCGTCTGGCGGAAGCGGAACAGGACAGTCAGGAGTACCGGGAATACATTGATTCATGGGTGCATGAAATCAAGACGCCAATCACTTCTGCACGTCTGATCGTGGAGAACCATAAAAATCCCACCACCCTGCGGATTGATGATGAACTGCGAAAGATTGATGGTTTCGTGGAACAGGTATTATATTATGCCCGCAGCACGGCAGTGGAAAAAGACTTTAAGGTGGAAAAAACGACCTTGCAGGCTCTTGTAAATTCTGCCTTGAAGACTTATTCAAAGCCGTTGATTCAGGCGGGCGGAAGGCCGGTTTTCAGCGGACTGGATGTTCCCGTGTGTGCAGATACGAAAAGCTGTGCTTTTATCATCGGCCAGATCATTTCCAATTCGATCAAATATCGTACTGAAAATTTACAGATCTCATTTTCGGCATACGCAGAACAGAATGTTGTCCGACTGGTTATTTCGGATAATGGGATTGGCATTTCCTCCGCAGACCTGCCCCGTGTTTTTGATAAGGGGTTTACCGGGGATAACGGACGCCGCTGCTCCAAATCTACAGGAATCGGTCTGTACCTGTGCAAAAAGCTCTGCGGTAAGATGAACATTAATATTACCATTCAGAGTGTTTGGGAACAAGGGACAACAGTTATTTTATCCTTTCCACGGGAAAGCTACTTGCAGGAGGCGGGATTATGACCCGCCTTTTGTAGTGAGGAAGAAAACCATGCGCTGCGAAGCGGCATATGGTTTCACCCGAGCGTACAACGAGAAAATCATAGAGCTGCAAAGCAGCGGCAGACGCGGAGCGTCTGGATTTTCGAGTTTTACCTTACATTTTGGTAATGAAAATGTAATCTAAAATAATGGCAGGTTTTCTGCTGGCATGGTAGATTAGGATTGCAATAGGGATTACCTCTTTTGGAAAGGAGAAGGGCATAGGATGAGCAATGCAATTTTACAAGTAGATGATATTCAAAAGTATTACGGCAACAGAGGCAGCCTTACAAAAGCCGTAGACCATATTTCCTTTCAGGTATGTAAAGGTGAGTTTATGGGCATTATGGGTGCTTCCGGTTCCGGGAAGACAACACTTCTCAACTGTATTTCCACGATTGATAAGGTAACAAGCGGGCATATTTTGGTAGATGGGAAAGACATCACCGCTTTACACGGTTCGCAGCTTGCGGATTTTCGCGGGAAGAAGCTGGGTTTCATTTTTCAGGATTTTAACCTTTTAGACACACTGACCGCTCATGAAAATATTTCCCTTGCGTTATCAATCATGGGGGTAAAGCCGTCAGAAATTCAAAAACGGGTACGCCGGATTTCGGAGGCTCTGGGAATCTTAGAAGTGCTGGATAAATACCCATACCAGATGTCGGGAGGACAGCAGCAGCGTGTGGCAGCGGCAAGGGCAATGGTAACAGACCCGGCAATGATTCTGGCTGACGAGCCGACCGGTGCACTGGATTCCAATTCCTCCCGGATGCTGCTCACTATGCTGACAGAGCTGAATGAACGTCTTGGTGCCACGATCCTCATGGTAACGCATGATGCTTTCTCCGCAAGCTACTGCCACCGCATCCTGTTTATCAAGGACGGGAAAATATTTAATGAACTGAACCGTGACGCTGACAGCCGTAAAGATTTTTTTACAAAGGTTCTGGAAGTGGTTTCCGTTTTGGGAGGTGAGCAGAATGACCTCCTGTAAACTGATCGTGAAAAATGTGCGGAAAAATATCCGGGATTATCTGATTTACTTTTTGACACTTATGATTTCAGTGAGCATTTTTTATGCATTTAATTCCATCTCAGACCACCCGGCTTTTTCCGAAATGGGCATGACAAGAACACTTTTGTACAACCAGCTCGGCATCCTGCTTTCTACCCTGACGGTGCTGGTTGCC
Source organism: uncultured Lachnospiraceae bacterium (assembly GCA_947382625.1). Taxonomy (GTDB): domain Bacteria; phylum Bacillota; class Clostridia; order Lachnospirales; family Lachnospiraceae; genus Suilimivivens. The sequence goes on from CANDAG010000004.1 coordinate 138,917, forward strand.
GTGGTCCTTGCGTTTCTGATCATTTACGCGAACTTATTTTTACTGAAGCGGAGGAAGAAAGAACTGGGCATTTATATGGTGCTTGGCATGAAAAAAGGGCGTATTTCCAGAATATTTGCAGGGGAAACGCTGTGTGTCGGAGTCATTGCGCTTGTGACAGGCTTATGCCTTGGTTTTGCGCTGTCGCAGGGAATTTCCTTAGTCGCCTTAAAACTGTTTGCCACCCCGATCGCAAAGTTCCAGCTTGTCTTTTCAATGGGAGCTTTCAGGAAGACTGCTTTCTGTTTTGCGGTTATCTTCCTGCTTGTCATGGCTTTTAATGTATGGTCTGTATCTAATGTGCAGTTGATTGACCTTCTGACAGCCAGCAGAAAAAATGAAACGGCACAAAACCAGAACCGTCTTTTGCCTTTGCTGTTGTTTTTTGCTTCTTTGGCCAGTATGATATCTGCCGGGGTGATGTTTTACAAAAATGGTATTTTACCCTCACGGGAGAACTATTCGTTTCAAGTGGCGGGCCTCCTGCTTGTGGCAGGGACGTTCCTGTTTTTCTATTCCCTGTCTACTGTGCTTGTACAGGTACTCCGGGCAAACAGCAGTATTTATTTGAGAGGGCTGAACACATTCCTCGTCCGTCAGGTTGGCAGCAAGATCCGCACGAATTACTTTTTAATGGCGATTGTCTGCGGACTGCTCACAGTAACGATCTGCGCTGTATCAGTCGGTGTGAGTACAGCACTTGCCATGAATGAACTGTCAAAATCAGCCACACCCTATGACTTGAATGTGCTGTCCAATGTCAGTATGGATGGGGACGGTAGTATTTTGGAATATCTCGTTTCCAAAGATGCAGATTTATCCGGCTATGCGGAGAATATGGAGCAGATCAGCATTTATGAAGCAGATTTTACTTACAATAGTTTATTTGAAGGCCAGAATGTGGAGTTATGGCCCATTGACGAAGGAATTTTAGAAAGCGGTGTTTCAGTGCTTGCCGTTTCCGACTTTAACCGAGCCCTGGCAATGCAGGGAAAAGAACCTGTTGTGCTGGCGGAAAATGAATATCTGCTTAACTGTAATTACAAGGGAACTTTTCAGTATGTGGAAAAAGCATTGGAAAACAATACAGCTTTCGTGCTGTCTGGTATTCCTCTGCAAAGGGCATCTGATACAGTTTTAGAGGAAACTTACTTTATGACCTCTGTTGGGAACAATGACCGGGGGACGCTGATCGTTCCGGATAAGGTTGTGGGCAGACTCGTGAAAGATGTCAACGTACTTCTGGTGCAATACCGCCCAGATGCTGATTCGGATGCAGTTTTGCAGAAAATGATCCCGATTGGACTTGATGATTCCCACGGCTACCGTTATGCGGAAAAGAACATGATGTACGATATGTTCTACGGATTAAATGCTTTGATTTCATTCCTCTGCTGCTATATCGGCCTGATATTTCTGCTGATCTGCGCCGCACTTCTGGCTTTGAAGCAGCTTACGGAAACAACTGATAACATTTACCGTTATGGCCTGCTCCAAAAGCTGGGGGCAAAAAGGGAGCAGATTAACCGCACACTTCTGTCCCAGACAGCCATTTTCTTTGCGGCTCCTCTTGCTGTTGCGGGTGTCTTTTCTGTTATCCTGATGGGAAAGGCGATGGAGATTGTAGAGGAATTTATGAATATCCATATTTCTACAAACATGATTTTTACAGTCATACTGTTCCTTGTGGTATATGGGAGTTACTTTCTTGCCACGTATCTGTCCTGCAAACGGATGGTAATGGAACATCAGAATAAGCGAATGGAGGAATAAACGATATGCCTGATAATATTAAATGGGATGCTGTATTTCAAAGTATTGTTGATACATGGTTGCCACGGATGGCAAAATCCGTTCCAACGGAATTATTTGATTTTGAACTGACCACAGATCAAATGCAGCGACTTAATGCCCTTGACACCTAAAGGGGAAATTGATAATGTGGATGTGGAAGAATTGAGAGAGGCACAAGGAACCGGAGGTGTCACAGTGGTCTTGTCTCTTGAATATGAAGAGTGGGAGAGAAAAAGGAAAATGATGCATAAACCGCAAATGATTATTTTCGACTATGGCCACACATTGCTTTACGAGCCGGGATTTGACGCTAAAAGGTGTGAAGAGGCCGCCTTTGCATATATTACCCATAATCCACAAAAACTTAGCACCACGCAGATTTATGAGGAAGTACAGAAAATGTTTCAACAGTTTGATGGACTGAGAAACAGAGGTATTGAGATCCATGAATGGCAGTTCATGCGCCTGATCTATGAATATCTTGGTATTGAATTCAGCATCTCTTATAAAGAGCTTGAAGAAATAGAGTGGAATGCCGCGTCAATGGGTGCTGTAATGCCTCACGCTGAGCAGATGCTGAATTATCTGAATGAGAGAGGTATACGCACAGCGGTGATCAGCAACATCGGCTGGTCGGGGCGGGCACTGACGAATCGTATCAACAGGCTTTTGCCGGATAATAAATTCTTGTTTGTAAGCTTTCTCCATAAGTTTCCCCTATTTTCAAGGCTTTGCACAATGCCAGCCTCAAAATATGTATCCTTTTCCCTTGTTTTTGCCCTTATGGGCAAGCCACAAGGGAAAGATTTTCTTATTCAGTTTTTGTTCCTAATTCATTCCCACAACCTTATCTAAGAGCTTGGCAGATTCCCGCTTTGCCTCCCTTGTAGCGTGCGCATAGACATTCATGGTAATGCTTACGTCCGAGTGTCCTAAAAGTTCCTGCACATCTTTTGGCTGTGCCCCGTTTGATAACAGGTTCGTTGTGTAGGTGTGCCTTAATGTGTGGAAGTGGAAACCCTCTAACTCCGGTACTTTCCTTGCTGCTGTCCGGCAGGCTGTTTCTACGGTGGCTGGAAGTTCAAGACAGCCATCTTCCCTCAGACATACAAAAGAGATTTCCGTATAATCCTCCGGCGCATCTTCTGTCATTCCCAAGTTGTAATACTCATAATGTACCCTGTTCTTTTCCATAACCTCTTTGTAGAAGTTTCTGTGATAGAGTTCTCCATACTGCATACGGTTTTTAAGCTGCTGTTTCCTTGCTTTTTTCAAGATGTCAGCGAGGGCGTTTCCAAAATCAACGATCCGGACTTTCTTCCTTTTTGTCGAGCCGATTTCGTGCTTATGGGTAGCACCGTTGTAGCGGACGCTTCTGCGGACTGTCAGGCATTGTTCCTCAAAGTTGATATCCTGCCAAGTCAGTCCTGCCACTTCCCCAAGCCTGAGACCTGTGAAATAGGCTATCTGTACAGGTAGGATTGCGTCTTTGCTCCGCTTGCCAAGCTGTGCAATCAGCTTTTGGTACTGCTCAAATGACAGTGGATTGACTTTGCCATTGTCGGTGTCCGTTTCTTCCGCAAACAAGTCCATATCGTCCTTTTTATGCCTCATGACCACATACTGCATGGGATTGAATGTAATGTACTGTTTCGGGAACACCGCAAAGCGGAATGACTGCTGTAATACTGCGGAAAATGACTTTACATAGTCTTTGGAATATCCTTTGGAAACAAAATCTTCTATAGTGCCTCCAAAAGACAGGATATCCATGAACTGCTGTAAATGCCCCGAAGTAACCGTTTTAAGTTTCCGTCTGCTTACAGGGTGCTGTTTAATGCGGTTGATCGTCTGAAGATAAGTACCGACAGTGCCATTGCTGAGTGTCCCTGTCTTTAATTCTTCCTCCGCCCATGTATCAAGCAGCTGTCCGAGAGTGATATTGTCTGCCTTTGCAATGAATTTCTTGCTTTCGTAATCCTCCATTGCCTGCCTTAACAGCTTTTCCGTTTCGCTCTTGCTTTCTGTTCCTGCACATTCTTTCTGTACCAGATTCCCGCTTGCATCTTCCACATAAAAGCGGTAGTACCATTTCTTTCCTTTTTTCCTTACAGAACCTTTTG
>CANDAG010000005.1 GCA_947382625.1 uncultured Lachnospiraceae bacterium
ATAATATCAAAGTAGGATTCCAGAAAAGCCGCTGTCCTGTGGTTTACGCTTACCATATCCCTGCGGGCAAAAGCCTTTTTAATCTGCGTATCATATGAGGGCAGATTTCCTGTCAGCAGGCGTAAATTTTTACTGATAATATTGTCCCGCAATTCATCCGGATAGGGAATCCGGTACTTGTTTTGCAAGCTTTCCAGTTCCCCGTTTTTATCATAGAGAATCCGGCTGTGTAAAAGATTATGCCACATGCAGGTCGTATAACCATTGTATGCGATATGTTCTGTAGCGACTGAATGAATTGTCTGTGAAAAATCCCCGATATTTCTATACAGAATATCAATGTCTGTCCCATCTTTCAGCGTGCAGTCATCCTCCAGCTCCCAAAAAGAGTTTCCAATCTCCATATACTGGCAGCATTTCTCCAGAATACGCTTCCGCATACTCTCATACGGTATGCTGGTACAGTAAATGTATAAATCATAATCTGACTTTTCATCATAATCCGCACCGGCTCTTGAGCCGCCAAGCGCAATCGCCTCTACTTCCGGGAGTGTTGCAAATTCACTCCATAATAATTTGAAATACATAGTTTCCCTCCAATCCGGTAATGATCTGTTCTATCCGCAAATCAGCTTACTCATCTGCATATCCCGCATCCGTATGGACTGTTAAAATAGAATACTTCCTGCCCGATAACTGAAAATGCTTCTATTTCACGAATTGTGTAATTCATTTCTTTTCCTTATGCGCTGTGATGATCGTATAACTATACGCATTTACCGTTATGATATAGTTATCTACATTTACATACCAATTTTTCCCATTTCTTGCAATAACGGCATTAGCAGAATTGGTTTTCGTTTTACACCAATCAACCACATCATCTGTACTTAAGGACAGATTTCTTTTTATGCGTTCTACACCTAATTCAGTTGTATGCAATTTATTCAAATTTTTCAATAATTCATTATCTGCTTTCATTTTGCAATTATCCTTTTTCCTCTAAAAATCCCGATTTTTCACTTTGCACCCTCCCGTGTAATATCCTTGCAAGAAGTAAAGTGTAGGCGATTGTAATAACAATCAGAATGAAACAATGAATGATATGCTTTTCTGCTGTAACCTCTGTTTTATTTGCATATGGCAGGTGCTCACCTGCTGATTCTTATTTTTGCCGAGTATATCAAAAAGGGAAAATGATTCAAGTGACAGTGATCAAACCTATGTTTCATTGCTTCTGATACTGTTTCAAAGCCTCAACATAAATCTCCCCTAACTCTGATAATTCCTTATCCTTGTTCAGTATGTATCCGATATGCATCACTTCATCTTCCTCCAAAAGGATTGAAACAATAGAATCCCCCTGCAGATATTTGGGAAATATACCGCTTGAAATTGTATACCCATCCATTCCAATCATCAGATTCACAATCGCTGCGCGGTCGCTGACCTTAATACTCCTTTCGACAGGTTCGTTGCTGAAAAGCTCCTCTGAAAAATTTGAAGATTCATAGGTTCCCTGCACAAAGCTGAGCCGGGGATATGGCTTCAGATCCTCCAGCTTAACAGATGTGCGTTTTGCCAATGGATGATCTTTGCCAATAAAGATGTGAGGCATTGCTGTAAATAGTTCATAAAAGTTCAGATTATACTCTTCAAACAGCTTTCTCAGAACATTTTCATTGCTGTTGCAAAGGTACAGGATTCCCAGGTCACTAAACCTGTTCCGCACATCTTCCACGATCTGATGGGTCTGTGTCTCATTCAGGATAAACTCATACCTTTCCTGTCCAAAATGCTGTATCAGTTCCACAAATGCATTCGTTGTAAATGTATAGTGCTGTGTGGAAACGCAGAATCTCTGTTTTGCTGGCTTTTTATCAATATATTTTGCTTCCAGAAGCTCCATCTGCTGGACTACCTGCCTTGCATACCCTAAAAACTCCATGCCCTCTTTTGTCAGTGCCACTCCTGCCCGGCAGCGACTGAAGATTGTTATTCCAGATTCCTTTTCTACTTCTTTGATCGCGCCGGAAAGACTTGGCTGGGAAATATACAGTTCCTTTGCTGCTTCCGTAATAGAACCTCTTTCTGCAACGACTATCATATACTTTAATTGCTGTAGCGTCATACTTCCTCCAATCCAAAAATCCTTATTTAAGTCAATATCACTTTCTGATGCTACTTTGCAGACAGTCAATCATTAATAAGCAATCCTGAAATAGTCCAAACATGCTTTATATTTATCCCGCGCTGTCAGACAGGTATCCATCAGATACCCTTTTTCATTGTTCCATTCCTTCAGTCCACGATAATAGAACAGCTTCAAATTGTCTTCTATAATGAATGGAACAATATTATATTTCAAGCACTCCTTGAACATGATCAATCTGCCCACACGGCCATTGCCGTCCTGAAATGCGTGGATTTTTTCAAACTTCACATGGAAGTCCAGAATTTCTTCAAAGGTCTTTTCTTCTTTTCCATTGTATTCTGTCAGCAAAACTTTCATTTTATCCGCAACTTCTTCCGGAAGCGCAGTATCCATACCGCCTGCTTCATTTGGTATCTTTTTGTAATCGCCCACAGCAAACCAATCTTTCCTGGAATCGCTGGTGCCATTCTTCAGAATCAGGTGAAGCTCTTTGACGAACTTTTCTGTCAGCGCTGCTTTCGCACTATCAATAATCCTGTCAATACACCGAAAATGATTAACTGTTTCAATCACATCGTCCACGTTCAGCACTTCTTTTTCTACACCAATAGTATTAGTTTCGAAAATGTATCTGGTCTGATCATGAGTCAGACGGCTTCCCTCCATGTGGCTGGAGTTGTATGTCAAATCAATCTGTGTTTTATGATAAATGCCACCGGAATATTTACTTGCCTTCTGCTCCTGCAAAATATCCAACAATGTTGTCTGTTCTTTCTTCTTGTTGGAACGCTCCGGCTTATCTGCATTTTCAGGAATACTCCAGGTCTTACCGGTGAGGAAAGCGCCATTCACCCGCCCCTGGGCACAGTAATTTCTAACACTGCGCTCTGAGACATTCCATTTTTTGGCTATTTCCGTAACTGAAAGGTATCTCATCTGCTCTCCCCTGTTATCAATCGAATTAAACCTTACGGCCTACGCATACATCAGTGTGCTCCACCCGACTATCCGTGCTATTAGCTTCAATGCTGCATTTTCTCAATCACACACTGATGCTCTTTCTTTTCCGTATCGTAACTAAGCCCTACAGCAAGGATATTTGTAACATTTTCTTTCCATAGCTTTTCACAATACTCCTTTTTTTTAATCTGTTCAATTGCAACTTCCGGTGTATCATCAGCTTTTAGTTCAAGAATAATACCCGGCAGATTTTTTCTTCTCGGATGGAAAATAAAATCTGCAAATCCTTTACCACTTTTTTCCTCCCGCTCAATCCTGTACTTATTCCGTGCGGATAAGTAAGCAAGTGTCACCACACATGACAAACTGTTCTCATCATTGTATTTCAGGATTGGCAGTTCGCTATTGTGGATATGGTGAAGATAAGATGCCACACGTCCTCCTTCCATATCAAGTGTAGCTTCCAATACTTCGTCAGAATTTCGGACAAGCTCTGCCACATATCCAAAATCGTCATCTTTCAAGGCCTTTTGAAATTCCAGCATAAGCTCCTTATTGGGAATACATAACTCACCATCATGATAGGACACTAACCCATATATAATCATTGCTCCATAAATTTCTTCTCTATTCTTAGGATTTTCCTGTCCTGCTGAATATTCTTCCTCTATACTGATTTTTACAGGTATCCCACCCACCATTTTGACAACATCATCACGTACCTCACCAATGTTATATTTCAGGAAAAACAGCACTTCGTCCATCTTTCCCGTTCTTGTCCAGTAACTCTGGCACACCCCATCCTCAAGTGCACATATGACAGACCTTGGATTATATAGCTGTGCACCATTTTTCATCTGATATCCGTCATACCAGTCACTTATCTCATCCATCGTCAGCACAGACTGCTTTTCACAAAGCGTCCTGACTTCATCTTCTGTAAATCCAAAATATTTTTCAAAATGCGGGTCCTTCAACATCGTATATTCTTTAAACATATTCAATGCAGATCCGGTGCTGTATTTTTTTATTGGCAGAACCCCGGTCATATAAGCAAGCGCCACATATGGCTGATCCTTCAATAGATTTCTCAAAAATTCAAGGAAATCTCCCTGACTCTCCTTATACAGATCATGACCAAAAATATAATCCCACTCATCAATCACAAAAATAAACTGATCCCCTGTAGCTGCCAGCATGTCTGAAATACTGCAGAATTTTCTATGCTCCAGATCTGGGTATGCCTCATAAATGTCTCCTATGATCGAATCCATAATCATACCAATATAATCATCGTAAATATTTCCATGGTCAGGCAGACGATTCATGCACAGACTGATCACATTGTACTGGTTTAAGTGCATCTTATAAGTCTTACTTTTGCTAATCTTTAACCCCTCAAACAATGCTGCCGCATCATAGGCCTTGCAATAATACGCTCCCAGCATATTGACCACTGAAGTCTTTCCAAAACGGCGGGGCTTGGTAACACAGATGTATCTGTGCATAGAATTGATCCTGGCATTCACTTTTTCAATCATGCCGGACTTATCGACATAATATTCATCACGAACCATCATACCAAACATTTTATTTGCAGATTCCGTATTTAAACATATAGCCATATTTGTGCCGCCTCTCCAATCTTTCAGGTCTGCCTTATATTGCAGAAAATTATTTGTTATTTATTTTATCATACGATGACTTTTTCAACAATTAAATGTCAGGCTCATATTTCAAAATAATAATCTCCTGCCTTTATCTTTCCCTTTTTCCTTAAAATCCCATCTAAAACCAGGGATAAGCAAACAGGCAAGGCAAAATGCAATAACGTTACCGCCAGAACAGATCTTGTGCTGATCCCCATATCCGTAAATGTAAAAATCTGTCCCACGAACCCACAGGTACCCATTCCTGCCCCTGCCGGTGTATTCGTAGTTTTAAAAATGCAGGTGGCAACAGGCGCTATGATGACAGAAGACAACGTTGGCGGCAGTAAAATCCATGGGTTTTTCAAAATATTGGGAAACTGAAACATGGAAGAGCCAAGCCCCATTGCCATTACCCCTCCCATTTTGCAGTCTCTGTAACCCGTAGCGGCAAACCCGACCATCTGGGTACAGCATCCAATGGCAGCGGCACCTGCAGATATTCCTGACAGGTTGAGCATAATGCATAAAGCCGTACTTGAAAGCGGCGATGTCAGGACAAGCCCCACGATCACTGACACGATCATTCCCATGAAAAAGGGCTGAAGCTCCGTAGCTTTCATAATGACCATTCCGATCCCGTTCATCAACAGCTTTACAACAGGCCCGACAAAGGTTGCTGTGAGCCCTCCTGCCAGAAGCGTAATTCCCGGTGTCACAAGAATATCAACCTTTGTTTCCTTTGATACCGCCTTGCCAAATTCCGCCCCGATGATCGCCGCAACAAGTGCCGCTGCCTCTCCGCCGATACCGGCTCCGAACGCCCCTGTTACCGCGCTTGTAAACATGACGAGCGGCGGCGCTTTCAACGCCCATGCGACCGCAACGCCAATAGATGCTCCAACCTGCTTCATGGCAAAGCTCCCTAACTCCGTAAGATAAGCAAAAATTTTATATTCTCCAAAAAGATTCTGTCCCTGTTCTCCGATGGTTTTAAATATTAAGCCGATCAGCAACGAAGCAAATACGGCCTGCGCCATCTGGGATAATGCATCAATACAATACCTCTTTGGTGAAATAACAATATCTTTCTTCCTTAAAAATTCTTTCACTTCCATAATCTCTCCTTCTTTCCACATAGAGCAGACAAACATAAAAATAATACTTTGGATTCCATCTTTTACTCTAAGTTATGTTTGCATTATACGGTATTGTATTTTATACTCATATAGAAAAAAGGATGATAAAACATAGATTTTGAACTATTCAGGAGAGATAAGCCTTATGAATTATAATTTTCTGCCTCTGATCACCCACTCTTTTACCTATGGAACGGAACAGATCATTCCCCGGTTTATTGTCAGTAAGAAGGCAAAAGAATCCCTGATCTATCCTGAATCCTTCCGCCTGCTGAAAACCTCCTACGATTATTACATGGAGGGAAATAATCAGGAATTCTATGAAATACGATACATTTTGGACGGAGAAGGGTATCTGAAATACAATGGTCGGAGCTATCTGCTCAAGAAAGGGGATGGCTGTCTGATCGACTGCCGCCAGAAATACTACTATCAGACAGCCAGCTACAACTGGGTCAGTACCTGCCTGTCCTTTAACGGTGTACCGGCAATTCCGCTGGTGCAGTCATACCTGCAGTCCGGCAGCGTTAAATTTAATGATGCCATGTTTTCAAACTTTGAACCGTTACAGGCACATATACTGCAATGCACGCAAAAAATATCCTCCTACATGGAATATGAAGTTTCCTGCACATTTTATATGCTCCTGACCAATCTCCTGATCGCCCAGAGCAAAACCCGCAATACCTCTGAAGTCATTGAGAAAATAGTCTCCTACATTCAGGCAAATTATATGAATGCTCTTACTGCGGAGGGTCTGGCTCATCTCTTCGGCTTAAGCCGCACCCATATGACACGATGCTTTAAAGAGTATACCGGATTTACCCCTCATGAATACATCACCCAGCTCCGCATCTACAATGCCAAATATCTTTTGAGGGCTACCGCGTTGTCCATAGAGGAAATAAGCCGTCAGACAGGATTCTCAGATTCGGTCTACTTTATTCAGGTCTTCAAAAGGTCAGAAGGGATAACACCCTCCAGATACAGAAAGCTTCCTTAATAAGCCATCCTGAAATAGTCCAGATAGGCTTTATATTTATCCTGCGCTGCCAGGCAGGTATCCATCAGAACATGATTCGCAAATCGCAAAAGCTCTTTGGCATCCCTTGCCGCAGTACCATGTTTAAAATAATACGGGTTTTGATTCTTTATCTTTCCGAGATGCTGACAGCTTCAATCGCAACGCTTCCGCCTCTTACAATCTCAATCCTGTTTACAAACTTTCTTTTCAGCAAGGCTATCAAAATATCCTTTGTCCCGGACTAATTCCATTGCTGCTTCAAAGTTCATTCACAGCCTCCTTTCCCCAAAAACAGTGATTTTAATGTGGCCGCTGACCTTTTTATATCAGGTCTGGCAATCACAGCGGAAACAACAGCTAGTCCGTTAATTCCCATAGTTTTAAAAAGCATTGCATTTTCTTCACTGATGCCCCCAATCACAACGATTGGTATATCAACTGCCCTGCGTATTTTTCCAAGTTCCTCCATAGATACATGACTGGCATCCGGTTTTGTCTCTGTTGGGAACATAGCGCCCACTCCCAGATAGTCGGCTCCGGCTTTTGCCGCATTTACAGCTTCCTCAACGGAGGTGGCAGAAACACCAAGCAACATATCTTTACCAATCATCTTCCGGGCAATATCTGCTGGAATATCTTTCTGCCCGATATGTACCCCGGTTGCGCCCGCCGCCATAGCAATGTCAATACGGTCATTGATGATAAGCGGTATACCATATCTATCAGTAATCTTTTTTATTTCTAATGCCAGAGCATAAAAATCCAATGACGAAATCTCCTTTTCCCGGAGCTGTACCATAGTACAGCCTCCAATGACCGCCTGCTCCACCGCCTTGTCTAAAGCTTTGGTACTCATGCGCATACGGTCTGTTACAAGGTATAAAGAATAATCAGGTTTCATTTTTCACCATCCGTTTCTTCCTGCAGCCCATATTGATAAAGGTGCCAGAAATGATGTGTCGGTCCGCAGCCTTTCCCGATGTCAAGGGAATGCTCGATCGCCATAGTTACATAATCCTTTGCTTTTTGAACTGCCTCCCGTAAATTCACACCTTTTGCAAGCTGCGCGGCAACCGCAGAGGAAAAGGTACAGCCTGTCCCATGCGTATTTTTCGTATCAATCCGGGTAGTGTCAAAATGACAGATTTCTTTTCCGTCAAACAGGACATCCACCGCATTCCCTGCTGCATGACCGCCTTTGACGACAACTGCCCTGCATCCAAAAGTATGGATTGCTTTTGCAGCTTTTTCCATGTCCGCAACCGACTTGATTCTGCCTCCCGTTATTTTTTCCGCTTCCGGAATATTCGGTGTCAGTACGTCAGCAAGCGGGATAACCGTCCCGATCAGCGTTTTGATTGCCGCAGGTTCCATGAGTGGACAGCCGTTCTTTGCATACATCACAGGATCAATCACAATATTTGCCGGGTGGTAATATTTCAGTTTTGCGGCAACTTCATTCATACAGTCCGGTGTGGAAAGCATGCCGACTTTCACTGCATCAACTTCAATATCTTCAAAAACAGCATCAATCTGTTTGCCAATCATATCTGAGCTGACATCCAAAATACCGATTACCCTGTCTGTGTTTTCTGCCACAACAGATACAATGACGCTCATTCCAAATACGCCATGTGCGGAAAATGTCTTTAGGTCTGCCTGTATACCCGCACCGCCGCTACAGTCAGAACCTGCAATACTCAATACTTTTTTCATTGTATGATACTCTCCTTTCGCGCATATTGTTTGCTGATAAGCTTCAAAATGCCCTCTATAAATGACATTACTTTTTCCTCCTTTAGCCAAAAAAATAGAGCTTCTAAATCAACAGAAGCTCTTTCAGACGCAATACGGCGTAAGAAATTGCTTCCCTACGCCGGTATTAACCGACAGGTCCAGAGGTCAGGTCTTACCTTTTTCAACTTGTTCAGTTCCCTCGCAAACACATATCAATCTTATTCAGTTAAAAACAAAAAGGACATTCCTTTGCCTGGACAATAGTATAGGTGATATGGGATTGAAAGTCAATAAAGTATTCCGGGAATCCACATAAGTGAATCCGCATAAGAGGGGACTTCCCAAAATACTAATTTGTTTCGTAATCAACCACAAATGCATCAATATCGGAATATCGTCTTACTTGTATGCCTGCCTTTTTGTACTCTTGTAGATATTCATTTAAAATATCGTCATATTCCTTTGCCATCTTATGCAGGTCTTCTGAATCATATCCTCCCAAAACATCATATCTGTCGATATTCACTTCGTTGCTGATTTCAGAAAACATCGCATTTGCACTGATCAGGCTCATAAATGCCAGATGCCTGTTTCCGTTTTCAGCTGCTGCATGCATCTTATTCCGCCAATTTGAATACATCTCCTCATAGGTACCACTCAGCGTATCCGCAGCAGCTGGTTTCTCCTGTCTTGCAATCGTCTCTTTCATCTGGCGGAACACCGCTATCGTTTCCTTCATAAGTATGGACAGATGTTTTTGTACAGACGTAACAGAGGCTGCTGATATTATATCCTCTATCATCTCACAAAGTTTATCCGGCCTGTTCTGCATTGCGTTCAGCTCTTCGTAAGCACGTTTTACTCCATAATGGAAATACTGCTTATTCAACATCGCTATTGCATTCTCAACATAATAAATAACCCCGCCTGCCCAGTCTAATACATCAGACCTATGCTCTGAGACCATTGCCAGTGTATAGCACTGCTCCGCCTCTTTTAGCAGATTTTCTGCCTTCGTATAATCTTCCTCTGAAAAAGGTGCGGACATGATATCTTTTGCTGTTTTCTGCAGTATATCCAGTTGTTCTTTATATTTCTCATCTGCACAATATACGATCCTGACATCCATAAGCCTGGAAATGTTTGGGTGCTCATATCTGGCATCGTCCTGTAAATGTTCCCATGTGGTACAATAGATGTCATGCCCAACCTGTAAGTCATCCTGTATAAAGGCACATCCCAATTGCCAGCCCCTGTCATCATTGATCAGGATGAGTAGGTCCAAGTCTGACTTTTCGTAAAAGTCTCCCGTCATAAAGGAACCGTATATCCCGATCAGAGCAAGGGCACCCGGACACACGGTATCCGCCCGTTTTATGACTGCATCTATTATCTTTTGGTTTCTTTCTTCCAAATACATCATTACTCTTTTCTCCTGATATAATAATGATATAGCCACAAGAGCTATATCATTATTATATCAGGTAATATAAGAATATACCAGTATGACGAAGTCTGATCATCCACGGATACTTCTTTACGTTACTTTTCACACCCACGCCAGCAACCAGCCTTTTGTTTAAAGTGCTGAATTTAAAAAAATTCTTATCCACAGCCAGCAGGAGCAAAACCCTGAAATTGTGTTTTCAAACCTCTTTCTCATGGGCTGCTCCTGTTTTTTCTCTGGTATCTTCTGGATAATTCCCCTTTTTTATGGCATTTCACTCAATCCCGTTTTTATCCTTCCGTCTGCCGGTATTTTCCTCCCCGGCATTCTCAACAACGGCCCAGGTTATCCACATTCGCTTTTCTTCCTGCTTTCTGCTATACTTTCAGAAAAGAAAGGACAGCGCCATGGGACGACACAAGACAGATGGGACTCATCAGGGTCCCTCTCAGGAAAAGACCATACAGGAACAGAAAATGCGCATAAAGGAACTGGAACATATGATCCGTCTCCTGGAAAGGGAAAACTCCCTGCTGGGTGAACTGTGTTATCCCCAATTAGTAGGAACAATCCAGCTTTCTGGCGAGCGGCGGCACGTCAAGAAATATATATGGAGTTTTTTAAGAACCGCCCCGGAAAGGAGCGGGTCGCACTGGAATACGGTCAGGCAGTTGCGGATGCTGTTCCGGAAGCCGCCTTTCTCGGTGGTTTCCAGCATGGCTTTGACTTCTTCAACGCTCCGGATCGGCTCTGCGCTGTCGGCCATGTTCTTTACTTCCTGCCGTATCTCCGGCGGTAAGTTCTGCCATTCGTCTTTCAAGGTTCCTCACTTCCTTTCCATGTCCTGTGATAAGGGCTGCCCGCTCCTGAATGTTCCCGGAAAGAAGCATATCCATCAGATATTCCAGACGGCTTATATTTTGCAGGGCTTCGGTAAACCGGGGATGCCATGCTTCCTCCGGCTTTTGTGGGGCATATTCCTCCTTCCAGCGGCGCAGGAGATGGTAGTAGTCGGACAGCACCCGGAAACAATGCCGCTCCATACGCTTAAATTTCTGTTCCTCCGTTTCCCTCCGCAGACGTGGCCGGATGGGCGGCTTCCCGGCATTCCTCCCGTCCTCATAGGGGATGGAGAAGTCCTGCGCCAGCATGAGGGCGGCTTCCCTGCTCCCGATTCCGTGGAGCCGGGAAACAAAGTCAATCACGTCCCCGGTGGCTCCGCAGCCGAAACAGTAAAAGCGGCGGTCAACCTTCATGCTTGGGTTTTTGTCGTTATGGAACGGGCAGACGCACATCCCGTTCCGGTTTACTTTTATTCCATAATGCTCCGCAGCCTGCCTTGTGGTGACGGACTGCTTCACGGCTTCAAATACGTTCAATAGGCGTTCCTCCTGATAATCCCAACGTGGGCGACACAATGTCGCTCACGTTGTCTGTAAATCTTTCCAGTTCAAAATAAAAGGCACTTGTCTGCGGTTTCCAATCACAAAACAAGTGCCTGTTTAAAGTTCCATATTCTGTTGTTTCTCTGTCCGGGGCGGCTGGCTTTTCGCTGCCTGCTCCTGCCGGATGCGTTCCTGCCGCCCTTTCAGGCTCTCCTGTACGGATGGTTTCTTCCCCGGCTCGGCGGTCTGGCGGTACTGCTCGGATGGCAAAACCTGATTCAGCCAGTGGCGCACGTCACGCAGCACCTTCACATCTGCCTGAACCGCTTCCAGTTCCTTCTTTTGTCCGGGCAGGGCGGCGGCAAGCTGTTCCCGTTCCGCTTCCAAATCTTTGCGGGAGTAGGAATTGCCTTTCAGGTTGGCTTTAAAATACCGGATGGCGGCATGGTAAGCGTCCAGTTCCTCCCGGTGGCTCTCCGCAAACTGCTCTTTTTTCTTCTTCCAGCCGATAGCGGCGTACTCCTTATGGACTGGCTTGTTTGCTTCGTATTTGTCAATATAGGACAACATGGTGTCGATGGCTTTGATACGCTTCTCGCTTTTTTTCACGCTCTCCATGACAGAAACGGCGGTCTGGCTGATTTCGTCCAGCCGGGTGTCAAGGCTCTCCACGGTGGAGATTCCCTTTTTCCGCAGGAAGTCCATCGCCGCCTGCACTTTATTGTAGTCGGCAACGGTTCCTTTCAGCTTCCCTCTGGAAGTCCAGTCGGCACGTTCCCCGCTCCGCAGTTCCAGATACTGAAAAAGCAGCTCCGGGAGTGTCGGTTCCCTGGCCTGCTCCAACGCTTCCAGCAGCACGGCCTTTTTCTCCTTTAAATCGGCAATCCAGCCTTTTAAGTGGCGCACCATCTGGCGGATGGACTGCATGAGGGAGTTGGCGGCTTTGATGTCCCGGTTCAGGTTGCCGATGTTGGTCTGGATTCCTTTCTTCTCCATCTGGCAGACGGCTGGCCCCATGTGGACGGTGGGGATTTGGTCAATCCCCTGTCGGGCATAGGAGCGCAGGTCAAGCCGTTCCGGGCGGTCGTTGGCTTCCAGATAACGGTTGGCTGTGTCCGCCCATCCCTGCCGCCAGATTTCAGCATACTTTCGGTCGTTCCAGTCTACGGTGTTCTGTTTGTGGCTTTTCCACCTGCCGGACGGGAGCCGGATTCTTTCGCCGTTTTCGTCAAGGTCTATATCTTGCGGCATTTGGGGAGCCATTTCCCGTTTTCGTCCATCGCCCGCATGGTGAGCAGGATGTGGGCGTGGGGGTTGCCGTCCCCTTTGTCGTGGATGGCAAAGTCGGCTATCATTCCTTTGGAAACAAAAAACTCCCGGCAATAGTCACGGAGAAGGTCGGCATACTGTTCCAGGGGAATTTCCCTCGGAATGGCAAGCACGAACCTCCGGGCAAGCTGGGAGTCCCATTGTTTTTCCTGTGCTTCGGCGGAGTTCCATAGAGTGTTGCGGTCTGCGTACTCCGGCAGCGCATTGGGCGGGAGCAGGATTTCCTTGTGGGTGACTTCGGTTTTGTAGGGATAGTATTTTTGCTGCTGGTCGTATTCGGAGAACAGTTTCTCCCCGCTCTGGTAGGCGGCGGCAGACACGGCAGATTCATTTTTGCTCCGTTTAACGATTGTGATTTTACAGTGCGGGCATGGCATAGGTGCGCCCTCCTTTCTTCCGGATTCCGGGCATGAAAAAAGCAGGATACCTTTCAAAAGATTTCCTGCTTGGGTGTGCCGCTGATAAGCGGCAGGTTATTTAGTTTTTGTTGGGCTGTCAGTTCGGTAAATTTGAACTTTCGTTATTGTTACTTTTTCAGAAAATCGCTAAATTCTTTCAATTCTTTTTTTGTATCTTCTGAAAGCCTGTTATATTCTATATCATGAATTGCTCCCTCTAATGTATATAAATGCACAAGACACACATTCGGATATTTCTGCTTTAATCTAAGAAATGCGTCTTTTGCACCTATCGTAATAAGTTTTTCAGAAGATTCGATACCGACAGATGTTAGCTTTTTCTCCATTTCTTTACCAATATTCATCATTGATGTTAATTCAGACATGATTATCTCCACCTTTTTACAATCTGCATATTCCTACAAACAGGAATTTAGAGTTCTTGCCACTGAATACACTGCGGTTTTTTATATGTAACAAGAAATTCTTTTATACAAGATATAGCCATATCAAAAGAAATTACTGCATTGGCATCGGGTGTCCATTCTTCTCCCCCGGCGATAAAAGTGACTTCTTTATCATTGCTATCATTAAATGACAAAAACATATCACCGTTTTCGCTTTCAAAATAGTTCACAGCAGCATAGCCATTCTTGATTGCGATAGCTAAGCAAGGGTATTCTTCAACGTTACTTATCCATAATTCTTCAGTTTTATCTTCAAAATCAGATAAAAAAGAAATTACTTCTTGTGCCGATTGAAACTGAAAATCAGCATTACTTGTTGATACTAACATTTTATTCTTCTCCACAAATTCCGATTTGTTAATGGCTCTATTATACGCTTTCTCACTGAAAAAGTATAGCCGGATTTCGTAAAACTTGTCGGACGGAACCAGCTTGCAGCACAAGGTGATTCCGAACGGCAAGTCCACAAAGGGGTAGCTGGCAAAGCCAGCGCAGGGGAAGTGTAGCGTCCCCTGTGATGATTGGAGCGAAGCAGAAATTATCTGCTGTCCGCAGGACGCCCCCGGCAGGGCGCAATGCACCACTTCCCAAGTGGTGTATAATTGCGCCCTCTTTCAGAGGGGTGTTTCAAGCTTCCTGTTCCACTGCATTTTTACTGCTCTGTTGTTTCGGCTTCTTATCAGAAGATTTAATGTATAGCCCACTTTTGATAATTTCACTCTGTCTCATCTATCCTGTTCTCTGAAAGGATTCTTTCCACAAGCTCCTTTGTGTCACTCCTGTGGAAAAGTACCTTTAAGATGGCGCTTACCTGCCCGTCCGTCACGGCTTCCGGCTGGGGGAGATAGCTTTCCAGCATTGCACCTCTGGTGCAGAGCCGGTGCGTCCGTTCTTTCCGGGTCAGCTTCTTTATCTGGTGTTCCAGTATTTTCTCCTGATGCTGTGCCCTCCACAGTTTGGCTTCAGCCTTTTCAATCTCCTGGTTCAGTTTTTCCAGCTTCTCATTCATGGCAGGTTCCCTCCGTCTTTGGGATGAGTACATAGATCTTGTTGGGCTCCCCGATACCCTGCCGGACACGCACGATCAGCCCGGCTTCTTCCAGTTCCTTCAGGGAACGCTTGACCGTCATGTGGCTGCGGGAAAGCACCGCCGACAATTCCATAATCGGGAAGCGGATATATAAAATCCCATTCACATCCTCTATGCCGTCTGTCAATACAGCGTCCAGCATACGGGCATACATAACCTTTGCTGTGCTGCTGACCGGGAGCCGGAGTACGGCTCCTGGCAGGGGCATACTCGGCGGCAGGGGTGTACCCGCAGTCATAAATTCAACTTCCATGCAATCACCTCCCTCGCTTCTTTTTGCAAAAATAAGCTGGCATTTATTCTGCCAGCCATTTAATTTTTAGATTTACTTTACTCTACAGCTTTCCATATCTTCTGGTTTTAACGTGATGGACAAAATGTCCGTCACGTTGCTTACAGATTTTAATATAAGCTTTCTGGTTTTGAGGTGGCGGACAAAATGTCCGGCACCTTGTTTCTGGATTTTTGTTGCCGGCTCTCCCTGGTGTCGTTCCTCCCCTGGCTCTCACAGCGGCGTATCGCTTCCCCTTGGCACGCTCATTGCAGTCAGCTTTTGATCCCTTTCCGCGGGTCATGGCGTCGCTTCGCCGAGGAAGCATATCCCACACAGGCCGGTCATTCGATTGGAGTAATCCATCGATGAACTGCCTGTATGATAGAACATTTTCGTGCCCTGCGCCGTATATCCGCAAATCAGGAATGGAGCCGTATATTTAAAAAATTCCACGATTGCGGAATCCGTATGGTATAATGGCTTTGGCGGTGGAAAGAGCCGCAGGAAGGGGCGTGGAGCCATGAAACAGGGGATGACTGTGCAGGAGCGGTTAAAGGATTTAAGGGTGGAACGGCATTTAAAGTTAGAGGATCTGGCGGCTGCTACCGGTATTTCAAAGTCTGCCTTGGGAAGCTATGAAACTGAGGACTATAAAGAGATCAGCCACGGTAACCTCGTAACGCTGGCAAAATTTTACGGTGTGTCTACGGATTACCTTCTCTGCCTGACAGAAAATCGAAACCACCCAAACACGGAACTTACCGAGCTACATTTGAGCGATGATATGGTAGAGCTGTTAAAAAGCGGGCGTATCAACAACCGGCTGCTGTGTGAGATTGCCACACATAAAGACTTTGCCACACTTATGACGGACACAGAGATTTATGTGGATGGCATTGCCACCATGCGCTTTCAGGATTTGAACAGCATTCTGGAAGCGGTGCGTTCGGAAGTCCTTTCCAGATACCAGCCGGCAGGGGAAGATACCCACTTAAAGGCGTTGCAGGCTTCGCAGATACAGGAAGAGGATTATTTCTGCCAGGTTACCCACCGGACTTGGGATGCTATCCTCCACGACATCTGGGAAGCGCATAAGGACGATACAGACCGTGCGCCGGACGTTTCCAACGCCCTGAAGGTAATGAAGGACGTGCAGAGGGCTATGAGGCTCCCTGGATCATTCCTTGATATGTTCTGCGCCATTATGTGTAAACAGCTGCAGATTCGGTACGAAAAGCTCACGGAGCAGGAGCGCACAGCCCTAAAAAACCTTATGAAGAAATCCCAGATTTATAGAGATTCTCCATTGAGCAGACAAAAGCGGAGATAAGGAAATGCCGTTGCCTGGGGTTTTGCCCATGCAACGGCATTCGGGTAGTTTTGATTCAATTTTCAAGCACAAAAATTTTTATTTTGATCTGTAGTCTTTGGATTCAGGCCTAAAGAAACTTATACTCAAATACGTCAAATTCTTGAATTACCTCATCGACAAACGCTTTATGGCATCCCACACTTATAAAACCCCATTTCTCATATAAGCGCCTAGCTGGAACATTTTTGTAATGCGTATCAATCCTGATCGTCTTTGCTCTGGAATTTTTTGCAGAAATAGATTCCAAACCGTACCAGCATTTCCCCCAATCCCCTGCCTCTGAAATCAGGAGCTACCACAAGCATATGTAAAGCCATAACATCTTCATCCGGAACCTGTAGAGTCCAGGGTATTTTTTTATATTTATACATAGACCATTTCAAATTCCTCACAAACAACATCCATTGTCTCACTGAAAGATAATCCTACTTTTCTTAAGCAGTTGGTAAAAAATTCCTTATGAACCTCTCTCCAATAGACTAGACTCCGATCTCCTTCACCCTCCCTATATGCATGAGTGTCACTGACCTTATTATAAGGAACTACATATACCCTTGTGGTTTTAATTATACATTTGGCTTCCTCACGGGAATCCAGTATTATACTGTAGCTGCCCTCTTTAGGAAGGGATTCCTGCTCAAGTTCATATAGAGTATATAGGGATGACGTAGCTGTTTTAATTCCTCGCATTACCAACTCAGCCAGCTTATCCGGCTCGTCGCCAAAAGCCCATGCCTCATCATAAACCTCGCCACTCAGATTATTTTCCTTACAATAACCCTCCCACATCTCTTCTGGTTTCATTATCCTGTCACTCCTCACTAAATTTCGATTATAAACTTGATTATAAATTTTCTCCCTTTTTGGAAAAGTATTCCCATTAAGTACTCTGCAAATGAAAATTTAGCTTTACTACAATTTCATAATGTATTCTTTGCCCTGAATATTCGGGATGAAATGTTTCCTCACTCTTTTTTACAAATTGAAAGCCTGCAATTTCATAGGTGTGTTGAGCAGGAACACAAATTTCATTTGTCCAAACAACTATCTTATTCGCCTCTTGCGCAATCATGCGTTGAACTGCCTCGCGCATCTGTCGTTTCCCATAGCCGTTTCCCTTGTATTTCGTTAATATACAGTTGTGTCCAACTTCTGTTGATTCAGGCAGATTTGTTGGATTCCACGAAACAAACCTGATGGGCTTTCCTTCCAAGACAGTCATAAATCCACTAACCTCAGCAATATGAGGATTATCATAAAAGAAGTCATCAAACTCTTGCCATTGTTTATGCCAATCGCGCTCGAATTTCGGCTCGAAAGAATAACCGTCTTTCAAAAGAGTTGCAAGTGTTCCGCGAGGAAAATCTGTTATTTTTCTCCCTTTTCAGAAAAGTGTTCACACTAATTATTTAAATTCAATCCAATACCGCCTATAGGTTTTTCCTAAACTTTCATCGTAATAGTCATTTTCATATGTTCCATCATTGGATTCTATTACCTTTGTTGAACCTATATTATCATTCCTACAAGTTATTAAAACCTTTTTAAGTCCTATATCCCTTGCTTTTTCTAACGCAAGCTTCAATAGCACCTTTCCATATCCTTTTTTTCTTTCACTCGGTCTGACCAAATAACCGATATTTCCACCATGATTGATTAACGCACCCTTTAATGTATGTCTTAGTACAAAACCGCCTACAAGCTTTTCATCATCAAATACGCCAAAAGTTGTTTGAGAAGAATAATTGAAGTTAATCAGTTCTGGATGTTTCCATTTTTCTAATTTCTTTAGAAATAGATTATAATCTTCAATTCTTCCTATATCATCCAGTCCTTCGAAATCTGCGTCATATTCATTTATTTCATTGATCATATCAAATAATTGCTCTTTATCCTGTTCAGTAAATTCCTTCACAATTATCATAGAAAACCTCCTATTAATTTTGGGGTTTATCAGTGTAAATATAATCTATTATCAGCAGACACTCAATTCTGAAAAGGGAGTAAATTTTTTACCTGTTGCTCACAATTTATATTTATTGGAATATAAAGAGGATTAGTAAAACCAGCCTTTTATCCGGCTGGACACTTCATATTTTAATCAAATATAAATCAGTTCATTCTTTATGATTTCCTCTGCCCGGTTGCGGATATTGTTCATCCGTCCTATCCATTCAAGCTGGTTTCGGGCTTTCAGTTCCTCGGTCACTCCCTCAACGGCTTTCATCTGCTCTATGATTAAGTCAAACCTTTCCTCCGGCAATCTCAAGTCCGGGATATAGTAATCGCCTACCAGAATATAATCAATACCGTTTTCCGTGATTCTTTCTTCCAGTTTCCCCATTATCGTTCCCTTCTGTAGTGGAAGGCTCGTCACTGGCCAACCCGATTACGTCCGTAATATCACAATCCAGTGTTTCACAAATACGGGCAAGTGTGTCCATGCTGATATGCTTCCCTTCCTTGCCCATATTGGCAATCATATTCGTGGTCAGTCCGGCGGCAAGCCTTAAATCTTCTTTCCTCATGTTTCGCTCTATCAGTGTGTGCCAGAGCGGTTTGTAGCTGATGTGCATTTTTCTCCCTGCCTTTCTGCCCCGGATGGGCGTTTGTACCCATTATATCAGGATTCTTGCTAACTCACAAATATTTCTTGACAGTATCGCCGGTTCCGTCTGGATTGTGCTTTTCCTTTCCGCTTTTGATTACATCTAATCCGCCATGAGCTGGCAGATGCCCTTACAGAGGAAAATGAAATGCTGAAGGGGCATCTTGAGGAATACGCAGGCCTTATGCGCCGGATGATGGATGATGTCTCCGGAGAAGAAAACAACGGGCAGCACGCTTTTGCAAACTGCCCTTATGTTAATGAAAGCAGCTGCGGGAAAGAGGGTGAAAGGCCATGATCCGCCCTGATTTTGAACACATCTCTGCCCTGCAGTTAAGGGTCCGGGCGCTGGAAGCGCAGGTAAAGGAACTGAAATCCGGGGAAAAATACCAAAAGCTGGAGGAAGAATATAAAGCTTTTGTCCGTTTCCATAATAAGGAAGTAAAGCGCCTGGAGTATGAGCTGTCAAAGGCCCATTCGGAAACCGTAACAGTACGCAGGTACTGGGGAGAGGTCATGGATGACCTTGATAAAGAACACCGGGAAGAGGTGGAAGGGCTCAAGGAAGAGGTCTGTCATCTTAAGGAACGGATCCTTTCCCTGGAATGCCAGAGGGATGAGGCAAAGGATAGGCTCAGGGACAGGATGCAGGAGTATTATGCTGTTTCAGTAAAGCTGGAAGAGAAAAAGAAAAGAACCGGAAACTGACGGCACAGGCCAATAAAGATTTTGAGAACTCCTCCCTGCCCTCCTCCTTACAGAAGGGCGGGAGGAAGAAGATCCCGAACAGCCGTGAAAGGACGGGGAGGAAGCCGGGAGGGCAGCCAGGACATAAAGGGCATGGGCGCAGAATGCATGAACCCACAGAGAGCCATGAGATACCATCCCCGGAGTATGGGAAGGATCCCCATTATTATGAGACAGGCAGGATCATCCGCAAACAGAAGGTATTTATAGAGCTGGGAGTACGTGTAGTGGAATATACCACAAAGGAATACCGCGACAGCCGTACGGGAGCCCGTGTACATGCCCCGTTCCCAGAAGGGTATGTCAATGAAGTGGGTTATGACAGCACAGTAAAGGCGCTGGCGTTCCTGCTGTGCAATGAATGTAACGTCTCCCATGGGAAAATCAGGAAACTGCTGTCGGAACTGACAGAGGGGAAGGTCCGGCTTTCAGACGGGCTGATTAACGGTCTTGCCAGGGAATTTTCAGAAAAGACAGTGCCTGAGAGACGTGAGATTATAAAGAAGCTGATGTGTTCCCCAGTGATGAATGCAGATTTCACAAATGCATCGGTAATCGGTAAGAGCGCCCAGGTGCTGGTACTGGCCTCCCCGTCAGAGGGAGTGGCATTATATACGGGGAAAGAGAAAAAGGGGCATGAGGGGATCAAAGGGACACCGCTTTATGAATATGCAGGGACGGTGGTGCATGACCACGATACAACTTTTTACAGCTATGGGAATGCCCATCAGGAATGCATCCAGCATAACCTGCGCTACCTCAAAGGGAGTGAGCAGAATGAGCCGGAGCGGACATGGAATAAACAGATGCATGAACTGTTCCGCAGGATGGTGCATTACCGTAATTCCCTGGAAGAGGGGGAAGAGCCGGACCAGACAGCAGTAAAGGGATATGAGGATGAATATGACCGGATACTTAAAGAGGCGGAAAAGGAGTATGAGGATGAACCGCCGGGGGAGTATTACCGGGAGGGATATAACCTATACCTGCGCCTGAAGAAGTACAGAGAGAATGAGCTGTTATTCCTGCATGATAAGAGGGTGCCCGCGAATAATTCACTCTGTGAGAGGCTGGCGAGAGTATATAAGAGAAAACAGAAGCAGGCGGTGACACTGCGGAGCCAGGAGAGCCTGTGCAGCATATGTGACGGGCTGAGCGTAGTGCACCTGCTGAGACAAAGGGGAGGAAATGTATACCGTGAGATAGCGGAAATCTATGAACGCAGGAAACCGAAAGAAGAAAAGGAAGAGACCGGTGCCGGGGCATAAAGCCCCATCACCGGATAGTTTCAGTGCGCTGTGCCCTGGCGTGGGTGTGAAAAGTAACCTTCTTTACTACTATTATGGATTGCTCTTATCTTTCAAAAACATCTGCAACCTGTTCCAGTCACGATACTGTTTCTTGGCATTCATATCCGCAAACAGATCCGGTATCAGAATCTTTTTCGGGCAGCCATCGGTACAATACCTGCAGGCAGTGCATGGGATCAGGTTCTGTGCCTTAAAGATTTCACATACCTTTCCTATGGCGTCATACTCCGTTTCATTCAACGGCTGAAAATCTTTCATGGCACTGATATTATCCTGCATCTGCTCTAAATTACTCATCCCGGAAAGCACCATAAACACCTGCTTGCAGCTTGCCGCAAAACGGAGCGCATAGCTTGCATTGCTCCCACCCTTCAGATCTCTTAAAATTTTATCCGCATCAGGCGGCAGATTTACAAAGCTTCCTCCCTTGACGGGTTCCATGACCACAACAGGCTTGTTGTGCTTCTCGCACACCTCAAGGCATTTCCTGCTCTGTACACCGGGATCATCGTAGTCCACATAGTTTAGCTGGATCTGCACTAACTCTACTTCTGGATGCTCCGTCAGGATCATATCCAGATACTCTGCATTATCATGAAATGACAGACCAACGTGTCTGATTTTTCCCTCTGCCTTTAGTTCCTGTGCCACTTCATAGGCACGGCACTTTTTATATTTCTCATAATTCACTTTTCCCTGGGCGTGCATCAGATAATAGTCGAAGTAAGTCACGCCGCAGGTTTCAAGCTGCTCTGCAAAAACCTTCCTGATATCGGATTCTTTTTCAAAAAAGCTCATGGTCAGCTTATCGGTAAGGGTAAAGCTTTCCCTCGGATAACGCTTTACCACACACTCCCTGACAGCCACCTCGCTCAAACCACCAAGATACCCCTTTGCAGTATCAAAATAAGTAAAACCTGCCTCCATAAATGCATCCACCATGCGGTTGCATTCTTCAAAATCGATATTTCCGCCCTACATAGGCAGGCGCATACACCCAAATCCAAATTTTTTGCTTCCTCTTACAAAATCCGGTTTCAGCGGACAATAATTATTTTTCATCAATCCCACTCCTTTCTTTTCGCAATAAGATAAACTGTTTAACCGGTCTTTTATGCCTCCAGCCATTTTTTCAAAACAGCATCACACCTGCCTACACTGCTGCCCTGAATGGCCAGACCCTTTTTAATGACCGCCCCCGGGCAGCACTTCGCAAGATCTGCTTCGCTTCTGCCCATTCCGCTGCCTTCATGGGTGCATACCGGGCGGACACTCTTCCCTTCAAAATTGATCTGTTCAAGGACTGTAAACATATGCATGGGCATTGTTCCCCAATAATTCGGGTACATAACTGTCACTAAATCATACTGTGACATATTTTCCGGCATCGACACAACCCCAGGGCGCACACCGCTTTGTAAATCCTTTTTCGCCTGTTCAATGCAGGTATTGCAATCAGCGGAATATGGCTTTACAGGCTCAATCTTAAACAGATCCGCGCCGGTCATGGCGGCTGCTTTTTCCGCCACAACCTCCGTATTGCCCTTATCAATATATTTCAGACTCCCTCCAAAATAATTTTCATCCGCCCTTGAAAAATATAAGATAATTTCTTTCATATTTACCTCCAACCGGATATTTCTTCTATTTGTTTTATTTTATCGGGAGACTCCTTATCTATCAATTCGATTTTCGGTAATATATTATAAGTTTTTCTTATATAGCAAGAAAGGATAAATTGAATCAAAATTATCTGAAACGGGAAGCCAAAGGCAAGGAAGATCAAGCATAATCAATGGACTTACGAGTGCGCTTGTGGTAGAATAATACCGTTGAAATTTCAATATATTAAAGTTGGAAGGAGTGATTTCATATGAGAAATAGAATAAAAAATATAATGAAAAAGAATACGAGGAGGGAAACATTATTTTAGCCCTCCCAGATAAAACGGAGGATTTTTCATATGTTATTGCAGTTTAAAAACTTAACAATTAGAAATGCATCTGTTGAGGACGCAGATTTATTATCATCATGGTGGAATGACGGAAAGATTATGGCTCATGCAGGTTTTCCCTATGGGACTGGTGAAATGGCATGTGAAATTGCTGAAAATCTCAAAAAGGACACTGATGAGGACAGACATCTGATTATCGAACTTAATAAAAGACCTATTGGCGAAATGAGTTATGGCAAGGAAGGCGAAGATACAGTCGGGATCGGAATTAAAATCTGCGATTTTTCCGAGCATGACAAGGGGTATGGAAAAATACTTTTGAGCATGCTTATCTTTTCATTATTCGAGGACATGGGATATAAAAAAGTAATTCTTGATACAAACGCAAACAACAAGAGGGCGCAGCATGTTTACGAAGAACTCGGTTTCAGGAAGGTGCAAGTCAGGGAGAATTCATGGCGAAACCAGCTTGGAGAGTTGCAATCATCTATTGATTATGAGATGTATCGGGAAGATTTTGTGAATTTTGCAAAATAAATATATTTTATTGTTCAATTGTATCATGAAGATGTGCTAAGGGGCCGTCGCACTAATTGCTTAGTGCGACAGCCCCTTTTCTTATGTTTATAACCCTTTTTGAAATTGTGTAGTGAGTAAAAATGAGATATAATTGTATTTACAAGTAGGAATTCATATAGGAGCATTATAATGAAAACTTTGATATTTAATGGTTCCCCAAGAGTAAATGGTGATACAAGCAGCCTCATTAAGATAATTACTGAAAAAATTGCAGGTGAGTATAAAATTGTAGATGCCTATAGGTGCAATATTTCACCTTGTCTTGACTGCCGGTATTGTTGGAAGAACCATGGCTGCTCAATAAATGATGAGATGCAAAATGTATATGAATACATACAAGAATGTAATAATATTTTAATTGCTTCACCACTCTATTTTTCGGAGTTGACCGGAAAATTATTAGATGTTGGAAGCAGGCTCCAAACATATTTTTGTGCCAGATTTTTCCGGAAAGAAGAACCTGTCGCGAAATCTAAGAAAGGCGCAGTCCTATTGGTCGGGGGTGGTGATGGTCATATAGATACGGCCTATCATACAGCGTGTACGCTTTTGCATCATATGAACTGTTATAATATTCATGAAGTGATATATAGCCATAACACCAATGAAAGACCTGCGGTTGACGACAATAATATGCTTATGGGAATAAATAGTATTATAAATTTTTTTACAGATAACTGATAAACCAGACTTTAGATTGGTAGAGCAGACAGGCACATTTTTCCGAAAAAGGAGATGTTTATTTACAACATCAAAGCAGAAAGGGGATATAAAAATTGAATACTGTTATTTTGGGCAGCGATCATCTTAACAGAAAATCAGCTCCCTTTTTTTATTTTCAATAATTATTAACGCATCACAGAAACGAAAAGGTATCAAAAGTGGTTGAAAACAAAGTTGGAGTAAGCAAAGACTTAGAAGAAGCATTACAGGCGTTGGAACAGGCAAAACAGCGTGTAGCCAACGAGAAGAAAAAACAGGAAGAAGAATTGAAGTGAAAAATTTCACAAAAATTCAGTTTTCAAAAGGTATTGTCCGATATATAATAAAAGTGACGAAAGAAGGTAATATTTTTGAACACAACGGAACAAATACATCAACAGGATTTAGAGCGTTTGAAATCACTCCGATATATGGACGATGATTTTATGACCGTCTGAGGAGCAGGCGAAAAGAAATCAGCCGATATACCCAGTAGAAAGATATGTCACTATCGGGGAAAATAAGGTATTGTTTGGTGACGGTTCGCATATCATATATGTTAATGGAAAATACAGGGGCAATGATGAAATCGGAAAGCTAATGCACGATTTTTCATGCACTAATCCCGATGATATGAATTATGAAGCACTTGCTCAAAGAGCACGATACTTTAAGCAAGACGCGAAAGGAGTTGCTACTATGTGTAAAATTATGGAAGATATGAGGAATGAAGCGGCATTAAACAACGCCAGGGAAACCGCAGAAAGATTGATAAAAAAGGGGAAAATGACACTTGAAGAAATTGCAGAGTGTGTTCCGCTATTATCACTTGATGAACTAAGAGAAATTGAAATGAGAGTTATGCAGTTGGCATAATCAATCATATCAATCAAAATTTAATACAATAACAACGTTAGTGCATATAGAAACTGAAATCTATATGCACTATTTTTTTGCCATAAAGGAGGAACAGCATTCTATAAGCGCATTATAAAAAAGAGGATATTCCTTATGGAGCCTTATGGG
The DNA here is from genome assembly GCA_947382625.1 of uncultured Lachnospiraceae bacterium. Taxonomy (GTDB): domain Bacteria; phylum Bacillota; class Clostridia; order Lachnospirales; family Lachnospiraceae; genus Suilimivivens. Next base: position 25,353 of record CANDAG010000005.1, read on the forward strand.
AATCCTCTGACTGTTCAGGAAGCAATGCTCTGAGCAGGCTTCACATACCGTATCGCCTTTTTCATTTTTCATAATATACTTCAGCTTTAATTTCACTCCCTTAAACTCTCTGACCACTACTTCTATACTAACTGTATCCCCGAATGTTGTGGGTTGCATATATTTACACTCAACCGCAACCACAGGAGAAACAATACCCTCTTCTTCCAGTTTTACATAACTCCATCCGATTTGTGACAAAAAATCAATTCTGGCTTCTTCCATCCAACGGATGTAATTTGAGTGATGCGTAATCCCCATTTTGTCTGTTTCATAATATTGTACAATATGCTGATACATTTGCCACCTCGCACACATTTTTAATCTGCCCACGGTCTGGGTGATCGATTTTTCTCTATTAATTACAGCTTGAACATATCCTGCAGAATATCTGCAAACTCCTCTGATATCCTTTTCGTATTTTCTTTTTTCCAAAATGCACAATAATTTCGCCGGATCGGCTCATCCCCCCGATACAGCGGAATCCTCACGATATTTGTTCCAAGGCTTCCCTCTATGGGTGTTCCCCCGCTGGGCATAAACCCTTTGCCACTGAGCACAAGCATCCTTGCTTCTTCCATATTATCGGCAAACAGCTTTTCTCCCTGCAATCCCACAATCTGTCTGTAATATTCCGCCTCATTTTCTTTTTCCGCTTCCGATGAAACAAGGATGCAGGGTATATTTTTCAGTTCCTGCACCGTAACCTTATCCAGAGAGGACAACGGATTTCTTCCTGCAATCTCTATATGTGTCACAGAAGATGTCAGGAGTATATTCATAAATTCATCTGAAAACGCCCTTCTCTGGTCATTAAATGCCAGATCTATTTCATGATCAAGCATCATATGGTACAGTTCATCATGGTTTCCATAAAAGACCTCCACCGGAATATCCGGATACCTGCCAGCAAACTCCTCCAATGCAAGATGGAACTCCTGTCCGCTGTAGCAGCGCAAAAACCCCACCTTCAGGCATTCCTGCTCCCCACCTGCAAGTCTGCCGGCCTCTCTCACGATCTGTTCATAATCGGCAATCAGTACAAGGCTTTTTTTATAGAAAAATTCTCCTGCCATTCACCCCTGCTTTAAATGCCCGTTTCCATCGCTTCAAAATTATCATATATTTATGCCGGCAGATATGCAATATATTTTTTATCAAACCCTGCACTCAGATCCGGGGGCTTCCGCTATGTATTTTAATGCAAAATAGAGCCCCCAATCCTGATCATTCGCCCAGGAATCATAAAAGTGAGCCTGCTTCCCATTCACACTCATTGGATATACCATAGCACAGGATGCACTGCCGTCTTCCCTGATCAGGCTCAAAACAGCCCGCAAAGTTTTCTCTGCCTTCTGTTTATACCCCTCTGCATCCACTACTCCCTGGGCTAATGCATAGGCACAGCCCGAAAGCGCACTCCAATAATGCGGATAGGTATCTCCCAGGCATCTTCTCTTTCCGAACCAATATCCATCCCAATGCCGGATTGCCACCTCATTCATATGGTAATCAGGCTGAAATCCCTGAAACAGATCAAGTACCTGCAGCTGCTCCTCTGCTCCCTTTTTGAACTTCTCTTTTTTTGTCAGATAATACAGCTCACACATATAAATTGCCGCCGGTGCGACAATACTCTGCTCATAGTCAACCTCATGGGCCGGATAATTCTTTCCGCAGGATAAAATAAAATTCCCATGTCCCTCATAAAATTCTAACAAAGCCTCTGCCTGATGCATTCTTCCCGCCTTGCGGAAAATCTGTACGGACTCATACATTGGCATCCCGATCGCATAAAAATGACTCCCACCCTCATGATAAAAAAACTCCACGCTTTTATAAAATCGGTCTAAGAAAATTTTTTCCTTCTTAAGCCGGAATAACTCCAGAAAAAAGCGGCTGATCCAGGGATAATTATACAGCCGGATATAGTCTCTGCATCTGGGTGCATCATTGAACACCTCTCCGGTATCCTCATCAAAAAGCTGGCGCAGAACATATTCCAGATAGCAGTCAAGACTTTTTTCCAATTCTGCATCCGGACACTTCTGTAAATAATGCGCTATCAATACACCCATACCAACTCGTTCCCTGCCCCCGTTATGGTCATTTAAATGCCCATAATACTGTTGCTTTTCTTCATTGTCATAAATCAGGTAAGCTCCCTTTAGATAGCCCTCGCTCTCACATTGCTGGCGCTCTGCAATAAAATGGCATCTCTTTTTTGCCAGTTCCCAAAGCGGCGGCATTACAAGGAAGGATAGGGAGGTTTCCTTATCTCCCTGACAGATATTATAAATATATTCCCCTGTTTTTTCCGGTGTCCTGCTAAGAGATATGTGATCCCCCGTTTGTTCGTATTCTGTCTCCTCCCCATTCAGCCAAACTGCAACTTTATGATTCCCGTCTCCTTGATCTACACTTGCAGTAAATGAAATTTCTTCCCCTGCAAATAATACATGTGCTGATGCCTCTGCAAAAATATAATCCTTCATTGATCGTAGTCTGCTCTTAAAATCTTCCTTATTGTGAAACCAGAATAATTCCCATTCCAGGATATAGGATTCCCCTGGACGCAAATGGAGGTTTTCAGGATGCAGTATAAAGTCTCCACGCTGGTTACTCAGCTCTTCTTCTTTTCCGGCAGTGTATTCCATTCTCTCCACACTGTACCCCTGCAATTTCCCCTTACGCAATACCATACCCAAATGCGGTGCTTCCCCGCCCATCCGTACAGCCATAATATAGCTGCTGCTCTTACCACACCAGATATGGGTATTACAGCACTTTGTCAGACAAATCCCCGCCTCTGTGTAATAATCGGGCAGAGGCACATAAACCCCTACACCAGTGTTCATTGTATAAATATCAAAATCCGTTTCATTATGAAAAACATAAGTTTCTTTCAGCGTATTTGCATTTGTATTTTCTCTTTGGACCGCCACATGAATATCATATGCACATTTTACTTCTCCCCATACCTTCCCTGCTTTTACCCAGTTCATTTCATAAGCATCCCGGGAGTTCCTTATGCCGATCATTGCATTTTTCTCATCCGTCTCGATCAAAAATGCGTCTGTTGCTCCTTGAATTTGATCATATATAACCTTCATAGCATTACCTTTCTTACGCCTGCAGATCCGTCAGCCTTTTACAGCCCCGGCCACTACACCTTCAATGATCTGCTTCTGCATGATCAGATAAAAAATAACCAGCGGAAGCGTCGCCATTACCAGCATCGGAAAAAAAGAAGTCCAGTCTGTAGAAAACGGTCCCACATTCCTGTATACCTGCTGCAATAAAACCTGTTTTTCTGATGACTGCAAAAGAAGCAATGGTGTCATGAAATCATTCCAAATTGTCAGCGTATCCAGTATGGCAACGGTAGCGAGGATCGGCTTCAATAATGGAAAAATAATTCTCCAATAGCACTGAAATGTACCGCTTCCGTCAATAAATGCTGCTTCTTCCAATTCTACCGGAACTGTATTGATAAATCCCCGGATCAGAAATATAGAAAGCGGAAGATTAATACAGAATACGTCAACCAAAATTACCGCAAAATGCGTATTCATGATATGAACCGCTGCCAGCATTTTATATAATGGTATGATTGAAATCTGGAAGGGAATGATCAGTCCGACCATAAACACTCCGCTCATGATCTTAAATACCTTTTGCTTGCTTCTGGCAATCACATAAGCAGACATGGATGAAAAAACAAGCAGCAGAACAACTGATGCGGCAGCTATGATCAGATTATTTCTGAAGGACTGTAAATAATTCATTGCTGCGATCGCCTTGCTGTAATTGTCAAATGTAAACCTGACCGGCAGTCCAAGCGGACTTGCAGCTGCTTCTGCCGGAGATTTAAAGGTTGTTACCAGCAAATAGTAAATCGGTATGATCATTATCAAAAAAACACAAGCCAGAAAAACCCCATACCCTGTCTTTCCTAATACCTTTTTTATACTCATGACTGGATCGCCTCCTCCCATTTATTGAAAAAGTAAGTAAGTGTCTGTGAGAATATAAAAACCACAATAAAGAAGATAACTGCAAAAGCACATGCATATGCTGTACGCCCGCTGTTGAATCCTTCCCTGATCAGCGTGGTCATGATAGTTTCTGTCGCATATCCCGGCCCGCCCTTGGTCATGACAAAAACCGCATCAAACATTTTCATGCCGCCGATCAGGCTCATCAATACATTAAATGACACTGCCGGATAAAGAAGCGGCAATGTAACCCTCAAAAACTTCTGGATCCCATTGGCGCCGTCAATATCAGCCGCCTCGTATAAAGCTCCATCTATGCTCTTCAGGTTCGCCACATAAATTACCATAGACCATCCTGTCCACTGCCATACCTGGGTAATGAGTACAGAATATAAAGCAATCTTTTCATCTCCTAACCAATTTACAGGCTTGCCGCCAAAAAAAGTAATGATCATATTCAGCAAGCCCCCATCCGCCGATGTCATGATGTACTGAAACAGATACCCCACTACCATGATGCTCAGCACAGCCGGCAGGAATGTAAGTGATTTCACAAAATTGACTACTCTTGACTTTCTGTTTAACAAAACTGCTAAAATGATCGCCAAAACATTCTGTACTATCGTAATCATAAAGGCATATTTAACGGAATGCTTCAATGCAGCCACTGTTTTTGCATCCGTAAAAATCTTTTGAAAATTCTGTAACCCGACAAAACGAATCTCCGGGTTATATACCGACCAGTTCGTCAGGCTGTACATAAAGCTCATTGCTGTCGGAGCAATATATAATACAACAAAACCAATAAATGCAGGGATGATCATCAAAAAATACACCCTGGTTCTTTTTTTCCCGCCCATAATATCCTCCTTCTTTAATACTGATACTGCATAGAGCGTGCCGGAAAATTCATTTCCAGACACGCTCCAGAGCTTGAATCTTAAATGCAGCATCCTTTACAGACTTATGCTATTTCATTGCATCGATCAGGTTAAGGTTTGTAGTATCTGCTTCCGCAAGCGCTTCCTGAACAGTTCTGCTGCCCGAAAGCACCTCCTGTAATGATTTCCCATACGCCTCGACAACTGACTGTCCGTTTGTCCATGCGGCAGTCCAGGGTGCATATACGTTACCTGCCTTAAATGCTTCATCGCAATCTGCATAGATATCTCCAAGATCGATCTCCACACCTTCCACGAACGAGCTTCCTGCATTATCCGCTACCAATGCCTGCTGTGCCTCTGCTGTACTCGTTACTTCCAGGACCTGTAAAGCCTCCTCAATATGTTTGGATTTTGCATTGATCGCCCATGCGGAACCCGGTCCGCCAACCAGCCAGCCCGGCTTATCTGCATTTGTACCCGGAATCGGGAACATTCCAATTTCAATATCAGGATTTTTCTCAAGAATTGTCTCTACTGCCCAGGGGCCGCATTCCCACATGGCTGCCTTTTCCGTAGCAAACTCATCCAATGCCTGATCATAGCTCAGACCCAGCATCTCCGGCTGCAGGCATCCTTCCTCTATAATCTTGTACCATTCCTCTACTGCCGGAAGCCATGCTTCTTCCAGCTTTCCTTCACCGGTATTAAATTTCTCATCAAACGCCAGATTCGCACTGTCAGAATAGAACATATTGTTTGCAAGAGCTATGCTCTGCTTCATCATCGGCTCATAAGACTGTGCGCCCATTGTCTGCGCCTTGATCCCTTTTGCCTCCAGTGTTTTGTGGATCTCTATAAATTCATCCCATGTTTTCGGTACAGATATCCCATTTTCTTCAAAAATGCGCTTGTTATAATAAATTCCTTCAAACCATGACTGTAACGGTATTGCATAAACTTTTCCGTCCACAGTGTAGGCCTGAAGACCGGAATCTGCATACTTGCCAATAAATTCCTGATCGCTGATATCAAGCAGGTATCCTGCCCTGGCAAGAAGCTTTGTCTGACCCCCGCCTTCGATAATATCCGGTCCCTCGCCGGCCTGAAGCTGTGAATTTAATACGTTATCAAAGTTATCATTTGATACGAACTCAAATTCGATCTCAATTCCGGGTAACTGATCCGCCAGATATTGCAGATACGTTGCTCTCGTGGATTCTGCATTATAAGCCATCATTCTGAGCTTTACCACCTCGCCGCTTTCTGTATCTGTAGCCCCCGCATCGGCATCCGTTGTATCTGACACATCCGCCGTCCCTGCCGTATCTGATGCTCCGGCATTGCTTCCCTCATTGCCACATCCTGCAAGACTGCCTGCAATTACTGTCAGGCTCAATAATAATGCAAGTAATTTCCTTTTCATTGCTTTCCTCCGTTTCTTTCTTTGGTTGCGTTTATCTTATGTCATGATTATATAAAAAAACGCAATCCTCTTAAATCAACAATATTATGACGTTATATAAAAAAATTACTGTATCCCACACCTTTGGGAATACAGTAATTTCCGTTCTGCTACTTTATTCTGTCACTTTATTACCAGTTCCTTATACCGGTATTTCCTTTGCCCTTATCCCTTATGTTATCCCTTTGCTTTCCCGGTATTCGTTTGGCGTCATGTTTTCATATTTTCTGAATATCTTTGAAAAGTAACTCGGATTATCATACCCTACTTTAAAGGCTATTTCATAGCTTTTCAGATCTGTTTCCTCCAACAGCTGTTTCGCATGCTGCAAACGGATGATCGTCAGATAATTCCACAGATTCATTCCTGTCTCCCGCTTGAAAAGATAGGAGAAATAATTTTTGCTGACTGCAACCTCCCTACAGATTTCCTCCAGTGAAAGGTTTCTGTCATAATTCTTTTCAATCAGCTTAATGCTTTCTTTAACAGGTTTACTATAGGCTGCTGTCTGCGTGGGATCTCCCGCATCAGGAAGCTTTTCCAGAATATCCGCCATCCTGCATCTTAAAGCTTTTAATGACTGGATTTCTGAAATGTTTTCATAAGTCAGTGTAAGGAGTTCATTCTGTTCCTTTTCATCCTCCGGCAAATATTTTCTTACCAATGTTGCTGTCTGATAGCAAAGGTCATATATACTCCCAAGCACGTCCGGATTTCCTTTCAAAGAGGAATCGATTGCCTCATTCAGAATCGACAGCGCATTTTCTTTGTTTCCGTTTTTGATCGCCTGCTCCAAATCTCTTATGATATCAATATTCCTGACCTTATCCAGCTCCTCTTTATTACAATTATACCCATAGCCTAAAATATTAGTATCACCCATGTAAAAGCTATATCTGCTCAGATTACAAACTTCATCATACAATGCAGGAAGCTCGTCAATGCTGCTTCCTGTAGAGCTAAAGCTGATCTTCACCCGTAAACCGGTTTCTTTGACCATGCAGGCATCAATATCCACTGCAATATCTTCCCGCCTCAGCCCTTCTGTCATATCCAGAATAACGATCCAGCACCCTTCATCATAATCAAGTATCCGAAACTCCCGCTGAAAAGAAAGCATCAGCTTTTCCAGTATACTTGTTATGTATTTCTCATGATCCATCTGTATATTGGAGGAATTATCGTACTCTTCTATCGTAGCATTACTTAGCTGGATCATAAACACACAATATTTCTGCATTCCTGAAAATCTCTTCGACTTCAGCACATGATTTTTCCGATACCCTGTTCTCATGTACTGATACAGATTCATCTGATCCAGTCGTTCTTCACTTCTTTGCAGTGCTTTATCCTGTTCCTTTTTTCCTCGTATTTCCTGTATGACTTTCTGCAGAACCTGTTCCAGCTCCGCTTCATCAATCGGCTTTAAGATATAATCACTGCACCCTAATTTCATTCCTTCTTTTACATAAGAAAAATCTGCATATGCGCTCATGAGAATTGTTTTGATACTATCGTCAAAGTTCCGCACTGCTTTTATAAATTCCAGACCGTCCATGCCCGGCATACAAATATCGCTGATAATAATGTCCGGTTTCTCCTTCACCGTCTTTTCATAAGCCTCTGTACCACTTTGAGCATATCCGATCACCTGCATGCCAAGCTCTGCCCATGATATGATATTCTGCAGCATACGGATTGTAAATATCTCATCGTCAACCAACAATACCCTTACCATTTTCCTGCTCCCGCTCCCCTTACTTATCCCAACACAAATTGATGATCTATGCCGGGATACGGACAATTACCGTTGTCCCGTTTCCCTGCCTTGAATAAATACTGATCCCATACTCCTTACCATACATTTCCTGCAGCCTTTCATTAACATTTGTCAAGCCAATACTGTTTTTCTTCGTATACATTTCCCCGCACTCGATATGCTTTTGTATTTCCTCCAGTTTCTCTTCCGGTATCCCTTTACCGTTATCATTCACGATAATACAGATCATACCTGATTCGATATCTGTGCTGATATTAATAGCCAGCTGTCCATTCTCTTTTAACCCATGCTCAATAGAATTCTCCAAAACAGGCTGCAATGTCAGTTTTGGTATTTGTATCTCTTCCACTCTGCGCTCACATTCCACAGAACAGATAATTCTGTTCTCATATCTGATATTCTGCAATTCCACATACTTCTCTATATATTCCAGTTCTGTTCTTACCGCAGTGCTTTGATAGGGTTCATAAACAGAATAGGCAAGAATATGTCCTAACAACGTTGAAATACGCGAAATCTTATCTGTTTCTCCTTCCACAGCCAGCGCTTTTATCGTCTGCAGTACATTATTAAGAAAGTGGGGGTTGATCTGATGCTGCAGTACCCGCAGCTTCTCCTCGGAAACTTTTCTTTCCTTTTCAAGTACCTCTCCTGAAAGCTTGACAATATTGTGAATCATATCCTGGATAGTATCAGACAGAAAAGCAATTTCTTCACTCTCTTTTTCAGAAAATTCCACTTCCATCTCACCCTCTGCGATCCGGTTGCACTCATGTATCAAAATATTCATTGGCTGCAGAACACTTCTGGCAACACGTTTCGATAAAAACACTACCACTATCGTTATAATACCGATCATTACAATAAGCATCCATACGATAAGCATCTGCATATCCGTGATTTCTTTTAAGTTTTTTACCCCTACTACCTTCCAGCCAAAAACCTCTGACTGCATGGAGACGGCAATCCACTTAGCAAACATACTGCGGTTAAGTATTTCAACATGGAAATCATTTTTCTTCACTGCCGCAATCATTTTGTCCTGATCCGCTTCCGACAAAGTAAGAGGCTGGCTGCTGTAATACACGTCATTATTGTCCAGAATCATAAACTGCATTTCATCATTATCTGTATTATCAAAAATAGTTTCCAGAGATACATCACAGACAAGATAAGCATCCGGCGAAAACAGGATCGTATCCCTGCACTGGATCGGACGGACAATAGAAATACATTCTTTCTCTGTATCATTGATCAGATATTCCCTGTCATGAATATCCGATACGAAGCATGCATCAATATCGATCTTCTCCACCAGGGAACGATACCACGAAAGCTCCCGCATATCATACCCTATTTTCGGAGATTCCTTATAAAAATAAAGAAACCTTCCCTCTTTACTGATAATAAAAAAAGAATTGATCTCCGCGCTCTGGGCAGCCATATTAAATATTTCAGTCAGTTCCCTTTGATAATTCAGTTCCCGCGGATAATCTCTCTGCGTGAGATCATTGTAGTAAAAAACCATTTCTTTTACCGTATCATTTTGGGCAATCATTTCCTGTCTGTTTTGCACTTCTATCATTTTGCCGTTTAGAAGTTCCAGGTTCAAGCTGACTAACTGTTCGCACAATTTCCATGATTCATTCAAATAAATCCTGCTGCTGAATACATATATCAAAATCGTCGTTAATAATAGCACACCAGAAAATACCACAATATATGTTTTCTTTATTTTATCCTGTAAAGTGTATCTTCTCATTCTTTTCTCCCAAATACAGATTTTGTTCCCCTGCTTTCTGTATAGGTAACAGCTCTCTATTCCTTTATAAACGCTTTATCTGCTGCAGGAATTTCATCCCCTTCAGATAGATACCGTTCTACTTTCATATGCAGATCATATTTCTCCCGAAGCCTGGCAATTTTTTCCATCATGGGTGAGGCATGGTGGAGATCTATTGCGTGCTGGTCCTTCCAGCTGTCGATCAACAGCACGGTTTCCTTATCCTCCATTGGAAAAAAATATTCATATCTGATATTTCCATCCTCTGCACGAATATCATCGACGATCCCGCCTGCAGTCATTTCCTCTGCAAATTTCCTTGCATTTCCGTTTACACCGCTGTAATAGATATTTACTGTAATAGCCATTTTTGTTTTCCTCCATCCTTTTTAGAAAAATATAAGTACAGTCATTCTGCCGGGGCTTTCTGACTGCACTTATATTATACTGAAATCTTTTTTATATGTCTAATGCTCATTGTAAATAAAAAATATCCATCGCCTTTTGTATATTCTGTTTCATTGCCCTTTCCGCAGTATCCGCAAGGTCATGGAAAAACACGACCTCCTGCGTATCCGGCAAATTTTTTACTGCCGCGCTCCTGCATTGGATATACCATCTCCCTCTGTCTTTTTTACTTTATTCAGTTTCCTGTTCACCTTCAGCACATCCTCTTTTGTAAACTCCAATTCCTGTCCTGCCATGCCGGCCATGGAAATGAGCCTTTTGATGCTCATGCCATAAAGCAATCTTTTCATTTCCGGACTATTCAGATTAATTTCACTGGCCTTCTCCTTTGACCGGCCATCTTTAATCGAATGCAGCATTTTTCGCAGCAGCATCTTAAACAGCATCCATTGGATAATTCTCCGTCCTCTTTTGTCCGCAACAATATCTCCTAATTTATCATTGATACAGAAATATCCCTCCGGCGCTGTGATCTCAAACCAGTTGATCACATTGCCCTTTTCTTTCATTCTGTATTCTTCATAAAATGTATCAACCTTCCGGAGCTTACTGGTGTCCGTGCATCCACCCGCTTTTGCAGTCAATGTGCCTGTTCCTTTATTGGGCACGGAAAAGTAAAAGAAATGATCCTCGCAGGCTTTTGTCTCCAGCAATTCCCCATTGAGAAACAGCTCCACTTCTCTTTGATTGGAATACACTGTAATCCGGGTAACATCCTCCACCCGATCCACATACCGTTTCCCGCAGATATGGACAAAGGGCTCCTCTGACAGCCACGCCTTATAAGCATAAAAAGCATCCTTCTTATATTTCCGGTCAAAGGAGACAAGCCCCTTATGGTTCATGCCGTCTTCTCCGCCCTCAGACCGGGCATCTGCCCCGAAATCAAACATATTCCAGACATAGGTTCCCCATATGTAAGGGCGGCAGAATAACTGCCGGATCAGGTTCTCATGATAAACGGCCTGGTATTCCTCCGAGTAGTCCCCGGGCTCCGGCGCAGAATTATGCCAGTTTAAAGCCTCGCAGCCATACTCGCTAAGGCCGATGGCTTTGTGGGGATATTTCTTATGAAAATCATCAAAAAAGACGCCATAGTCTGAAAGATCACCGCCATACCATCCAAAATAATGGTTATACGCCACTACATCCGGGATATGAACATAGGGTTCCTCCATGCTGCACATGGTGACCACCGCCTCCGTTGTCAGACGGGTGTGATCCATATGATGCGCCAGATCGTTCAACGCACGGTGGTTATCCATCAGCGCACGGTCTGCGGCTCCTCCCATTGTTATCTCATTGGATAATCCCCAGCAGATAATAGACGGATGATTATAATTCTGGGCAATTAATTCCCGCATCTGCGACAGCGTGTTTTCCCTGCCGTTTTCCAAATGCCGGAAAATATATGGTATTTCCGCCCAGACAATGATACCCATACGGTCACAGAGATCATAAAAGTACTGATCATGCTGGTAATGGGCCAGCCGGATCGTATTTGCCCCCATCTCACAGATCAGAGCCATATCCTCGTCATGATGCTCCTTCAAAAGGGCGTTTCCGATCTGCGGCCTGTCCTGATGCCGCGAAACGCCATGTAGCGGATAGCTTACGCCATTGAGAAGAAATCCCTTTGACGGGTCAACCAAAAAGCTGCGGCATCCAAAATCAATGCTTCTCTCGTCCAGTATCCGCCCTTCCTCACACAGAGAAACCTGCATGGTATACAGATGGGGATCTTTTCTGCCATTCCACAGATGTACCTGCTCAATCCTCATCTGAACCGTCCTGCTCTCTGCCGGGCCAGCCGTTTGAGCCACAACCGTCTGGCCGTCCAGGATTTTGAACTCCAGCGTTTCCGTTCCGTCGGTGCCGGTCAGCTCAGCTTCCACCGTAATTTCTGCATCCGCCCCGGAAACCCTTGGCGTAATTTTGACTCCGCTGTCTCCATTTTGGTCCAGATTGAATCTTTTTTTCTCCACACAGCGCAGATAAACATTTCGGTAAATACCACCATAAAAGGTAAAGTCTGCCCTTTGGGGATAAACATGATCATTGGGGGCATTATCAACCGCTGCCAGAATTTCCGTTTCACCATCCAGATAATCCGTGATGTCCGCTCTCCACGTGGAATATCCTCCTTCATGCCTCGCGGCTTCCTTTCCGTTTACATACAAAACGGCAGAGGAATTTGTTCCCTCAAATTCAATATAGAGCCTTTTTTCCTTCGGTATATCCCCGGCATGCAATGTCTTCCTGTAATAACCTGTTCCTCTCCAGTAATCATCTCCGCCATCCTGTCCATCCGCTCCATTCCACGTATGCGGAAGATTGATATGGTCCCATCTGACCGGATCAGGTTCTCCCCTGGAAAATTCCCAGCCGTCATTCCAAATGATTCTCTGTCTCATTCCCTGTTCCATCCCCTGCCTCCTTCAACATTTTCGTATGTTTTTGCCTGTGATTTTTGTTCCGGAGCAATAGCGCTATCAAGAGTATAACAACGATTACCAAAACGATTGCAATAACAATCCCATAATGATTTGCTTTATCCATTACAATAATGTACCCTCTGTGACCGATCATCGTCCTGACAGCCAGATAACTTCCCTCCGTTTCCGCTGCCATCACACCGCCTTGTGAAAGCTCTCCATCTGCTATTATAGCAATACTGTCTGCGGATCCCGGCGTGTTTTTCACATGCAGGGACACATTACCGCGAAGCGGGTTACTCTGCTCAATTTCATAAAAATACGCCTTCGTTACGTGATATCCGGACAATTGGTCTCCCGCCGATGCAAGAAGCTCTTCTTTTTCTTCCTCCGGCAGCTCCCTCACAGACAATACGGAATCCGGATAAAATTCTCCGCCCAATAACACTTCCGGCTGCACGCCCTCTCCCCCAGCCGACAGGGACGGTATATAAGCCCGGTATATGGCATGGACAGACACATTCCGGCATACCGGACTGATCGTCTTATCTTCCCAGTAGGCATATTGCCCGTCATATTCGGTTAATTGGGGGTAATTTTCTTCCGCAAATTCACTTCCATAAGAGAGGTTTTTTTCCAATACCATCTCTTCTCCACTTATAAACCTGACTTTAAATACGGTAAACCCTTCCGGCATTTCCTTCAACTTCAGCAGTTCTTTATAGCTCATACCAACTGCTTCACTGCTTCTGGTCACGCCGTCCACTGCCCCGTATCCGTTATCTGCAAAATAATTATTCTCTACAATCCCGTCTGCTCTTCCCGCGATCGCTCCCACAGAGTTTACATAATCTTCCATATCCATATAAGCGCAGACATAAGAACCACTGATGTTCTCTCCTCTGCCGGCCACGCCTCCTATATAAGCTGCCCCATCCAGTCCGCACAAAGCATAGGAGTCTTTGATCCTGTTTTCGGATTTCCCGGCAATACCTCCCACATAACTTCCGTCCTTTGAAACAACATCTCCATAATTCTGGCAGGCACTTATCATTCCATAGTCTGCTTTTCCAACAATGCCTCCGGCATAATCATTCTGTATTTTAACCTCACTGGTATTGCTGCATCCAAAAATAAGCGCCCGGACATGTTTTGTGATACTGTTACTGCCCTCTTCCTCCTCTTCATCATCTTCTTCTCCGGCATCCTTGCTCCCAAATATCCAATCCTTAACACGGAAGGTCTCTTCTTTCATAATACTGCCTGCAATGCCTCCCCCCTGAGAGTCCGAATAAATTTCACCACTATTCATACAGGCAATTATTTTTCCTGCACCAGGGACATCAGACGAAAACCCGGAGACATCTACATAAACAGAACGCTCGTCTATCCGCTCCTTCAACTCATTGAAGCCGTCTGATATGGTAACGCGGATATTGTTGAATTTGTCCCTTATCTGATCCATCTGGTCAGAAATCGCATCCCCGTCCGCCTCAAGCATATCTGCTGTCCGTTCCATACTGTCAGATATCATATCATCATATCTCTGTGCATCGGCTTTCAGATCTTTAAACTCAGTACCTGCACGATCCATCATGTCACTAATTGAATTTGTCAGGGTCTCCATGCTGTCTCCTACCCTGTCAAAGTCATCCTTAAGACCCGATATTCCATCGGGAATGCTTCTGAGAACTCCTGCGATCTTTCGTATGTTTGATTGAATACTTGCGTTATATTCAGCAAGTTCTCCCAACAGCCCGGTAAGCTTTTCTACATTTTCCCCACTGTCTGAACTACCTGTATCTTCTGTATCACTCTCACTTCCTGAGCCGTTTCCGCTCCCTGGGCTATCTTCCTCTTCCGTATGGCCATCATCCTGCCCGGGCACCTCTATCCCGGTATAATCCACAGATTCTGGCATACTTAACAGAACAGGCATCTTGAATGTCCGGTTTATGATCTGATACTCCTCTGACCCTGATAATGCCGACAAATCGTCAGGGGGTTCTTCCCCCTCTGAACTGCCTTCGCTTTCGGAAGCATTTTCTCCTTCTGAACTCCCTTTACTTTCGGAATCGCTCCCTTCCTCTGAGCCTCCTTCGCTTTCGGAATCATTTTCGTCTTCTGAACTCCCTTCACCTTCGGGATCGCTCCCTTCCTCTGAGCCGCCTTCATCTCCCGGAGTCTCTCCATCTCCCGATCCTACAGTAGGATTTGGAACGTCCGGAAAATCGGGAAAATCAGGAAATTCCGGCAGATCCGGAATATTTCCCCCTCCTGCATTTTCTATAAATTCTTTTAATTTCTCAAGCAGCTGTTGGATTTCCTGATATTTCCCGAGAATATTTTCGATTTCTTTTTTTGTATCTTCGCCCACCGATACAAGCAGAGGTTCCAGTTCCTCCATAATTCTCTCTATCTGCTTCATATCGCTCTCGATATCTGCTATATGATCATCCAACTGATCAAGGCTGATGTCAAACCCTATCGCTTCAATAGAGTTTTTTACCGCATCCATCTGGTTACTGATATGGCCCTTATTGTCATTGGTCAGATTATCCAGATTATCCATATGCCCTTTAAGGGAATCTTTCAATCCCCTCATCTGGCTCTTCAGAATCTCCATATTGTCTGACATACGGTCACCTGCCTGCCCGCCAAGGTCCCCAAGCCTTTCTACCAGGTCTGACAATTCCTCTATCTGATCTGATAGTTCCTGAGATGTATCCGTGTCATACGAGGTATCCTCAAAAGGCTCAAAATACCCTGTAATCCCTCCTACATCCTTCCTTCCATATACATTTCCCTCATTGGAACAGTGATACACACTTCCATTCTGCCTGCCCACAATCCCCCCGGTTTCATATCCAAGATGCTCGTGTCCAATAACCGCCATATTTTTACAACGGGAAATCTCTCCTGAGGAATTTCCTGCAATACCTCCGGTTCCATTGGCTCTATCGTCTGAATTAACACCTGTCATTGCATTGGGAACAGAAATGGAAATGCTGCCTTCCCCGTCCATAGTCTTTAGAACTTTCTGGTTGGTATTAATATTTCCGGAATTGGTACATTTTGAAATCATTCCTTTATTCATACCGGCAATACCGCCAACGAATTTTTTGCCATCCACTTCCGCTTCATTCTGACAGGACATAATATTCCCGCTTTTTTGATTCATACCGGCAATGCCTCCGACCGACTTCTGGCCATTGATACTGCCCATGCTCACACAGTTCCTGATCGTACCCGCGTTATTTCCAACAATGATTCCAATATTTTCCTGCCCCTCATCACTTACAAGCCGTGCCTCCACCGTCAGATTCTGCACCGCTCCGTTTACGCCCACATAGCGGAACAATCCATAATCGGACATATCTTCCTCCATGCTCACACCTGTGATCCTGTGTCCCTTACCGTCAAATGTCCCATCCATGACAGGAATAAGCAGGTTCTCATATTCGGAGAGATCCAGATCCTCTTCCAGATAAAAGGTTTTGCCTGTAGAGAAATTTTCCGTCCGACACTGTTTTGAAAGTGCATAAAATTCCTCCGCATTATGAATGTATCTTATATCATTTTCTGCGGCTCTGACGGAAGGAATCGTAATCTGTGCCGTCAAAAGCACAGCCGTTATGACCAGACAAAAAATACGTTTTCCTGCTCGTACAGTTTTTTTCATCCTTCTACCTCCCTCTCTTTAAACACGGTCTTTCCCTTTTTCAGATAGGTTTTCTGAATAAGCCCGTCGCATAGATACAAAAGCTGCGGCAAAACAAGCATAACCAGTATGATAGAGATCAGAGCGCCAAATCCCATTGTCTTTCCGAGAGAGGCGATGATGGGTTCTGATGACATCATACCGATCGTAAATCCTGACAGTGCCATGATGCTTCCCGAAGTAATGATCGTTGCAAAGCACTGGTTCAGGGTTTCAATGACCACCGCCTTTTTATCAGCAATCGTCTGCCGGAGCTCCGTATACCTGCTTGTGATAACAATCGCATAATCGATGGTGGCTCCCATCTGTATGGCGCTGACCACCAGATATCCCAAAAAGTACAGGGGAGAATCTGTCAGATAAGGAATGGAAAAATTAATCCATATGCTGGTCTGGATCGTTGTCACCAACAATACGGGAAGGCTCAGCGAACTAAAAGTAAAGAGCAGTATGATAAACACAAATGCTGCCGTCATAATACTGATCAGCCGGTTATCCGAGGAAAACGACTTGCTCAGGTCATAATCACTGGTAGAATCACCGATCACATATGCCTCTCGATAATATTTCTGTGCAATTTCCCTTACCCTGTCGATCGTTTCGAAGGTTTCCTCCCCCTCCACCGGTCCTGACATGGTGAAAAGAAGCCGGGCATACTCCTCGCCTTCTAACTGCTGCCTTGCCTCTGTAATGCTCTTGTGCATCTCCCGGATGTCATCAGAGATGTTATCCGGAAAATCAAAGGTTGCATTTTCTTCCTCCCCATAAATAAAGTCCACCATATCAATAAGCGGAATTTCAAATTCATCAATGGAATCCATAAAAGCGCCGTACTTTTCATTCTTCCATGCATAAAATCTGTAGAGCATCCGCACTACATCAATATCTGTATTGATAATTCCGGCAAGCTCCTGGGGAGAGAGCGCGTCTGTCAATACATATTCCTCTTCTTCATCCACCGTGACATTTGCAAGCCCCATAGCTGCTTCTACCTGGTGAAGCTTCTCAATCTCTGCCAGAATCGCCGCCTCACTTTCGTAGTCTCCCTTTGGAACGATGATCGCCATACTATTATCCATGTCAAATTTTTCTGCGATCGCGTTTTTGGAGGTCATATATTCCCTCATCCGTGAGGACTGTATGGAATACTGGTCGTAAACAAAATTACATCGGGAGGACAACACAATCCCAAGGACAATCACCACAGGAAACAGGGGAAGAATGACTTTTCCGGTTGCAACCACAAGCCTTCCCCAGGCGCTGATATTTGGCACAAAGCTTCTGTGCATCGTACGGACAATCTGCTTTTCAAACAACACGATCAGTCCGGGCAGAAATCCGAACACGGAAAGCATACTTAAAGCAATTGCCTTCACCAGCACTCTGCCGAGATCCATGCCTATCCCGAAATCCATAAACATCAACGCCGCCATACCGGCTATTGTCGTCAGGGAACTGGATGTGATCTCAGAAATACCTTTTTCCAATGCACGTGTCAAAGCCTCTTCCGTATCCACCCTCTCCCTTTCTTCCATAAATCGGTGGAACAGAATAATAGCGTAATCGATCGCAAGGGCCATCTGCAGGATCGGACTGACCGCATTGGTGATAAATGATACATCCCCGAAAATAAAGTTGGTCCCCATATTTAAGAGAGCAGCCATGGAAAACACCAGCATAAAAATCGGGATTTCCATATAGGTTCCGGATGTAAACAACAGAACTGCTATAATGATGATGACCGAGACAACTAAGGTTCCCTGCATATCCTTTTGCAGATCCGCATTGTCATCCTTATCTACCGTTGTGAAAAAGGATGTGTCATACTCCGACAACGCTTCCCTGACCTTGGCGATAGCAGACCGGGCAAGTTCGTCCTCTTCCTCTGTCTCAAAGGTGATGCTGATAAGGGCTGACAATTCATTGTAGAAATCCTTAAGCCCCTCCCCGTCCGTGATCTCTGTTTCCTCTTCCTCCTCTTCATCATAAAAGCTCACAGTGGACACCCCTTTGATCTCCTCTAACCTCTCTGCCAGCTCACAGGCATCCTGATAACTGATATTATCGATCATCACTTTGGCAGAGCCAAGTGTCACGAATTCCTCATTCATGATATCAACGCCCTGCCTGGTTTCTGTTTCCTCCGAAAGGTATTCTGCAAGATCATTTACGATATTTACTTTTGGTATCATAAACGCGCAGGCAATTCCTGCAATGACAAACAATATCAAAATGATTTTGCAATACTTTACAATAATTTCTGCAATCCTCCTCAATCCATTCCCTCCTCATCTTTATGCCATATCCCCATTTTAATAATGAAGCATCATCCTTTAAGAAAAGTTATAACAATATCTGCCTGAGTATAAAACAGACAATTACACACCATTTGTATAATAACCAGACAAATACCACTCATTTGTCGGACAAACTAATACCGGCTCCGCGCCCGGATGATATTATCTGTTGAAACTTTGCCAGACAGGTGTATAATATTCATGCAGGGGGATGTGGCAATGAAACATGAAGAAATATCTCTGAACACAAAAAAAGCGCTGTCAGAGGCATTGAAAAAAGCTATGGAAAAAAAGCCTTTTCAGAAGATCACTGTCAGCGAACTGATCCGGGAATGCAATATAAACAGAAATACTTTTTATTACCATTTTGAAGATATTTACGCCCTGTTAAAATGGATGTTTGAAGAGGAAACCATCAAAGTCGTCAGGCATTTTGACCTGCTTGTAGATTACAAGGAGGCCATCGGCTATATCGCGGACTATGTAGAGCAGAATCGTTATATGCTCAACTGCGCTTACGATTCCATCGGACGTGATGAGCTGAGACGTTTTCTTTTTGCGGACTGCCGTGAAATCTCATTTTCCGTCATTGGCTATGTTGAGGAAGCGGCAGAAAAAAGTCTGGAACCGGAATATAAAGAATTTTTATGTCTGTTTTATTCGGAAGCAATTGCAGGGATCATCATTGAACAGCTCAAGAATCCAAACGGTCTGGATAGAGAAACAGGCATCCGGTATATTTCAAATACGATCATAGAATCATTGACCGCCATAGTCAAGAACAGCGCATTTTAGGCCGGATGCCATTTACGTTTAATCTATTCCTTTATAAATGCTTTATCTACTGCGGGTTTTTCATCCTCTTCACGAATAGCATCGACTACTCCGCCTACAGTCATTCTGCCGGAGCTTTCTGACTGCACTTATATTATACTGAAATCTTTTTTAGATGTCTAATGCTCATTGTAAATAAAAAATATCCATCGCCTTTTGTATATTCTGTTTCATTGCCCTTTCCGCAGTATCCGCAAGGTCATGGAAAAACACGACCTCCTGCGTATCCAGCAAATTTTTTACTGCCTGCGCTCCTGCATTGGACATATACGAATAATAATTGATCTTCCTGATCCCCATACTGATGGCTCTCTGATAATCTTCAGGGCTTACGCCAGAACCGCCGTGCATGACTAACGGGATCTTAACTAAAGACTTGATCTTCCTGATCCGCTCAAAATCCAGCTTAGGCTTTACTTTATAGATTCCATGCGCCGTCCCAAAGGAGCATGCCAACGCGTCAATGCCTGTATCTTCCACAAACTTTTTTGCCAGCTCCGGGTCGGTATACAAATCTTCCTTTTTTTGCTCCGGCGATTTTGCTCCGGCTTCCCTGCCTCCAAGCACGCCGATCTCCGCTTCTACGCCGGCACCTGTTATTGCCGCCATCGCAACCGTTTTCTTTGTATTTTCTACATTCTCCTCATAGGACAAGAGAGAGCCATCATACATGACTGAAGTAAATCCCATATCCAGCGCTTCCTGTAAATACTCTAATGTCTCACCATGGTCCAAATGTACACAAACCGGAACCTTTGCCTCCTTTGCCATATATACCATGACCGGCCCGATATCTTTTAGGGGTGCGACTCCTTCATGGAGCTCTGCATGTGAGATAATGACAGGAACCTCCATCTCCTCCGCACTCCGTATGACTGCCAAAAGGCACTCAAAATTAGGAGTGTTGAACGCACCGACTGCATAATTGTTTTCTTCTGCTATTTTTAAAACTTCGTTTAATGTTGCTAACATAGCTTCCTCCATTCAACTTCATCGACTATCGTTGTCTTTACCTGATAGGTTACATTTTCCCCCGGCTCCAAAACAGTCAGTTTTCCGTCTTCACGCATCTTATTCCTTCCATCCGGATGACAATTGCCCGGTTCCAGACCCAGAACATAATCCCGCACACCCATCATTTTCCATTCGGTAAAGTATTGAAGGCTGTCCGCATCAAATGTGATCACAAGTCCCTGCCCGATGTCGGGATTATAAATTCCTGCTACTCCTTTTCCTTCAAATTTATGAAAATAACACTGTTCCTCAAACCCGGGAGTCGGCGGGAGCATCTGCCGCCATGTTTCAATCCCTTCCTTTGCCCGCTCATTTCTTGCCATCACCCGACAGGACGGAATATATACCTTTGCCTTTTCGCTCAAAAGCGGATATCCCATGTTCATATGATATAGAACCATGACCGGACTCTCCGTATCTCCACGGTTTACGATTCTGTCTTTTATTGTGATCGTATTTACTTCCGTAGAGCAGATGATCTCCCGGTATAACACTAATTTATGAGAAAATATCCCTTCATCCTTTATCACTGCGTGGATCCGGATCTCTTTTTCATCCTGCTCCCAGCAAATCTGTTCTGCAGGCATATTCGCTATGGTTCCATGGAGCGGAAGGCTCTCCCCCTGATCCTCACAGGGTGTTCCCACTGCCGTCAGTCCGCAGGTTGTAAGAAACCCTGCTGTAAAAGATTTCAGAAAACCTGCATCCCTGTCATCATAATAAGCGGGAGCCACATATCCGCAGGGAGAAAAATACCCCATATTAATTCCTCTGAAGCTTAATCTGGAAATATCCGCACACCGGTCTGCCGAAACGGTAAACTCAAGACCTCTCCCGTTTTTTACCTGCAAAAGCCGCATTCCGTCCCCTCTGCCCCCTACAAGACGGTGTTCCTCCACGCCATAGAGCTGGCTTTCATGCCCGATATATTTGTTCATCCACTGTTCCTCCTGATCTCACCTGTTCTGAATATAACCGTCCCTAAACCATCCGGTTCTTTTTCCTTCGCCGGAAACCACCTGCTACAACAGCGGTCTGACTGCCTGATATACCTGCCGGTACCTCTCATAATGCGTTTGGTATCGTTCATGCCATTCTCTTCGCGGATAATAGGTTTTCTTTTCCGTGATCAGTTTCCGGGCGGCCTCTTCCAGATCCTCAAATATTCCCGCTGCAATCCCCGCCATCATGGCACATCCGGCAGCGCCGGCTTCTGCACTCCCAAGTGATGTGACCGGAATATCCAGCACATCCGCCTTCATCTGCATCCACACTTCCGAAGACGCCCCGCCCCCGGTAGCACGAAGCTTTGCCGGACATATCCCCGCTTTTTTGAGATATTCCATATTCAGCATCATTTCATAGACAACGCCTTCCATCATGGCACGATACAGATCCGATGTGGTATGTTCCACCGTCAGCCCGATCACTGCCCCTTTTGCCCCCATATCCATATAAGGAGTCGCCGCCCCGGCAAAATGCGGAAGTACAAGGATCCCCGTAGGTTCCTCTTTCATGCCCTGCTCCAGAAGCTCGTATACGCTCTTTCCAAGCTCTTCTGCCTGCCTTTTCTCCTCTTTTGCCATCTGACTGATATACCATGAAATCAGGGCTCCTCCCGTATAAGAAAAAGCATAGGTCACATATTTCCCCGGAAGGACATAAGGCACGACCGCATAACCTCCCTCCGTCATGGCATTTCCTTCCGGAATTCCTTCATAAACCGGCGTGATACATTCCACAGTTCCGGCCCCGTCAACCGCGCAGTTCGTCTCAAACACACCGGAGCCGATCGCCGCCGCCACCTGATCATGCCCTACCGGCACAACGACAACATCCTTTTCCAAACCCAATTCCCGGGCCAGTTCCTTTTTGATCTTCCCCGCACTGGTACCGCTGATGACAGGAGTTGAAAAAAGGTCCTTATCAATACCGGAAGCCGCAAAGATCTCGTCACTCCATGTAAGGCCGGCAATATCAAAGGCCATGCTGCGGGCGGCAAGGGAATAGTCGATCACTGCCTGCCCTGTCAGCATATAGATCACATAGTCTTCCATCATCAAGATTCGCTTTGTCCTGGCATATTCATCCGGATGGTTTTTCTTGATCCACATCACCTTCGGAAGGCTGTACATGCTGTGGGGCTTTACACCTGCAATCTTCTCAATCTTTGCACTTCCCATTTTTTCCGCAAGTTCCTCGCATTCCCTGCTGCCCCGCGGATCCGTATATAACATAACCGGCCGCACCGGCTCATCCTGTCCGTCCAGAAGTACACAGGACTCCCCGAAGCTGGTAATCCCGATCGCATCAATTTTCGGATACTGTAAAGCTGCATCCGCAATCACCGCTTTTACCCCATGCCATATATCTCCGGCCTCAACCTCGTGTTCCCCTGTATTTCTGGAAACCGGATAATCCCGGTAGGCACGATACAGATAGGTTCCATCGTTTTCATAAACCGTGATCTTGCAGCCCGTGGTTCCAATATCAATCCCGCCCAGCATTTCTTCTCCCTCCATTTCCCGCTCTTGCCTTTTCCATATATCATGTACAGTAAATATACAGGCTTTTCCCAGGCTGCTGTTTATCCCTCGATCGATACCACATCATATCCGAGATAATATTTGAACGCTTCTTCCAATACTGCTTTCACATGACCGTTTGCCACTGTGGTATGATGCTTGAAACCGCCTCTGGCCAAGCGGATCAGTTTATTCTGCAGATCATCGATCCTTGCCACACCTGCACATCCGAAATATTCCTCTTCTATCACATCATCCGTAAATTCACCTTCGCTGAAATAAATCGTTATTTTGCCATTTTCTGTTTTACAGTTGGAAAAAGTCATAGGAAATGCCGCAATCCTTCCCTCATTGGTTCCCCAACCGCTTCCCGGATCATCCTTATCGAACATTTTGTGGGAAGTTACCGTGCCCTTTTCTTTCATCAGCTTCTGAGCCGTGGAACCGCAGTGGAACAAAATCACCTTATCCGGATCTTCCCCGTAATTATTATTCCAGTCAAGACAGGCTGCCGGACCTTCCGTGGCAAGCTGCAATGCATGCATGGTAATTGCAGAACACATATCGATCTCACAGGATGCTGCGATCCCTCTGTCATTCAGTTCACTGATCAGCACACATGGGCATACCCGCAGGTATGTTTCCATCTCATTCCAACAGCGAAGTGCGATCGCATCCAGATGATAAGCTTCAATGTATTCGTCAATAACCACACTGATCTTCGCCAATGTATTCTTCCTTTCCTCCGGCACACGGCTAAAATCCGTATACCCCTCCAAAACCGCTCTCTTAGCCACTACTTTTTCATCGTCATCCGATCTTGCACGAACAAATTCAAATAATTCAGACAGATCAAAAGATTCCACATTGATCCCATGCCTCTGCATGGCTATCTCGTCAAAGCGCACTGTCTTGAATGCGGTTGTCCTTGCGCCGATACAGCCGATAGTAAATTTTTTCATCCCTTTTACTACGCGGCAGACCCCTGCAAAATCATGAAGATTCTGTGCAAATTCCTTTGTCAGGGGATGTACCACATGAGGCGTCATAACTGTATAAGGAACCTGATATTGCTCAAACACGTCCGTTACCGAAAATTTCCCGCAAAACGCGTCTCTCCTGTGTTTGAAATCCATCTTCCCTATCTCGTCCGGATAAGCCTGCATCAGGATTGGAACCCCTGCATCCTGCAACGCGGCAATGGCACCATTCTCATCGATGAAAATCGGCATGCAGAGAATCACCCCGTCATATTCCCCTTCATGGGATTTCAGCCATGCAGCATAAGCCCGCCCCTCGTCCCTCGTTTCCACGGCGCCATAACGTGTTGCGTTCTTATCCATTATCAGGTAATCATATCCTGCGTCTGTCACGGCCTTCACCATATCCTCCCGCGCCCCTTCGATTAATTCTGCAGGCATAAAACCCCTGTTTCCAAAAAACAATGCAAATGTCATTTTTCTCATTTCAGACCTCCCGGTATTTTTGTGTTTTTCCAAAGCTCTATTGATAGTTACATTGTATTGGATTTCCAGGGCAGTATATAGAGTAATACGTTCCAAAAACTGTAAATTCGTTTTGCTTAGTCCAATTTTGTGCTATAATAGAATAAACAAAGCATTGCTGTAGGAGAGGCCTCTGATGAATACAATTACCTTAAATCTCAACCGCCGGCTCTTAAAAGAGCTGATGCAGGATTTCTATATCCTGACAGGTATTAAGATCGTCATTTTCGATAGCGACTATCAGGAAATCCTGTCATATCCCGAGTCCCACTGCAATTTCTGTGCCCTGATGCACAGCATGGAGGCTACCCGCAGAAAATGCATAAAAAGCAATGAAAGCTCCTTTCAGAGATGCAAAAAGAACAGTCATCTTGAGATTTATCATTGCCATGCCGGTCTTGTAGAAGCTACCGCTCCTTTAATCGATAATGGTGCAGTGATCGGATATATTATGTTTGGCCAGGTTTCTGATCTGGAAAGCAAAGATGAAGTAAAAGACCACCTGCGTTCGGTACTGAGGGACTATGCTCTCCCTGCCGGCGAAGCCACAGACATGCTCTATGAGATTACCCGAAAAACCTCCCGTCAGATTTTAGCTGCTGCCAAGATCCTTGAGGCTTGTACCTTTTATGTACTGTTAAAAGATATGATTTCCTTGCAACGCCAGAACTTCATGAAAAATCTCAATGCGTTCTTGATGGAACACTTATCCGAAGATTTATCTATTGAACGTTTAATGCGGGAATTTCATGTAAGCCGAAATAAACTTTATGAATCAACATCAACCTATCTTGGAACCGGCATTGCTGAACATATAAAATCTCTCCGCATAAAAGAAGCAGAAAGGCTTCTTATAGAAACGGATCTGAAGATCATACAGATTTCCGATATGGTGGGCTTTGCCGACTATAACTATTTTTGCAGGGTTTTTAAGGCTGAAACAGGACTCCCGGCCAAAAAGTACAGAAAGCTTCACAGAAATGACAGTACACAAAATACTCCCTGAATCATCTTTACAGACGAATTCCGGGAGCATTCTGCTCTTCTTATCACATTTCACGGCTTATGCCTGAATAAAGCTTAAGTCTCCTCCACTTCGATCACTACCTCCTGATCTTTACATCCTTCAGCCGTAAAAACTGCTTTTACCTTTCCTGCCTCTTTTCCTGCCCGGATCACTGCAAGCAGATATCCGTCATAGGTTTCCCAGACTGTATTGTCATAATGGTTTTCTGTTTCCGGATCTGCACTTCCAAATCCCTGCAGATACCCTGCTCCTTCCACAGTCACCGTAACCTCTTTCTTTGCCCAGAGATTCACATTACCGTCTTTGTCCCTTAAGCTTACTGTCAGATAAGCCAGATCGGCCCCGTCTGCCTTCAGCACTCTTTGGTCTGCGTCAATACACAATTCTACTTCTTTTTGCGCCGTTATCAGCTCATCCCTGCCGTCTTCAGCCCCATTGCGATAGCATACCGCTTCCAGCTTCCCCGGACGGTAAACGGTTTCAAAGGATACAAAGTAATCTGTTTCCTCACCCACCGGCTTTCTTTCAAGGGATACTCCATTCTGAAAAAGCTCCACCTCATCCGCATTCGAATATACATTTACAACTGCAGGTTTTCCTTCATATCCGTCCCATGTCCAGCTTGCAATTTCATCCTTCCACATCCACGCGGATTTACTTGGTGTTTCTCCATAATGATTCACACGTTCTACCGCAATATAAGGCCTCTTTCTTAATCCATATACGATCTCCCGATAATAACTCATAGGACGGCGGTATCCGATGATATCAATATCTCCCATATAAGCAATGCTGATGGGCCAGTTAGGCATAAAGCCATGCCTGCCGTCATAATAAAATACTGCTGAGCCTGCCTCTCCAAGATAATCATAGCCCGTCCATGTCATATCCCCGATCACATGAGGATTCTCCTTTACGATCTTCCACAGCCTTACAATATCCGCAGGCAGTGTTTCCGTTCCCAGGATCACACGGTTAGGAAACATTTCATGCTCCATTTCATGCCTTGCAGTCAGATAATTATATCCTGTCAGATCTGTTACGGATGCAAACTCCTCCAGCAAACCGGAAACAATCTCATTTTTTGCAAAAGCATCCGCCGTGGGCCCGAACATCAGATCCGCAGATCCGTTTGCCTGATCCACACCTGTGCCTGATCCCTCCTGTGGCTGCGCCTGCGCCGCCATCATCTGCATCATTTCTTCCATGGAAATTCCCATGATGGAGCACATGATCTCTCCCATACGATCCATGCAGGAGAGCAGACCATTGATCGCCACTGTCACATACCGGGTATGATCTAATTTATGAATCTTCTCAGTAATCTTCCGGTTAAGCTCTGCCCCTTTCGCACTGGCTGCTTCCTGAATTTCATTACCGGATATATACATGATGACCGAAGGATGGTTATAATCCTTTGCCACCATCTGTTCCACATCCTTCTCCCAGTAGTCGGAAAACATCTGCGCATAATCGTTGTTATTCTTTGTTCTCGTCCATACATCGGAAAGCTCGTCAAGCACCAACATTCCCACTCTGTCGCAGGCCTCCAGCATTGCCTTACTCACCGGATGGTGGGCGCTGCGTATACAGTTGAATCCGGCTTCCTTCAACTGCCGGCAACGTCTTTCCTCCGCCCGCTCCAAAGTTACGGCTCCGATGATTCCATTATCATGATGGATACAGCTTCCACGGAGCTTGATCTCCTTTCCGTTTAAGCGAAGTCCATGCCTGGCATTCATCGTAATGGTGCGGATGCCAAAATGCTCCTCTGCCTCATCGAGAACAATTTCATCCTCCAGGATTTTTACCTTACAGGTGTACAGATCCGGCTGCTCTACATCCCACAGCCTGGGCTCCTCCACCAGGATCCGCTGTCTTACCGGAATCTGCTGATTCGGAAATACTGTTATCAATGTACTTTCTTTTCCTGCAACAGTTCCTTCCGGATCCAAAATCTCTGTTACCAGCCGCACCTTGTGCCTACCGCTTCCCCTGTTTTCCATTCTGACGGAAAGCTGAACGGTCGCACAGTCTTCCTCTATCTCCGGCGTTGTAATGCGCACCCCATCCGTTACAATATGAAGCCGGTTTCCAACCATAATATTCACATTCCTGTAAATACCGCTTCCCGAGTACCATCTGGAATTTTCCTCTGCGGAATTATTGGCGACCACCTTGATCTCATTGGTTTGCCCATATCTGAGAAAATCATCCAGCTCTATGTAGAAGTTCGTATACCCGTAAGGATGCCCGCCTGCATAATCCCCGTTGACATATACCATGGCATTCGTATAAACTCCCTCGAATTCAAGGGAAACAGTTTTGTCCTGCCATTCCTCCGGCGCTTCAAAGCTTTTTGTATAATAATAAATCCCCCCGGGATAAAATCCGGTCTGATGTTTATTTTTTGTCTCCTGTGTACGTTTCTCGTGGATCATGGCATCATGGGGCAATGTAACTGCCGTCGCTGCCTTTGCGCCTCCCTGTACAGCCTCCATCATGGGGCTGGCGCCCGGTTTCGATACCTTCCAGCTATCATTCCACTTTTTTCGGATCATATCATTTTCCTCTCTTTCCAAATCCTGAAATATCTATTTAATACATTATAACCTATCCTGCCAATGCCCCCAACACCTGCAAACTCTCTTTTGGGGTTCTTCTTTGTGTAGACCTGTCAACTGCGATCAATCCAAATGTCTTTCCAAATCCTGCCTGCCATTCAAAATTATCAAGAAGACTCCAATAACAATATCCTATCACCGGCAATCCATCCTTCAAACAGCTTTGTACTCCTGCATATGCCTCTCTTATAAATTCACAGCGTCTTTTATCATCATCGGTTGCAATCCCATTTTCTGTCACCATAAGTTCGCCTCGAAATTCTCTGGCAACCTTCCGAAGCACATGCCCGATCGATGCAGGATAATCCTCATACCCCATCTGCGTCAGAGGCACATTCTCTGCTGGTTCCATTGCTCCCGCTGACGTAACGATTTTACGGGAATAATTCTGTACTCCCAAAAAATCATCTTCTTTAATGTAAGACAGGTAAAATCTGAAATCTTCCTCCCAAAGCCTTTCAGCTTCTTCCCGGCCGTCCTCCGCAGGCTGGTAATCGAACAGCGACAAGGTAATTCCGACTTTTGTATTCGGGGAAACCTTTTTGATCGCCTGATACGCCTTCCGGTGCGCCCTCATTACAAAAAGCTCCTGTTCCTGGCTGCGGGACGCAAGGAATGTATTAATCTGTCCCTTGTCACATCCAAAAGCTTTTGCCTGTTCCTCCAGGCTCAGCATAACTGCGCTCATATCCATATTGACTCCAACCTGGACATTTCCTTCTCTCTGCATGGATTTCATCATATCTTCTATTACCTTTTGAAGCTGAAATCCCATATTTGCCTCATTAATGGTACATATATAGGGCAACTCCCTGTCAAGTTTTTTTACCACATATTCTGCATATCGTGCAAAGGCGTCTTCCACATAGGAACTTCCCCATCCCCCTTTTCCAATCAACCATGCAGGACTCGAAAAATGATGCAGTGTTATGATCGGTGTAATATTATTTTTCTCACAACAATCCAGTACTTTTCTATAATGACTTACTTCATTTTCGTCAAACGCTCCTTCTATCGGTTCGATTCTTGCCCACTCTATGGAGAACCGATATGCGTTGCATCCGGCAGATGCAAGCATTTTGATATCCTCTTCATATCTGTTATAGTGGTCTACTGCATCCCCGGAACGCTCTGCAAATGTGGAATGCTCCAGATTTTCCATCACCCAGTTATCACTGTGAATGTTATTGCCCTCTACCTGATGGGCGGCT
The DNA here is from genome assembly GCA_947382625.1 of uncultured Lachnospiraceae bacterium. Lineage (GTDB taxonomy): Bacteria > Bacillota > Clostridia > Lachnospirales > Lachnospiraceae > Suilimivivens. The sequence continues at coordinate 54,960 of CANDAG010000005.1, forward strand.
GTCGCCGCCCCGACTAAAAATTTTTTTCCCATCACTGCTTCTCTCCCTGTCCTGATCATTTTTTACAAACCGGATTCTTCTGACTATGTATTTACTTTTCCTTTGTAAATTTATCTAATGGTCGAAAAGCAAACGCACATATGATCACAATAACCATAAAAATTGCAGGAATAACGCTGAACAAAATCCTGATCATGCTTATGGCACTTTCCGGCTGTACCTGTAAACTTCCATCATACCCACCTAAGCTTAACATAATACCAAGAAGAAATGATCCGAAAGCACTTCCGATCTTGTTTAAAAAGTTAGCGACTGCCGCCATGGTTGCTTCCATTCTTGGCTTTCCATAATACTCGTTATAATCTGAAATCTGCATGATGATCGGAGATTTCATATAAGATGTAGGTAAAGCAACCATACCTGACAAAAACCCTCCGATAGCAAGCAATACGATATTCGCTCCCGCAAAAAAGCATATTATGTACCCCACAACCGCTATAAATGCTGACGCTCCTATCAGCTGCATCGCCGAAAATTTTTTCATCAATGTAGGAAACAAAACAATAATGATCAGTGTTGCCATGCCCACAACCTGAATCGCTGAATACTGGGAAATGTCTCCAACCACCCATGTAAAATAGTATGTGGCAGCTGACAGGCTTGTTACAAGCTGAGGCACCATGCACGCTACTCCCATAAACCACACATATTTATTACTTGTGATCACATGAAAAATATCCTTAATGCTTACCCTCTCTTCCTTCCCCTGACCACCTGCATCATTTTCTTCCTTTACAAACAAAAAACGCAGAAGCCCAAGAAACACAAGAGGAATTGCATACATTGCCATCAATTTCCTCCAGCCCGCAGCACTATTTCCCATTGTTGCGATCACCATCGGAAATGAAACGGAAATCACCATAGAGCCTAATGTTACTATGAGTCCCCCATATGCTGACACTTTGGTGACTGCCATAGGTGTTTTGAAAGCTCTGATGATATATGGAGTTTCCGCCGCATTCAACAATGTAGAGAAAACAGAAAAGATCAATGTGTACATAATAAATATCCATATGGATTTTCCAACAATACTCCATGTATCTGATGTTGCAAATAACGCATACATACAAATCCATACTCCGATGATACTTAGTTCATACGGCCTTGCTTTCCCCCATTTTGTCTTTGTGTTATCAACCAGCCAGCCGGCAAAAATATCTGTCACGCCACAAATTTTCCAAACGGTACATGATCCGGATTAGCTGCCTTATTCCTATTACTCATTTCTTCCATCTCCTTTTGTTTTTGTTATTAACTGCTTTACATATATTATTATAATTGTTACTATATAAAGTGAATACAACATATATACTGGTGTTGATCCGGTTTTTGTATCATATACATAATTCATCCATAATGCAGCGAGGGATCCGGCATGTATAATTTTCATAATTTAGAAACAGCAAATGAAAAAAATCTGGAAAATTTATTATTCAAAAATAACAATCTGCGACAATTAACCTTTCCCTTTCAGCTTTATTTCCAGACCTTCCATCCTGATGATGAAAATTTTTTTATCACAACCGTAGTGTCCCCTGATTTCTCAATCTATTTTTCGCAAACCAGGGAAGAGATGCTGCCCTATTTAACAAATTCATTGCATCATCATGACTTTTACGAATTGCTTTTTATTCTTGAAGGAGAGCTCTATCAAAATATAGAAAACAGAAGGCATCTATACACCACCGGAAGCTGCTGCCTTTTAAACAAGAAGGTCCAACATACGGAAGAATACTCTACCGACTTCCGTGCTGTCTTTGTCCAGCTCTCTGATTCGTTTATCCACGAATTACACAGGAATATGTCATTTAACTACTTTAAGATTGAACAGGAACAGCCTTTAACCCCTTTGAAGGAATTTTTGACCGTAAATTTAAATGAAAGTGAGAATTCCACTAAGAATTATATTGATTTTATACCTGTACAGAACAATACATGGATCATCGAAAATGTCCATAATATCTTTGAATCGATCACAATGGGATCACTGGTTCCGGACATTGGTTCATCCTCTGTTATCATGGAGCTGTTCTGCAAGCTTTTCCGTCTCCTTGAGGATGCAGCAAACTATATGACGACCCCTATGCAGATCGGAACTGATTCCGAAAACAGAATCTATGACAGGATCACAGAAGTTATGATACAGACCAACGGAAGAATTTCACGCCGGGAATTAGCTAATACACTCCATTATTCAGGTGTCTACCTGAACAATATTGTTAAAAAATACACCGGATTATCTATCTACGACTATGGTATGACTTTTTGCATGAAAAAAACTGCTGAGCTTTTAGCCAGCAGTGATTTGTCAATCTATGAAATTGCCGCTTTCATGGGGTTCTCGAACAGAACCCATTTTTACAAAATCTTTCAAGGGACCTACCATATGTCACCTTTTGAATACCGGAAAAAGGCATCCATCTCTTCCCCGCCTTCAAACTCCTGTTATAAAAATCTCGAACCCGATCACGATCAAAATGATCCCACCGAGCAACGCCGCCTTATTTGAAAAATGAGTTCCGAATCTTTTTCCAATGACCAGACCGGCCATACACAGCACAAAGGTTACCACCGAAATAATAAGCGCGCACACAAGGGCCATCATGAACCCATATTCTGCAATTGCGAATCCCACTGACAGGGCGTCTATGGAAGTGGCAATCCCCTGTACTAAAAGAGCCGCCATGCCCACCTTGGGTTTTTCTGTCTCCCCATCGCTGCCTTTTATACCGTCCAAAAGCATTTTTCCGCCGATAAACAAAAGCAGGATCAGGGCGATCCAGGGTATGAATTTTCGAAATGCTGCAAAATACTGAGCCACTGTATGCACACATATCCAGCCGATCATGGGCATTGCCGCCTGAAAAAAAGCAAATACTCCGGCCACCCCGCACATCCGCCCACTTTTCATATCCGGCTCGCTTAACCCGTTTGCAAGGGACACCGAAAAAGCATCCATTGCAAGGCCAATGCCAAGCAGTATGCTGTTAAAGAAAAATAATAAATTCCATTCCATATTTTCTCCTACGTTCCCTGGCAGTCGCATTCTTTCCCGTGTCCATTGATCACTCCGATGGCCTGCAAATAGGAATATATGATCGTTGATCCCACAAATTTCATTCCTCTTTTTTTCAGATCCTCTGAGATTTGATCCGACAGGGGTGAAGTAGTCCTTACAGAATAATCCTCTCTGATCACCTTCCCCTTTGAGAATCCCCAGATATACTGATCAAATGAACCATATTCCTGCTGGATCTGCTTAAACACGATACTGTTTGTGATCCCCGCCTTAACCTTTAATCTGTTTCTGACAATGGATGGATCTGCAAGCAGCTCCTCCTGCTTTTTCTCATCATATAAAATAACCTTATCGATATCAAAATCATCAAAGGCCTTCCGAAATCCCTGGCGTTTATTTAAGATACATTCCCACGACAGGCCTGCCTGAAAGCATTCTAAGAGCAAAAGCTCATACAGCTCATGATCATCATGGCAGGGGATTCCCCATTCCTGGTCATGATATTCGATATATACAGGATTTTTGAGATTGACCCAATTACATCTGTTTATGATCTTCATCCTCTTTCTCCTCTGTTGATCAGACGCCGTCACCCTTCACGAGACGGCGTTCGCTCAAAAAAGATGCCATCAAGCGTTGGCCGATGGCATCCTGTATGTTCTGTCTTCACTTAAAAATAAATTACATCATATCCGTATAGCGGGAGCTTCCCTGTACATTATATGCTCCGTCAGCCGTATAGCCATTGGCAGCGTTGGCCTGGGTGGTCATATAATAATCTACCAAAGATGCATTGGTAGCGATAGAAGAGCCATAATCCCTGAAGAAGTCCTGCACCTTGGACATATCTGATTTCTTAAAGGTGTCCTCATCGATCTTCAGCCTGCCCTTATTGTCCACACTGATCCCGAACTGCTTCAGCGTATCCTCGCTGCGGGCTGTCTTTTCTCTGATGTAGGACAGATTGGCTACTACTCCGGAATTGGCACTGGATTCAGCGGCATCAAACATCTTGTTGTAATTGTTGACAAAGCTCTTTGCCTTTGCAAAAATCTTGTTAACGTCATAGACCTCATTGCCATCCTTATCCGTTATCTTTTCGTATAATTTGTCGGCTGCAAGCTCCTTGCCGTCTGCCTTGAGGCCTGCCGCGCCGGTAGCCGCCGCAGTATCTGTTCCTGTACTGCCCGTGGTGCTGCCTGTACCGGAGGCTGCGCCTGCAAACTGGAGGCGTGATGCGATGGAAGAGCCATAGCTCATAATATCCTTGGATGAGAACAGATCCTGCACCTTAGCAGTGCCTGCCTCCTTCAGCTTCGCCTCATTGAGCTCGATGGTTCCGTTTCCATTGACTGTAATACCGATCTCTGCAAGCTTATCGGCATTCGCTGCCGTGCTGCTCATCATGTTGGCCACATAGGCTGTCTTGTTGGCCAGTGTGGAGCCCTTGGCCGCGTTCACTACAGTATTATAATCTGACACAAAGGCCTTCACTGCAGAAACCACCTTGTCGGCTGCAGTCTTGCCGTTTTCTGTGTCTGTGTAGGTTTTTTCATTCTGTAAGGCTGAAACGGAAGACTTCAGGGTCGTGAGTCCTGATGTCAGATTCTCATTTGCCTCCTGGGCTTCCTTGGAGACCTTGGGATTCTTCTTCTCTTCCAGTATCTTATCAAGGACATTGCCTGACTTTCCGCTCTTGCCGGATGCCGCTGACGAGCTCCCGGTGCCGTAATAGGACTTAAGCAGCTTCTTGTAGGAGCCGTTCTTTATAGTGCTCCTGTCGGAGAGCATACTATAGAGGCTGTTCAAGCCACTTCCGCTGCCAGAGCCAAACAGCGTCCCTTTAGAATTGTTATTCCAAAAATTAACTGACACTATCATCACTCCTTTGCACAAAAAATTTTAATCCACTTCTATCCCTATTTTATACCGATTATTTCCAAAAGGCAACACCTTTTCCTGACCAATTTCGGTTGCTCCGTTACATTTTTTCAAGATATTATTACGGTAGACAAAACTCAGAATATCATTTATAATCAATCTAACAATGATATTACTTATGGTGATACAGGAGGACGCAAATGAAAAACTTAAAAATCGGAGTCAAGCTACTACTCACCTTCATGCTCATCATCCTGCTGTTCTGCGGCACCGTTGCCACGGCGATCAGCGGACTTGAAGAAAATGTGGCTAAATATTCTGAATTCTACAATGTAAGCTATCAGGTTACAAACAAGGTTATGAGTATGCGCCGGGGTCTTCAGGTCATTGTGAAGGATCTCTCCTACATAACCATTGAGGATGAAGCCGAAAAGAGCGCATCCTATTTAAGCGACCTGCAAAAAGAACTTGCTACATTGGAAGAAAACGCCAATTGGCTGTTTGAGAATTTCACAGGAGACCAGGAACTGCTGGATGACTTTGCCGCTCATATCAGAGAGGCCATAACGCTGCAGGAGGAAGTGATCAGCCTTTCCGAAAAGGATATGAAAGGCGCCCAGGATATGCTGTTGGATGAATATCAGCCTTTGGTCGGGGAAGCTGTGGACACCCTGATACAGATCAGCGCCATTGCTGAGGCAGATGCAGATGCAAATTATCTGGAGACCGTAGATCTGCAAAAGAAGCTGGTGATCCTTCAGATCTGCATGGCAGGAGGAACACTTATCATCACCGTGGTTCTCTCGCTTTACTTAACAGGAGCTATTACCAGACCGCTGAAAGAGCTGGAGGTTTCCGCCGGCAAAATCGTAAAAGGCGACCTGGATATTTCCATTACCTACCAGTCTAAGGACGAACTTGGACGCCTTGCCAATGCGTTCCGGAATATGACGGTGATCTTAAACGCCGTAATCTCCGATGCCTCCCGGCTTCTCGAAGAAATGGCCAACGGCAATTTCGATGTACGTACCAGGGCAGAGGAACACTATGTAGGCAACTTCCAGAGCCTTCTGCTTTCTATCCGCAAGCTGAACCGTGACTTAAGCGCCACTCTAAGCCAGATCAATGACAGCGCCGATCAGGTGGCATCAAGCTCCAGTCAGGTTTCCGGCGGTGCACAGGCGCTCTCTCAGGGTGCTACAGAACAGGCAGCCGCAGTAGAACAGCTGGCCGCCACCATTGCCAATATTTCCAATCAGGTCAGCGAAACGGCTGAAAATGCCCTTGAAGCAAGAGAGCAGTCCAACACTGCCGGCAATGAAATGGAAACCTGCAATGAACAGATGCAGGATATGATGGCAGCCATGGAAGAGATTTCCCGCACTTCCAACGAAATCAGCAAGATCATTAAGACCATCGAAGATATTGCTTTTCAGACCAATATCCTTGCACTCAACGCTTCCGTGGAAGCTGCAAGGGCCGGCGATGCAGGCAAGGGCTTTGCCGTAGTTGCCAATGAAGTACGTACTCTTGCCAGCAAGAGCTCCGTTGCATCCAAGGATACCGCCAGCCTCATCGAGCGCTCCATTGACGCCGTAGAGCGTGGTACTCAGATCGCTCATTCAACAGCGGAATCCTTAGGACTGGTAGTCAAAGAAGTACGTGCAACCTCCGAGAAGGTAGACAATATTGCCAGTGCTTCTAAGGAACAGGCCAGTGCCGTAGAGCAGGTAACTCTGGGCGTAGATCAGATTTCCACCGTAGTACAGAGCAATTCCGGCACCGCTGTGGAAAGCGCATCTGCCAGCCAGGAGCTTTCCAGTCAGGCCGATACCCTGAAAGAACTGGTTGCGAAATTTACACTCCGCAAGGACTCTGCTCCTGCCAGGAGTTCTTCCTCCAGAAGCGGCAATCCATCAAGGAAAATCGTTCTGTAACGTGAACATGCGCCGTCAGGCGCACCACCTATACCAAAAGCCAGGGATATTCGCTCCCTGGCTTTTTTGTCCTACAGCGGATATCTCCCAAAAGGGCGGCATCCGTTGTTTATTTTTACATAAGGATAATTCACAGGCAGAGTGTATTATCCGTTGTCCGTATTCTTCACCAGCCTCTCCATCACTTCCAGCGGGATCTCCTGCACCGGCGCAAACTCCTCTGAATCCAGGTACCGGTAGATGGAGGATAGCAGTGCTCTGGCTTCCGGATATTCCTGGAGCTCCTGCAGACCCATAGAAGAGAAAAGAAGCTTTCCCTTTCCGCAGCGGCACTCCAGCAGCTGGGTCATTGGCCGCAAAAAGGCATAGCTGTCCATCTCCGTAACGATAGACTCATACCTCTTTGGCAGGATTACCGCCCGCCGGCCTGCCATAGGCCACCACTGCCAGTTAGTATGGAATTCCGTAGGGAAATCCCTGAAGATCGGATGTGCCGTATCGATCAGCTGTCCCATGGCCCCTTCCTGTACGGAAAAGGTCCCTACCGACCAGAAATCCGTGGTAAACTGAGCCTGTATGGACTCCGGCAGCGCTTCCTTTGTGGAGGGCGGCGTCAGATAAACGATCCCGCCTGCATCCAGAGCCTGCTTCGCTCCCTCATCCAGCCAGGCAGTCTCATATACTCCCTCCGGGCACTCAGGCTGCACAGGAGGATAAACCCACACGGGATAGCTGGCAGAAATCTCTCCGGCAACGGATCCGGCTCCCTTTTCGCCCTCCCCTTTTTCATTCTCATCACCTCTGATCCAGACCGTCAGCTCCAGCTTCGTGGGAACAGTAATGTTGGCAAATGAAAACTCCGGCATTTCCATATCTGTCAGTGTTCCCGGAGGGCAGCTCACTCGTCCTGCCTTCTTTTCCCCCCGGAACCCCTGTCCCTCCAGCCTATAGCAAAGCTCTCCTTCTACTACATTTTTGCCATAAATCGCCATCTTCACTTCCGCCTGCAGAGTTTCCCTTGTTTCATAGGTATATTTCGGCAAAAGCACCAGAGGCCGTTGATCCGTAAAAAACTTCCGAAAATCCTCCGGTCTGGCGAAATCAAAGGGCTTTGGCTTTAAGTGGGAGTTCAGCATTCCCACCAGAGCGGTTCCCTGCCCCGGAAAGTCCTGAAGTCCCAAAAGGGAGATTCCCGATAGCTGCCGGGTCCGCATAGCCGCCTCGATCTCTTCCCGATAACCAATCCTGGAAAGCTCTCCGGTGGCCTCCACATACTTTTTCCAGACGGGAAGAAGTCCACTCTCCTCCACCCGCTTTTTGATCCAGAGCAGATTATCCGGCTGTGATATTCCCCGAAAATCCGCAAGCTCATCAAAATCAGGAAGAACCTCAAACTGCCCTACCTCGAAGCTGAACACAGGCTTTGTAAAGGTTTCCCGCAAATGCTCCATGGTATCATCAAAGCTGGTTCCGGCACCAGGATAGCTGTGATTGATATATCCCTTCATTCCCGCAAAGGTTCCGCGCAATTCCTCCTCATAATAATTGGAGGAGGTATAAAAATCGCTTTCTCCGTCACACCCTTTATTCCCGTAATGGACGTTGGAGCCATTGGCATATAAACGGGTACTATCCTTTTCCCGCGCCTTTTTCAGCAGCTCGTTCATCCTCTCATGTCCCTTTTCAAAGGCGTGGAGCTCGTTTCCGAAGGTCAGCATCACAAAAGAGGGGTGATTGGCCAGCATCCACAGAATTTCCTTAAGCTCTGCCTCATAATAAGAAAAGCTTTCCTCCGATTCAAAGGCATCCACCGGATTCCAATGGGACAGCTCCGGCTGCATCAGCATCCCCATCTCATCTGCCGCCGCAAAAGCAGCCTCCGGCGGACAATGAGAGTGAAAACGCACGCAATTGATCCCGTAAGATTTGTAGGTTTCAAGGATAGTACGCCATTCCTCCACACTCATGGGACTGTATCCAGTTTCCGGGAACTCCCCGCAGTTGGCTTCGCACCTCAAAAAGACCGTGCGCCCGTTAAGCGAAAGCCTGCCCTCGCCGTTATCCCCAAACTCCCGGATCCCAAAGGTGATGGTCTTATCCGGCAGGGAAATGCACTGGCCCTCTTTTTCCTGTATAAGACCTGCGGTCAGTTCCTGCAGATTTCCTTCATATTCATCCCACCTGGCGGCATTTTCATCCAGTGCCAGATCCTCCAGCCAGACCTCTGTCCGTCCCTTTTCTGCCCTGACCTTCACTGATACAGGCTCTTTTAATGCCTTTGAGCGAACGGTCAGTGTCCCTTCCCATGGATGATCTGCACATACTACTGCCCGCACTCTTAAAGCTGCCCCCGGAAGCTTGCCGCTTTCCTTTCCTCCGGCATGCTTTCCGCTTTCCTTTCTTCCGGCAGTCTTCACCGGATAAGCGTGTACCGCCTCCAAAAACACCGGTTCCTCCACCCGCAGACGCAGATACCCCAACACTCCGTTCCAGTTGGTCTGAGTCTCATCCGTAGCCGCAGAAGAATAAACAATGCTGTCATGAGGCAGCCCCGGATAGCTGTTGTCCGACAAAAGCGTAAGCTCGTGACTTCCCTTCCAGTATTTCGTCAGTTCAAACACATGAGGCGTGCTGATGGAAGGCTCCCGAAAATCCGGAATTTCCTTTCCATCCAAAAGAAGCCTTAAGCATCTTGCCCTCTCTGCCTCCAAAAAGAGTCTTTTTACACAAGGCACATCGAAGGAGACCCGGCGCGTCAGCCTGGCCTCCCCCTCAAAGGTATATTTTCTTGTAAGGCGGGTGAGGATCACCCCGTTTCCCTTCAGATCATCATTAAAAAGCGCGCTGTCCGGATGCCACTGATCACTCCCGGCGTCCTTTTTCCCAATCCTGTTCTCATCCAGCGTTCCCGGCAGATGCATAGGATAGATCTGACCGTCTCCGATATCCGCCTGCCATTTTCCCTCCAGTGAATAGATCATGTCTGCTCCCTTCCGGTATCAAAATATATTCTTATACCCCTGCATACCACGGGATTTGCCCGTGGTACTGCACCAATTAACAGTTTGGAAATTTATTTCCAAACTTACTCTAACATGTCCTGCCCCTGTTTACAATTTGGGAAATTGCGAAGCTATTGATATAAATTGCTGCCCCGGGCGAGCAAAAGAACAACGGCCGGTTCCATAAGGAACCGGCCGCCAGTATTTTAATCCAAAAACTCCACTTTACCGCTGTCGATCTGATAAACAGCTCCGCAGACCGTAAGATTTCCGCTCTCAACCATTTCACTAAGGCTTTCTTTGATCACAGACACGCTTCTCTGAACATTCAGGCAACAGGCCTTAGCCTCATCCTTTTCATCGCCGATGGCCTTGCGGATCTCATCGGTAATGTATTTCACATAACCGGCAGGATCACTCGTTACAGCCGCCCCTACTGCGCCGCAGTTGCTGTGTCCCAATACCACCACCAGCTTCGTGCCCAAATGATCCGCCGCATACTCAACACTTCCCAATTGATGATTGTCCATCACATTACCGGCCACACGGATCACAAACAACTCCCCGATCCCTGCAGAAAAAATGCCCTCCGGGATCACACGTGAATCTGAACAGGTTACCACGATGGCGTAAGGGCTCTGGCCATTTTCACAGGTATACTGTCTGATCCTCGGAGAGATATCCCCGGGATTCGCTACGGCTTCCAGATAACGCTGGTTTCCTTCCTTAAGCTTTGTAAGTGCCTCTGCTGCAGATAAATTTTGATTATGCATGTTCCAGTTTCCTCCATTTCCGCCCCTGCCATGTGGGCTGCGGCCCCTGACAGGCGTCCTTTTTTCATATGTTCAGTATAATGCATCGGCGCGCCCGATGCAACTGTCAAATCCGTCTCCTGCACCAGTCCTGTGCCGCATGAGCCAGCATCCCGGCAATCCCTTTTTTTCTGAAGACCGGCTCCACATAAAAATCCTCGAAGCTCCCCACTGCCTGGCAGGCAAAGGTAGAAAAGCACAAACTCACCGAACACATTCCAACTGCCCGGCTTCCCCGCCTGGCCAAAAAGAAAAAGATTTTTTCCTCTGCGATGGCTTTTTCCAGCCTTTCGATCTTTTCATCCGAAAGCATTTCCTCCCCGATCTCCACCAGATACCCGTTTAAAAGCTTTCGCAGCTGCCAGTGATCTTCGGGATCCTTTAAGAGCTCCACCGTAACGGGCTTTTCTTCTTCCGGCGGCAGAAGCATCAGGGGCTCCCCCCACTCGTCCCTGCCGTTTGGAAGAAATCCTGCCCTCTTCCAAAACCGGAATCTCCGCTCCAGACCGCCGAAATTCAGTTCCACATAGGCCGCTCCCCGTTCACTTGCCCATGCCAGGAAAGCCTCCGCACAGCTTTGTCCCGTGCCATTCCCCCGAAACTCCGGAAAAACACAAAACTCCAGCAAAAAGCACTTTCCATCCTCCTGATCGTACAGGACCGGCATAGCGATTCCGATATCCTCCCCCTCTCTCTGGAAGATCAGATAAAAGCAGTGGTTTTGTGCCCTCTCATGGAGCTTTTGGATTTCTCCGACATATTCCTCACTGCGGAAATATTCCTTATCTTCCTCCTCCAGATCAGGAAAAATGTCTCTTTCCTGATACTCCCGAAGCTTCTCCCAGAAAAAGGAAACCTCCTGCCTGATCTGCGCTTCCCGTATCGTTACCCTTTTTTTCATTCACATTCCCTTCCATTTTGGACGATCTGCCCTTCAACCGTTTGTGTATTTGACTGTATCAAGTATAGCAGTCCCGAAAAGAAAAGCAAACATGATCCAGACTTTTTCTTAGAGGCTTTTTAGAGATTCACCTGCTATCCTCATTTCTGATGACAGCGCCGGTATGTTTTTCAGACTGCCCTGTGCCTGTCAGGTTCAAATGATCAAGTATAAAAGAAAGGAATAAGAATCATGCAGTACAAAAACATCACAAAGAAATTAACTGGCAGAATCCTCCTTACCTTTGCTCTGGCATTGGCGCTGGCCTCGCTGTCCGGATGCGGAAAAAATGCGTCCGAAGCCACCTCTCCTTCCGCAGAGCCGATTCCTGCCCCCTCTTCTTCCGTGGAGAATACAGAAAATGACTCCACGCCTGCACCCCAGGACGATGCCCAGGAGGCCGCCTCTGACAACCGACAGGATAGCAACGCCTCCTCCGCTCCTCCAAACAACTATGCGCCTCAATCAGATACAGAGCTTTCAGGAAGCATCCGGACCATAGACACAGACAGCTTTGTGGTCAGTCAGAGCTTTGATCTGCCCATAGAAGAGGGAGATGTGGGTGCGGTTACGGTCATGCCTGCGGAAGGCTCAGCAGATGAAGTGCTGATCACGGTCCATGTTTCCGAAACTACTTCCTACAAGATACATACCGTCAAAAACGGCGGCGTAAACGGAGATGCCGATGTGGAAAAGACCGACGGGAGTTTTTCGGATCTGCAGGAGAAAACTTCCGTTAACGCCCAGGGCTATTATCAGGACGGGGACTTTTGGGCGGACGAGATCATTATTTACCGGTATGCATGAGAAAAATCATACGCGCATAAAATCAAACGCTGACACGCTTCGCTAGCCAGCTTATTGATTAAAAAAGCCCTTGACTCCTACGCTGCGTAATAGTTTATAGTGGTATTACGCGAGGAGGAAATGCCAATGAAAACCGTACATGAAGTAAGCCGATTAGCAGGGGTGAGTATACGCACACTGCAATATTATGACAAGATCGGACTTCTGCATCCCACAGAATATACCGGGTCAGGCTACCGGCTGTATGACGATACAGCTCTTCAAAAGCTGCAGCAGATTTTACTGTTTCGGGAATTGGAGTTTCCGCTTAAGAATATCAGAGGCATTATGGAAAGCCCCGACTTTGACCGGAATAAGGCTCTTGAACAGCAGATTGCCTTACTGACCTTAAAGAAGGAGCATCTGGAAAACCTGATAAGCCTTGCCCGCGGAATAAAAGCGACAGGAGTAAAGTATATGGATTTTTCAGTATTTGACACAAGCAGGATCGATGAATACGCCGCTAAGGCCAAGGCCTCCTGGGGCTCTACACCGGAATACCATGAATTCGAACAAAAATCAAAAGGACGCACCAAAGAGGAGGAATCCAGATTGGGCATGGAGATGATGGATATTTTCAGGGATTTCGGCAAGATCAGAGAAACTGACCCTGCATCCGACCAGGCCAGAGCTTTGGTCATGAAACTGCAGTCATTCATCAGCGCACATTATTATACCTGTTCTAATGAAATATTATCAGGACTGGGTAAGATGTATGCCGCAGGCGGTGAGTTTACTGCCAACATTGATAAGGCCGGAGGCGCCGGTACGGCAGAGTTTGCCGATCGGGCCATCCGGGTATATTGCGGGAAATAGTCAACGGATCAAACACCATCACGCTACGCAAACCGTCCTGTTTAATAGCATACAACAGACTGTTTACGTAGCGTGTTTCCCCGTTATCTCCCGATCAACACCTTTTTTCCGCAAAAGGCAAACCCATACTTCCGGATCTGTTCTGCGGAAATTCCTTTTGCCGTCAGAACCGTTTCATACATCTTCTCTTCGATCTGGCACAGTGCGCTCCGTACTGTATCGGAAAGCTCCTTTTCCTCCGAATCCTGTACCTTAAACTCTATTATAAATGCATTATCCTCTATCCTTTTGGGTTCCAACAAGATATCATACCTTCCAAAGCCACTCTCCCGGTTAGAGGTAAGCACATATCTGTCAGAGAGCTCCACCATCAGCCCAAGCACAAATCCATGATAAAATCTCTCCGGCTCTGCCTCAGACGGACGCTTCCCTGTATCAAAACAACTGAACATCTCCAAAGCCACTCTACTCATATAGATATTCATCGCCCTGACATCATCCAAAAGAAGCGCCCGGACAAAGTCATTATAATCATCGTTTCCGGAAAACCAGTCCTGGATCATATTTTCAAACATAATACGGACTTCCTTGTTGGTCAGTGTCAGGTCATAATACATTCGTCCTGCCTGCTCCATAAGCACTGTATTGCTCACCTTCAGATAGCCGCTGGCCAGAAAAAGACTCCAGATCGCATCTTTTTTGGTGGAAAGCTGGTTATAGACGATCTGCTCGTCAATCTCCTTGCGGATACTTCCACCTTTAAGCAGTTCTTCGAAAAGCTGTTTATTGTTTGGTCCGCTCTCCCTCAAAAGTTTTGCTACCAGACTGTTTGCGCTGGTATTGGCCCAATAGGCTCCTACTCTTTTTTCAGTCAGAAAATTAATAACAGACCATGGGTTATAAATATCATTTCTCGAGCCAAATGTAAATCCATCATACCAGTCTTTTACCATTTGCTTCTGTTCGGAAAGTTCATATTCATCCAAAACGGCAAACACTTCAGCTTCTGTAAATCCAAAACAGTCTGCATACATTTCAGAGGTTGTAGTTACCACTTTCAGATTGTTCAAATCCGAAAAAATGGATTCCTTACTGACTCTTGTGATCCCTGTCATAATGGCACGTTCCAGATAAGGATTTGTCTTAAAGGTTGAATTAAACAGCCCTCTGGTAAAAGAAACCATTTCCTCCCAATAACCGCCTACCCAGGCTTCCTGCATAGGCGTGTCGTATTCATCCAGAAGTATGATCGTCTTTTTGCCATAGTATCTTTCGAGAAAATCCGCCAGGGAACGAAGAGAAACCGACGCTGTGCTATCCGTCATATTGGCGGTAACCTCCTGATAAAATGCCTGTTCCTTTTCGTTAAGCAGGTTTCCGTCAAGCAGGTAATCATGCTTATTATACTGTTCTTCTATTACCCGGCACATGCTCTTGCGCGCCTCTGTAAAGGAATTTTCCTTGATCCCTGCAAAGCTCAAAAACAGCACCGGATAAGTCCCCTGCAATTCTCTGTAGCTATAACCTTCGTCGGGTGATTTTTCTTCCCAGATTTTCAGCCCTTCAAACAAATCTCCTCTGTCTTTATTTTTAACTGAAAAAAAGTAATACAGCATACTCATATTCAGGGTTTTTCCAAACCTTCTGGGACGGGTGATCAGTGTCACCTCATCACCGTTCCCCCACCACTGACTGATAAAATCTGTCTTATCCACATAAAAAATATTATTTTTCCTTATTTTCTCAAAATCCTGATATCCGATCCCGACTTTTCTTTTCAACCTCTCACCCGCCTTCTTCCTTATCATGATCAGTTCTTTGGCTGAAGCAGCAAGCTATCTTTTTCTTCCGTCCCCTATCACGCCGTGAAAATTCAGTCCGAACCCGAATCCATAGGCATTCCTCTGGCTGTCCACATAGGCTTCATAGTCAAAGGGCAGATCCTCACAGTGGGCTTCGATGGTAGCCATATCCTTTGGCATAATAGCCGGAAGAAGCCCTGTAGGTTCATAGTTTCCTGCAAGGATCTCAAAAGGCGCTCTCGCCCTCACCCCGAAATCTGCCAGGATCGCATCCGCATAGGGCTCCAGCTCTGCAAACACGGTGGGATTTTTCATGGTCAGGCAGACGATCACAGGCTTATCTCCCATTTTCTTTTTGGTGTCTATCACCATATCCAGATCTTCCTCATTGGCACAAGTCACCCTCTTGCCCCGGTAGCTTCCTTTCCCGGTGATCCCTTCTGCCCGTGCAGTAACTGCCTCATAGGGACGATACTGCAGCGTAACGGGCTGATAACCGTTTTCATATCCCATACTGACAGGAGATGCCACGAAGCAGATTGCCGCATCCGCCTCCCCGGGCGTATCCACCACCTGGAAAAACTCCCCTGCCGCTGCCTTACCCGGAGGCGGCGCCGTCACATCCTCGGTGAAATTCCCGAAAAAGGTGCGGTAAGGCTTCACATGCCTGTCCGGAATATAAACCTTTGTCTTCTTTGGAAGAGGAAGGGTCTGATCCTTATTCTTCAACAGTACCATGGACTTCAGCTGAGAAAGATAACCTTTTTCCACATATTCCTTTTTTCCCACCTCTGAGAGAGACTTTTCCAGATCCAGGTAAGGATTTTCAAAGAGTCCTACCTGGAAAATATTGGTGAGAAGCCGCACGGCAGAACGTTCAAACCTTGCCCTTGCCTGCTCCTCCCCGTATTTTTCACAGGCCATCCGGTAAGCTGCAAGCACCGGCCCGGCCTCATTGTTTCCGCCGAACTGATCTACTCCCGCTTCCAACGCTTTAAAGTGACGTTCCTCCACAGAAAGCTCCTCCACGCCCCAGCACTTGCCGCCTAAGGCAGAGTGGATATCCGGTCCTTTATCTGCCGTGATCGCCCAGTCCGTGCAGACCACCCCTTCATATCCAAGCTGCTCTCTGAGTACATCGCCGATCAGATATCTGCTGTAGGAATTGCCCACATTTTCTTTATTTTGGGTATCCTGTCCATAGGAAATAGAGTAATACGGCATCACTGCGCTTGCCTTACCCGTAGGACCGTCCAGCCGGAAAGCCGCCTCCGAAAACACCCTCATATGTTCCTCAAAGTTATTCCCGGGATAAACGGAATATTGTCCAAAGGCATAGTGGGCATCCCTTCCGCATTCTGCCGGGCCTCCCCCCGGAAAATGCTTCACCATAGCATTGACGCTCTCATCTCCCCAGCCGCTCTCCTGCCCCGGGGTAGTCTGAAAGCCGTCACAGTAAGCCTTAGCCATATCACAGGAAAGTGAAAAATCCGGCCCAAAGGTATCGGCCCACCGCATCCATCTGGGCTCCGTGCCCAGGTCGATCTGGGGGGAAAGCGCCGTTGTGATCCCCAACGCCCGGTACTCTTTGGATGCGATTTCCCCAAACTCCTTTACCAGCTCCTTGTCAAAGGTTGCCGCCAGTCCCACCCCGTTTGCCCATTTGCTGATAGGCTCTCCTGTCATTGCCTTATATTCTGTGTCTGCATCTACACTATGTCTCGGGTCGGAGCTGTTGTTCACCGGGATCCCAAAGCCGGTATTCTCCGCGCAGGCCTGCAGCCTGTTATTCCACTTCACTGCCACCTCTGTACTGGCAAAACCGGTCACCAACACATGGCGTACGCCGTCCTTTTGGATAAACTCTTTTTGCTGATCCGTCAGCTCCCACGGGTCAGCTCCGCTTTCTTTAAAGGTCTTCCCGCCATAAGTCCCGGAAAAGGCTCCCTCTCCTGCCGGAACCATCTGGTGGCTGCTGTAAAGCATAAGCCCCGCAATTTCTTCGATCGAAAGCCTTCCGGCCAGATCCGCAGCCCTTTCCCCGGGACTAAGCCGCCAGTCCGCATAAGGCAGAAGCTCCCCTTCTCCCGTGAAATCCTTGAAATAGAGCCCATCCCTTTCCAGGATCTTTACTCTGGAATTCTCCGCGATCCCCAGATCCTTGCCATCCTTGTTTTGGTAGAGCCTGTAACCGTCCTTCAAAATACCTTCCATGTTCTTATGTCACCCCTTCTTTTCTTTTTTATTATGGTAACATACCGGTATTCTAAAAACAATAACGGATGCCACGCTTCGCAAGTAAGCTTACCGATCAAAAAGCCCCGCGATATCCTGCAGGGCTTTTTTAACATCAATTTTTGTTTTGCCTTAGATCAAAGACTCATACAGCTTCGTGATATCCTCCACACTGGTCTCCTTCGGATTGCCCGGCCGGCAGGCATCGTCATAAGCAGACTGTGCAAGGAAAGGGATATCCTCTCTCTTTACGATTTCCTTTAAGTCTCCCGGGATTCCCACATCCTCTGACAGCTTCTTGACTGCATCTACCGCTGCCTTTCTGTATTCCTCCTGTGTCATGGCATCAACTCCCGCAACACCCATGGCCCTTGCGATCTCCCGGTACTTTTCCCCGGTTGCCTCTGCATTGTACTCCATTACAGTAGGAAGAATGATCGCATTGGCGATTCCATGAGGGGTATCATACAGTGCCCCGAGAGGGTGCGCCATGGAATGAACGATCCCGAGACCTACATTGGAGAAGCCCATTCCTGCCACATACTGGCCGAGAGCCATATCCTCTCTTCCCTCCGGAGTGTTATCCACTGCGCCTCTTAAGGAACGGGAAATAATCTCGATAGCCTTTAAGTGGAACATATCTGATAATTCCCAGGCGCCTGCCGTAATATAACCCTCAATGGCATGGGTCAGGGCATCCATACCGGTGGCGGCCGTAAGCCCCTTAGGCATGGTGGACATCATTTCCGGATCCACAAAGGCAACCACAGGAATATCCTTAGGATCAACGCATACCATCTTACGGTTCTTTGCCGCATCAGTGATCACATAGTTAATGGTCACCTCTGCAGCGGTTCCGGCCGTAGTAGGCACTGCGAAGATCGGAACTGACTTATTGGTGGTGGGCGCCACGCCCTCTAAGCTTATCACATCTGCAAAATCCGGATTGTTGATGATAATGCCGATGGCCTTGGCGGTATCCATGGAAGAACCACCGCCGATAGCGATCAGATAATCCGCACCGGACTTCTTAAAGGCTTCCACCCCTGTCTGCACATTTTCAATGGTAGGATTAGGCTTGATGTTGGAATACACTTCATAGGAAAGCCCTGCCTCATCCAGAACATCCAGTACCTTCCCCGTAACCCCGAATTTGATCAGATCCGGGTCAGAGCATACAAAAGCCTTCTGAAAGCCCCTGCCCTTTGCCTCTCCTGCGATCTCCCTGACGGCTCCTGCGCCGTGGTAGGATGTCTCGTTTAACACAAATCTGTTTGCCATGATAAAAACCTCCTCTTTCTTTTTATTTTTCATATAAAAATTTTTCAGGCAATGTAACCTTAAAATCTTTAGCCAGATCCCTGAATTCTTCAGGTTTAATGGTCTGCAGCTTGTCAGGACGCATGGAGAGCATCTTCACCAAAATCTCTGCCGCTTTTTCTACTGTATGCATCAGTCCGAAGGTCAGGTCAAAATCCTCTCCGGCAGCGAACATGCCGTGGTGCGCCCAGATCGCCACATCATACTCCTTCATCAGCTTGCTGGTCTCTACCGCGATCTCTCTTCCTCCCGGCACCATCCAGGGTACTACGCCGATCCCGTCCGGGAACACCACCGGACATTCCGTAGCCATCTCCCATAATTCTCTTGTAAATACTTCATCCTTAAGGGGAAGAACAAAGGTAAGAGCGATCACATTAGCCGGATGGGCATGATAGATCACCCGATATCTGTCCTCTGTCAGTTCTTTTTTTACCTCATGGTTCATCAAATGGGATGGAAGCTCCGAGGTAGGCCTTCCGCCATTTACAAGCCCCCATACAATACGGTAGTTTTCCCCTTTCTCATCCAGTTCAATCATGCAGATGGAATCTTCCGGCTTGATGATCACATTACGAAAATACTTTCCGCTCCCGGTCACCAGGAAATATTCCCCTGCCAGCTTCGGAACAGAGGTCCCGATTTCTCTCCATTCCCCTGCCCGGAAGCTTTCCTTTACCGCCTCGGCCTCCTCCGGTTTCACCCTGTAGGAAAGGTTTCCGCCGTTTCTCTCATGCCAGCCCTGTTCCCAGCCGTCATTTGCCATCCGGATAAAGCCCTGTACAAATTCCGCATCCAAAAAGTTCATTGTTAAAATCCTCCTTCAACTGCTGCCATTTCTTTATCTTTTAAGCAGTACCTCTTCCTCGTATTTCTTAATTGTCTCAAACCACTCTCTGCCTGAAGCCGCCACGCCGCACTGCCTGCAGTACTCCTCCCACACATCTCCAAAGGGTGCAAGCTTCATGTCTTCCTGGAACATCATAAGCTCTGTCATTCTGTTTTCGTCCTGAAGCCTTTTGAACTCCTCATTCGGCGTGCAAAGAGCGTTTAAAAGCGCCTTCTGCCAGCTCCGAAAGCCCACAGTCCAGGCTGCCACCCGGTTGATGCCTGCATCAAAATAGTCAAGAGCCATATAAACTCTGTCAAGTCCGTCGCAGCGCACAATCTCCCTGGCCATTTCCCTTGTCTCATCGTCAAAAAGCACCACATGATCGCTGTCCCAGCGCACAGGCCTTGTGATATGCAGGGCGATCTCCGGATAAAAACAAAGCAACGCCGGGATCTTGTCGGAAACCATCTCGGTGGGATGATAATGGCCGTTATCCATAAGAGGAAGGCAGCCATGGGTTGCCGCAAAGCTTAAGGAAAACTCTGCAGAGCCTGCCGTATAGGATTCCACACCGATGCCGAATACCTTGGATTCCACACAGGGCTTTACCAGGTTTTTGTCATAAGGCTCTGAGAGGATCTGCTCGATAGAATCCTTATAACGCAGACGAGGCCCCATTCTGTCTCCGGGAATATCCTTGAATCCGTCCCCGATCCAGATATTCATCACACAGGGGATCCCTGTCTCTTTGGCAAAATATTCGGAAATCCGGATACATGCCTTTCCATGATCGATCCAGAATTTTCTGGTCTCCTCATCAGGACTTGTAAGGGTCAGACCATCCTTGATCCTGTCATGGGAAAAGAAGGTGGGATTAAAGTCGATCCCCATATTCCTCTCTTTTGCAAACGCCACCCACCTGGCAAAGTGTTCCGGCCCGATCTGATCTCTGTCCACAAACTGCCCTTCCTCAAAGATCGCATAGCTGGCATGGAGATTCAGCTTCTTCTTACCCGGCATTAATTTCAGCGCCTGATCCATGTCCTGCATCAGTTCCTCGGGTGTTTTGGCCTTCCCCGGGTAATTGCCCGTAGTCTGGATCCCTCCGGTCAAAGGTCCCTCATGGTCAAATCCGATCACATCGTCTCCCTGCCAGCAATGAAGAGAAACCGGGATCTCCTTTAACCTGGCGATTGCCTGATCCGTATCTACTCCTATCTGCGCATAGGCTTTTTTGGCGGATTCATATCTTTCTTTCTGGTCCATAGTATTTTGGGCTCCTTCCTTTATTTCTTTTTTGTTCTTTAATGGTTTAGACTTTTTTATAAATTTTCAAGCTGCCACAGCAGTGGTAAGCTATGCCCCATATTACTCGTAGACGACAATAGGAAAGGACTGATAAACGCAGGCTCTCGCATCCTGCAGATCTGCCAGCTCTCCTTCTGCTATCATTTGGGCGGCAATGTTGCCGATGGCCGTAGCCTCCACAGGCCCTGCTAAAACCTTCCGTCCCGTTGCCTTTGCCGTAAGACGGTTTAAATACTCCGCATTAGAGCCGCCTCCCATAATATGAATGCTCTCATAATGGCAGCCTGTCATCTGCTCAATCTCTTCCACCGTAGAGGCGTAGCACTCTGCAAGGCTGTTATAAATTACCGAAGCCACCTCCGCAATACCCTCTGGCACCTGCTGTCCCGATTCCTCACAGGCCTTTTGCACTTCCCTGGTCATATCCGCCGGCGCCAGAAAACGTTCATCATTACAATCTACCAGAGATGCGATCTCACACTCAGAAGCCATATCACAGATCTCTCCAAATCCAAGACCCTCGCCGATCTCCTTCTTTACCGACTGAATCATCCAAAGTCCCATAATATTTTTCAGATACCTGAAGCGACAGTCGTAGCCCCCTTCGTTGGAAAGATTATGGGCCTTGCTCTCCGGGGAACAGTCAGCCTCCAAAAGCTCCGTCCCCATCAGAGACCATGTCCCGGAGCTGATATAAAGCGTGTTCTCCTCATTGCCCGGGATAGCCATCACTGCCGAACCCGTATCGTGAGCTGCGGCATGCACCACCTTACAATCGAAGCCTACCTCATCCCTGATCTCCTGCCGTAAACCCCCCAGTTCACTGCCCGGCATACAGATTTCCATAAAAATATCCTCCGGATATCCCAGCCGCCGGATCAATTCCCTGTCCCAGTCCTTTGTTTCCGGGCTTAACAGCTGGGTAGTAGAAGCAATGGTGTACTCTGCCGCTGCCTTTCCTGTCAAAAGATAATTGAAATAATCCGGCGTTAAAAGCAACTTTTTAGCAGCCGCCAGCTGCGCAGGCTTTCTTTGCTTCAAAGCCATAAGCTGATAAATCGTGTTAAAGCTCTGTTTCTGGATCCCTGTCAGGGCATAAAGCTCATCCTCATCCACGAGCTCGTACACCTTCTGATCCATGCCCCTGGTCCGGCTGTCCCGGTAGGCCACGGCATTTCCGATCCGCTCTCCACTTTCATCCAAAAGCACGAAATCAACCCCCCAGGTATCGATCCCCAGGCTTACCGGGATCTTCCCAAGCTCCTTGCACTTTTTCATCCCATTTTTGATCTCTTCAAAGAGCTTCTCCGACTCCCAGACCAGTTCTCCGTCCTTCTCCACCATTCCGTTGGGAAATCGGTAAACCTCCTCCAGAACCATCCTGCCCTTTTCCTTATGGGCCAGGATGTGGCGTCCGCTGGAAGCCCCTATGTCAATCGCCAGATAATACCTCTCCATACCTTCTCCTTCCTGCTTAATAAATAAGTCCTGATTGTTATTCTACCGGAAAATATGGCTAAAAAAAAGACACCTTTTGTGAAAAAAAGTGTCCTTATTTGCAGGGGTGGATTTGATAAATAAACAGACTTTACATCTTTTATTTCCATGTATAAAAAACATCACGGCCCTGACCTATCTGCCCTCCAAAAGCTTCTTCGCGCAAGCCACCACTTCCGGATCTGTCCTGAAAATACAAAACTCGTCCATTCCCGGTATCCCCATGGGAACTCCCTGTCTGCGATATTCCATTTCGCTCTCTAAGGTCTTTTTGGCAGATAAATGAAAACAGGTGATTTCCGTCTCCGAAAGGAAACGCCTGATCACCTCGGGTGTCACACCTGCCCCGGCCATGATCCGGGGCCCGCCCTCTTTCTTTTGGATCTCTGTAAGCTCCTTCAAAAGAGGCAGTCCTTTCAGGCAGTTTTCTTCCTGGCCGGAGGTCAGGATCGTGTCGATCCCCAGTTCACCGGCCTGCCGGTAGGTTTCCCGGGGATCGGCGCACAGATCAAAGGCTCTGTGCAGGGTCACCCTCATGCCCTGTGCAGCTGCCATTAATTCTTTCATCTGTTCCCTGCAAAGGCTCCCGTCCTTAGCAAGACACCCGATCACAACGCCCTCTGCTCCTGCCTCCCGAAACAGACTGATATCCCTTGCCATCACTGCAATCTCATGATCCGTATAAAGGAAATCTCCATAGCGGGGCCTTATAAGCACCCGAATGGGAAGCCCGGTCCGCTCCCTGACTTCTTCAAACAGCCCAAGGCCGGGCGTGATACCGCCGATCACAAGGCCCGCGCAAAGCTCTAACCGGTCCGCACCGCCCCGGGCCGCCGCTAAAGCAGACTCTACACTGTCCACACAGCATTCCAAAAGATATGAGGTCATTATTTTACTCCTTACCTGTTCCTGTATTTTTTTAATTGTAACACTTTTCTCCATTTCTGAAAATGAGTTTTGGAGATTGAATTGTAACTGTCACCATCTTTTTTCATATTAATATAAAAAGTACTCCTACGGAGAAACCAACTCTATGGCGATCGGTTATTTGACCATACAGGCACGGACTGCCCATGAAGCGCTTCCCATCAGCGGCGCCTTTATCCGCATCATGAATGCCCAGGGTGGCAGTGTCTATGAATTAGTTACAGATGAAAACGGAGAGACTCAGAGAGTCTCCTTAGAAACCGTGGATAAAAGCTTTTCTCAAAACCCTTATTTTTCAGGAACTCCCTACACCAGCTACAATGTCCTGGCCTTAGCACCCGGGTTCAACTCCCTTTATGTATCGGAAATACCCATTTATGAAGAAGAAACGGCCCTTCTTCCCCTTACCCTCATACCTGTCCCTCAAAAACAGTCCGCCCCTATGCAGGCAGAAATTTTTGTAGGCGGCCCTGCCATTTCCTCCCAGAGCCCCCGAAGTCAGGAAGGGACCATTGCCGCCCCTTATGTTTTGCGGCAGGTAGCTATCCCTGATCCTATTACCGTACATTTAGGTCCCCCCGCAGCCTCTGCTGCCAATGTGCAGGTCAGCTTTCCCGATTATGTAAAAAATGTGGCAAGCAGTGAAATATATCCCACATGGCCTGCAAGCGCCCTCACTGCCAATATCTATGCGATTATTACCTTTGCCTTAAACCGTGTGTACACGGAGTGGTACAAAAGCCGGGGCTATGGCTTCGACATCACAAGCAGCACCGCCTACGACCAGAGCTTTGTCTATGGACGTCCTATTTATGAGTCGATCAGCAGGATCGTGGACGATATTTTCAATCAATATGTGCGCAGACGGGGACAGAATGTGCCTTATTTTACCTCCTTCTGCAACGGGACCACGGTTACCTGCCAGGGTCTTTCCCAATGGGGAACCGTTTCCTTAGCCGGCCAGGGCTTAAGTCCCTTAGAGATCCTGCGCTCCTATTATCCCAGAGACGTGGAGATTGCAGAGACAAATGTGATCTCCGGCGTCCTCTCCTCCTATCCCGGTACCCCTCTCAAAGCAGGCAGCACCGGCCTGGATGTGCAGACCATTCAGACTTACCTGAACAGGATCCGCAGAAATTACCCGGCCATCCCCGCCATCACTGACACATCAGGTATTTTCGGGAACAGCACAAGGGATGCCGTGATCAGCTTTCAACGGATCTTCAATCTGTCTCCTGACGGAATTGTGGGCAAATCCACATGGTACAAAATCTCCCGGCTCTATACCGCCGTCACCAGACTGGGGGAATTGGACTCCGAAGGCACCTCTCTTGGCATTGGCACAGTTCCCCCTTCCTCTGTGCTGCGTCAGGGCGCTAAAGGCCAGGATGTGATCACCCTGCAGTACCTTTTGAATGTGGCTTCTGAATATTATCCCGGCATCCCTGCGCCTTCCCAGGACGGCATTTTCGGAAACGGAACGAGACAGTCTGTGATCGCTTTCCAGCAAACTGCTTCTCTCAACCCTGACGGTGTGGTTGGTCCTCTGACCTGGCAGGCACTGTATGACGTCTATCACGGCGTCCATCAGAATATTCCCTCCCCCGGTCCGGACTCCTCTGCCATCCGATATGTGGTCAAGGCCGGAGACTCTCTCTGGCTCATTGCCCAAAAATATGATACTACCGTGGACGCCATCAAAAGGCTGAACGGACTTACCAGCGATATGCTCTCCATCGGGCAGATATTAATGATCCCCTCTGACCAGTCTCCTGCCTACATTACGTATACCGTTCAGGCCGGAGATTCTCTCTGGCTCATCGCCAACCGATACGGCACAACGGTGGAAGCAATTAAAAACTTAAACGGCCTTACCGGCAACGCCCTGGATATCGGGCAGGTATTAAAGATTCCTGTAGGATAAAAATTGCGGCTGCTCTTCGGATATGGTATGATGCTCTCATAAATTACCGTTGGAATGTTTTTCATACTTAACAGACAGGAGTACAAAATCCTATGAACATACACTTTTACGGCACAGGCGCATCAGAGGCTGTGCCGGCCACCTTTTGCAAATGCAAAAATTGCCAAAAGATACGAAAAACGGGCGGAAGGGATTTCCGCAGCAGAACCTGCACCCGGATCGATCAGGATCTTCTGATCGACTTTTCACCGGATATTTTTGACCATATGCGCTATGGCGGGCTGGATATGAATGAAATCGATCATCTGATCGTTACTCACGCCCATATGGATCATTTTTATCCGGAGGAGCTGCTTCATATCGCACCGCCTTACTCTATGTCTCCAAAGCCTCATAAATTAACGGTTTTTGGAAATAAGACTGTATGTGACAGACTCAAAGCTTTGGGCTGTGAAGAAATCTCAGATTACCTGGAGGTACGCCAAATTATCAATTTTCAGGAAATTTCCGTAGGAGATTTTCTTGTAAAAGCCCTGCCGGCCAACCACGACCCAAAGCAGGAATGCCATTTATATCTCATACGAAAAGAAGGCAAAACACTTCTCTATGCCCATGACACCGGCTATTTCAAAGAAGAAACCTGGGACGCGCTGCAGGGAGAGCATCTGGATGCTGTGGTCCTTGACTGTACCTGCTGCGTCGGTCCCTCTTATTTTCAAAGCCATATGGGCTTTGAAGATAATTTGAAGATCCAAAGCCGAATGGTCAGGCAACAGATTGCCAGTCAGAATACTGTTTTTATAGCGACCCATTTCGTACATACCTACGGCCCCTTCCAGGAGGAACTGGAAAGGGCCTTTACCCCTTACAGCTTTCTGGCCGCATACGACGGAATGAATGTGGATATTTAACATACTTATCCTGTACTCCTTTTTTCTTACTTAGAGATTCTTTAGAGACAATTATGATATCCTGTCAGACGATCGGAACTCTCTGGGAGCCGGATCCTCCCCGGGCAGCTGCCCGACATGATAAAAGGAGACTGTGATAATATGAAATCAAATACCAATAAGAAAAAGCATCAAAAACGCAAAAGAAGAAATCGAAAACTTAAGCTGTTCAGAAATGTACTGGCAGCCGGATTACTTCTCGGGATCACCGGCAGCTTCTGCAAAGCCCTGCTTCTCCATGCCGCCACCCTGAAGGACACCTTTTCAGAGCCTGCCCTTGTTATTTACGATCATACTGCAGAATGCGATCCCGATCCCCGGCCTGAAAAAGCCCCAAAATCCCTTCCCCTGGCGGAAGCAGATCAATTTGTTTCTGTGAAACAGGTATCCGGCGATGAGATTCATGATCAGAACCTTCTGACGGACGCAGAGGTAGATGCCAAATTGGCCGAGCTGGCGCTGCAAGATGAGGATATAGCAGAAATATACGCCCAGAAGGAACGTTATCCGGAAGCGCTCTTAACGGCATTATCCGCAAATCAGGAACTGACCGGTTTCGTAAAAGGATACTTGACTGCCGAAAGGACCGTTACCGGCGGGATCAGTGATGAGGAAAAGGCACAGGACTTTCCTTTATTTATTCAGTGGGACAGCCGCTGGGGTTATGCTCCTTATGGAAAAAAGAACAATATTGGCATCTCCGGCTGTGGTCCTGCCTGTATGTCCATGGTGATCTTTGCACTGACCCGGGATGAAACCGCAACTCCCGATGCCCTGGCGGCTTTCAGTGAAGAAAATGGTTACTATATGGAAGGGGAAGGAACTGCCTGGCTTTTTATGACGGATGCCGCCAGGGAATACGGGATCACCGCCAGAGAGCTGGGACTGGACGAGGCGGTGATCCGTCAATATGTGGAAAATGGCCACCCTGTGATCTGCGCCATGCGCCCCGGGGACTTTACCGCCACCGGACACTTTATTGTAATCTATGGCTGTGATGAAAAGGGCTTCCTCATCAACGATCCCAACAGCCGGGAGCGCAGTAACAGACACTGGCGCTTTGAAGACATCAAATGGCAGATCAGAAATCTGTGGGGATATTCTAATCCTTAAACCATTCCTCCAGCACCTGCTTTTCCTTCTCCACCACATAGCCGCTTCCGCCCCTCTCCTTCACATCCTCCACCATGCCAACCAGAAGGATGGGCCGTTCCGCTGTGGTCTCCGCCGTAAAGACTGTAAACCATCCAAGCTCCGTGCCGGTGCTGTCGCTCTTGGAAGCCTTGATCTCCGCTGTGCCGGTTTTGCCTGCCAGAAGGACATCCTCCCGGCGGGTGCCGTATCCTGTACCGTGGGGATCGTTCACCACTTTGACAAGACTCTGAAGCACCTGCTGTGCTGCCGCCTCGGGAAAAGCTCCGCTGATCCAGTATTCTCCTTTTGCTTCTGTTTCATATAAGAGATAAGGCCTGATCATATTTCCCTCATTACAAAAGGCGGAATAAATACAGGCCATATGCAGGGGATTTACCAGCATCTGCCCCTGCCCGTATCCGCTGTCCGCAAGCAAAACCTCTGACTCTATATGCTCCGTGTTTGAATATTGGGAGATGGCCATCCTCATTTCAAAAGGAACCTCACTGCCAAAGCCCAGTCCGTCCAATGCGCTTTCCATCACCTCCGCTCCAATCTTCAGGGCAGCCTTGGCGAAGTAAATATTGTCGGAATAGATCAGGGCATTTTCCAGCACTACCGGCTCGTAGGTGTGAAGGGTGGTCACATAGTAGGAGCCCCAGGAGGCATCCTTCTGCCAGCTTTTTCCCTCCTGTCCGAAATCCTCTGCCGGATCTATCCTCCCGGATGCCAGGCCGATCGCCGCCGTCACAGGCTTAAAGGTGGAACCCGGACACCAGACCTGACGGAACCGGTTGTATAGAGGATTTTTTTCATCCTCATTCAGTTCTTCCCACTTTTCATTGGAAAGTCCGAATATAAAATCGTTATTATCATAGGAAGGTGTGCTTACCAGAGCCAGCACCTCCCCTGTATAAGGGTTTATGGCTGCAAAGCACCCCTTATCCTCCCAAAACTGCCCGTACAACGCCTTCTGTAATTCCGCGTCTATGGTTAATCGGATATCCCTGCCATGCTGGACCATCCGGCTTGCCAGCTCCTTTTTTTCGTTCCCCTCTCCGTCTGAAATATAGATCCTGCAGCCATCCTGCCCTTTCAGCTCTTTTTCAAAGAGCCCTTCCATACCGACCCTGCCGATCACGCTCTCTGCCGTATAGCCTTCCCCGGCATGCTCCTCAAGATCCTCTGCGGTTACCTTCTGGACATAACCGATCAGATGAGCAGCCGCCTCCCCATAGGGATAGGTGCGAAGCTCCGTGTCGGAAATCATCACTCCCGGAATCGCAAGCAAGGCATCCTGCCGCTGCTGCTCTCTGAGAGCCTCTTCCTCCGGTTCCCAGCTCATAAGGGCAATTTCCGCCACCTTGGGGATCGTTTTTATGGGTACAAAATAATCATCCTTTACCCATTTGGCTGCCAGCTTTTTCTCCACATCCTCCGGCTCCATTCCCAAAAGCTCCGCCACCTTCAAAATGGCGTCTTCCTTATCCTCTAACCTTCCCGGCACCATGCCTACCGAGGAAGCAACCCCCTTTCCTGCAAGGACATGTCCGTTTCTGTCCAAAATCTGTCCCCGCTCTGCCGCCGTGGTTGACACCCGGACCCGGTCCTCTGCCCCCAGCTCCGGAAAGATCAGAGCATCCTCCCAGACCAGAAGGTAACGTTCTTCGCCTTTTATAAAATAAGCCTTATTTTCAAAGCTCACATTCCCTGCTGCCGTATCAAGAAAAGTCTGATAGGTAACGGCAAGCTGCTCCTTATCATAGCCGGTCACCTCCATCTTCAGATTCTGTGCCTCAATCCCCTCATAAATGGCCGAATTGCGGGCTATAAAATCCTCACCGGTAATATTGCCTGATACCTCCGGTGCGATCATATCATACATTTCTTCATATTCCTTCCGGGAAATATGATCCATATATTGCACCAACAGTTCCTCCGGTGTCTCCCACTCTTCCCTTTTCCAGAAAAGCAGACTGCCCGGATCCTCCATGGTCTTGATCCCCCGATAGCCTGCTGCACAAAGAAACGCCCCGGCTGCAATAAGCCCCGATACCGTCAATATAGATTTTAATCGGTCATGTTTTCTTTTTCTTCTCCGAAATGAAATCACATTTCTTTGCCGTCTTCTATGCCTCATTCTGACCATCCTCCCTTACTTTCACTTAATATTACATCTGTAAGATTTCAAAGTCAAGAAAAATCTGCGGTAACTGTTCAGCCAGGACTTTGCACTTGCTGCAAAGTCCGTGAAAAAGTATGGATTAAGCCAAGAGTGAATCTGCCCCTTCGCCGCAGGCGACTTTAAATGGGCAGATTCAGCAACTATGAAGCCGTAGGCTGAATAGTTACAATCTGCGAACAGATCTTTCGGTTGAATATAGTCTTTTTATAGAATATAATAAAAAGGTACTACCCTAAAATCAGCGAAACACGAAATTGTCAGTCTAAAATAACAGTTCAGCCCACCGCTTCACTGTTATAAAACTATGGATCAGGAGAAAAGGAGTATGTATCAATTTCCAAAAGGATTTTACACAGACGTAAGAGAAGAAACGGTGAGCGCTACTTCCATCACCATTGAAAACGGCACCCTGAAAGAGAATAAGACCAAAAAAGAACAGGGCGTCATTATCCGGCTTTATGACGGCAGACGCTGGTATATCAGCTCTACCACGGAGCTCGCCAAAGTGCAGGACGAGATCGATTCTCTTGCACGGATGGCTATTCCCTGCCCGGACATCGAAAACAACCCTATTGTCCAAAAATATGAAGTGAACAAAGAGACCTTGCTCAGATACACTGACTGTGATGTAAGCAGTATATCCAATCTGCAGAAGCTGGCGATGGCTGAGGGCTACTGCAATTGTCTGAAGGCCCATCCCGAGCTCCAGCAGTGGAAGCTTTATTACGTGGACAATCACACCAGGAAGCATATCGTCTCCAGCAAGGGCTGCGATGTGACCTTTGATACCCAGAATTGCTGTGTGGCACCCCGTTATATACTGATGAAAGATGACAAGCCCTTTTACGGCCGAAAAGACATTTACCAGATGAAGTTCGAGGAGCTCTCCGGCCACGAGAAGGAGCTTCACGATCAGATCAAAGAAGATATTTATTATCATGAGAATGCCGTGCCCGCAGAGCCCGGGGAATACACCTGCATCTTTTCACCGGCAGTGACCGGTGTGTTCGCCCATGAAAGCTTCGGGCACAAGAGTGAATCGGATTTTATGGTGGGCGATGAAAATATGAAACGGGAATGGGCCATCGGCACCAGAGTAGGCGCCGGGCTCCTTAATATCATAGACACCGGCATGGAAGAAGGCTCCGGCTATGTCCCCTTTGACGATGAAGGCACCAGAGCCAAAAAGACCTATCTGATCAGGGACGGTATTTTGTCCGGCCGTCTGCACAGCGCCATGACAGCTGCTGCTTTAGAAGAAAGCTTAACCGGAAATGCCCGGGCCATCAATTTCCAGTTTGAACCCATTGTGCGGATGACAGCCACCTATGTAGCGGCAGGCGACAGCACGAAGGAGGAGCTTATCGCCGGCGTAAAAGAAGGAATCTACATTGACGATTACAATCACGGCTCCGGCATGAGCACCTTCACCATTGCTCCTAACAAGGCCTATATGATCCGGGACGGCCGCCTGGCAGAGCCTGTCAGGATCTCTGTCATCACCGGCAATGTAATGCATACCCTTCATGAGATTGACGGCGTTTCCAAAGAATTCGAGCTCTGCTCCTTTGCCCTTGGCGGCTGCGGCAAAATGGAACAATTCCCTCTGCGGGTAGGCATGGGCGGGCCTTATATACGGGTAAATCATCTTACAGTACAATAAAAGGTTGGAGAAATAGTCATGGTAAAAGAAAAATATAGTCTGAAAAATCGTGAAATAAATCTTAGTATCATTGGCGGAGAGATCGATTCCGTCATCAAAAAAAGTATTACGCAAAGTGCCTGCCGGGTTTATGACAAAGGCTGCATCGGCGTAGCCGGTACCTTAGGCGACGGGGATGAAGGATTAATGGCACAGGCACTGGAAAATTTAAATCTGAAGATTCCCTATGAGGCAGAGCCTACCACAGGAAAGGTGCGCCGGGAAGATTTTACAGGTCAGGAGTCTGATGAGGAAGCCTTCCATAAGGAGGATGGCAACAGCTTTTTGGAGGAGGCTGAGGAACTACTGAGCATCCTGAAAAAGGAGTACCCTCAATTGCTCTTCAGCAATAAGACCCGATTATCCGAAATCTCCAGCCAGTTAAGCAACGATGCAGGCACAGACCTCTATTTCCGTGACCGCCTTATAAGCTGGGAGCTTTTGGTAAAGCATAGGGAATCTGCTAACGTCTTTGATGATATCCTGACTTATGTGGCCCGCAGGCCGGAGAGGGAAGCATTTTTGCAGGAGGCCAGAGAACATTTGGACGCATTTTTAACCCCTGTTCCTCTTCCAAAAGAAGATCATCTTCCCATCATTGTAGCTCCCAGAGAGCTTGGCGGATTTCTGGTACAGAATCTGGATGCCTTAGCTTTTGGACACGGCACCTCCTTTTTTAATGGAAAACTAGGGCAAAAGCTGTTCGGCGACAACTTCTCTCTCTATGTGGACAGAACCTCCAGGGCTCCTGGAACTCCCTTTTTTGATGTGGAAGGAAGCACCTGCACAGACGATCGATGCTACTTGATCCAAAACGGCATACTTCTCAGGCCCTTTGCAGACAAAAAACTGGCAAAAGAATTCGGATACGAAAACACGGCAACTGCCAGCGGCTCCTATGACAGCGTCCCCTCCAATACCGACACCTGTTTTTCTATCGCATCTTCCGATAAGACTCTGAAAGAACTGATCGGTGAGAAAGAGGCGATCTATGTTACTGTTATGAGCGGCGGCGACTTTACCAGCGAAGGAAATTTCGCTTCCCCTGTGCAGACCGCCTTCCTTTACCGGAAGGGCCGCCTTGTGGGAAAACTGCCGGAATTCAACATTTCCGGAAATATTTACGATATTTTTGGCAAGGACTTTGTCGGCGTATCCGCAGACAGAGCCTATGAAGGGGAGTTTAAGCTGGTCACAAATATGAAGCTCCAGCGTTGATCATCGGCAGCGAAAGTCATAAACATGAAGCCTGCAGCAATTTTTGTTTTCGGAACTGCTGCAGGCTTTTTATGCCTTCTCTCTAAAATGGTTGATCTCCTACTGCTTCGGATGGATTTTTTCCAGACATTTTCGCATCACCTCATAAGCCCCTTCCTTCTCCATCAGATCAAGATCCTCTGTGACCTCCCTTAAAAGCCCGGGGATCTCTGTCAGATCCTCTCCCCAGAATTCTCCATTGGAAAGCACAGCCCCGGCCAGAGCTTCCTTATCATCCTCTTTATGGGAAAGGAAAAACTCCAGAACCCTCTGTTCATCCCGGACAGGATATTCCTCCTCGCCTCTTTTTCCCACCAGTATTCCCTCTTCCATACGAGAGCCCTCATAAAAAGCAATATAAAAAGCCAGGGAAGCGGCAATGCATTTCGGGAGTTCTCTGAATTTCTCCACATACCCCTTCAGGGAGGGCAACACCCTTGCCCGCCATTTGGATGTGGAATTTAAAGAGATGGCAAGCAGCTCATGATCGATAAAGGGATTGTCAAAGCGGTCTGCTACCGCCCCGGCAAAGTCCTTAAGCTCCTGTCCGGGCAGGGATAAGGTGGGTATGATCTCCTCATAAACCGTCTGCTCCATAAAGCCCCGGATCACCTGATCCTTCATACAATCCCGAACAATATTTTTTCCTGCCAGATAAGCCCCCAGCACCATAGAGGTATGAGCCCCGTTTAAGATCCGTACCTTACGCTGCTTATAGGGTCTGTGGTCATCTGTGAGAAGCACCGGAAGCCCTGCCGCTTCAAAAGAGAGCTCCTTTTTCAGACAATCCGGTCCTTCGATCACCCAGTAACCAAACACCTCCCCGGTATCCAGGGCCTGATCCTCATATCCCAGCTCCCGGCAGACCTTTTCCGCTTCTTCTTCCGGATATCCGGTTACGATACGGTCAACCAGAGTGGAGCAGAAAATATTCTCTGTTCCGATCCATCCCATAAAAGCTGCCTCAAGATTCCAGTAGGCGGCATACGCAAGCACCGTGCGCTCTAATTCCTT
The DNA here is from genome assembly GCA_947382625.1 of uncultured Lachnospiraceae bacterium. Lineage (GTDB taxonomy): Bacteria > Bacillota > Clostridia > Lachnospirales > Lachnospiraceae > Suilimivivens. Next base: position 88,360 of record CANDAG010000005.1, read on the forward strand.
CCCGTTGTCCTCGATCAATTCACAGGGAAGGATCACAAGTCCCCCCTTTTCCCTGCCAAAGGTCTTATACCTCTCATACAAAAACTGAGTCAGCTTTGCCGGAAAGCTGGCCGCAGGCTTATCCTCCAGAGAGCAGGACGGATCAAACTTAATACCGGCCTCCGTGGTATTGCTGATAATAAAACGGAGCTCCGGATTTCTGGCACACGCCATATACTCTTCATAGTCGCTGATGGGATTTAAGCATCGGCTGATGCAGGAGATCACCCGCCTCTCATCCACCCGCTCCCCTTTCTCATTGCCTCGCAGAAGCAAGGTATAAAGTCCCTCCTGCTCATTTATCGCATCCTTTACCCTGCCGCTGCCTGTTCCCCTTGGCTGGACCACCACTACCTTGGAACAAAAATCCGTTTTTTCATTCATCCGGTCAATCAGATCATCTGCAAAGGCCCGCAAAAATACCCCTTCTCCGAATTGAAGCACCCGCTCCGTCCCTTCCTTCAACAAATAACCTTCGTAATTTAATTCCTTTAATGTTTCATAAGATAATCTTCTCATTTTCACCATACCCATCCTTTCATCCATAAGACTGCCTGCAGCTTTTCAGCATCTGAAAAGGTGTCACCCCTTGGATCCGCTGAAAAACAAAAGAAAAATAATTGCTGTCATTGTAACCGCAGCTTCTGGCTACCTCCGACACAGATACGCCGCCTTTTCGAAGCAGCTTTTCCGCATTGGAGATCCGCACATAAGTGATATAACGGTTCATACCAATCCCGGTGACGGCCTTGAACTTCCGGGATAAATAGCTTTCACTGATGGAAAACCTTTTACTGATCTCCTGCAGGGAAATATCCTGACTGTAATTTTCTCCAATATAGGCCGTAATTTCATAAATGATCTGGTCCGACTCCAGAACCTTGTTCTTCCTCTCGCACCGGTAACGGCATAATTGAACCAAGAGCTCTAAAATATAGCTGTGTATCAAAATATCCTGATAGGGCTCCTTTTGTCTATACTCCTTTTCTATTTTTAAAAAAAGGGCTTCCAGTTCCCCCCGCCGCTCCTTCGGCACACAGATCACAGGCGTTTTGCACAGCTCCTGATACAAAGGCTCTGCCTCCCGGTCAAAAACGGAATCGGGAAAATTCAGCAATATCCTGGCGTTGTTTCTGCACTCCCCGCTGTCCGTCCTGTGCAGAACCCCTCTGGCAACAAAGACAAAATTCCCCTTTTCCACACTGAAGATCTCGTCGTCTATAAAATAAGTCGTCCTGCCCTCCTGCATATAATACAGCTCGTGCTCTTCATGGTAATGCACCTCGCAGCGCTTTCGTCTATTCACAGACTTGTCCCTGGAGATCAGAAAATCCGAAACCCTTTTTACTTCCTCCTCCGCCATAACGTCTCTCCTGCTTTCCAAACCATATTCTTATGATTTACTGTATCACGGGAAGGTATATAAGTCAATTTTTTCATATTTTTAATCTTAAACGGCAAATTAATCAAGGATTTCTTGAAATTTTTGATGCATAATATCAAACAACAGCTCGCTCCGCGAACTGTCTTATTGATCAAACAACAGCCCGCTCCGCGAACTGCCTTATTGATCGAAAAGGAAACGAAAATTTCTCAGAAAAGGGGATAAGAAAATGAACTGTCAAAATAACTCCGTATCTTCTATCAAGATCGCCTACATCGGCGGCGGCTCCCGTGGCTGGGCCTGGGGGCTGATGAGCGACCTGGCAGCCTGTGATGATATCAGCGGTGAAGTTGCCCTCTACGATATTGATCTTCAGGCCGCCAGGGATAATGAGGTCATCGGAAATCTGTTCCGTACCGCCGAGGGCGTCCGGTCCCACTGGCATTACAGGGCTGTCCCGACTCTTTCGGAAGCCCTCACCGGCGCGGATTTTGTGGTGATCTCCATCCTTCCCGGCACCTTTGACGAAATGGAATCCGATGTGCATACTCCAGAAAAATATGGCATCTATCAGTCCGTAGGGGACACCTCCGGTCCCGGCGGCATTTTGCGTGCCATGCGCGCCCTTCCTATGTTTGAGGAGATCGGCGAGGCTGTTAAAGCCCATTGCCCCGATGCCTGGGTGATCAATTACACCAATCCCATGACCCTGTGCGTGAAGACTCTCTACCGGGTTTTCCCTAAGATCAAGGCCTTCGGTTGCTGCCATGAGGTATTTGGCACCCAGAAATTCCTAGCCCGCATGGTGGAAGAAACCTTCGGCGTAAACGATGTTGACCGCCATGAGATCAAAGTCAATCCCATAGGCGTCAACCACTTTACCTGGCTTACAAGCGCCTTCTGGCAGTCTGTCGATCTGTTTCCTTATTACCGGGAATTTTGCCAAAAATACCGGGACGGCTACCGCACCGGTGATAAGCAGGTGGATTCCAACTGGATGAATGACAGCTTTTCCAGCACAGAAAAGGTAAAGATGGATCTCTTTCTCCGCTACGGTTATATTGCCGCCGCAGGCGACCGCCATCTGGCAGAATTCTGTCCGGGGAACTGGTATCTGGAAAGTCCGGAGCGTGTAAGGGAAATGCAGTTTGGTCTGACCAGCGTTGCCTGGCGGAAAGATGACCTGGAAAAGCGCCTTGCCAGAAGCAGACGATTAAGATCCGGAGAAGAAAAGGTCAAAATAAACGGTACCGGAGAGGAAGGTGTGAACCAGATCCGTGCCCTTTTAGGCCTTTGCGACCTGATCACCAACGTCAATCTTCCCAATCAGGGACAGATCCCCAATCTCCCTCTGGGCGCTGTTGTGGAGACCAACGCCGTCTTCCGATCCGGAAGCCTGACTCCCGTTATGGCCGGTCCTGTCCCCTCTGCCATTTATCCTCTGATCGCCAGGGTTTGCGGGGAACAGGAAATGATCTCGGAGGGAATTGCCCGGAGGGATACAGAGCAGATCTTTGCAGCCTTTGCCGGCGACCCTCTGGTAACCTGCAGCCTTACCGATGCCCGCAAACTTTTTGATGAAATGTGTGAAAATACGAAGAAATATCTTTCGATGTATGATCTTGGATAGGCCTATTCACACTTTATTCAAATTTATTTAACATAATTTAATTTCATTTACATTCTTTGGACATTTCTGTGTCCTATACTAACATTACAAGGTACACAAAAGCCTGCTTTTAAACTGAATTGATTATCTCGAAGACTAACTTATTAAAAACTTTTTCATAACAAATGCCAGATAAACTAAAGTTTATCTGGCATCCTCCTTTTTAGGGCATTGTGCCCTGCACCGCTTTCTGTTGAATTAATGTTCCCATAATGCAACCCCCATTTCCTTAAGAAACGTCAGACTCTCTGCCATACACTCAAAGGCATCCTTCTCCCAGCGCTCCTGTTCCGCAAATATCCATTTTACCCCTGTTTCCCTTAGGGCCCGGATTACCGGCTTCCAGTCGATCACTCCTTGTCCCACCGGAACCAGTTGTTCTACGCCCCCGGCACTGATGCAATAGTCTTTAAAGTGAACAAACTCAATCCTTCCCTGATACCGGTGAAGCCACTCCTCAGGATCTAAACCTGCTTTGATCAGATGGTACAGATCCAGCCCCAGCTGCAGGGAATCCGGCGTATGCTCCATCAGTATTTCCACGGCGGTTTTGCCGCCGAAACAGCAATACTCCTGCACCCGTGGATGAAAGGATACTACCCTGTTCAGGGCTGCCATCCGGCCTGCAAAGCCGGTAAGCTCTCCGGCAAAAGCCATACAGCCCTCCTCCGAAAGGAACTGCCGTGGAATACCGCTAACGCAGATATTTCTGCTGCCACACAGATCGTGGAGCCGCAGTACAGAAGGCAGGCTGTCCATCACCTCCTGATAGTAATCCTGAGTAGAGACGCTTATAAGCCCGCTGCGCTGTAAAGCGCGGGCCACCGTTTCCGGCGGGATCTGCGGGCTTATCCACTGCAGCTGGACGATCCGGCAACCCATATTCCGAAGCTTTTCAAAGGTTTCCTCCATTTGCTCCGGGCTCTGGAGATAGTCTTTCAGACTGGAAACCTGTATCCCTGCTATCGCCATACACTTCCCCCTGATTTTTAATCTGCTTTATTACAATTGTGGTCAATTTCATGATCACCCCTGTTCTGCCTTCTATTATATCCCGGCTTCGCATCTGCGTCCATATTTTTCCGGCAGAAAAAATTTTATGTGAAAGGAAATATTGCACAATACAATATTTTGTGTCTCTTACTTTTATTTGTTATCTTTTCCACAATATATTCCACCAAATGAACTTTCCCGACTGACCTCCCTGCTTAAATTTCTACACTCTGTTTGAAATCATTGATTGTTTTCTCTTCCTGCCTGTGATATATTTCTATAGAGCATTCTGCTTGAAACATTCTTATACATTTTAAGTTATATCTTTTCGTTTTTAACGATCAATTTTATTTCTATTATTTTCCAAATTATTTTCCAAAAGAAAGGACAAACGTATGAATCAATCCAAAACCTCATTACCTCTATCTGATCTCACCGGCTCTGCTGACTCTTTCCGTTTTCCGGTCACAGGGATCCTGCCTGTTTCACTGACCAACGACTATCTCTTCCGTGCGCTTTTGCAAAAAAATAACCGGGTGCTACGGGGACTGACCGCATCACTGCTCCATGTGGAGCCTTCGGCTGTTTCTTCTGCCACGATCATGAATCCCATTGAGCTTGGCAGCTCTGCAGACCATAAAACCTTTATCCTCGATATTAAGGTTTCCGTCAATGATAAAACAACGCTCAATCTGGAAATGCAGGTAGTCAATGAACATAACTGGGTCGATCGTTCCCTGTGTTATCTTTGCAGAAATTTTGACCAGCTGAGGCCCGGTGAAGAGTACCAGATGATCCAGCCCGTTATTCAAATAGGTATTTTAAACTTTACCCTTTTTCCGGAGCATCCGGAATTTTATTCTACTTATGGATTTTTAAATATAGAAAATCACACCTTATATAGTGACAAGCTGCGCCTGTCTGTGTTAGACTTGACTAATAACAAGCTGGCAACAAAGGAAGATAAACGTTACCAGCTGGATAACTGGGCCGCCCTTTTTAAAAGCTGTTCATGGGAGGAGATTACTATGCTTGCAGAAAATAACGAATATATAGACGAAGCCGCAAATACCATTTACGAGTTAACCCAGGATGAAAAAATCCGCATGCAATGCGAAGCCCGGGAGGATTATTACCGAACCCGGCGTGGATGGCAGCGTATGCTGAGCCAGCAGGAAATCATGATCAAAGAGCGGGAAAGCATACTCAAAGAGCAGGAAGGTATACTCAAAGAACAGGAAGGCATGCTCAAAGAACAGGAAGGCATGCTGGAAGCCCAAAATGCAACAATTGAGAAACAAAAAGCAGAATATGAAAGGCTTTTGGCATGGGCAAACGATCATGGTTATAAAGACGATGAAAATACGCCTGTAAAGGAATAGCGCTTATTATGGATAAATACAGGAAATCCAGTCTTCACGGAAGGTAGAATATAATGCCATTGTACCGTCTATACAGAACTCTCTCTTTCATCTCCTGCCTGCGCCTGCCGGTTGCGCAAAAATACAGCCGGCTTTCTTGCATGCAACCGCAAACACTGATAATCTCTAAGTCAACACCCCCGCTGCAAGCAACGGGGTATTAGACCCTCGCGGCAGTCGCCAAATGTCTGCAAGCAGCCACTTGGCTCGTTGCTCGCGGGAATAAATCCCTATAAGAAAGAGAGGAACAAATTTTATGGACTTATCAGAAAAAATCTTAACGTTGAGGAAAAGCAGAAATTGGACACAGGATCAGCTGGCGGAGCAGCTGGATGTTTCAAGACAAACCGTTTCAAAATGGGAGTCGGCACAATCCCTGCCGGAATTAGACAAAATAATAGCCCTAAGCCAGGTCTTTAACGTCACCACAGACTGTCTCCTGAAGCCCTCTGAGATCGACAGCCTGTCACTAAAAACCGAAATGCTGGAAAATCAGCAGCTCCAACTTCTCCAAAGAGAACAACAACGCCACCAGCGCTTTGTCTTCGGTATGTACGCTGCCGCCATCTATTCCATATTTCTGGCATCCTACTTTATTGGTCATCACTATTTTAAAGTATGGAATCCATCTGTTATTTTTTCAGAGTTTTTAATTGCGACCGCTATCTTAATTTTTCTATGTGTAAAAAAGATGGATCAGTGGCGAAAAAGTCAATAACTGGCACTATAAAAAATATCAATTCTGGCACTTTAAGCCAAGCCACTTTCCCTTTATGATAAGAAAAGCTGCAGAACCGGCCGGCCTACCGCAGTAAAGTAATGCCTTAAGCAAAAAAATGGAGGATATTTTATGAATACATCACAAACCACCGCTCAGGCTTCTCATACTTATCATAAAGGCTATTCCCTGCGCCGGCTCACCGTTACCGCCATGTTCATGGCAATGAATGTGGCCCTGAGCTCCTTTGGAGTTCCGGTTCCCGGCGGACATCTTTATTTAAATGACATTGTGATCTGCACGGCAGGTATTCTTTTAGACCCGCTCAGCGCCTTTATTGTGGGTGGCATCGGATCCTTCCTGGGAGATTTCTTCTTTTATCCTACTCCCATGTTTGTTTCTCTTGCCACCCACGGGCTTCAGGCAGTTGTGATCTCCCTGTGCAGCCGCCATCTTTTTGAAAATCAAACGCCGATACGCTCCGCGAATCGGCTTATTGATCAAACGCAGCCACGCTTCGCGAGACAGCTTATTGATAACAAACGTAATTCTACGCAAACCGCCCCTATCACCAGCCGAAAGGCTCTTGCTGCGGGAATCGGAGTTTTTCTGGGAGCTGTTATCATGGTGACAGGTTACTCCCTTGGCCGGGCTTTTCTTTACAGTACTGTGGAGTATGCGATCCTAAAGCTCCCCTTCCAGATCTTACAGGCTGTGGTTGGCGCCGTCATTGCCATGCTGCTGTGTTTCCGGTTCAAATTGCTTGATCTTTTCCAAAAAAGTCAGTTGTATTAGGCAGCTTTCCTGCCTCTTTACAACCCCACAAAAAAATCCAGCAGCCTTGCTCCGTCAACCGCTCTCTGGCTGGCATGGGCAAAGCAGAGCCTCTCGGGATGCCACTGCACTCCAAAAACAGGAAGGCTGTTATGGACAAGTCCCTCAACTACCCCATCCTCTGCAGACTGAACAAAAGCAATCCCTCTCCCCAGGGAATCTACTGCCTGATGATGGGCACTGTTTACGGTAAAGCGCTCCCCATACAGTTTCTCCAGAAAGGAACCCTTTATGGCAGATGACTCATGAAACTGGTCCTGGCCGGCATATTCATGGATCTTCGCAGTGGGAATGTGTTGGATCATATCTCCGCCAAAATAAATGTTGATCAGCTGCATTCCCTTGCAGATCCCCAGCACCGGCTTTTTGTGCATCACAAATGCATCCAGGATCCCTAACTGTATCCGGTCAAGCTCCGGGTCAAAAAAGCGGGTGCCCGCCGGGAGCTGGCCAAACAGCCTGGGATCAATATCCCCTCCTCCCGGTAAAAGCAGCCCGTCATAAAGAGAAATATCCGGCACGTGCAAAGACGTTTCAGAGTTTGCCCCCAAATGTCTCAGCGCATTTTCGTAATTACCGGTCCTCCCTGTCTGCCCGGCGATCAAAATATTTTTCAAACCGCTCTTTCCCCTAAAACACAATCAGTTTAGTATATGTGTCCCATCGGCAAAATGCCACATATTACATTGCGTAAGAGGTATCGTTCATAAGCTCCTCAAAAGACTTCTCAAAGGTAAAGGTGATCTCCTTCAGATCTAATCCGTTCTGGCCGAAATACAGCCTAAGAAGCGCATACTTGTGAGGAAATACTACCTTTTTTTCGATATCTGCCCATTCACCGCCGGTTCCGTTAAAGGTGAACACTGCCATAGGCACGCCGCCCACCTGCAGAGTAACCGGAATCTGTGCCAGCTCTCCCAAATCGGATTTTGCCGTGACAGACGCCCGATAGCCGCCGGTCCTTTCCAGGTCAAGTGCGAAGGAATACCAGGTTCCCTTTTTTGCTTCCACCTTTTCCAGGTTTAAGGTGATCCCGTCCTTATCGGCTTTATAATAGATCACTTCCTCTTCTTCTGCCTGTGTCTCTCCGTTTTGTCCCAGTACCTCTACTCTGGTTTCTTCTCCTATACTCCGTGCATAGGCCTGGGTGGTCATCATAAAGGCACAGATATTCATGGCATTGCGTTGAAGCTCTCCTAAAGTCAGGGTACCTGCCTCCAGAGAAGAAAGGGTATTGTCCCCCTCCGTATTTTTGTCAGCTTCAGGACAAACCATAAAAATATCATTCTGAGCCCTTGCCATAGCCGCAAGGTTGGTCTTGCTGGCGGTGGTCTCGCCCTCGTCGTTCATGGTAGCCCACCAGTCAGTCATTACAATCCCCTGAAATCCCCATTCCTGTCGCAGGATCACTGTATTTAACTCATAGTTTGCCGCCGACCAGATGCCGTTTACAGGATTGTAGCTGGTCATAATGGAATCAGCTCCGCCTTCCTTCACCGCAATTTCGTAGCCCTTTAAATAAATTTCCCTGAGGGCTCTCTCTGAAACTATGCTGTTCACAAAGTGCCGCTTGGTCTCCTGATTATTGGCGCAAAAATGCTTAATGGTACCTGTCACTCCCGATTTGTGCATAGCGCGGATCTGTACCGCCGCCATCTTACCGGTCAAAAGCGGATCCTCTGAAAAATACTCAAAATTCCTGCCGTTTAAGGGATGCCGGTGGATATTGATACCAGGGCCAAGGAGGGCGTCGATCTTATTTTTCACCATCTCAACCCCTGTGAAGGTATACAGCTCCTCCACCAGATCAAGATTGAAGGTACAGGCAAGAAGGGTTCCGTTAGGCAGACTGAAGGCCTTCGCCCCGCTGTCCATACGCATCCCGGAGGGGCCGTCCGTACAGCAGCCGCAGGGAACACCAAATGCCTTAAGGCTCTGGGAAATCCCACCAAAAGCCGCTGCCGTCCCCGGCGTTACCTTAGGGCTCCCCATGCCTTCTCCCCGGATAATGGCAGAAAGATCATCCTCGGAAAACTGTGCTACGAATTCCTCCATAGAAACCTTTCCGTCCTTTACATCCTTCAGACGATATCCCTTATCTCCGGTAAGCGGAAGTTCTCCCGGAAGATTACGCTCCCTTACGGCTGACTGGCTCTCCGCTCTCACAGGTACCTCCTCATAGCCAAAGCCAAGACCTCCCTCCTGGTTTGTATGAGGCTTTAACCGTTTAAACCTCTGCTCCGGAGCCATAGCCTGAGAGCACTGAACCAGCTTCCTTGTCTCCTCCAGCACAAAGCTTCCTGCTTCTATTCCTTCTCTCACACTGTTCCCTGCAAAAACTCTATAGCATCCCTTTTCCAGCACATATGAGGATCTGTAACCTGCAGCCCCCGTCTCATCATAAGATGCAAACACCTCAAAAGGAATGGAAAAAGCAAAATTCTGCTCCTCTCCGACCGCCAGCTCTTTTGTTTTTCCAAAGGCAGCAAGCACCTTCTCCGGCTTTCCAAGGATTCCTTGGGGAGCGCTCACGTAAATCTGCACCACTTCCTTTCCCGGACGGGCACCGGTGTTTTTCACACGGATGCTGACCTCCAGTCCTTGCTCCTTTACTGCAAATCCGGTCCCTTCTATCTGAAAATCAGTATAGGAAAGACCAAATCCAAAGGGATACTGCACCTTGTCCTTTGCTGCCGTCTCAAAATAGCGATAGCCCACATAAATATCCTCTTCATAGGTATTTTTGTCCAGATTGCCGAAATTATTGTGGGAAGGAAAATCCGAAAGCTTATACGCAATGGTATCCGAAAGCTTGCCGGAAGGATTTACTTTTCCGGTAAGCACATCCGCTGTGCCATAACCGCCCAGCATTCCTCCCTGCCATGCATAAAGCACAGCCTCCGGCTGATACTTCTCCACAAAGCTCATATCCATGATATTACCCACATTGAGCACCACGATCATTTTCTCAAAGCCGGCCCGCACCCTGCCAAGCATATCCTCTTCTGCCTCTGACAAAAGATATGAACCGGGATGATTTAAGTTATCCTGATCCTCTCCGGCCGTTCTTCCGATGATCACCAGGGCATAATCTGATTCCTTTGCTGCATCAGCCACGATTTCCTCTGTGAGAGGCATTTCCTCCTGAGACCAGGGCTCATTCCCCCAGCCGATCCCCTCATTAAAAGGATTGGTCTTTTCCCATTCCTGGTAGATCCCCAAAAGTTTCTGGTTCACTTCCACCGACTCATCCTCTAAAAGGGCATCCAAAATACCCACTACCTTATCTACATTCACCATCCCCCCTGATCCGGTGCCGCTTTTATAATAGTGGGTCTGTATTCTGCCGAAGACTGCCACCCTGCCGCCTTTTGGAATAGGAAGCACCTCTCTTTCATTACGAAGAAGCACCTGACCTTCCGCCACAGTCCTTCTGGCGCATTCCGCGTATTTTTCCATGTCCAAAACCATTTTTGCCATATTCACACCATTTCCTTTCCGCAATCTGCTTTACGCTCATAATGCTTGTTATTTTTTATTTTACAGGAAAGGGCTGTTTTTGCCTATACCCCTTTTTAAACAATAAATGGGTTGATATTGACATAATAAAGACAAATCAGATATAATTTAAAAAATAAATATGTGTGATTTTAATCTGAGAACATTTATGACAGGAAGGAGGGAAAGGAGAGATATGAATAATTATTCCCACCAGATCATCAGCGATGATACAAGATTACAGCTTTCTTTTTCGCTGATCAATTCCAATAACGCCAGTTTTCCTACTCACTGGCACAGTCATCTGGAAATTATGCTGATCCGAAGAGGATATATGACCGCCTTTATCGGTGACCAGAAATTCACCCTGAAAAAGGATGACCTGCTGGTGATCAATTCCAGAGAGCTGCATTCTACCAAAACCTGGGGGGAAACAGATTATCTGCTTTTACAGATTCCCTTTGACTATCTTTCCAGAGCCATCAGCGGGATCTCTCTGATCAGATTTCAGGAATACTTCCCTTCTATCACCATGAATACCACCCAAAAAAAGCTCTGCAACTGTCTGTTTGAGCTGACCAGGATCTATACGGAAAAGGAGGATGGATATCTGCTCCGTTTCTCCTCCGTTGTGTACGATTTTTTGTATATTTTATACCGTAACTATGCCCATAAACTGAGCAGGGAAGCAAAGGAAAAGGAGAACCGCAATTTCGAAAGGATTGAAGAGGTACTGCAATATACCAGAAGCAATTATAAACAGGAAATTTCTTTAAATGAGGCTGCCGATCTGTTAAATATCAGCCCGGAATATTTCTGCCGTCTGTTCAAAAAGCACACCGGTCAAACCTTTTTGGAGTACTTAAACGCCATACGGCTCAGCCACTTCTATCAGGATCTGGTCAGTACCGACTACAGTATCACAGATCTCATGGATCGTAACGGTATCAGCAATTATAAAGTGTTTTTGCGCACCTTCAAAGAAGCTTACGGGGCTTCACCAAGTAAGATCAGAGGAATCGGTCATAAGCCTGGCAGCTGATTGTCCGGTCTGCTTTATGCCTTCCTGCACCTTCTATCCTCCTCTAATCCAGCGACAGCCCTGCAAAGAAATCCTCCTCCATACCCTGATCCGACTGCCGGCGCATGAGATAGGCCTTCATCTCCGGGAAGCTCTCTCCCATCTCCTGCAAAATCCCATCATAATTATCCCCTGTCAGGCACCCTGCCTCTGTAAATGCCTCATAATAGGCCCGCTCATTCCCATGCTCCTTAAACACTACCTCCCAGGCTGCCTCCGAAGCGCATCCCTTGGTATGAGCGGCAAGATAATTACCCAGTTCCTCACGGAGCTCTGCAGAAAGCTCCCTGTCATTCATCAGCCGCAGAAAGCAAAGTCTGGCCTTTTCCCGTTTCCGTTCCTGCAGATAGTACTCCACATTGGCCACAATGTCCTCTTCCCCGCAGTAGACCATTTTCACAAACCCATCCTCATCAGGAACGGCAAGAAATTCCTGAAGCTTATCGTCAAACCGTTGCAGCCACTCCCTTTTCCCTGCATCCGCAGGTGCAAAGAGATAGTCAGCCTCCAGCTTTCCCGGAACAGCTCCCAAAAGCCAGCCGATCTCCTCCTCCGATTGACCATCTGGGTTTAACGGACAGATTTTTGTAAGCTTATGGCAATCCTTAAAAACGCCCTTTCCCATGGACAGATTCCTTTGGGGAAGGTAAATAGTCTCAAGGCTGCTGCAATAAGCAAAGGCCCAGTCTCCTAATTCTGCAAGTCCCTCTGGGAGCCATATCTCCTTCAGAGATTTACTGCTTAAAAAGGCCTTTTTGTCAATAACTGTCACTGGAAGACCCTCGATGACGGAAGGAATTATGACTCTGCTTAAGATCACCTTGCAGGATTTGATGCAAATCCCGTCTCTCCCGACCTCACAGGTCAACCTTCCTCCCTGCACTTCTATCTCCTTTTCTGCCCTTATTGCCCACATCCTAATACATCCCCTCCAGATTCAGTGATGCCACCTCTTCCCAAAGGCCGCTGCTTCTCTCTGAAAGCATCAGCTCCTGATTATGTCTGTGATATGCCTCACACCCAAACTGGGCAATAAATCGGGCACTGTCATTTCTCACTGTCAGCTCTGTCACAAGGATCAGCATTTCATTTCCTTCTGCAAAGGCATTTTCCACAAAAGCAAACAGATGCTCCAGGCGCTTTTTGGTCCGCTCTACCCGCCTGCGCAGTTCCCCTGTCTGCCCATCAAAGGCGGCCTTTAAGCAGGAAAACTCCGCGGCAGACTGGGAATGCCCCTTCCCTGCTTCCCCGGTTCCCTCCACCAGGAGGCGTTTTTTCTCTTCCTCCAAAAACTGCAGGATGCGCCTGCCTTTACGCTGCTCCCGCTCCGAGAGGCTGCCTGCCAGCCGTGCCGACTCTATCTGCTTCTTCCTCCCTTTGATCTGACGCTCCAGCATATCCGGCACAGATAGCTGTGTCCCTTTCTCAAGGGCTGCCCTGATTGCCTTCAGATTCTTTAACAGCTCCGTCAAAAAGTCACTGATTTCCATATCCTCGCCAATCTCGCTTGCCTCTTTATCTATCAGCATACCGAGAAGAGACAGACGCTCGTCAAAAGGCGCGATCCTTGCCCTCTCGACAATCCGCGCTTCGGCAGTCCCGTTTAGGATTTCCTCTGTCTGGTACTCCTTTTTGTACTTATTGAAAAGGTCATAATAAGCGGTAAATTCCTTCACTACCCTCTCGTTTCGGATATACTGCCCCACCAGGGACTCATCCGCCTTCATTCCCTCCTCCTCATAGAGGCTTAATATCTCAGATAAATCCTCCCAGCCTCTTGCAGTCACATAGCTTCTGCCATTTACGGTGGTCTCTATTCGATAAAAATCATCCTTTTTCAGCTCCAGAAAATTCAGGATCGCTCCATGAAGCCTTTTTTGCCGGGCGTATTCCTTCCAGGCCTTATAGTCTGCCTCCACCTCCAGCACCTTCAGCCGGTCAAGGGTCACCACATCGAATTCCCGTACCGACTTGTTGTACTCCGGCGGATTACCCGCTGTGACGATCACCCATCCCTCCGGCACCTTATGCCGTCCGAAAACCTTGTACTGCAAAAACTGAAGCATGGAAGGCGCCAGGGTTTCCGACACACAGTTGATCTCATCCAGAAACAGGATTCCCTCCCGGATGCCGCTCTTTTCCATTACTTCATAAATAGAGGCAATGATCTCGCTCATAGTGTACTCCGACACATCATATTCCATGCCCTGATACTCCCTGTGAGAAATAAAGGGAAGTCCCAGCGCCGACTGCCTGGTGTGATGGGTCATAGAGTAGGAAACCAGAGCAATCCCCAGTTCCTGGGCCACCTGTTCCATGATCGCTGTCTTACCGATCCCGGGCGCCCCCAGCAAAAAAATCGGCCGTTGCCGCACCACAGGGATCCGGTACTCCCCAAACTCATCCCGTTTCAGATACAGCCGTACCGTATTCTCAATATCATCCTTTGCCTGTTTTATATTCATATTCCTCGTTCCTTTCCATCAAAACCTTTACTGCCCAAGGCGGTACCTGGGGTCCCTCGTCCCCGTTATCCGGAAACACAAACATTACCTCATAGGGCGGCATTGCCCCCGGATACACCCCATAGCCATCCGTAAAATAGAGAAGCCCCTTTAAATTCTCAAACTCCCCTTTCCTTATCAACTCATCCACATAGGCGAACACCGGACGGAAATCTGTAGATCCGAAGCCTGTGAGCTTTTCATGACTCAGGAAAAAATCCAGATCATCTCTGCTGGTGATCTTCGTATCACGCTGTACCTCGTGATCGCACTGGATGATGTGGACATTCATCTTTCTGAAAAAGGTCTCCTCCCCACTCAAAATCCCATAAGTTTCCTGCAGAAATGACCGGACCACCTCTCCCCGGCAGGAAGCCGAGGTGTCGATTGCGATCACAAACTCCCGCACCTTCCTGCTGTCCCTGTACTCTAATGGCTCCACCAAAGGCATATTCCCATACTGTGAAAGCCCGTAGGTATAATAAATATAATCAAACTCCTCATCATTTACCTGCATATCTTCGTTCATTACCATAAATTTCCGAAGCAGCTCCTCATAGGAACGCCGGTCCCTGACTGCTTCCAGCAGACTTTTTTCCAGGCTCTCCGACCTGGACTTTCCGGCGGAAAAAGATTTTAAGTCCGCCTGCACCCTCTCGCTCAGCTTCTTCCACTGCTCAGCCGAAATAGTCAGCTCCTCCGAAGGCATCCACCGCCTGTGAGAATCCATGAAAAAGAGTCGGGAAAGCTCTGCCTTCTCTCTCCCGCTTACCTGAAAATTCTGCAGATACCGGTAAATCTTTTCTGCAGTAAGGCTATGTATCTCTTCCTTTATAAAAGCAAGCTTTTTCCTGGCCTCCTCATCCCGCATAAGGGAACTGCCCGTAAGGTCAAGCTCCAGGATTGCCGCCTCCGCAGCCATATCTGCCGCAAGGTTCCATGCTTCTCCATCCAGCTTGTCGAAACGGAAGCTGTGATAAAAGATCATATGAAATAAAATATGCAGATACATCCGTACCACAAAAGCCGGTTCTTCTTTATACTTCATCAAAAGAAAAACCGGATCATAATAGATTTTCGCGCCATCTGAAGAGACACCTCCGATCCCCTTTTCCGGCACCGGCTTAAGAGCAGACAACGTCGTATCCAAAAAGCGCATATTGACTAAAATACTGTCCCTGGCAATCCCCAACACCTTTTGTGCCAGCAAACCAATCTTTTCATCTAACTCGCTCATATGCTTCAATACCCTCTGGTGCCTTCTAAAGATTCGTCATTGTCGATCCAGTCCTGCACCATGATCATACGGTATTCGTCCCTGCTGTCCCTGATGTAAACCCGTTCGATCCCCGCATTGATCATGACTCTTTTACACATAGAACAATTATTGGAGTTGGGAATATATTCTCCGGTCTGAGCATCCACTCCGGCCATATACATGGCACTGCCGATCATTTTGTCCCTGGAAGCGCTGATGATGGCATTCATCTCCGCATGGACGCTGCGGCACAACTCATACCGCTCCCCTCTGGGGATATTCAGCTCCTGCCGGATGCACCTGCCCGTATCGGTACAGTTCTTCCGTCCTCTGGGCGCCCCCACATAACCGGTAGAGATCACTTCGTCATTTTTTACGATCACTGCTCCATACCATCTTCTGAAACAGGTACTGCGTTTTGCCACCGTTTCCGCCAGATCCAGATAATAATTGATCTTATCCCGCCGCTCTGTCATCTTCTCTTCCCCTCCGATAATAATGAAATAATTATAGCGCTGCCGACCGTAAAAAGGTCTCCTATCCTTTGCTATGGTCTACAACAGCACTGCATATACCATAGCTAGCGACACCACGATCTGAATGATTGCAAAACGTACCACCGTCTGGGTATTGGACCATCCCATATTTTTGCGGACATGGTCATGCAGCGGCGTTCTTACATGGTTTAATATATGGATCTTAAATACACGTATCAGTCCTACTTTGACCAGCCCCAAACCTCCGTCAAATATAAACACCAATGCAACCGGAAGATACATAAAAGGACTCCCGCTCTTAAGCGCCGTAATACTGATAAAAATCCCCATGGCACGACTTCCCGCATCGCCCATGATCAGCCGGCTCGGCGTTGCATTATACCAGAGATATCCCAAAATACAGATAATAAAGATCAATATCAGAAAGGTAAAATCGTCCTTCCCCGTAATATTATCGATCACATAAAAGGTGGCCAGGGTTATGATCGCCAACGTGCCTGAAAGCCCGTCCACCCCGTCGGAACAATTGGTGACATTGATGGATCCCCACACCAGAGCCACCGTCAAAAGCCCGAATAAAAGCGGCGGGATCGTCAGATTCCTCTCGAAGACCGCAAGTCTTATGGTATTGGAATTAAAATTCAGATAGGTCACCGCCACGATCGCCGCAACGGTCAGATCCAGTATTCCTTTCTTTAAGCCTCCCCAGGGCTTTTCTGACGCATCATCCATAAACCCTGTCAGCATCTCCGCAACGATCAGGATCAGATAAATGATCATCTCCAGATTGATAGGGGCAAAAATAAGAGCAGCTGCCACAAACACAAAGATAAATATGATCCCTGCCCCTCTTGGCTTACCGGCAGAAAGCTTCCCCTCCACGGCATACTCTCTTCCTCCGTCTCTGGGCAGCAGAAAGCTTAACTTTGCTGTCAATATGCAGGTGCCTGCAAACGCAAGCAGCAGTCCGATTGCTGCCGCTAATGGCTGATTTCCTTTTATAAAAAAATGGATCACTTTATTTACCTCCCTCAGTTATCCGATCCCCAATGCTTCCTTCGCAAGTTGATCCGCCATATCATTGTATTTATCATTGGAATGCCCGGCCACCTTCACAAAACGTACCTTCACCTGGGAACTTACCTTGTCAAAAAAGGCCTTATAGGCTTTGGTGCCTTCCTTATTGGCTTTCCATTCTCCCAGACACCACCTGGCAATCCCTTCATAATCATGATAAATCTCAATCGCCGGGATCCCGTGATCAAGGGCATACTGCATGGCAGCCTCTGCCCCCTTGATCTCTCCCGCCACATTCCGCATGGAGCAGAGCTCTTTATCCTGAAAACGGCAATTATAAGTCTCTTCCCCATCCTCCTTCAGCACCACCATACCATAAGAAAACTCTCCTGCAGCATGGTTATAACTTCCATCTACATATATTTTAACACAGTCCTGCTCTTTCAAACCATCTTTTCCGGAAAAATTATCCCCCAGATAATCCCGGGCTTCTGCCCTGGTCTTGAAGCTCTTATATACAGCTCCCGGATAACCGTGCACATTTTGCCTGCACTCTTCCCACGTAGTAAATATTCCGGTCTTTCTTCCTGCCCTGACTGCATAATACTTTTCTGCCATAAAATATGCTCCCTGCACTGCCCCCTGCTCCCGTCTCTCTTCACTGTCAGAAAAACAGATTTCTCCGCGATGACTGATGCTTTACATCCCGGAGCCTGTGAGGCTATACTATACTTGTAAAAGGGGTAAACGGTGATGGCCTTTCGGGGACATCGCCGTTTTGATTCAATAAGCTGACACCCGAAGCGTGCCGGCGTTTGTTCAATAAGCCGATTTAGCGGCGTTTGATAGTCTCAGGAAATTTTATCATGTACCAGACGTGAAAGCAAATAATTTCTGCCAAATGATGTGAATAACTATTTGAATAGTGAATTATGCCAGCTTGCAGGGCTTCTCCATCTGCTCTGCCTTCCTTTCCATAAATTCCAGCATTGCGTCAGTATTCCCGTTAAATCCATTGACAACAAACTGCAATATTTCCTTTTCGCCCCATCCGTTGATCTTTTTGAATCTTTTCGCAAGCCTTTCAAGTCTTTCCTGCTGTCCGTCCTCTAAAATAATGGTCACTTCATAGAACTTCATTTCGATAATACTCCTTTTATCAGACACTTCCATATACGACACTATAAACATATCACATTGTGGAGTTGTTCACAATATCGATTTCTCATCTTTGAGTCCATAATGTAACTATTCAGCCAGGACTTTACACTTGCTGCAAAGTCCGTGAGAAAGCCTGGATTAGCCAAGAGTGAATCTGCCCCTTCGCCGCAGGCGATTTTAAATGGGCAGATTCATGTAACTATGAAGCCGAAGGCTGAATAGTTACTCCATAATAATAGCACAAACAAAAGATGGAGGTGAGCGTAATTATTGATTACAGCCCCCTGTGGGAAACTATGAAAGAAAAGAATGTAAGCCAGTACAAGCTGCTACAGAGAGGCATTGATAATAAAACCTTAGATACTCTGAAAAAGAAAAACAACATCACTCTCCTGACAATGGAAAAGCTCTGTAACATATTGGACTGTACGCCTAACGATATTGTACGGTTTAAAAAAGAGGATTTCTGACCGGAAGCGCATCCCTGACAAAAGGCTTCCTTCCAGCCATACATATCTGAAGCTGCTTCCTTCCCGGGTATAAAAAGGCAGCTTTATTGTTGTGCAAATCTTATATCCCTTCCGCATTGCCTGCGGCATGCTGATCTGTTACAGTTTTCCGGATTTCATTGTATCAAAGAATGCTCTGAAGCGCTATTGGACGGTTAGTCCAAAATAATGGTATTTCAGACAGAAGATAGATCCTGCAATGATTAATGGCCTTTTAATAATCTATGATGTGCATATCAGACGCCGGCACGCTTCGCGGACCAGCTTATTAATCAACGGATGCCAGGCTTCGCCAGACATCCTTATGACAAAAAAAGAGTTCTGATATCTCAGAACTCTTCGTCAGCAGATGACGGGAATCGAACCCGAGACTATTTATGCCAAAAAGACCATATTTTCAATAAATTTAAATTATCATGACAAAATTTGTGACAAAATTATTTTTCTTCTAATTTTTCCCACGTTTTCACACCCACAATCCCATCAACAATCAGACCGCTGTCTGCCTGGAACGATTTCACGGCTTCCAAGGTTTTGGATCCAAAGATGCCGTCGATGGCTCCGACTCCATAGCCTCGAGCTGTGAGACATTGCTGCAGGTAGGTCACATCAGCTCCACGGCTACTTGTTTTGAGCGTAGGTCTTTCCTTGACTACTGTACTGCCAGCGACAACACTGTCGTACTGTGTCAGGTTGTACTTATTGATGATGGATATGACACTATTTACCTCAGTCGAGCTTGTCATGTACCCGCAAGCCTTAATCTGCTGCATCTGGGTTTTGTAATCTGCGCCCGATTTTACCCCACTGTAAAGACTTGTGTTTAACAGCTCGTAGAAATTAAACGTGCATTGATCCATACTGTCATAAGCCCGGAATGCTGCTGTTATGGTGGTATGTATGCCAATCTGGTATTCCTCGCCGGTCTTGCTTGTAAAAAACTTTCCACCCCAGTATTTTGTTGCTGTCTTGCCGCTTCCTACTTTGTGGCCAAAATAGGAATGATGCTTACAACTTCCAGCCGTACCATAGCCACATTCCACACATGACATACCAATAGCAACAGATGGAAGCACCTTTCCTAACTCTTTATATGCTTTCTGTGCAGCCGGTGCAATCGTATCAATAAATGCTCTTATCTGTTCTTTTGTTGCCAACTTATTCCTCCTGTTTCTCTGCTACAGCTGCATCTGTCAGACCCTCGCCAATGATGTAAGCAATTAATGTACCCCCAGCCATGATGATAGCCGTTACCTGAACCACAGTGTTATCCGGTACCTGCGCAAATGCCATAACAGGGGTTGCAACCCCCACCACTGCCGCCCAGAACTTCCTGCTTGTCAATTTCCTTGCCCAGTCAATTTTTTTCATAATTTTTATCATCCTTTCTTTTCCAGATTCTCAATCCGGTGATTTGCTACTTTTATTTTTTCTTCCATTACATCCTGTCTTGCTTCGAGCCTGTCAACACGCCCGTCCATGACAGAACAGTTCTCGCACTGCTTCTTCATCTTTTCTTCAAGTTGTGTGATTCTGTATGTAAGCAGCTTAGCACTGCCGACAACGCCAATGATGGAGCCGCACAGGCTTGCAATTCCGCCAATAATAGCAATCCATATTTCATTTGACATAGCTCTACCTCACAAACGCTTATTAAATATATAATACTTTAAAATTTGCCGTAACTTGTACCATTTTCAGACAGCCATTTTTCTGTTTGCTTTTTCCATAATTTAGGCACATCTTCGATGTAAATATTGCCGTTTAAAATTTTAATCCCATAAAACCTTCCCATTATGCTAAACCTCCTTCCTCTGCAAGACCGCTTACTGCTTCTCCAAGATCACTAATTGCTCCACTGTGTACCTCCTGCCCGTTTTCAAGGATTTCGACTCTTTCCCTTAAAAGCTCCACCTCCGTTCTCTCGCGCAGTTTTAAGCTGGTCAGGATTGTCCCATCCTTCTGGATTACAGAGGTTTCAGACTCCAAAGTCAGATCATTGTAAGACACAATCCTGACCCCGTCAGCATTCTGGACCTCAACCTGCTTTAGATTTTCGTTAGTAAGCAGCTTCCATCGATAAAGCATTTCCTCTCCAGTTTCGGATACAACCCTGATATCTGACAGGCTTGATCCCGATTCGACTTGAAGTACGGATCCATCCGTTAAAATAAGTTTGTCTTTCATGATTTCATTCCTTTCTTTTTAGTTTTCATATGTACATAAAATTCCCAAGCTGAATATGAGTAGCATGGGTAATGCCAGCAATATTTTTATTAAAGTTTTCATCTCTCCTCTCTTTCTTCTGTAAGCTAAATAGCAATTTATTAGTTTTAAAATCTAACATAAACCCTTATTTTTTGTTGGGCAACTCAAAGTCAAAGACATTTGATGATATTATCTCAGACTCTAAAGGGAGAGCGATATTTTTTGCTAATTGGTCTGACACAACAAATTTTCCTATAGTATATGGATGTGGCATCTGTATCCCTGCTGCTGATAGTAGGTATCGTTATATTATCTACGCTGGTGGAGGTAATGTGTACACAAGATACATTCATATTGATAATATAAATGCGCACAAGTGGTACATGTGCCAGGGAATACAACTGTAGTTGGTTATGCAACACAGAATATTATTCAGCGATAAAATTTATCAAATAAACTCCATCTTGAGAATTCCGTATGTTTAAGCTTGCTGGACTGGAATGGGAAGAGTAGATTACATTTGCCATTACCCGAGGTGCAGCTACAAATGTTTGATTCGAAAACGCACCTATGCCACACATTCCGGTATAATGATTTGCAACTATGTCCTTTGGTAATTCTACAATTGGTGATTGATTAGTAATTTCAGTACCACCGTTAACGCTAATTACACCAATAATTTGTTTTGTAGCTCGGTTATAACGCATGTATGAGCGATATACTCCATCCTTTACAATACTTGTTTTCCAACTACAGTCATTTGTTATATTTACCCAATCGGATAAATTGCTAGTTAGCGCAGCAATATCCTCCGCATTCTTATCATGCAGCCCTTTTAAAACTTCACCCTGCGTGGCATCCAGCCAGGTTCCTGGCTCCTTCGCTGTCAAGCTATTAGTTCCTGTCGGAATGGCAACACTCATAGCCGTACTGCCATCATAGCTTCCTGTCACAGCTCCGGAAAAGGTAAGGGCTTTGGGATTTTTAATGGCTGATGGTATGGTGGGGATATCAGGCTTCTCTGACAGATCCGTATATTTTCCACTAAGAGCCACCGGGCTTAGACTGTTAAGCCACTTTTTTATTTTCCCTGCTATCACGGACAGTTTATCTCCGCTGGATAGGGTTTCTCTTTCGGCAGTCTCATCAAATGTTACAGTTAGATTTGACGCATCTCCATCAGCTGACAGCTTTTGCCCGATTGCTTCTGCAACAGCTTTATTCTGCACGGGGTTTGTGGATTCGGTGCTGAGCTCTGCGTCAATATCGAGTCCTACAATGGATGCTGCCCTGTCTGCTTCTGTCTTTGCCCTGTCTGCTTCCAATTTTGATTGCTCACTGTAATACTTCGCGTTGTCCGCATCTTCCCCTTCGCGCGTTCCAGTACCTCCTACCGCCCACGATCTGGATGTAACGGACCATTCTTCTGCCTCATTTTTATGTTCAAGGGCAAGCCGTCCAAATCTCTCAACTGCATCTTGGATGTTCTGACAGGTCGCAAGGATAACCTGTATTTCCCCCATATCCGCTTCGAATGCTTCATATGTAGCCATGCGCCGTACCAGTCCAGGAGCAAAGCACATCCAAACTTTTTTCGAGTCAGTAGCTACCGCCCATTCTCCCGATGTCATCTGATCTGGGTCAAAATCCTGCTCCATTCCCTGCCGCACTCGGATCGTTGCTTTAACTGTTTGTATCGCCAATTTTCTTCACCCTCTCATACAGTTCATGTGTGATCATTGTGTATTCCATCTCTGTGATGATCCCTTTTTCAACAGCCGTCCTTACCATTACTTTTGTCCAAAGGTGATTATCATAGTTTTTCTTGATCCGGTTATAATTCATTGATTCTTATCCTCCATAAAAAGCAGAACCAGATATTCCAGAGAAGCGGCTATGCGCTCTATTGGACTGCTTTCGCTCTCTTCCAATTGCTTCATATCGTTAATAATCACAATCGCTTCCTCGTCCGGAACGTCATTCTTGATCCTGTTTATTCCTCTTAGATAGGATAGCGGGTAAGCTTCTGTTATTGTATTTCCATACACATATACAGCCATTTTTTGAGACACTACAGCTGAATAATCTTCCCGAAACATTTCTTCAGTGTAAATTTTTCCGTCCTTTGTCGTATATTCATTCTGGCTATTATATATCTCATATCCGGTATGCATTTTTCCTCCCTAACAGGTTACTAAAACCCTGATATTCATCAACTCATTTACACAATATTCATTCGACATAGCCTTTCCCATTATGGTTAAGGTCCCCAAAGATTCATTTGCAATAAAATCTAATTCATATTCTGTTATTTCTTCTTTAATATCATTTGTGATGTCGTATGTACCATTTGTGACTTCAGGGTATGATAAATAAGGTGATGTTTTAGCATTGCTTTTATCCAATGCATTCAATTTCGATGCACCTTCTACCAAATATTCAGTAGTTGGTATAGCTATCCCCGCTATCATTGAGACATGCCAATCACCAGTATAAGAATAGTCTTCATAACATTTCGGTAATGAACCATATGTAAACATGCATTCATTCTTCTGTTCTTTTCTTTTTCCGTTATAACCTTTCGGCAATAGACTTACTATCCACTTTTTATTTTTAAATTTGTCTGGTAATTGTAATGTTACTAATGTACTTCCTACAGGGTAAGTAACCTCTTTGCTCCAAAAAGCTTCAAGGTGCTTATAAAAATGTGTATACCGGACATCCATATTACCCAGGGACGGTACACGTGCTTCCGAACTATAGCTTATAATATCCGTATCTTTTCCCGTATAATATTCAATACGCTTATATCCAGGAAATCGGGGCAACGAAATAGTTGTGTCATAGGAAAGCCCCCAAAACTCATTACCCTCTGCATCCCTTTGGAAAAATCCGGTAATAGGGCTAATTACTACTTGCAAATTTGTTGTAGGCGAATAAAACATGATACCGTTATTGTCGATAGTCCCAACATGAACGTTATCTTTATCCATAATATGAATAACGCCATTCTTATTATCGGATCCACCTAATGTCAGGGTTCCACCCTGCGCCCAGTCAAACTGGATACCAATTGCAGAAAGCACATTTACTACAGCATTCCCCTGCGCATCGAATCCAGCCGTAAAGCTCTCCCCGCCATCCTGCGATACAAAAAATCCTTCCGCAGCACTTTTATAGACTACAGATCCCGGAATGAAATGGCATTTGCCGTCCTCGTCCACGACGATAGGCTTATTGCTCTGGTAATAAATATAGCTTCCATCAGGCTGTTTCTCTGATTCCCGGTAAAGCCCCATAGCATTAGCTGCGAGCTGG
Organism: uncultured Lachnospiraceae bacterium; assembly: GCA_947382625.1. GTDB lineage: Bacteria > Bacillota > Clostridia > Lachnospirales > Lachnospiraceae > Suilimivivens. Next base: position 112,469 of record CANDAG010000005.1, read on the forward strand.
TTCATATTTTGGACAGCTTTATCATATGTGGTAAGCTGTTTCTCTGTATTTCTCCGCGCTTCCACAACCGCCTGTGCCGCTGGGGAAACATAGGTACTGCTATTCCTTACAGGAGCTTCGGCTTCACAGGCTATCTGTGTGTAGCCGCCAATCTTGTACGATACGGAATTTATCATGGAGTAGTATACGTTTCCTTTCCAGTCCGCAAAGCAGATTACCTCAAAAGGCTCATACAAAGGGTTTCCAATGATTTGAGCGCTGAATGGGCGGAACACCATGCCAACTATCCGGTTTCCCAGATAACGGGCTACCTCCTGCTCCTTCCCATTGACAAAAGGATTTTTGCTCACTTCTATCAGGTACCCTTCTTCACCGAACATTCCCTCTGCTTTATCATCACCAGTCACCTTAATGCCGGTGATCTGGACATCGTCAGTCCCCACCGTGAGGGATTTGATCTGAGAGATATTCTCTGGCACTGTATCTGTAAAGGTTCCTCCGGAAAGGATTGTGCCGATGCTGTAATCTTTAAAATCACCGCCGCCTATCACGATATCATGCGGATATGTTTTAAAATTTCCACCCACGTAGCTGTATTGATCTAAAAGCGCCGAATTGTACCATATAAGCTGCATATAGCCATCATTATCGATCCTGGCATTGTACCCGGCTATCTGACAGGCCCAGGATACCACCTGCCGGTACGTGGCCTTTTCCGGCTTCTCCGCTACGACAAAATCCATGTTATCAAACTGTCGGAAACCGATCGGGATCCCGCAGTCAAGACAGGCATCTGATATGATCATCTGCAATGTGGCTGGATATGACGTCCTGCTGGCAGCATAATCCTTATCCAGCTTATACATCCCGTCCACTGCGCTGATCTCGATAATGTCCCCCGGTGTCTCTGGGACGATGGTGTAGTATACGCCTTTACGGATTTTCTCAATGCTTCCATCATTAAGCATCATAGCTACATACAGATTGATGATTGACTGGTAAAAGTCATATTTCGAGAACCTTTCGTCTTTATTTTCCAGTCTTATGGAAAGGGTCTTGCCAATAACGAAGCCTACACCAAATTTCCCGTCTGTGGTCTTGTCCTCAATCTGGCAGCCGCCTATCATAAAATCCTTATAGGTAAGATTAAGGACTGTACCATCAGACAAGGTAATGTCCGCATAGTTTACCAAATTTGCACCATTTTTCAGTTTTTCTTTAAATTCTTTACTCGCTGTTATCATACTGGATTTATTCCTATCACATTAAATGACAATGACTCCCACTTAAAAACGCCGTCTATTGTTTTCAGGCTCCCCGGGCTGTAATTTGATGCGTAAAACTGCCCTGTCTCCCACTGGCCTGTTACAAAATTCAGATACCTAAGGGTAAAACTACTTCTGTTTAAAGTCTGGCTTATAATCTTTGCGGCCTCCTCTGGAGTGAGAGGCCCCCATCCAAAAGAGTAGCTCTGTATGGTCCCCATAGGGGTATTGTGCATCACCAGATCCTGTGTTCTGTCGGAATCCTCTGTGGAAGTAGTCGCAAGGTTTGGCTGGAAAGTGATGGGAGTTACAACCGGCACTCCGTTAAATTCAAATGGTCTTTCCATGATACCCTCCTATGTTGTTCCAAGCATAAATGGATTGTTTCCAGTAGACATCTGCCTAATCATTGCATTATTTAAAACAATTTCCGTTATCTGCTTTCCGTCAATAATTACCGGAATTCTTATTGTAAGCTCTTTATTTCCAATCCCACTGGTGCTGCCAATTTTTGCCATCACATTTTCAACTGCCTGCTCAATGGTGGAAAGTGGGGAAACAACCTCCGTTTCTCTATTGTTATCACCCAAAATCGCAAGGTGCTGTTTCATCGTCCGGGGGATGACCTGCCCTGTTGCATAGCCTGGTATCTCCACGTTTGCCAACTTTGCTATTTCAGGTGAGTGGAGCATATAGGAAGATGTGCTGTAGGGGATTGTGCTGAATGAACCTCCACCAAAAATACTTCCCTTAAATATGCTTTTTGCCTTGCTTCCAATGCTACTCAATTTCTCTCCGATAGCACTTACCTTTTCACCTATCCAGTCAAAGGCGGATTGAATGGTACTTTTAATTTCTTCTATAATAGAACTTACTTTTTCTTTTAAAGAATTCCAACCTTCACTCCATTTCTCTTTTATGCCTGAGAAGAAATCAGTAAATCTTTGATTGATTTCTTCGCCCTTATTGATAATGTTTTCAAGCATCCAGTCTAAAAAAGTTTCTATTATAGATGTTATCGCTTCGACAAACGCGTCCAAAAGTGCTTTTATTGCTTCAAAAATACCATTTACCGCATCAGATATAAGAGTGGCAAAACCCTCTATAAGTGCCATTACAGCATCGATAAATCCACCCACTATATTCTGCAACCCTTGGAATGCCAATTCCCAATCTCCGGTAAATACACCAGTCAAAAAGTCGATTATACCGCCAAGAATGGTAATTATTCCATTAATAGCATCTGCAATGTAAGCGACAAAATTAACAAGCATATCCCATATTGCCTGGATAACCGGAAGGATTTTCGGAAGGATATTTTCGATAATCCAGGCTATCAAAGGCTGTAAAATATTCTCCCATAGCGCTTTCAGCAGATCGGCGATCTTCCCGAGAAACTCCGCCGCATTATTCAGCAATGGCTGTATATGGGAAGTCCATAACGTGTCAAAGTCTGCCGCCATCTGGTCAAGAATGGGTTGCACATTCCCGTTCCAGAATTCTATAAACTTCCCTACCAAATCGGAAAGCCCCTGTGCTACGGAATCGAAAAATGGCTTAAAATGCGTATCGTAAACCTCGTTGAGTTTTGCAAAGGTATCATCAATTCCCTGTTTGATAGTCCCGGTTACTTCTGCCAGTACGCCAAGAAATCCCTCTAACGCTGTTCGGAATGCTTCTTTATTATCAACGAATGGTTTGATAATGATTTGCACTATGTCACGGAAAAGTTTTGATGCAAGCTCTGTTATTCCCATAAACGCATCAGCAAAAATTCCTATAATGTTCGCCGTAAGCTGTTGCCCTTGCTCGCTTGCGAATGCCTCGAATACATATGCTATTGACTGGAACAGATCAGCAAACATATAATTTACTTCTTCCCATATGTTGAACATGGAAATAAGATATTCTTTTATGCGCTCTTTATTTTGCTCTAAATACTTAGCAATACCCCCTAAAAGGTTTGCTGCTATGGTAAGACCAATACTTGCAAGAGAGCCGACAAGACTGCCAAGCATATAAACTACCGACTGTGCCCAACCATCTGCCGCTGCAAGCACCGCGGGGTCTGTAAAGATATCAATCAGGCTTTCTTTAATAGATGCAATACTATCTTTAATAGATTCCCATCGATACTGCCAATCGCCCAGACCGTCCCAGAACCCCTGCATAAAAATATCTTTTAATTTCTTTGCATAATCAATGATGGGTTTTAGAAAATCTTTTATTTTCTGCAAAAAATCAAATATTTTATTGTCAATCGGAACTTCTTCAAACATTTGAGTTCCGGGATCGATTTCTTTGTCTTTTGTTTCATTAGATTTACGTTCTTGATATTTGTTTATTTCATCAAGAGGACTTAAATATCCTTCTGTCGCTTCTTTTGCTTCTTCTGCCGCTTTTGCTTCATCCTTTAAATCATCAGCAGTCATTTTAATTGCTTTTGTATATGTTTTCTTTCCAGTGAGTGCGGCAATAAACTGTCCTACCAGATTGACAGCCTTAGTAAGCCATTCCACAAATCTCTGTATGTACGGTATAACTATTTCCACTAATGGCAAAAACGCCGCTGCGAAAGTGTTTTTTAACGTCAGAAGACTTGCTTTTAGACTGTCAATCTGATTCTTGAAACTTGTTATATTACTGTCATTATAAAGATTAGAAAATCCTTCCTTTATAGCATTCGACATTGATCGAACTGCTTTGCTTATCTGATTAAAAACAAGGAGGGAGAGTGCAAGGCCTTTGAAGCGAGAACCAAGTGTCCCTAATAACCCCCCAGTCTTTTTAGTAGATTTATTTATCTTTTCAAGAGATTTCTTTGCGGTATTGCCAAGTTTTTTATATCCTTCTTTTACATTTTTCAGCTTCATTCCCAGAACTTCATGCTTTTGGTTTAATACAGACAAATCATTCTCTGCATACCGTAATTGCTGACCAAGTTTTGCAAATTCTTCCGTTTCGCTTCCAAGAGTAAAAGCCTTTCCACTTTCTTCCAGATCATACATTGCACCACGAATATCTTCGATCTTTATGTACAATTCCTGTGCTTCGTCTCTGGCCTGCCTGAATGGAGTAAAATTTTTATCAGTTCCCAATTTTTCAAAATCGTGAACTTTTTCAGCCACAGAATCGAATTTATTTGTCAGCTTTCCTAATTCGTTTTCCAGATTTTTGTATTCCTGCGTAGGTATTTTTGTATCTTTCAGTGAATCCATTTTTGAGCGCAGAGAAGCGATCTTGTCGGAAGTCTTGACAATACGATTTTCAAGCGTAGAAAGGTTGATTTCTGCGTTTTTTGTATTTATTTGTGTATTTATCCTTATACTTCCGTCGTACTGTGCCATACAATCACCCAAACAAAAAAAGATGCCAATAGACGCATTACACATCTACTGGCACCACTTAGCCCTTCCCCTATGCCAATCCATAGGGTGACATGATTCTTTTTCTTATTCTAACAGAAAAAGAATAAGTATTTGTACCATTTTATTTCGTTATCTGCTATGATGTAGATATTGGGAAAGGCGGGAAATGATATGGGATTCATGCAGAAGATACTTGACGCTTTGAAATTGGAAAGTACGAGGGAAAGGGAAAGGCTTGAAGAGAAAGAAAAGAAGCCAGATGTACTGTTTGAGTGGGAGGGCCCGCCAGACGTGTATAACGAAACAGATTTCTGGGAAGATGAAGAGGAGGAAAAGGAAGAAGAACCCAAACAGTATCAATATATACTGTTTTCTGACCATGTAGATACATCTTATATTGTTGGTTCAAGGCAAGATTTTATGAGAAAAGATTATACGATAGAGCCTTTATATTATGTGTCTTGCCAATATTTACATAAGTTATGGAAATACTCTAAAGACTTATGTAAGATTATAAAGGTAAAAAAATTCTTTGAAACTTTGGAAGAGTTTGAAAAACTATTGTATATGAAAGATGATTTTATATTTGGAAAAATGAATGTAGAACTTGAAAGAAAATACTATGAAGATAAAAAAGATGAATTGTTAATCGCGTTTCTTGATAAGGCTTTTACTGACGAATATAGAAATGCGTTGGAACTGAAGACAACAAAAGGGCGTATAGATAGAATCAATCACTGGTTTTTTGTGATGGACTACTACAAACAATTCTTAACGCCAAACGCATTAACGGTATTAGAGGCATTAGAAAAAAGGTGGACTATGGAGTTAATGCCTAATTTGTTGGAAAAGAATGATTAAAATTTGAGGGCTTTTCTGCCCTCTTTTTTAAGATTGATACAGTAAACGCACAACAGACGTTAAATGTATAATAAAGGAGGGTGGCTAAGAACCGCCCTCTCTTTTTATGATTTTTCGTTTTTCTTCCAGAATGATAATGCCATTTTTATCTTTCTTGACTACTGCGGAAAGGCCACGCTCCGCAATATCCCTTACCACCTTACCGATTTCCTTGTCCGTCACCCTAAAACCTCCTCCAGCAATGCCTTATTTTCTGCCTCCTGTTCCAATTCCTCTTTGGTCTTGGGCGGAGTCAGCTTGACAAGTTCCCCATTCTTCGCGAGAAACTCTTTTTCATACTTTTCCAGTTTCTTTCCTTTGTTCAGCTTATTACGTATTCCCATAATAAAGGCCAGCATGCTGTTTCTGCTTATTTCGTTAAAATATCCTATAAACGTCCACCAATGTAGATATTCTTCTTCCCGGACATCTGCACATTTTGCTTTGTCGTTTATGGCGGAAAAAATCATTTGTTCGTCTTTCTTCCAGTCATAAGTAGGAAGATTTTCTTTTTCCTGATGTTCCCCGGCAGATATAAACCACTTTATCTTTTCAATGGCTTCATTTACATCAAATCCATTTTCTGCTGCTTTGAAAACATCGTCTGCGCATGAAAAATCTTCAAAAATCATGTAAATTGCAACAATGCACTTTTCTTCCTGTGCCAGTTCCGGATCCTGGAAGGATTCAAATACGTCCAGGACATTCCGGTAGTCGGAGCGGATCGGATAATCCGTATCTCCGACTGTCAGATGTTCCGGTAATGCGCCTATCATTTACGAGCCTTTCTCTGCGGCTTCTTATGATCCTGCGGCTGATACTTTGCCATGCGTGCTTTGCTTGCTTTCTCACTACGTTCTACTTTCCGTTTAAAGATGTCCTCCATGATCGGTGTCATAGTTTCAAAAAATGCAACAAACTTATCCTCGTCCGGGAGGAAATCCGGGATTGCTTCGTAATATTCCCGGAAGGACTTCTTCGCCGTTCCCTCCCCAAAAATATTATCAATTATGGCAATTGCTTTTTCACAGAACCCTACTCTTACCCTTGAAATTTCAACAACCCTGTCAAAATTGTTTTCGTTTTCAGCTTCGGGATATTTCTTTTTAACCTCGGCCAGTTCCTTGTCTGCTTCGTCCGCCAATTTTTCAATTTCCTTATATCCGTCACTAAACCGATCAAACAGCTTTGCATCGTCACCGGAAATAAAAATCTTATCTCCATGCTTGTTTAATGTAATTTCATCCAGTGAATCATCCTGTAAATCTAAATTATATTTTCCCATTCTTAACATCCTTTCCAAATCGGGGCATGATGGAAAGGTACACGCCCCAATATATTAAGTTTCCTTAATACCTAACTCAAGTTGCTGCCCTCGGTTTTCTTCGTTGCACTTCTCTCGGCTACTTCCGATGCCCCGCCCGCGGTAAATGTTGGAATCTTGTTCTCTACAGATACGGATCCCTGCACCCTTGCGCCGTCTTCGTTGATTGTGAACGGAATCGCATAACCGGCGGTAGATCCGCCATCATTATCGACCACAACCTTAACAGGAACCTTATAGCCCTTACCAGTTGCCGTCTTTTCTCCAGTGTCCTTGACTTCGATATCCAGAGTTGCCACGATCATCGTTGCGGACGTGTGCTCATCGTCTACTGCCAGATTATCAGCAATATACTGGATATGTTCGTAAATCGCATCTTCTGTCCTTGCCTGGTATTCGTTTGACATAGACGGTGTATACCCGTTATTGTTAAATGTCGTTTCCCCAAGCACATTCTTGGTCTGCTCTGTGTCGGGATTCAGGTCAATCGACAAATCATCGGAATCTTTTCCCAGTACGGTATAATCCTTGTCATCAAACGACAGCCACATAGCACGCCGGCCTCTTAAAATCTTACCCATATGTTTCTCCTTTCTACTCCACTTCATATTCCATCACCGCATCCGCCACATAGACAGTGCTCTTATCCTGCCCTGTCTCGTCCTTGTACGGGATTGCCACCGATGCAGTAATTTTCGTTATCGTCCTTCCGTCTGTAAGCAGGGGTAAATCCTTTGTGTTTTCCAACCACCGCATAATCCGCCCGACAAACGCTTGTGCATCTATCCGCAGTTCCGATGTGGTCGGGTTGCTCTTATACTCCATCCGGAAATTAATTTCCGCAGTAAAGCCGCCAAGCACATTCCGCTTTCTATACCTTCCCCCAAGCACCGACACAGAAAGCGATTTATTCGCCCCCAGAGCGTCATATTCAGCCTTTACGCTTGGGTCGCCTATCTGCCGCGGGTAGTCCTTTACAAGCTCCCACAGAGCCTTTCCAACGGTGTCGTATTCGGTTGCGCTTAGGAGTTCGATTTGTTCGCTCATAGGCTGCCTCCATACATAAACCGCTTCTTGTTGACAGACTTATCAATTTCTTTCAATGAGTCTCCCATACTGATATTTACAACTCCGTTAATGTTGGGAGTGAAAAAACCTATTCCGCTTCCGATTTGAATTGAATGTGAAACAGAAGATTGCGGTTCATCTATGTACGCACAGGCTTCAAGATATTTGTGGTTGCATTTATCCCTATCGGGACACGCTCGGCATTTTTCAGCTGTTCGTGATATACTTCCCATTTATCTTCCTCCCACTTGAAAATACGGTATCAGCTTAAACACCGCAAAACTCTTTATGCTGTACACATAACCGTATTTAACTTTCATGTGTTCCAAAAAACCGCCCTCGTAGTTCTCGCTTTCCTGCATACCCACAGGCACATCAATGTCAAGATTCAATTCCTCTTTCTTCACAAGCACGAAGAAATCCCCCTCTGTGCTTAGTGTGAACTTTTCAAGCATTTCATCTGTCGTGAGGTCGTTCCACAGTTCGGGTATGATGTACGGTTTGGGTAGCGTGCTGTCGTTTGGGATTTTCAAAAGACAGTCGCTCACATCTTCACTTCCTGTCCTGCTTTGGTTTTCCTCTTTGGTAAACTCCACCCGTACGCCATCAAAGCGTGTACCGAAGTATTGTTCACTGCCTGTGGTGTCGTTGTAATAGCGGTTGTAAACGACTACACTGTCTATGTAGTTAATGCCCATATAAAAACACCTAATCTTCCAGTTGCTTTTTTAAAGCTTTAATCGCTTCATTGATTGTGTCAATCTTGATTCTTTTCATCTGTTTTGTATCATCAGATTCATATTCGATTTCAGCTTTCATCGAAATAAGGTTGTCAATCGCTTTTTGAGTTTCCACTTGAACATACCTCCTACAAAATATTCAGTTCCGCAAAGACTTTGTAAATCTTCGGGGATTGGATTGCAAACCAGTCAACCATTTCCTCGTTCTCTGCCCACGGTCTGTTTGTAACTCCCGAACTTGCATCAAGTCCGCTTTCAAACAGAAAAGCATGGAAAATCTCATGCCTTAAAGAAAGTTTTTTCCATGTTTCATAGTCTTGTAGTTCGCAATCTTCCTTTTTCTCGCAGATGTAAATTGTTCGTGCGGAATTATCAGTGCAACCGTCACGGTATTTACCGTTTAACAGTTCGCTTTCTTCTTCCTTGCAAGTGACAATCTTCCACTCTGTTCCGAGAATATTTGTTTTTTGCTCTTTCATTTACCACACCTCGCGCTTTCCTGGATATGCCCCGGCATACAGCAGATTTACACCGTTTGCGTCCGGCACACCGCCCAAACTATCCCTTACCATGCCATAAATCATAGTGTCAGCCACTTTCTTATCCTTTGCTGCTTCCATAGTGGCGGTAGAAGCTGAACCGCTGGCGGAAAAGCTAATACTTTCGGGTCCAGATGTTATAGATGTAGCGACTTTTCCCACAACTATTCCGTCTGTTCTCGTAGTCGTTCCCATGCTTTCCATAGCGGCATTGTTATAGCTGTCAATCTGATATAAGAAGTCTGCCAACTCGCAAACAGCGTCTTTTACCGCTTCCACATCTCGCTCATTGGTCGGAAAGGCAAATTGCAGCTTGCCGCCTGTTATGCTGTCAATCCTGCGCTCTGCCCTCCTGCCAAATCGCTTGAAATCGTCCGCAGACATCTTTCCACCGTATTCATTTGTGTAATATTCATGGTCTGCGTACATGGTTGCTCCTTATCCTCTTGTGATGATTCTTGCAATCGGAATTGCCTTAATCGGGAAGTATTCAGCCTTGTTTCCTGTTTCGCTGCTGTTGGCAATCTCCCAATTTGCACCGTTTTCAAGCTGTGCATTTGTCGGGGAAAGAATACCTGTATTTTTAAAACTGATACCATAAGGCGAGAACACTTTTCTCTGTCTGCTGTAAATGGTATCTTCGCCGCCATTCTTCGCCGCATTTCTCGCCATCTCATACGGAACTTTTGCGCCGCAGTTGGTGTACTCGATTGCGCCTGTGCCGAATACATAAGTCGTATACTTGGAATAGCCACCTCCATCGCTATCAACAACCTCAACGGGCATATTGTCGTCAACAAGCACCGTTCTGCCGTTCAGAGTTCCGATTGTCAGATTTCTTTCAATTCCGTCGCTGTCTGTATACTTCATGTATTCCAACAGTTTAAGGTTTTCGAGATTAGTCGCAATCTGCGAGTGCATGATTGCAAGAGCAAACGAAGCCTTGTTATCGCCCAACGCTTTCTGAATAGCATTGTTCAGCGTGGTTTCATTGAACGTGTTGTCAGTGAGTTCCTCGGAAATGTCGCTTGTGTGCTTATCCACAAATTCAAGGTTCTGTTTTCCTGTCATGGAGAACACACCTTTCATAGTGGAAAGCAAAGTTTTTTGGTCGATGTCGTCCCAGTATTCCGCAACCTCCGCTGTCGCCGGAAGAAAATCTTCTCCTGTGATGTCGGTAGAGAAATCTCTCTCCGTCCACCCATGCGCTCTACCGATAACAATACGCCCATGCGAATAGGTCGGGCGGCTGTCTGTCGTAATGTCGGTACTGCCGTCATAGTTGTCGGGTTCGCCGCCGATTCTTGCTTTAATCGGAATCGTGATATAGTTGCCGCCTACTTGGTCGGGTAACATTGTCGCATATTCCTGTTTCTGCACGATTGCGCCCGACTTCAACAATTCGTTGCGGTTGAGGTTCGGCGTTCTGTCAACATACGCCCCGAACACTTCCGCATTAAATGTTTTTCTGTCAAATAATGCCATGTGTCATAATCTCCTTTACAAATACTGCCGAATATCCAAATTCGGGTTTTCGTTCTTCATTCTCATAAGTTCCGATGGGGAAACTTTTTTACCGCTCGGATTGTTGCCATTCAGCGGCATTGTGAACGGTTTCGCCCGTCCTGCTTCAAGTTCCTCCTGCTTCTCGTCCACGAAAGCCGTAGCGTCCTTTTCTTTCATCTGTGAAATGAGGTCTGACAGTCCTAAGATTTTACCGTCTTTTACTTTCAGTCCGGCTTCTCTTATTTCTGCCATGATTGCCTTTTTCGCCGCTTCGGAAGTGAACTTATAGCCGCCGATTTCCTCTTTCAGAGCGTCCTCGAAGTCACGCTGTGCCAACTTGTCCGCATAGTCCTTTTCTGCTGTTTCTGCCTTGGTTTTCCATGCGGTCAGCTCTGCATTCATGGTTTCAAGGTCAACGCCCTCGAATTTCTTCAAGGTTTCCTCTGCGGTTTCGGCTTTCTGTTTCCAGTTGTCGCGGTCAGCTTCCAGTTTGTCCGTTACTTTGGAAATCTCGCCCTCTGACTTGTATGTCTTGCGAAACTCCTTGTTAAATGCGTCTTTCTTGTCTGCCGGAATCTCAACGCCAGCTTCTTTCAACATTTCAAAAATATCCATATCTGTCCTCCATACATTTTTATACTGGTCTGTGCCAGTTGTGAGTAAGTGTTTATACTGCACCCAGTAGTCGGCGCAACTGGAATCGAACCAGTACATTCCGCATGAGTGATTAGCTATCTGCGGTACTCTATCCGTTGAGTTATGCGCCACGGACACGCATCTTTCAGCACTCTAAGTCTGTTTGGCGGCGTGTCTGCCCTGTTGACATCTCATTATTGTCCGTTCGGCGTTGCTCTCCGTCGTGTCGCAGTTACTATCGGTCTGTGTTCCGTCTGACTTTCACAGATGGGAGCGACCCAGTAATAATCGGAATTGGTGGACTTGAACCACCGACACACGGCTTATAAGGCCGCCGCTCTAACCGACTGAGCTAAATTCCGAGGAGTGCGCCCACCCGTAAGGGCAGACGCTGGGAAATAGGAAATTTATCAAAAATTAGATGATTTCAAATTGCTTTCTTTTATCGTACCATGATTTTAAATCCTACTTGTACCATTTTTAACGCAAAAGAGAGCGGTAGAAATACCGCTCTCCCACAGTTAAATCTCTGCGATCTTCCGACACCAACTCTGTATTACTTCTCTTTCCTCCCGGCAGTCGGCATCTTTTGTGAGTTGTTTCATCATTCCGCACACGCCCGACATAAAATCGTCCAGTGCAACAAGCATTTTCTCCTTGCTCCCCTCATCCCGGCTGTTGGAATATTCTTTCTTACGCTCTCTGTACCGCTCCATGTCCTCATCATCACCGGATAAACGGGAATAATTTGGTCTATGTACGTATCTGCCTGTACGCTCGCTTCTTCCTCTGCGGTAGGAGTTGTCGTTGTCGTAATCGTTGGAATAGCCACCGTCACGAGAATACCGACCGCGATTGGAATAATCCTCACGGTCACGGGAATAGCCGTCGTTGGAATACTCGCCACTCTCCATCATGTCAATTTTGTCCAATCCCTTTTGCATTTCAATAAGTTTGTAGGCGTTATCTATGTTAGACTGGGACAGCCCTTTTTCCTCGATGGATTTCAACTCTTTTTCGATATTTTCTCTCAATTTATGCATAACTCACCCCTCCTAACCATTCACTCTGACCGCTGTAATGTTTGCGTTATCCACGCTTACAGCCGCCGCACCTGTGTTTTTAATGGTTACTGTCTGGCAGCACGCACCGCCGCCGCAGCATACCCTCGGTACATCAACATAGTGCTGTGTGGACACATTGAAAAACTCTGCTGCCGCCGCCGGGGTTGCACGCATGATAGAGCCATACATCGCTTCTCCCTGTAATGCAATGCCGAGTGAAACTTCCCCCACTGTGCCGCCTGTCGGAACTGCGATATTGCCGGAGAACGTCACAAGGTATCTTCCGGGCTGTGTAAGCGTCATCTGTCCGCTTCCTTCTCTCCATCTTTCAGCACATCCGCTTTTGACTGCTGATTCGTTAAATAACACGCTCTGATTGGGTTCTACCGTCTGGAGCGCACCTGTTAATTCAATCATAATTTTTCCTCCAAATAAAAAACTACCAACCTCCTATCGGTCAGTAGTTTCTAAACTCCATATTCTTTTTAATAATTTCGGTATATAGTCGGGCGGTTTTCGCTGTCCTATCTCCCAACACTGGATTGTCCGTATTGGTATTCCGAAATACTCGGAGAATTTCTTTTGCGACATTCCCGTTTCGACTCTCAATTCTTTGATTGTCATTTTAAACCTCAATTCCAAACTCATTATCTAAGAGTTCTTCAAAATCAGGGTCTAGTTCCAAGTACCGTTTCAGAAATTTCTCCGGCTCGCAAGGAGCAAGTTCAAAATGCACTGATTCCCTTTTTTCATCGTCCATATAGCTTGCGATTGTGTCCATAAGTTCCTGTGTAAGTGTAAATTCCTCTCCATATCTTTTCATCTTCATTTCCTCCTGTGATTTATTTTATGTATTTATTATAACGCACTGCGTTATAATTGTCAATAAGGAAAATGATTTTTTTGAAATTCACAAATTACTGACCGATATTCAGTTGTCAATGTCCAGTAACCGCAAAAGGACAGAATCAATGTTCTGCCCTCCCACGTTGTAATAACGGCATAAGCCGAACATTTCCGGTGTTTCACGGAAAAGATACATTCTTATTCAGTTTAAGTGCTGCTAGAAATAGCAGCTACTTTTAGCAGCTACCGCAACCGCCGCACCCGTTTGAATATCCGTTAAACTGTCCGCAACAGTTAGTCGGGAAAGACACCTGTGTAGGCGGCTGAACAACGTAAGCCGGGATAGGGCAATCGTTGCCAGTCCTGCGGATAATCTGCGCTGTGTTAGCGTCCATAGCCGCCATAAGGGTTGCATTCTGGTTCGCCTGCGAAGCCGCAAGTTTAAGCGTCTGGTTCTCTACCTGCAAGTCAGAAATCTTCTCCTGACACAAATAGTCAAGGATTGCCCTTGTACCTGCGTTCTGGCTGTCGATAATATCTCTTGTGTTGCTGTTCATGGTGTTCTGCAAGTTGCAGGTGTTGGTTGCCATGTTGTAGTTTACACCGTCAATGGCGCGCTGCGTCTGGCAGCAACAATCCTGTAACTGGAAGCCGAGGTTTGCCATCTGGGACTGTACGCCGTTAAATCCCTGCATCATGCCCATGTTGGTATTTGCGAATCCCTGCTGTACGCTGTTGTTAATGGCATAAGTGCTGTCACAAATGCCCTGCTGAATAGCGTTGATACCGCTTTGCAGGTTGTTAAGGGCGAATCCCTCATTGATATCTGCCCTGGTAGCAATGCCCTGTAAGCCTGCGCCATTTGCTCCACCGCCGAAGCCGCCGCCCCAACCACCGAAGCCGCCCCAGCCGAACATTCCGAAGATTAAGAAAAGGATAATCCATGCTCCCCAATCTCCGCCGAAGCCGCCGTTATTTCCGTTGTTGTTACATCCGGCCGGCTCTACATTCATAGTAATCGGTACTCCTGATTCCATCATGTTATTTCTCCTTACAAATTTATTTACAAACTTTGCGCAAAGTTATGTATCTACTTGAAAAATCCTTTAAACATGCCTTTCGCCTGCTCAAACTGCTGTTGGGCCATATTAAGATGTTGCTGATCTATCTTTCCGGACTGCAAAAGGCTGTTTATCATTTCATTCGGGTTAGTTACTCCCTGTTGCTTCATCTGCCCCATAAACTGTTTAAACTGCTGCATCATATTTCCGCTTTGGTTTCCTCCCATAGCGCTAAACACCGGACTATTCATCAGCATTCCCTCCCCGATTTCTTGATTTATTTGTTGTCTGCGTTGGTCTGTTTCCATTCTCGGCAACCATAGAAGGAGTAGGAAAGTTATTCAGCCTATCCAAAATCTCCATGTATTTACCGTTTAGATCGTCATATTCGGCGCGGGTTACATATTTACTGTCTAAGTCGTTTTGGACGCTCTGTGGGGCTTGCGGTGCGTTCTGCGCTACTTCTGCGTATTCAAACACTCGCAGGCTTGGCATACCGGCATTGTCCGTTGATTTCAGATAAAAGCGGCTCCCCTCGGAATCCATTAAAAGAACAGTTGTATTGGGTGCCACCAGATAAGACTTGGCCCCCGCTTCTCCCTGCACCCAAAGCAAGCCTTGATTAACCTGTGGTTGCTGCATAGTCTGTTGCGGCATCTGGTACTGTTGCGCCTGCAGCTGAGCCAGCCTGTCCATCGGAGCTGGTACCTGGGGCTGATATGATTGCTGGTACTGTGGGAAATACTGGTTCGGATATGTCATCGTCTGATTTCTCCTTCAATTCTTCAATAAATACCCCGTCACTTGCACTTAGATAGTGAGGGTTGAAATTCCATAGATTAAATAGCATTTGCGTTTCCATGACTATATTTTAGGACATAAAAATAGCAGATACCATTTCAAGTATCTGCCTAAAATCTTTCTCAAAATATTCAAAAACCTATCAAATAACCCTCATTATCTTCTTTTTCATGGACTTGTTCACACGGCACACTGTTGATATACTGCAATTCATATATTCTGCACACTCTTCTAGAGAGTTCTCTTTGTTTCTCAATTCAAATAACTGCATTTCCCTTGGCGTCATATTCGCATTTTCTTTTATATAATCAATCTCTGATTTTACAAAATCCGGTATTCTCAACATAGCACCTACTTCTTTTTCCTTTTAGCCGTTCCTCTGCTCTTTCCGTTCTTTTTAGTTCGGCTTCTGGTTGCCTTTATTCTCGCCATTATTTATAATCTCCAAAATCTCGTTGATCTGATCTGGTGTAATGTCAGAACTGATTACATTACCCGAACTGTCGATCAGAGTATAAACTCCTGTTTGCTCAATCGTGCTGGTAAAATCGTACTGGTACAGGTACAGCAGGAATCCGGCAACAGTGGCAACTAAAACAGCAATTAAAATCAATATGATTTTATAACACCTTTTTAACTGCTCTTTGAGTTCTCCTAACATTTCCATTGCAAGACCTTTATCCTCTTTTTCGTTCACATTATCCCTATTTTCCATCTCCAACCTCCGATATGTATTTTCCTCATTATAGCAATTTTAGGGAAGGGTTGCAATTATTCTTTCGGATTTTCCGACCAATCCAATTTCTGACCGCAACACAAACAGTAAGGAAGTCCGTTTTTCTTATCCGTCAATATTTCAGGGTATTTCTCCCACTTATGCATCAAAATGTTATCGCAAACCGGACAAGCATAATATTTATCCTCATATTCTTTCGGCTTCTTTGGTATCTGCTTTTCAAGTGCCGTAATCGCCATTTTATACGATTCGTTTACAGCTATGCCATAGCTTGTATCACATGGAGTCGCTTTACCAAATCTACCCCATTCTTCCTTTAATTCCTCAATCGCTTCTTTCTCTGTCATGCTCAATCCTCCCTCTTCCAGTAATAAATTACATTCTTTCCCTCACAGTTCCACGTATCATAGAAAAATCCGTCCACCACCGTCACAACATGTCCATCAAGACCCAAAACGTATGTGCCGCGCGGGAAATTCACGCAAAATTTGTAAACGTCCATAGGGTAATCCGGCTCAAGACGGACATATCCGTTACTGCGAAGATACTCGCCCCATACCTTATTTGCAGAAAGAACATCCTTTTGCCTAAAAGCAATCTCTACCAATTCGTTAAAAACGTAGTCCCACGGTCTTCTTGTTGCTTTACAGCAGGCACGAATGGCACAGTCACCGACACGTCTTTCCTTTGGATTTGGGTTGTATTTAATCCATCTGTTCATCTTGCTCACCCCAATCTAACGCTTGAGCGCAATTATAGCAAAATTTTGATTTCTTAAACTGCATGGCATAACATATAGGACAAGTTCCTTGGCTGCACTCATGTAATGGACTTAAAGGTTTTTTAGGATTCTGTTTGTTTTTAAGTTCCCGAAATTCTTCTACTGTTCCGATTTCTTCATAATCGGCGCATTCTTCAATCACTTTTCCGATGGTAGAATTTTTATTTGCAAGTCGCTCATATCTTAAACTTTGATTATCCATCTTCCCTATCTCTATTATACAGCGGAAATATTGGGGGAATGTACCATTTTATTCCTTTTGGCTCCCGACATACAACCTTTCTTGGTCAACATGCAATCCGTTCTGCTTACAGAATGCTTCATATTCTCCAAACTGCTTATCAAACAGTTTTTTAACCTCCGCCAATTCTTCTTTCATTGCGGCAATCTGATTTTCATCCGTGAATGTATTTATAGAGTGCCGGATTTCATACATCCGTTTCTTTGTTTCCCTGATTCTCCGCTCCATTGCCCTTTGTTTTTGGAATAGGTCGTATTTCTGCTTATTTTCCTCGTTATCATAGTCTTTGTACATATTGCTGTTTCCGGGATAATGCGATTCTAGTGTATGTCTACAGTTTACCCCAGCAAATCCCTCAATCGTTCCGTATCCGGTAACTGTTTCAAAATCCTCATATACCGGCTGCTTTCTTATTTTTGTAAAGAAATGCCTTATTTTCTCAAACAACGTTTTTCTTTCATTATCGTTACCAAATTTCTCCATAAGAGAATCAGATAATGTGTAAGGCTTTCCTTGCCAGCTCATGTGATTAGCGGGTTCGTCCTTATCAGTGTATCTTGCTCCAATGTGGGAACTTACAAGCACATTTTTCAGTCCTTTACTCGCATTGACCGATAATGTTATTTCTGTATTTGCCTGATTTATCCCAGTCAACACACACATTCTCGTAGCAGCTTCTACAGTCATTTTTCTTGTTTTCTCGTTCTTGCTCCGATAAATAACATGCGTTCCATACTTCGATACCTCACTAATTGCTTCTCTGATAGCAGTATTCCTATCAACTCCATGAGTAGCTTTCCACCATGCCACATCACAGGACTTCATAAACTGCTGATTCAAGTCAGCCACTGTGGTCTTTGTAAGGTTTCTGATTTCACCCCTCGTCCTCTTATATGCCGCATCAAGCAACTTCTTTTCACTTTCTGTCAGATGTTCAAGCCGCGGGGTCTTACCAACAAACTCCTTTAATTCCTTGTCAGATTCCACCATATCTGCAACGGATTTATTGATATCCTCGTTGATTTCATATCCGGCTTCAAGAAATGCTTCACGGATTTTCTTTTCAAGTCCTGGCAGCCGCTTTCTGATTTCCTTTTCGATTTCTGATACCAGTATGCCGGATTGCTCGTTTAACAGCTTTATCCTCTGCCTGTTTGACGGAATGATTTTGATTTCTCCGTTCTGTTCAAATAGGTTTACCATTGAATCAATAACTTTATATTTCAAATATAAAGCATATTCTGAAGCGGCTATATGGGATTTTTCCACTAATTCATTTAGATATTCGGGGGTAAACATCAGCAGTATCTCCTTGCAAACCAAACAAACCATTTATGGATTTTATAAGTAAATTTCCAACCAAAAGAAAAAGGCGTGCCTGTGCATTTGCTGAATGCTTTTACAACTCTGTATCTGCGTGATACCGGATAGCCGTATCGGTCTAATATCGTTTCAACCGCCATTTTAACGCTGTCCACAGCTTCAAGAAACTTTTCTTCGAATACATTCCATGCTTTTGAAAGTTTTTCTGTAAAGTCTTTCAGAACTTCCCATGCGTCATTGACTGCCTTTCCCATATTGTAAGTCCTTTGTTTGAACTCAATAACCGTCATTCCGCTTGCTTCAATCTCTTTTTTCTGTTCCTCCGTAAATGCTAATATCATATTCCTACTCCTTCTTAAATCCATTTTTAGCCGCTCCAACAATCGCTTCTTTCTCATTCTCTGCTGTGTATCTTGCCCAATCCCTTCTTGCTTCGGGGTTTTGGTACTGCAAAATCCTGTTTGACGGAACCTTATCAACTCCCGGTCTGCTCCAATACCCATACTCTGGTGTGTAAAAAGAACCTTTCCCAGTGATGGGGTCAACATACAGAATGCCCTCATGCTGATAATGCCCATATGGTACGCCATTCGGATTATAGGCATATATAACACCTCGCTCTCCGTTTGTTTCGTTAAATTTCTTTATATCCGCTCGTAGCGCGCCGCCATCTTCCCCCGGAACGTGCTGCAGCATTCGCGTTAGAAATTCGTTGTCAAGGGCATCCTGCGCCTTGTCTAACCTGATTCCGAAGCGTGTCATATTAATATTTACAGACACGCCACCGTCATTGACGTTGATATTCATTTTTTTGAATAGGTTTTTGAAATAGTTCTTACCGATTGCCATTATTTATAGGCTCCTTCCAGCCCTTCCTCTTCCGGCTCATTCTCGGTCTTGGCTTCTGCAGCTACTGCTTTAGCATCTTCTTCGCTCATCCCCTCAAACTTGACATAGTAAAGCCACAAAGGGTATTTCCCAAGTGTCACATACTGCCAATGCCTTGCCCTGTCCTCCTCCCAGTTGTAAGTAATGTCGCCAAAATCATAATTGACCTCATAGACTCCAACTGGCGCAAGGCTATATATATCAGCATATTTATCCAGTGCATAGATAAGTCCGTCCGTAGCCGCTTGAAAACTGTCCCTGATCTGCTTTATGTACTGTATAGTTTCCCGATCATCTGCCTCTACTTGTGTGGCTGTCACATGGCCCGTACGTCCATTCAGCACAAACTGCCCGGTACTATACCCGCATTTCACTCCCACAAGGTTCAAAAAGTGGTCTATGCCGCTCAATCGGTCAGCAGTCTGCATTGCCGGGTTTACTTCGTGGTACTCGTCTCCCTCTGTACTGCCGGGCAATATTCGCACATGGCGGGGCAATGCTTTCCCCTGTTTATCCACGGCGCCGCCGGGAGCAAAACGGCTTCTGATAGGCTTTCCCGGTTCATCAATCAGCATATCCCCTAAAAAGGTTATCTTCTGGCTATCGAATATTTCATCTTCCAGCCGTGTCCACGCAATATCAAGGCTTTTTAATTCTTTTTGAGCGTTAGAGAAGATGGACACGCCTAGCGGACTGCTCATGTCAATATTGTTTGACAGCGGCATTTTGAATATAGAGAAAAGCGGTTGCTCGATATTTTGATAGGCAGCATCCTCTTGCAGATTGCTCCACACTGTTTCGCTCTTGCTACACTCTTGCCCTATGCCATTCGTTCCCGTTGCTTTGTATGTCTTGTTAGTGATCCGGTAAATCCGAACATCTTCAGATACATTTTCAAATCTTTGCCATTCCAACCGAGTGTAATACCACTTGTCACCCGGCTCGTGATAATGGTCGAAGAATATGCCGCCATCCACCTTTCCGTCCTCTGCGTGTGTCGGGCAGAAATCCCACGGCATGACGTAATCAATGCCATTCCCGTTTGGCTTTAAAATGATATAACCGAACGCACAGGCTTTCTCGCATTCCTCATTCTTCATTCGGGCGATATAGGATTCCATAAAACCATTTATCCATTCTGCCCTTGCATAACCCTCTACCGTGATACCTAACGCTAACGTGGTAAGCCTTGCGGTTTCGTTGCACAGCTTCTTTGCGAAATTAAAGGATTCTATGTCATTATCGTTCGGGTCTACCCACGGTGGCTTGCCCTGATAGATGTTCACCCAATCGTCAAGCGCCGCTTTCATCACGTCGCTTTCGATTGTTTCAACCCCGAATTTGTCCTGTGCTTCTTTCTGCCACAATGCGTCCCACCACCTTTTTATTGTTTGAATTATTCCCATGCTAATCACCTTTACCAATACCTATATCCATCTTGTGAAAGTCCAGATACCATTGCCGACATCATTAAAAGTCTTTGCAAGGCTTCTCTAGCTTCTCTACGGTCTTTCTCTGTCTTTTCCTTTCGGTATTCCTCTAACCGCTGTTTCTGTTCTTCTGTCAAAGAATTATACCAATCGTCATATAGTTTTTTCTTATAAGCGTGTATCATATCAACGCCATTGATACAGTACCACTTCCTACGCTTTAATTCTGCATACCAAGCCATTACGCACTATTCCCCCTCTTGTTAAACAATGATTCAAAGGCGTACCGGGTAGCCGTTATTGTATGTTAGATACTGGAATACCTAAATACTCATGCAGATATTCCTTTGCATCTGGTCTATTTTTTTGGAAGGAAGATTTTATTGCTATTAAACCATTCTTTTCCCACTTCGGAATCAGCAGGTATTTTATATTCAAACGGAATCAATCCATCAATATTAACTTTCCCTCTCTCCAAAATATATTTTCTAAATAAATTATCACTCATGCACTGTGTCCTCTCCGTAACGCCATAGGACTAATCGCATACCGTGTTGCATCAATCCAATGGTTATTTTTATCGGGGTAAGCTGGTATCACTTCCCCGTTTGCATCAACTTCCAATTCATACTCTATAAACTCTTTATACAGTCGTGGTGTCCTACGTGGGTCTATCACATGGCGGCGGCACTGCAACCATTCCATAGTATATTTTACAGAACCGCCCCACTGGCTCATGCGCCCAACCTCTGCCGCCCTTGCCGGAAGTCCTTTATCCCTAAAGTCAACCGTGCTTTCGTTTTCGTCTGCTCCGCAGATAATGCCGTAGTCGTCATATCCCTTTGCCTTAATCTGTGCCGCCATATCAGCCACACGGATTTTACAGCCGCCCATTTCGTCAAGATAATACAACGTTTCTTTATTTCGGTTATATGCCAGACGCACAAAGGCTTTCGGGTCGGGATACCAACCCCAGTCCTGTCCTTGATAAATGCGCTCCATATTCTTGATTTCTTCGTCTGTAATCTCGCGAATTTCGATAAATTCAAATACGGTTGTCCCCAGTCCAACAGGATTGCCTAAATACTCATGCTCATAGGCTTTGGGATTGGTGGCTTTTAGATGCTCTGCATCGTCAATAAATTGTTGCCCTAACCAATCCTCGGGGACTGTCGTATAGTCCGACTTGTGCCGCAAGGCATCCTCTCTCGGCTCATTGACATATTGGTTCGCCCAGTTGGCATTCGTGATAGGTGGGTTAAAAGACTTAAATACAACAAACTTACTGCCACCACGCAACACAGACTGCTGAACGGTTCTGATTTCCTCAATTCCGGCGAATTCATCCAACTCTTCAAACCACAGATATTTAAAATATCCATGTGATACCTTAATGGACTTGGTTTTTTTTGCCTTGTCCAGTCCTCGGAATAGTATCTTTTGCCCTGTCGGCTTGTAAATGAATGATAGGGGGCTGACTTTTGCTTCCCACAAATCAGTTACCCCCAGTGCATCAATCGCCCATTGTATCTGCTCGTATACGGACTCCCTTAATGTGACCGCATATTTTCGGAATATAACTGCATTTGCCATAGGGTCTTGCATCATTCCGAATACTATTTCAACGCTGATAAAAGATGATTTTGTGCTGCCTCTTCCGCCGTAAAGGTCGTAGTATGTATGCTTGCCCTCTAAAATATCCCAGTGGACGGAATAGAAAGACGGGGCGATCACATCAGTCAGCAGTATTTGGTTTTGGTATGTTGTTGATGATTGTGATTCCTTCTGACTGCTTTTCTTCATCTTCTCGCTTATCTTTCCATTCCGCAGGCTTTCTGTTTTTCAGCCAAAATATCTGTGCTGTGACGTCTCCCGGCACTTCCTTTTCAAGCTCAATCACTTCTCCGTCTTTTGTCAGCTTTTCTTCTTTGGTCGTATAGCCTAATGCCCTTTTTAAGAGAGCATTTTCAACCTCATAGTCGACTACTTCTTTGCCCCTTTTTAGGGTGTCAGAAATGTCAGCATATTTCTTTTTCCATTGATTGAGGGTTTCTCGTGATATGCCTATATTTTTGCATATCTGTTCATCCGTCAGTCCGTCTCTCGCCCAACCCTCTAATTTTATCAATCCTTCAGGAGTGAGCCAATATTCATATTTTCCTTTCGCCATTTGACACACTCCTGTCAGTGTTAATTATCCACAATTCCCCTAAATCTCATAATGATATTGTAATAGATTTAGGAGGAATCGTTGTACCATTTTAAGATATATTCCTCTTAAACAATTCCTTCTCCTGTTTGTAGTAGGAAATATTTTACCCACTGCAAACAGGATAGAATATATTTTTATAAATTACGCTTTTTCAATTCCAAATCAAATAAATGATAAAAATACCGCCTATACCCGTAAAAATCCGTCCTGCAACACGCCATGCGTTCAATCTCTCGCAACTGCCACAACCGCTCTAATCCTTCGTAAGAGAGGTTTTTCTTTACCGACAGCAATATGTACTCTGCTATGTCCGGAGAGGCTGTATGAGCCGCCTGTGAAGCGAGATCTGCATATCTTCCAGAACGGATAGTGGCGGTCAGCGCCTTATACCGCTCTTTGGTGATTCTGTAATATTCCCATGAGTGGCGAGGAGCTTTGTGGTACTGGGATGTCTGCT
The DNA here is from genome assembly GCA_947382625.1 of uncultured Lachnospiraceae bacterium. GTDB lineage: Bacteria > Bacillota > Clostridia > Lachnospirales > Lachnospiraceae > Suilimivivens. Next base: position 135,655 of record CANDAG010000005.1, read on the forward strand.
CATCGGTCAAGAACATAAAAATATTAAGTTGCCCTTTTATTTGCCTTCTCACATGCAGTCACTCTCCTCTTATCACACCACCGTGGGCAGTTTAATACTTTCTGCTCGATCAATCGCATTTTCTCAATGCATAACCGTCGATATCCGTCCTGTTTCTCCTTTTCTACCAGCACACAGCTTTCACATTCGTCGCAGTGTGGCAATCCAGATTTTATCTTTGTGCGGTAGTCCTGCTGCTTCTGCTGATACAGTGTTGGATTCTGACCCCATCTCCTGCGCTTTAGCAGAGCAGCAATGTCTCTATCGTCTTTATCGCAATCTGTCTTTGTGCAAGATTGACAGTGTGGATATTCACAATCGTCTAAAATTTCCATGTTACACCTTTTTACGCTGCATAAAGCGCCATATACTCAATGTCCTTCATATCATCCACCAGATAATATTTTTCCGTGATTGCTGTCGAAGCGTGTCCCAGCAAAAGCGATACAAGTTTTACATCCTTTGTCTGCCGGTACTTTTCCGATGCAAAAGTTTTTCTATAAACATGGACGGTCGTTTTACAATGTACCCCTGCACGTTCCCCAATCTCCTTCGCTATCTTCTCTATCGTCCCAGTACTTATCTTTTTACTGTCATCAAGGAGTTTTCTTTCCGGACGAAACACATAGCCAGAGACGCGCTTACCAATGTATTTCTTTACCGCATTCCGTGCCCGGATGGTAAGATACACATCGCGCTCTGCATTATCACTCTTACCCTCATTGACATGCAATCTGCGCGTCTGAAAATCTATATCCTCAATCCGAAGAGCAGCAATCTCTCCTACTCTTAAACCAGTAGACAGCATCAGTTCCAATAAAGCCTTCTCTCTGTCGCTCTGGACACACTCACGGCAGGCCTCTATTTCTTCCGGAGTAATACGCTCCTTTTTCTTTTGCTTAGTCTTTATCCGGTCAACATCCCTCATAATATCCTGATCTATATGGTGCTTCCGATAGGCCCACTCCCAGAAAACGAACATCACCCGACATATCCCAGCTATATAGGATTGGGAATTCTTTTCCCCGTTAGCATTCGGTGTCACCTTTTTAACCGCCAGATAATCGATCACATGCTGTGCTGTCACCTCCATAAAGTTAAGCCTGGTATAATCAAAAAATGGACGGATTATATTTAAATAGGCTTTTATGCTGCTCTCTTTTACCCCTCTGGCCAACATATCAACTGTAAAGCGCTTTAAAATAAAATCATTGTTTTTTACCTCTGTGGATGGCAACGTGTTTACCTCATGAATATCATATCCCTGCATTTTAACGACAAATGTAGCTTTTACAAGATCAATCTGATCTTGGTTTAATGTCATAACAAGGCCTGCTACCACATCATTGATTAAATCGTTTTTTGTCATGCACATGCGTAACCCTCCTTTTTTAGCTTGCTTAAGGATTACCCCCATGATACAATATCCTTAAGCAGTGAGGCGGTAGATGATACTTTGGTCGGTGTATCTACCGCCTGTTTTATTTGTTTATGCCTGCTGCCAGCTACTCATCTTCATCCTTCTGGAAATCTATAATTTCAACCTTCACAATCATTTTGTTGAAATCATGAACACTTTCTTCAACTTCCATTGTATTTCCCTCTGAATCTTTGAGTGTAGCAGAAAAATAATTGTATTCTTCATTGAATTTCAAATTACAATCACTGTCCAAGCAATCTCCGTCTTCGCACTCAAAATCAAAGTCCAACACATCTATTCCTTTACAATTTCCACCGATCTTCCGTGTTATATGCCCAACATATTCCCATAACTGTAATGTAATTTCAATGGTATGAATCCCGTACTGTATATTAGGGTCATAGCTCTTCATCTTCTCTCACTCTCCTTTCAAATACACCTGCTGCCACAAGTCCGCTAAAGGGCAGTTTAAATGTGTATCAATACACACTTAAAAAGCATTATTTAACAGATATTCCGCCAGAGCTTTCCTGATTACCCACGACATGGGGCGCTCTATGCTCTCGCAATGCTCCATCAGTTTCCGGTACTGATCCGGCTCCATCGTTATATCCTTCCGGATAAATTTGTTTTCTGATTTTGGTCTCCCCATACCTTCTCTCCTTTCTGTGTGTATCGATACATTATCAAATCCTGAAGTTCAGTTTAATTTAAATCACCAACTTATCAAAAATGTCGAGCCATCCCTTTGATTAGAATAGTTTTCAACTTTATATCCCATTTTTTCTAATTCCCCGATAGCTTGCTTCCCTAAATGCTTACCGCACCAACACTTCATCTCCCCGCTTTTAACAGCAGAATTTATGCAATACTCCGCCGCTACCAATTCTTCTTTCGTTTTGTCGCTAATTTGATTTTCAGCCTTTTCTCTTGCTTCTTTTGCTGTATACATTTCTTTCCTCCGCTAAAGTTTAATTTATCTCAAATTTCAATTTCATCTGCGCCGGATATAGATCCACCTCTGGCCTCCGAACTCCCGTCCAACGCTTCCCTCCAG
>CANDAG010000006.1 GCA_947382625.1 uncultured Lachnospiraceae bacterium
ATTTGCTTTTTTTCCTTGCATCGAATAAGGGAAAGGTATTTACAAAAAGGCAGATTTATACCCAAGTCTGGGAAGAAGAATACGCTTTTGATGATAGTAATATTATGTCATTCGTCAGCAAACTGCGAAAAAAAATTGAGCCGAATCCAGAAAGTCCTTTTTATATTCTGACTGTCCGGGGAGTTGGCTATCGTTTTAACAGGGAGGCATGACATGAATTATACTCCTTTTTTATTTGTTGCCTTCTGTATTTCGATTTTGGTGATTTTATATCTTGTTGCAAGGCTCCGGCGTGTGCGTGGACAATTGATGATTGTTGAAGAGGTGCTTGATGATATAAAAAATGGAAATCCAAACCGTCGTGTTCTGGCGAGAATAAGTGATATGACTAAACGGATGTGTTACCTGATCAATGAGATTGCAGTTGAAAACCAACTACAATTATTAAAGCAGAAACAATCTGAACAGGCATATAAGCGGCTTATGACAAGCCTTTCCCATGATGTAAAAACACCATTAGCTTCACTGGTTGGTTATTTGGAAGCTGTTGAAAATGGTTTTGTAACAGGGGAAGAAAAAGAAAATTATATCCTTGTTGCAGTAAAGAAAGCATACCAGTTAAAATATTTTGTGGAGAATTTATTTGAATGGGTAAAACTGGATGCGAAAGAGCAGGTTTTTCATTTTGAATTATGTGATATTAACGAACTAACCCGCAATATTGCGGCAGAGTGGATTTCTGATCTGGAAAGCAGCCATTTTGAATATGAGTTTGATATTCCGGAAGATGAATGTTTTGTGTGTGTCGATTCCCATACTTATACCCGTATTTTAAATAATCTGTTTCAGAATACGCTTATACACAGTGGTGGCAATAAACTGAATTTACAATTATTAGAAAACGAGAAACAGATAGAGGTTATTTTTGTTGACAATGGGAAAGGCATTTCCGCTGTTGATATTCCGAATATTTTTGAAAGAATGTATCAGTGTGACAGTTCACGATTTGCAGAAGGGAACGGATTGGGTTTATCCATTACAAAGGAGCTTGTAGATGCTAATAATGGAAAAATAGAAGTGGATAGTGAGTGCGGAAAAGGTACGACATTTAGATTATTATTTCAAAAAGCCCTGTAACAAAGCAGGGCTTTTTGTGCATCTTAGAAAAGAAAACTTAAAAACATGAAAAAAGCAAGGTTCCGGCAAGGTTTTGGCAAGGTTCCTGTTATATAATTGAGGACTGAAAAGGAGAAACACGGATTATATATTGAATTTTCAATTTTAGAAAGCGAGGAATTATAATGGATGAATATGTAATCGAAACAGAGCAACTGACAAAAGTATATGGGGAACAAACTGCGGTAGATGCTGTTAGCATCCATGTAAAAAAGGGACGGATATATGGGCTTTTGGGGCGTAATGGAGCAGGGAAAACCACAATTATGAAAATGGTTTTAGGATTAACCTCGGTTACGTCTGGACAGATAAAAGTATTTGGAAAAAAGATGAAAGGGCAGGAAAAAAAGATATATCCACGTATCGGGGCGATTATTGAAACGCCGGGTTTTTATCCAAATCTGACAGGAACAGAAAATTTGGAAATATTTGCGAAGCTGCGGGGAACTTCTTGTCCTGATGCTGTGAAAAATGCATTAGAAGTGGTTGGACTGCCTTATCGTGACAAAAAATTGTTCAGTAAGTATTCCCTTGGCATGAAACAGCGGCTTGGGATTGCAAATGCCATTATGCATGATCCGGAATTACTGATTCTGGATGAGCCGATTAACGGTCTTGATCCGATTGGCATAGCAGAAATCAGGAATTTTTTGCAGGATTTAAGTAAAGAAAGAGGAAAAGCTATTTTGATCTCCAGCCATATTCTTTCAGAGATTGACCTGCTTGCGGATGATATTGGGGTTATTCATAATGTCAGGTTATTAGAAGAAAGCAGCATGGAAGGATTGAGAAGGAAAAACCAGAAATACATTATGTTTCGTGTTTCTTCTACGGCTACTGCAGCACAGATTTTGGAACAAAAATATGGTACGGTAAAATACCGTATAGAAGATGATAATGCTATGCGGATTTATGATATGAGCGTAGATATTAGTGTTGTCAATGAAATATTTATTACAAATGGTGTTGGCGTCTATGAAAGCAGGGTTTGTGATGAAAGCCTTGAGGATTATTTTAAGGAAATTACAGGGGGCGTTGGAATTGCTTAATTTGTTGGAAACAGCTTTTTGGGAATGATTCGTACTTGTAATGTGTGCGCTTTTATCTTTTCTTCTTATTATTGGCACAGGGAGGCAACGATATGATTAGTTTGATACAAACTGAAATTTTAAAATTCCGACGGCAGAAAACCGGATTGATTATGGCAGGAGTAATGCTGCTGTTTTGGTCTGGCATAACATTTTGGGCTTATCATGTTCCGCAAGGGGATTTTGAAAGTTTTTATGTAAGGTATGGCGGTTATATTGCCATGCTCCTTCCATTTATGATTGGTTTGCTGTTTGTCAAGATTTACCATGCAGAATACCAGAATGATACATTGAAAGGGCTGTTACAGGTTCCTGTTACTATGTACCAGTTATTTTTTTCAAAAATATTTTTTGTATTTTTAATGGCAGTTATCATTATGCTCGTCAATTGCCTGCTTGTTATAGCCGCTGCCTGCATATGTGGGGTTACGGATATGGAACTTCATCAAGTAGTAATGTTGATAAAACTTTTCTTTCTTGCAGCGTCAGGGATGGTTTTTGCAATGTTTCCTGTATTTTTAGTTACGGTATTTGTATCAGGAAATACAATTTTTTCAAGTACGGTATGCTTCATCTATTCTTTAATGGGAATTATTGGGGTTTCTCAGTTTGCCGGAATACACCCTATATCCAGTTTGCTTAATATTCTATTTGGTGGACAGATTTCTATAACAGGCGAAAAAAGTATAAATCTGGTATGCGCTGCAGATATAATAATTCCTGTGATAATGACTGCTGTTATTGTAGAGATTTTTTATATGGTGAAACGGGGAGATAGATTTAAGTAAAAGGCAAGAGGATTATTAAGTGGGAAACTGGAATAAATTTAAAATCATTTGTGCCCATATAATAATGGGCACGAATGCAGTCTTAGTTGGAATCCTATTGATACCTGTGGGCATATTATTCGTAATTATACATTTTATTCTTTGAAATTCGTCACAACAATAACGATTGAAATTTCCACGTTGTAAGTACAAATTTTTACATATTCTGGGAGAAAGTATTAGAGCAGGTGGAACACAGAGAGGCAATTATGTGATAGATGGTATCATTCACTTTCCCCTTTTAATTGATCTTCTGGTTCATCTGGAATGATTTCTAATATATCATTTGGAGTACAGTTTAGGATCTGGCAAAGGCGATGTACTGTTTCTACAGTCACATTCTTATTATGGCGCATATTACTCATCAGGTGGCTTGAAAATCCATAATGATTTACTAAGCTATATGTAGTAACACCGCGTTTCTCCATAGTCTTCCAAAGGGGGGAATAGCAATACATATAAAAGTCCCTTTCATTTTTTCTAGTCTTATTATCTCTGGAGATTCTCAAATTGAACATATTGTATAAATTGAATGCGTTGCGTATAATGAATATATATGAGTGAAAGGAGAGCAATAGAATGGATAATGAAAAGGTGGAAAAATATATTGTAATTGGAAGAAGAATTAGTTTTTTTCCATTGTTGCGGTAGACAAAGAAAAGATAGGAATACAGATATGTAAAAATGTTATATTTCGGCAATCGTATACAGATGAATGGTATGATTATATAAAAAAGACTGGCCTGCAAATATATCCCAGATTAGAAAATCCATTTCATATATTCGGCAAACTATTTTATAGGAAGAGAATAAAGAAACCAAAGGAAAGAGCATTTGAAAGAACATAAGGATAACTGGCAAAGCCTGTCATCCCTTGTTTTGCGTTGGTTTCGTCCGCTGTGTAAAGCGCCTTCGCAACATATACTCAGTGGCTTTGCTTACTCCGCTGCTCTACGTCCACCTGACATGCTATGGTTATAATTTGAGAAATTTTTGCGGACGAGTAAAGATGAGGTGCAGGGAATTGGATAGATTATGGAGCCATTTCAACACAATTGCACTTAATATATCCTTGTGATGTTAATTTTTCTGCAGAACCACTGATTGATGTGTAGTTGCCAGCTGCGATGACAAATTTACAGTCAGCTGAAAGATGAAAATATTGGTGGTTACCTTTGGTGGTGATGATATAATTAGTTGTGTCAGGATTTGCAGAAAGATCCTGATCTTGCTGTGCAGGGGAAATATTACTTTGTTGTGTAGATGCAGTGTTATCCATAACAGAGTAATTAGGAGCAGCAATATTATTATCCTAATAACAATTATGGCATTTTTTATAATTTCTACTTAATGCCTTTTCTAAGGAAATCTCACGGGCTTTGTTCGGATTCATATTTCCACAGTTATTGATACGATGATAACAATCACCAGTAGCTGAAAGCCATACGGTCTCTCCTGCTGGTATTTGACTTTGAATGTCCGATTCAGATGCAGAGGGATTTTCAGCTATGGCAGGGTTTTCAGCCTGTGGTTCAGATATAGTTACTGTTTGGGGCATAGATTCAGTAATAGCTTGAGAACTTGAAAAATTTTCTGTCTCAGTGGCAGATTGTTGGTACCCTTGATCTGGAATATAAATTTCGTTGATGTCATCGGAATTCTTTTCGGGTTGCAACGGCGGTTCATATGAATAGTCATTTTTGTTTTGAAGTTCTTCAAATGCTTTCTGCTTTGCAGAGTCATATTCAATAAAAGAATAGGGGGTGGAAACACTATTTTCGATTATTTCTTCAGAATCTTTATGAGAGGGCGTGGCTGGAGTATTAGAACGAGAAAAAGAAGTTTCTACATCATAATCATTTTGTTGAATCGAAGTAAAAGTAGAAGATGTCTCTATAGTAGAATTCTGGGGAGCAAATCCCCCATTTATAGTAGAGTAAAAAAGTATATAGCCTACTAACCCAGCAGCGTTCTTATAAACAACTTTCAAAAAATACCTAAAATATAAGGAATCTCATTCCATTTTGTTGTAAAATTAAGTGACCAAACAAAAATCTTACTAAACAAAAAAGAAGGAGATCCCCTATGGCTCATTTCTTCCAGCCTTGGCGCAAATGTATTTGCCAAAGGCAGACAGGTGCGCCCAACAGAACCGTTTTCAAATAGTTTTTCAACCTATTCCTGACGGTTGATTTCTATCTGGAAGCTGCTTCGGCTTGCCGGATAGTAGCTCTGCGTGTATTCCACCACAAGTCTGTCCTTTGTGAAGCCGAGGAAAGTGATGTAAATTGCGGGTTCAAAGGGCGAAATGCCAAGCTCTGATGCAACCTCGGCAGGCGGCATGACAATTTCCAGTCGGCGGGAGGCATGGGCAACTGACAGGTCTCTGCTGTCCAGTGCATTATAGAAGGAACTGTCCGAAAAATCCAGCGTTGCCATTTCGGGGAAGTACTTCAATGGCACATACACGGTTGTATATACAACGGGGGCATTGTTGTAGAGGTTTTCAAGATACCGTATTCTGGTCAGTCGGGTAACCATTTCTCCCGAAGTCAGGTTCAGAGACGTACTGATAGGTTCTCCGGCTTTCTCTGTTTGAAGACAGATTACTCTTGTGCGCAGGACGCGGTTCTTTTTTCTGCACTCTTCCCGATATCCGGTCACAAAGCTGGTAGATTCATGGATTAACTTTGGCTGTGCCACAAACGTTCCGCTGCCCTTTACACGTATCAGCCGTTCTTCTGAGGTAAGCAGATCCAGTGCGTGGCGCACGGTAGGACGGCTCACCCCCAACGACTGTGCCAGTTCGTTTTCTGTGGGGATCCTGCTTCCCACAGGATATTTTCCGGTGGCAATCTGGCTGCGGATCTGCTCTGCGATCTGAATGTACTGTGGCTGCATGTTATCATCCTTTCGTTGTATATATGCGGTAGTTTTATTTCAATAAGCTGTCTCGCGAAGCATGACAGCGTTTGATCAATAAGCCGACTCGCAAAGCGTGGCGGCGTTTGATATGCACCACACATTATACAGGATGAAATCAGAAAAGTAAATATGTAAACACAAATGACGATTATATAAAAATGTAATTACATATTGTATTGACTTTTATGATGGGTTTTTGTATGATGACGGGTAAGGAACGGATACAGATAGTCAGGAGATTTAGCGGTATGGAGAAATATGAGCAGGAAGCCTGCCGTATGCAGAGGATTCGTTGTTATGTTACACAGGACACTTCTTTGCGCACGCTGCAGGGACTGACGCGAATATAAAATTATAATATTAGTACCAAAAGCGAGGGATCATTTATGGGAAAGAAGATCAGGGAGGTGTATATTGTACACCATTCCCACACAGATGTGGGATACACGGACCTGCAGGAACAGATCATCTACAATCAGGTGAACAATATCCGCAGTGTGATATCAATTATAAAAAACGGATATGAAGGCAATACCGCAGAGAAAGATTTCAAGTGGAACTGCGAGACATACTATTGCGTAGAACAGTTTTTGCAGACTGCCACAGAGCAGGAAAAAGCGGATTTCTTCCGGCTGGTGAAAAAGGGAAATATCGGCGTTTCCGCCACCTATCTGAATTTTAACGACCTGGTGGACGCTCGCATGCTTGACCATAAGACTGCAAAAATGCAGGAGGTCTTTCAGGCAGAGGGGATTTCCGTAAAGACGGCAATGAACGCGGATATCAATGGGATTTCCATGGGAGCAAGGGATGTACTGATAAAAAACGGCATCGAATTTCTGTTCACCAATATCCACACCCACCATGGAATGTATCCGCTTTACAAAAACCAGACGCCCTATTATTGGGAGAATGAAAAAGGCGGCAGGATCCTGGTGTGGAACGGGGAACACTATAATCTGGGAAATGCCCTTGGAATTGTGTTTAACAAAAATGTCAATTTCATGACGGAAAGCTATTTTGGCCAAAACACAGATACCGATGCCTTGGATGCCCTGCATGGAAAGCTTGGTGAGAGCATCGCAGAGTATGAGGAGAGCGGTTATCCATATGATTTTTATATTACCAGTGTCAGCGGCGTGTTCTCCGACAACGCTCCGGCGAATCCGGATATTATCGCTACGGTCAATGCCTATAATCAACGCTTTGGCGGAGAGGTGACCCTGCGCATGGTGACGCTTCAGGAACTGTATGGACTGATCAGGGAAAAGACAATGGATGCGCCGGTTTACCGCGGCAGCATCAACGACTGGTGGGGAAATGGCGTGGGCAGCACTCCCTATGCAGTCAAGCACTATAAAGAAGGTCTGCGTCTCGCACACATTTGTGAGCGTCTGGAGAAAAAGACAGGATATTGTAACGAAAAGCTGAAGGAGACAGGGGAGGAGAACGCACTGCTCTACGCGGAACATACATGGGGACATTCTGCAACCATTACGAATCCTTATGACACAATGGTCACAAACCTGGATATCCGCAAGACCGGCTATGCGTCCAAGATGCATGAGGCGAACGCGATGCGTAAGAGTGAGCAGTGCCATCAGATGGGAGATATACTGCGCTATTATAATACAAGCGGTACGGTGAAGGTCGTTTCCATGAGCAGTCGGAAAGGCGTGCTTCCGGTGGAATTTTATGTGGAGACGCTGTCCCTGCCCGGCGTAAAGGTGACGGACACAAAGACCGGCAGAGAGATACCGGTGCAGCTTTCCACGCACCCAAGAGGGGTTCTGATAAGCTTTCTCGCAGAATTTGACGGGCTGGAGGAGCGGGTTTTTACTTATGAGGAACAGGCGGCAGCGCCACAGAAGCTTTATACGCGTACAGCCTGGGTGGGCGCAGAGAGGGTACGCGATATTGTAAATGACTATGATAAGGAATCGTACCAGCTCCCGTATTGTCTGGAAAATGACTGGTTCTGTATCCGCTATCAGATCGGGCAGGGCGTGCAATCATTTTGGAACAAAAAAGACGGAACGGAGCTGATGAAGGAAGGACTTGCAAAATTTTTTACCCCGGTGTATGAACGGACAAAGATCCGCCGCGGAATCTATGAGGAGCGCCGTCTGTTAGGACGCAATATCAGAGGACTTCATGCAGCACAGTATCAGGGAGTATTGCAGGATATCAGGATATTGGATCATGGCGTGGTGTTTGACCGGATAGAACTGGTATTTGGATTGGAAGGGACATATCACAGCAGCGTTATCATCAAGATGTACAGACAGCTTCCACGTCTGGAGTTTACCTACCGTATCGCAAAGACGCTGAGTGAGGATATTGAGAGTGTCTATCTCCCGCTTGGACTTGATCTGCCGGGCAGCACACTTTATATCCATAATGGCGGTGTGGCAATGCGTCCGGGCATTGATCAGCTGCCGGGCAGCAATATGGAATACTATATGGCGGATCAGGGACTGCTGTACCAGAATGGATCCCACGGACTGCTGATCAATACCTTGGACACACCGCTGCTCTATATGGGGGAGATGCATCATCATCCGATCCTGTTGTGTGACAACAGGGAACAGAACAATCACCGGCCCGTGTACAGCTGGGTTATGAACAATACGTGGGAGACGAACTTCAAGATGGATCTGTCCGGTTTCGGAGAATTTCGCTATGAGTTGGAACTGCGGGAGGGCTCTTTGGAGGAAAACCTGCGCAGGCTTCAGGAGAATGATCTGGGGATAGTATCTTTTATAACAGGTTAAGGGAGAATATGGAATTATCAGCTGGAATATGGCGATTCCGTTGAGATAATTAAAAATTGATGTCTGGGCAGGGAGATTTACGATATGAAGATGGAATATTTTATGGATCAGATCAGGCTTTCGGATAGTGCAAAACGGGTGATCCGGGAAAGCAATTTTACGGAGCAGGAATTTCAGGAATGGAAGAACTGGTATGAGCATGATGAAAAAAGATTTTATGAAGAATTGCGAAAAAGAAATGACCAACGCAAATTTGCATTGATACTTTTTGCCGCACTTGCTGTAGACGCATATAAAGAGTACCAAAAGAGAGGGATCGAAGATCAGATTTATTTTGATACGTTTCGGGATATTGCTATATGGAACAGGGAGTGCAGAAGGAGATACGGGGAAGAAGGATTGATAGAGGAAGAGTGGATTGGTAAATCTGTCAGGCTCCAGTTATTCCGGCTTGGAAGGCTTCAGTTTGAACCCGAGATATTGCCCAAAGAGCTTTTGGGCAGGAATGAGATTTTGACTGAGGGAATGCCGGTGATTTATGTGCATATACCGGCGGAGGAACCGTTGGAAGAGTATGCTTGTCGGGAGTCGTTTCGAAAGGCGGAGATATTTTTTGGTAAGGAATACAGGATTTATCTGTGTGAATCGTGGCTTCTTTCTCCCCGCTTGAAGGATATTTTAGAAGAAGACAGTAATATTATCCGCTTTCAAAAGCTATTTGAGCTAATACAGGTGGACGAGGACAGCCTGCAGGCAGAAGAGCGGGTATTTGGTGAGGTTTTATCCGATAAAAGCCAGTATGCGGAGAAAACTTCATTGCAGCGTAGCATGAAAAAATACCTGTTGAGTAATAAAAAAATCGGCGCCGGACTCGGGGGATGGGTCGGAAATCATTGAGTAATCTTTATGACAGTATTTGACCTTCCAATGCTATTTCATGTTCCTCCCTATTCCTATTCTGAATGTATTCTACTGTGCGGACACCAGGCAAAGTCTGGAAAATTTCAAATAAGGTACGTTCACATATATTTAGATGTTCAGCCAGGAATATGATACCATAAGTTATCCCACGAGCACTTCCGGTGCTATGAGCTTTGGTTTACAGGTGGAATGTGGTTGATCGGAATGAAGGAGATTTGAAACGAGGAGAAATGAACCATGACGAATATCCAGAAAACAGAAGCCTTTTTAAAAGAACGATTTGCCGATGGTGCTTTTTTCAAAGAACATCAGGCAGACGGAGAGTACCGTCTGCAGCATTCCTACCGGGTTGCACATATAGCAAGAGAGATTGCACGCAAAGAAGGACTAGATGAGGAAGGGCTGATAATCGGCGGCCTTTTGCATGATGTGGGTTACTGCCTGCCTTTTGAGAGGGAAGATGCCTGGTGGGAACATGGCCGCATGTCCGCCCGGCTGGTCCGGCCCTTTCTGGAGCAGCTTGATCTGTCTCCCGGGCAGGTGCAGGAAATCTGTTATGGCATTGCGATCCATGTGGATGGAGAGGCGGATTTTGCGGGGGAGAAAACACCTTTTGCTCTAAGTATTGGAGATGCGGATGATGTGGATCGTTTTGACGCCTATCGGATTTACGAGACCATGGTGTTTGAAGATTTTCGTAACCTTAAGATAGATGATAAGTGCAAATGGCTTCGGGAAAAGCTGGACTGGATCAGCCGGCGGTTGGACAAAAGGTCCGGCACAGAGACGGCCGAACAGATGATCAGGGAACGTTTGTTGTACCAACGGCAGTATTATGAAAAAGTATTGGAGCAGATGAAGCACAGCGAGACAATTATCGTATAAAGTATGCAGTACCGACATCGTTTCAGGACAAAATATCGATCGCTTTTTCTACATCATGGGCGGTCAGTCCTGTTGCCTGGTCGGGCTTCACCTGGTGCTGCATTACCTGAGCATTATGCAGATCAAGGTCATCCAGAACCACCCATTTGGTGACGTCAGGATGGGTTTTCAGGTATAAAAGAATTTCATCGGCCTTTACCAGACTGAATTTTTTGGTTTTTCTTATTTCTTCTGTGGTCAGATCCGGCGTTGTTCCGTCGATATGCAGATTTTCTTTTTCTAATAATTCGATCAATCTCCGGGCTTCTATGCGAAGGGGCTTTAATTCAGGATCAAACCAGCTGCGCCATCCGGAGTGAAGGACTATTTTTGAGTTTGTCTTTTTTATTAAACAGGCTAACAGACTGACTTTTTCCGCATCAATTAGTGTACCGTCACTGATCTCTCTTTGGTGGTTTTCATTCCAGAGGTTTGAATTCAGTACGCCGTCTATATCCAAAAATAAAATCTTTGACATGATCATTTGCCTCGTTTTTGATGATATTGTTTGCGATCACCATTATAATCTGTTTTTGACAAGGCAACAATGCCATATTATAATATTTTCAAGTAACAATAAGTTGTCGGAAATAACCTGAATGAATAAAACCTCCTAAAGAAGGGAAATTACAGATATGCATCCAATATCATCCTTATTTTTATCCCAGTCCTATCAGGACGCATGGGCAGATTACAGCCGTTCTCTGGTAAGCCCCCAGTTCATGCACTGGGATTATGTTATTTTGACGGCGTCCAATGAGCAGCAGGCAGAGGGCTTCTGGGCTCAATTGGAAGAGCGCAGGCAGGCGGGATTTCTGCCTCTTGAGACGGAGTTTGCCGTGATCCCGGATCCGGAGGGAAAGCGGGTAGGCAGCGGCGGCGCTACCTTAGGAGTCCTGAAATATGTGGCGGAGCAGGTTGGCAGGGCGGATTTTTCCGGGCTGCGGATCCTGGTGATCCACTCCGGCGGCGACAGCAAAAGAGTACCGCAGTATTCTGCCCTGGGGAAGCTGTTTTCGCCAGTCCCTCATGAATTGCCAAATGGCCGGGCCTCCACCCTTTTTGACGAATTTATGATCGCAATGGCAACGGTGCCTTCACGGGTGAGAGAGGGGATGCTGCTTCTTTCCGGGGACGTGCTTCTTCTCTTTAATCCGCTCCTGATCGACTACTCCGGTCAAAATGCGGCGGCAATTTCCTTTAAGGAGCATGTAAAAACCGGCAAAGACCATGGGGTATTTCTGCGGGGAGATGACGGCAATGTCAGAAGGTTCATGCACAAGCAGACCATTGAGACCCTAAGGAGCTGCGGGGCAGTGAACGAGCAGGATTGTGTGGATATTGATACCGGTGCGATCATTTTTTCAAAGGAAATGCTTGCATCTTTATATGGGTTGATCTCCCGGGAGGGGAAATTTTGTGAGGAGCTGTTTACCGAACTGGTCAATGAAAAAGTAAGGCTGTCTCTTTATGGAGATTTTTTATATCCGTTGGCGTCAGATTCCTCTTTGGAGGATTTTTACAGAGAAAAGCCGGAAGGTGCTTTTTGCCCGGAGCTTAAGGCGGCGCGGAAGAAGGTATGGGAGGCGCTTCGGCCCTTCAGGCTGAAGCTTCTGCGGCTGGTGCCTGCCAAGTTTATCCATTTCGGGACCACCAGAGAAATCCTGAAGCTGATGAGCAGCGGGGTAAAGGACTATGAGGATCTTGGATGGAGCAGGCATGTGGGCAGCAGCTATGATAACCAGGTGGCAGGCTACAACAGTGTCTTATCCAGCCATGCGCTTTGCGGTCAGGACTGTTACCTGGAGGTGAGCTATGTTCATCATGGGGCGGAGCTTGGGGATCATGTGCTGCTTTCCTACATTGATGTGTACGATGAAAAGATTCCTTCCAATGTGGTAGTACACGGGCTGAAGCAGAAGGACGGGAATTTCGTGGCACGGATCTACGGAACGGAGGACAACCCCAAAGCGGTTTTGGAGGATAGGGGGGAAAAGGATGCGGAGGCAGAGGAGTGTATGTTCTTAGGGCGTCCCTTCCATGAGCTTCTGGATAAGAGTGGGATCAGTAAGGAGGAGCTTTGGGCGGAAGGAGAGGAGCATACCATCTGGAATGCCAGGCTTTATCCTGCCTGTCCCACGATCAGGGAAGCCCTTCGTGCCTCTCTGAATTTATACGCTATGACCCGGGGAGAGGGTCAGGTTTCAAAATGGCGCAGCGGACAGAGAAAAAGCCTTTGCTCCGGGTTTAATGAGGCAGATCCTCATGCGCTGATCGCCTGGGAAAAGCGTATGGGAGAGCTGGTGCAGATGGATCGGCTTTCCAAGCTGATCCAGACCGGCGGACAGGCAGCTAAGGGGGCTGAAATCCTGAAGACCAGGACCCTTTCCCCTGTTCAGGAGGAATGGTTCAAAAAGCATCTTCAGCGGGCGGATTTCGGGGAAAAGATACGGCTGCACTATTATGTGGGAACCGCTCTTGGCAGCTATGCAGGGGATTGGCAGATCGGGGAGTGCTTCCGCTGCATCGGGGAGGAGGTGCTTGGAGCTACCCTGAAAAAGCTCCAGGTCAAGGAGGACTGCCGTATTGTGACGGCACGGCACACAGTGTCCCTGCCTCTTAGGGTGAACTGGGGCGGCGGGTGGAGCGATACTCCACCCTACTGCAACGAAAAAGGGGGCACGGTATTAAATGCGGCCATACTGCTGAATGGAAAACGTCCGGTGGAGGTAGTGCTCGAAAAGCTCTCTGAGCCAAAGATCGTTTTTGACAGCCGGGATATGGATGTCCACGGGGAGTTCGAGGAGATTGCACCGTTGCAGCAGACGGGAGACCCCTATGATCCCTTTGCCCTGCAGAAGGCGGCTCTTCTGGCCTGCGGGATCCTGCCTGTGGAGGGCGGAGATCTTAAGGAGATCCTGACCCGCATGGGAGGCGGATTCCTGATGCGGTCAGAGGTGACAGGAGTACCTAAGGGAAGCGGTCTCGGAACAAGCAGTATCCTGGCGGCGGCCTGCGTGAAGGCGCTGCTGGAATTTACCGGAATCGAATATAGTGAAGAGCAGCTCTACAGCACCGTGCTTTGTATGGAACAGATCATGTCCACAGGAGGCGGCTGGCAGGATCAGGTAGGCGGTATTACGGAAGGAATCAAATATACCACTGCTGCACCGGGGATCAGGCAGGAGATCAAGGTTCATCACATAGAGCTCCCGGAAAAGACCAAAGAAGAGCTGAAGGAGAGGTTTGCCTTGATCTACACCGGACAGCGCAGGCTTGCGAGAAATCTGCTCCGGGATGTGGTGGGAAATTACATCGGCAATGAACCGGACACGGTTTTTGCTTTAAATGAGATACAGAAGACCGCGGCGCTCATGGCCTTTGAACTCTGCCGGGGACATGTGGATGATTTTGCCGGGCTCCTTAGCCAGCATTGGGAATTGTCCAAAAAGATCGATGCAGGAAGCACCAATATTCTGATCGATCAGATTTTTGACAGTATCTCGGATCTGACCTGTGGCCGCATGATCTGCGGTGCGGGAGGCGGAGGCTTTTTGCAGGTGGTTTTGAAAAAGGGAATCTCAAAGGAGCGGCTTCACCAGCGGCTTAAGGAGGTGTTTCAGGACAGCGATATCGATGTATGGGACAGCGAGCTGGTCTGAGGGGAAGTGTGTATGGATCTGAAAAATAAAGGGCTGTCGCTTTAACTTAGTGCGGCAGCCCCTTGTTTAGCATAAGGATGTCTGGCGAAGCGTGTCATCCGTTGCTTAGTCAGCGGAACCGCCCCGCTGCCCGAGCAGCTCAAGACCTTCCTTACCGGTCATATGGTCAATGGAAAGCTCCAGCATACATAACCGTTCATAGTACTTTTGGATCTCTGCTTCCCGGCCCTCGGCAGTGTCATCAGGGAAGAATTTTACAGCCAGCTTTTCGATCGCCTCCCTTTTCTCCTGGGTGTCGGTAAGGATGCGGATCCTTCCAAAAATGATCACGCTTCTATAGGCGGTAGTATACTTTTCCGGTATTACCCGGTCCGCATCGATCACGCAAAAGGAGGCCTTCGGATTTCTGGCAATAGCATCGATCTTGTGACCGGCAGCAGCGCAGTGAAAAATGATCTTTTCCTCCAGATAAGCATAATTGAGAGGTACAGCATAAGGATAATCATCATCGCCGGATAAGGCCAGCACGCCTGACGATCTGCGGGCCAGGATAGCCTTGCATTCCTCCGGGGTTAAAAGCTGTTTGCTTCGCCGCATTTCTCGGAACATGGGGGTACTTCCTTTCTATTGTTGTACAAAATTATACCCTGTGGTATAATTCTTGCGTTGTCATACCCATTCCGACAACGGAAAGGGGGTGAATACATGGAGATATTGACTTCTTTTTTGGTCGCTGTTACGGCTGGTGTAGCTTGCCACTACATCATCAAGTGGTTAGACAGTGGCGACAATGACAACTAGCCCAAAAAGAAAACCCTGGAGTAGCCGCTCCGGGGTTTTCGTTTGTGAATACATGGATTCACTGACTTCTTATTGCCTGATGGCATTATAGCATATGCGGACAGTCTTTTCAATATGCATGTCAGAAGTCACAAAAATGGAAGCAATGGGGCTCGAACCCATGACCTCTCGCGTGTGAGGCGAACGCTCATCCCGGCTGAGCTATGCTTCCATATCCCTAATTATAGCAGGTTGGGATGAGAATGCAAGAAAAAAATGTGTTACTTTTCACACGTATGCCAGCAGGCTGCCCGGACGGAGGCAAAGTCCTACGTTGCCACGCTCTCGCTCTACAAAAACGCAGTGGACGCTAAGCTCGACAAAACCTCGCTAAGCGCCAGCGTTTTTGAAAGGGCTCCTTAAGGACTTTGCCTCCATCCGGGCCGGTTTTTCTGGCGTGCCTATGAATAGTTACGCTTGACAAACAGGTCTCCAGGGTTTATTTTTAAATACAACAAAATATTATAAGAAGTCGCTAGGGGAGCATATGCTGAGAGTGCCGGGCGTGAGCCGGGCAGACCCTCATGACCTGAACCGGATAATACCGGCGGAGGGAAGCAGTTTTTTATAAGTGTGAAAGAGGCAGTGTTTTATCGCTGTCTGAAAGGGCGCACTTATAAGGATTATGGTATCTCCTCCTGTGATGAAACAAGGAGGTTTTTTTATGTCAGTTTTTGCAACAGAGATCATTGATGAAGAATGGGGAAATTATTTTGAACTGACCGGCGCAGGCTACGGTGTGTTGGTAGCGGTGATGGTGGTGATACTGCTGGCCGGTTGTCTGATCAGTAATCCGGACGGGAAAAAGAAGGTCAGTACCAAAGCACTGGTATTTTCTGCGGTGGCCATGGCTCTTGGCATGGTGACCAGCATGATCAAGCTGGTGGATATGCCCATGGGGGGCTCCGTGACCTTGTGCAGCATGCTTTTTATCTGTCTGATCGGTTACATATTCGGTCTGCGTACAGGGCTTATGGCTGCAATTGCCTATGGTTTTCTGCAGCTGGTAGTCGACCCTTATATTATCAGCATCCCGCAGTTATTCACCGACTATATTTTTGGCTTCGGAGCACTGGGGCTTTCCGGTATATTTTCAGGAAAAAAGAACGGGATGCTTTGGGGCTATCTTCTGGGTGTACTGGGCAGATATTTCTTTACCTTCCTGTCAGGAATGATCTTCTTTGGAGCCAACGCAGTCAATTACAATCTGTCGGCGCCGGTCTATTCCCTGGCCTACAACGGGGCGTATCTGGGGCCGGAGGCTTTGATCACGGTGCTGATCCTGCTCATGCCGCCGGTAAACAAGGCTCTTATCAGGATAAAAGCTATGGCAGCCGAGGGTTAAGCGGCTGCCTGCTGTTGACATAAGGATGGCCGGCAAAGCCCGGCCATCCGTTGTTTAACATAAGGACAGCTCGCGAAGCGTACTGTCCGTTGTTTTGTGAACTGATTTGCGAGGGGCGGTTTCCTTGCCTTAATTCTGCCACGCCACCTGCTGGCATTTGATCAGAGGGTAAATCCCAAGGCTGCAGGAATTGAGGTTTTCCCGGTTCATATCAACGGCCGTAAGCTGGTTGTTGGAATAGGTTTTGTAATAATAAAGTCCTCTGGAGGCGTTGATGCAGCAGGAATAGGTGGTGATCTCATACTGATCCTTCTGTGCGCTTTGGCCGTTTGCCTTTGCGCCGGCCGCCGGGTATGTGGAGGAGCCCACGATCACGCTGCCCCGGGGCATGGCCACAGAATCCAGCAGATGAAAAAACTGTGCCACGCTTCCCTGCTCATCGGGAGGGCAGACGGAATTTAAGTTCAGGAATCCTGCCTTTACAAAGCGGGAGGCCGGTGAAAAGTCGCCCGGCAGTCCGATGCAGCCTAAGCCGTTGCCGAAGGGCTTTACCTGTGCCTTTTGGCTGAAGCAGTTTTCCGGACACCCGGTGGTCAGATTCAGGTATTGGCATAGATTGGTGAACTGAAATTCAAAGCCGGGGTTATTTGTGAGAACGCCTACAGGGTTATCAAATAGGGAAAGACCGTTCCTTGTATTTTCCATTACAACAGAAGAGCCCCTGTCAGCAATATGCCAGTGGAGAGGAGAGAGAGGCAGATGCTCGTTAAAGGGAATGTTTATGAGGTGTGTATTTTTAACCAGCTGTCTGACATCATCAATGCAGGAGCATCTCCCCAGGATCCAGTGTACCAGCTCAAAAGGGGAAATATTGACCTTGTCAGGATCCTCCTCCGGAGAATAGTAGGCATTGTCCGGAAAGTTCAGGCCGGCGATGCACAGTCCTTTTTCATTGACGGCTTCCGCATAGAGAGGAAAGCCCTCTGAGAGTACGGCCATGCCCAGCATGGCATAGTGATGCTTCAGGGGTGCTGTTTTGCGGAATACAAGGGGAAAGTTCCTTGGTGTGATCACAACACTTCCGTTTAATTCAAATTCCAGATCCATATTCCGGCCAAAGTAAAAATCATTGGTTTTCATTGCAATGCTGGTACACATAATTAAATCCCTCCTGGCTGTATTATATGTGTGAGTATAAATCTTTATTCCAACCCGTCTTTATAAATCTGAAGATAGGCCTCTCTGCGCGCTTCCGAAAAGATCAGGGAAAGCCGCCTGGCAGTGTCCTCCTCAGAGAGTCTTGCAGTTAAAAGAGGCGAAAAACGTTTGCCCTCTAAGGAGACGGCGGCAGAAACCGCTTCCTCAAAGGTCATTTCAATGCCGGTAAAAAGACGGTTGGCATAGGTGACATTTTCAAACCAGTCCATCAGTCCGATCACATCCACCATTTGTCTTAAGGGACATTCAAGACGGCGATAGGAATCCGGATAGCCCCGGGAACCATCGTACCAGGAGTGGTGGCCATGGGCGATCTCTGCGAAACGGCAGGTAGAGGGGCGTGCTACCAGACGCCGGCTTCCCACAATGGTATGCAGATGAGCGACTTCATATTCGTCTTCAAACCATTGCCGGCCTGACTGGGAGTACAGGCTGATAAAATTAAGCTTTCCGATATCGTGAAAAATGCCGCATTCCATGGCGTAATCCAACAGGGTCTGCCGCTTTTTTGACGGATCGGTTACTTCCCGGATGAATGGGATATCATCAAAAAAATCAGGCTCTTCCTCATAAATGCTCCTGCACAGCTCTGCCGAGGCCTTACCTACCACATAAGAATGCACATAAGTATCCGGTACAAAACGGATCAGGAGCTTTCGGATAAATTCTTTATAGGAGATGCTGTCCTTCGTCTCTAAAAAAGTGGTGGAAAGCTGGCGGAGGTAGAAGAAGAGAGCTTCATTCTGGGCCGCCTTTGGAAAGACCTCCACATAATCCAAAATCCGTTGATAAAGGTTTTCGATATAATGCCTTCGTTCCGGGATTTTTTCCGGATATTCTGTCAGATATTGGCAATAAAAGGCAGGGAGAGAAATAAGGCCATACATATTTTCATTGGAAAAATCCGAGTCATCTGTAGCGTTTATTAAGGATTCCATATGATCCAGAAGTTCATCCAGGCTCTGCAGGCCACAATAGTAGTTAATGGCGTGGTAGGGAAAGGCAAAACGGATGGGAGGCTTTTCATTCCGGGTAGCCGCTTCCCGGATCCGCCGCTCATAAACGATATAGGCAGACTCCATCACATCAGTAATGTCCTGGGGACTCATAATGTTTTCCCTGCTGTGAGAGATGTTGGCGGACATCTGCTGATGGGTCATATAAATGTACCTGTCCCAGGGAAGGTCAGGCTCCTTTTCCTGATAATATTTGTCCTGCAGGACCTGCAGGGTCTGCTTGGTGAGCCGGATCTTTTCGCCAGGGAGTTTAAATTGTCCAAGGGAACGGTTGGCAAGAGAACGCAGGATATATCCCCGTGTCTGGGTATCCTGGATTTCATCATAATATTTGAGATAAGCAGCCGCTTCAATAAAGCACAGGCGCATCTGGGAGGTATATTTTTCGATATCCGGCCATTCTAAGCCGATCAGCTTGGCACATAAATTATTGCGTCCGATCCCCAGCCAGTAGAGCTCCTCGATGGTAGAGCACCGATCCCTTCTCATTCGGGCATGACTGAGGAGAGCCTGATGGATCTGGCAGTAGAGTCCTGCATCCAACTCCTCCTGTCCGCTCAAAAGCCTGCCTGCAAATTCCTGAAGCTCAGCCAGTACCTTATCACCTGCCTCAAAAAGATGATCCAGAAGAGGAAAAAGCTCGCCCCGCAAAAGCTCCATGTTCCGTTTGGAAAGCTGCTCTGCTCTCTCTCTGCTCCGGAGCAGCTCTGCAAGATATTCTTCAAAAGAAAGCCCTATGGGCTTTCGGCTTTCGGTAAGCGCCGTAATTTCTTTCAGGTTTGCGATATATTCATTCTGATATGGCTGCATCCGGCTCCTCCTCCCTGTTGCCCAAAAAGCATCTTCCCATGATCTCCTTAAGCTGTTCAAAGTCCACAGGCTTTGATACATGCTCGTTCATTCCGGCATCTCTTGAAAGACGGATGTCCTCCACAAAGGCGTTGGCGGTCATGGCGACGATCCAGATCCCGGGGGCGTCCTTGCGGTTCATCCGGCGGATGCGCCGGGTAGCTTCATAGCCGTTCATTACCGGCATCTGCACATCCATAAAGATCAGATCGAAATATCCTTCCGGCGAGGCGGCAAAGGCTTCCACTGCCTGGGCGCCGTTGTCTGCCACCTCCACCGAGACTCCTGTCAGGGATAAAAGCTCCAGGGCAATTTCCTGATTCAATTCATTATCCTCCACCAGAAGGATATGGTACTGGCTATAATCGGCATCCGGGGCTGCGGGATCATGGTTTTCCCTGCGGTTTTTGTTCATAAGGCCGGCCAGGGTTTCTATCAGCCGGTTGCGGAACAGCGGGCATGGGACGAAGGCGTCCACACCGGCCCGTTTGGCGCGGAATTCTATTTGTGCCCAATCCCCCTCCGATACCAGCAGGATCGGAAAAGCCTTTCCGGCAAGCTGACGGATATGAGAAGCCAGCTCCAGTACCGGCATATCCGTCAATTCCTGTCCGATAAAAACAGCGCAGGGCATCTGATCTTCATATTGAGCCTCTGTCAGCCGTGTGACTGCATCCATTCCATTTTTTGTGCAAAGGGAATGTAAACCGGAGGCAGTCAGGCATTCCGTGATCGCTCTGGCCCTCTCTTCGTGGGATTCTGCCACCAATACGGTCTGACCCTTCACAGCAGAAAAATCCGGGGATGATTTGTGATCCGCAATAAAGGGGAGCTTTACAGAAAAGCAGCTTCCCTTATCGAGAACACTGGAAACATGGATCTGGCCCTTCATACAGTCGATCAGATTTTTGACGATAGCCATGCCCAGACCGGTTCCTTCGATCTGGCTGGTAGCTTCACTGTAAACCCGCTCAAAGGGAAGAAAGATGCGCTCCAAAAATTCAGGACTCATACCGATCCCGTTATCCTCACAGGAAAAGTCCAGATATATGGTTTGGGCGCTTTGGCCTTCAGGCGCATCCTCATCCGGGAAATGCTGGGAAAAGCATATCTTTATATGTCCGCCGGCCGGTGTGTATTTCACCGCGTTTCCGATGATATTGACCAGGATCTGACGAAGATGGAGAGGATCCCCCGTCAGATTCTCTTCATAAATCTCCCCAATCTCCAGCTGAAGGCTCTGGGATTTCTGGATGGCCTGGGGGCGTATGATCACAAAAATATCATGGATCAGATCAGGAAGGGAAAAGGCTTCTTCATTTAACGTCAGACGCCCGCTCTCGATCCGTGACATATCCAGCACGTCATTTACAAGGCTCATTAAATGGGTGGAGGCTGTCTGTATCTTGAGGAGACAGTCGTGTACCCGAGCCTTTTCGTCGATATGGGACAGACCGATGGAGGTCATGCCCATAATGGCATTCATAGGGGTGCGGATATCATGGGACATGTTGGATAAAAAGGCGCTTTTGGCTTTATTGGCAGACTCTGCTTCCACAAGAGAGCCCCTGAGAGCGGCGTTTTCCTTCTCAAGTGCTGCGATACGCTCTGCAGCAGACGATGTTGCTTTTGGAGTTGTGCTGTTATTTACCATAATAGGAGAAACCTCTTTAGATGCTGCCCGGGATCCGGCAGCTACATAAATTAATAAGCCGGTTCACGGAGCGTGACGGCGTTTGATACATTAAGTTATACATTATGTAACAGTTTAGCCGTTACTTTTCACACGTACGCCAACAGGCCGCCTGGACAGAGGCAAAGTCCTACGTCACCGCGCTCTCGCTCTACAACAACGTAGCAGTACTAAGCTCGAAAAAACCTCGCTAAGTACTGACGTTGTTGAAAGGGCTCCTTAAGGGCTTTGCCTCTGTCCAGGCTGGTTTTCCGGCGTGCCTGTGAAAAGTAACGTTTAGCCATACCATTATTATACACAATTCTCTATGGAATTGCAATCAAGGGGGGAAAGTGTTATAATAGATGCAGTAGAAAGGCTGCTGGTCAAAGTGAACAGTAACGTAGAAAGGCAGATAGAAAGAGCGGGTGATGATGTATGCCAAGTAATGCGGAAATTATTAAAGAAACAGTAGAGCAATTCAAAAAGATCCAGAGATATATGCTTGTGGCAAAGCGTGAAAATGCTGAGGAAACATATGCAGAGTTGAAGGACGATTATATTTCTTTGAAAGCAGTCCTCAATGTGTTGGGAGTCAATCTGTCGGAATTAGATAAGATAAAAGAGTAGATCAGACGGGGGAGAAATCCCCCGTTATTTGATGTTTTTCAGGGCCATATTAGAATTATGATATGCCCTGTCATCTGTCACATCTTTTCCAAGCCATGCAGGAGGGATAAAGGCTTTTGCCGTTTCCTCGTCCGGAAATTCCACCTCTGCCAGCACAAGAGGGGCAAAGGGCGGATCAAAGATATCCAGTTCGATTTTCAGGCCGGACAAAAGAGCCGGATCGTCAGGCATGATATACCCTTCCTGAAAAACAGGATCTGATATAGGGAGCAGATATCTTTTTTTGGAGATGATATTACCGTCGGCCTTGGAAAGGAGATGCGCATATGCTTCTTTATTTAAAGGAAGATTATATTCCTCCCGGACCATCAGTCCCTTTCCCTTGTAGGTCAGATAGTGGTCTTCGTTCTGTCTGCGGATGCGTACCACAGGATCGGTACACAGATAGGCCTGCTCAATGATAAGGCATTGATAGCCGGAAAGATCGTCAGGCAGGGTATTTACCAGAAATTTGCGTTCTATTTCCATAATAAAAATATTCCTTTCAGATTGACAGCAGGCGGTCTGCACCTTCAGCCGCGTTGCCTCTTTAAAAATAGTATAACTTTTCTTAAGAAAAGCTATACTTAATACCTCAAACTGTTGATTTTACGGCACTTTCACATCATTTTAAACTTAATATACTACCAATTTACTACTTTTGAAAAAAAGAGCCCTATATGCTATTTTAAATGAATGCAAAAGAGTGTTCAGCCCTATTATAACCGCTGGAAAGCCATGCTTGCAAGCTGTTATGTTATTGCTTTAGAATCCCTGTTTTCTCATGTGTTGGTTTTCTGATAATCAGTCGGAAATATTGAAAATTTTTGAACAGACACAATTAGGAATTGAAAACCCATGGGGAAGGTTGTATAATGAGGAAACAGAGGAACTTATCGAGAAACCCAAAAATCGGCGTGAAAAAGGCCATTATCAGAATATTCAGACAATTACATGCAAAAATGGCTCTTGGAAGCCTTGATTTTAGCGGGTTTCAGAGAGATAGGGTAGAAATGAAGTTTGCCCGTTTAGGGCATTGACACCATGTTTTGCTCTTCCTTAGTGGAAAAAAATAAATTAGTAGAAATGAAGTTTGCCCGCTTAGGGCATTTCCAAAAGAGAACTACCTTTAAAAGGGTAGTTTTTCTTCTCGCAAAATCCTTTATCTCTTCCAAACGTCTGGTAAATATATGTCTTTTTGCTCTCCATTCCTCTCAGTTTGTAGATACAGATAATAGACAGGCACAGGTGAAAAGAAAAAAAGCTGTTCCGGGTTGTTCCAAGGTTTTACAGAAAAATTTTTTTTAGTAGACTTAAGTAAATCAGCCGGCACAAGCCGGAACAAAAAATGGAGAGCATGATTTACGAACTGTCATGTTAAAAAGAAAATAAGCTCTGCAGAAATTTACCTTTCCGGTATTTCCTGCAGAGCTTTTCTCTATGATGCCATTTTGGCTTGACGCGCTTCCTTTGAAGCCTTGCTGTCAAGAAGGATGATTTCGTCAACAAGCATGGTCAGGTCGAATATTTCCTTTCCATTCTTGTCCTTATAGTTGTTGTTTTGGATAGTATATGAACATGATACCATATCGCCCTGATTCATGTAGGCATACACACCATCACTTTTCCATTTCGCTGGTATGAATGCCTCCAGCGGAATAAATTGTGATTTATAATTCCCATTTTTATCGGGATAATCATTCTGTGCTGCAATCGTAAATATTACTTTTCTCGAACCGTCCCGGTTATCAAAGAAGATGGGCTCTCTAGTCAGTCTCCCAGTTGCCACTCCAAAGTTTCTTAAGTTTTTCATATTCTTGTCCTCTCTTTCCTATAGGTGTTTTATCATTTTCTTCAAAATTTTTCCCGACCGCATTTTAGCGGTCTTATTTAGTTTTACATCAAAAGAATAACTGTTCATTCTGTGCATTTCAGCCTGGAACTATAAGCACAAAACATGCTTTTTACAAATCCTTT
The DNA here is from genome assembly GCA_947382625.1 of uncultured Lachnospiraceae bacterium. Lineage (GTDB taxonomy): Bacteria > Bacillota > Clostridia > Lachnospirales > Lachnospiraceae > Suilimivivens. Next base: position 23,884 of record CANDAG010000006.1, read on the forward strand.
AAAATCCAAACCAGTAGACAGCAGCCAAAACACTTCCTTCCTATTCCAAGATTTGGAGCCAGAGGCAGGGAAAAATCAGCCACCGCTTTTTAAAGCGGCCTGGCCTTTACTGTGTGTCAGAGAAATGGTAAAATCTTAACTTGCGGACGGTGGGAAGAACTTCCTATTCCTGAGTCTATCACCGTCGGCAGAAGGACTATGGTCATTTCTCTGGCACACTGTCAGGGCTGGCGGACGGCTGCCAGAACATTTGCCATAAGAAGACGATCTGAAGAATTTCTGATAAGCAGCTGCCTTTCCAATATAGAGACAGATTCAGAAATGGTTTCTATATGAGCGTAAATTGAGAAAGATGCCTTTATTTGTTTTTCTTCTTTGGCATTTTTACTGTCTCCTGTTCCTCCATTTCATATATCTGTTCTGCATATTCCGGTTCCTTATCCTGAAAAATTTCAAAGAAAAACTTTGCAAATCCCTCTCCGTTTGCACGTTCAGGCGCGTCGGATAGAAAATCGCACCATTGCCTGCAGGCTTCTTCCAGTACTATAGGGAAAATCTTCTCCCTGATTTCACTTGACTTTATATCAGCAAATGTCATATATATACCTCCCATGTATAAGTGTTTTATCATTTTCTTCAAAATTTTTTCCGAGACCGCATTTGGCGGTCTTATTTAGTTTTACATCAAAAGAATAACTGTTCATTCTGTGCATTTTGTTTGGAACTAGCTTTTTACAAATCCTGTAAAATCCAAACCAGCAGCCAGAACATTTGCCACAAAAAAGACGATCTGAAGAATTTCTGACAAGTAGCCGTTGAGCTCCCGCAGCAGACATTTTTTGCGTAAGCAGTCATAGGGAGCGAAGCGGATATTTTTGTTATTGTGGCAAAGCCGCAATGTCAAGGCGCTGGCGCCGTGCAAGAGCACCCGGAGAAAGGTATAGTATACCTTTCGCAGGGCAAGCCGTAAGGCGCAGTAAGCACCCCGACTGAACGGAGTAAAGGAGCGGGCGAGGAATGAGCCGGAGGCGATGGACGAGTTCTCCCGGCTATGCCGGGCAAGGAGGTGTAAAACACCGACGCAGTCAGAATGCTTATGCTCTTATTGCTGTTTTTATTGATTTTGCGTAAGCGGAATCAATAAAGCCCGAAAACCCTCATAAATGAGAGGAAATGATTTTTCCAAAAGAGGATTTTTTGGCTGTTTTTATTTTTCCAATTTGGAAAAAATGGAAAAGAAAATTAAAATCTGCCCATTTATGAGGATTTATTTTTAATTATTTTTCCAAGGAAATTCAGGGATTTGCTGCGCATGGAAAAATAAATTAGTATGTATTAATAGACTATTTTGCGTTAAATAAATAGCGTTCACAGGTATGTAGCTGCATGGCTGTCTGCATGCGATATATGTTAAAATGGCAATATATAATTATTATTGCAAACACAAGAATGAAGTGATTCTCCCCCGCAGAGAAAGATATAAAAATGATTCAGATAGAGGACTGTGAACACTTTTTAGATGGAAAAAAGGGAAGCCTTTGCTCCCCCCTGGATTTCTTTACTGGACTTTTTACGGTCGCATAATGGTCTCTGAAAAGTCCACTTATTCAATGTTTGCGTAAATTGAACTTTTTATGGTCATATAATGGTCTCTGAAAAGCCCACTTATTCAATATTTGCGTTAATTGGACTTTTTATGGTCACATAATGGTCTCTGAGAAGTCCACTTATTCAATATTTTCGTAGACTGGACTTTTTAAGGTCATATAATGGTCTCTGAGAAGACCACTTATTCAATATTTCTGTAAATTGGACTTTTTGTGGTCACATAATGGTCTCTGAAAAGTCCACTTATCTAATATTTCTGTAAATTGGACTTTTTATGGTCACATTAAGGTCCATAAAAAGACCACCTCAAAAAAAATAAGCTGCCGCTACGGTTCTTTAATCCGCAAGCAACAGCTCAATGTTTCATTATTCAGTTGGGATTGATTTGTTAGAGAAGTTCTGCTTCCTTAAAGCTAAAATAGGTATTATCTCCAATGATGATATGGTCAAGAAGGGGAATATCAACCAGTTTGCCAGCATCTTTGACTTTCTCCGTTGTTTCCATATCAATCTTGCTTGGCTCCGGGAAGCCTGATGGATGATTATGGATTAGCACGATTGAGGTTGCTCCCGAAAGCAGAGCCCGTATATAGATTTCTCTTGGAGATAGTAAAGAAGTATTGACTGTGCCTTTTGAAATTAAAAATAAGCCGATAACCTTCTCCTTTGTTGCCATTGCAATCATATAAACATATTCTTCAGCCATATCGCCAAGGCTGAGAAACCTATAAGCCATTAATGCGATTGCTTCAGGCGAGTTTAACCTGTCGCCAATATAATTCATTCCTTTTTCTTTCACAAGAGAAACTCTTCCTCCATCTGTAAGTCTCGTATCATAAAAATTCATCCTCATATATAGATACCCCCCTTTAGATTCATATGAATGTTTTTAGGGCCAGGAGACTTTTATTATCTCCCGGCTTGCATCCTGCAGTAAAGCATTCTGCGATACCATTTTGGCATCCGGCTTTCAAGATAATATCCGGCACCGTACAGGTGCCAGACTGATACAAGGCAGCTCTATAGAAATTTTACATCATGGTTTTTTGCTCCTTTTGTTTGTGTCTCTCCATATGATTTTGCTCCTTTCAAATCAATGACTGCAAATATATATGCTACGATCATGCTGCGATCTTACTTCTAGCTATCTTTCTAACCTGCTATCAGAAAGGGCATAGCATTCCTGTTGATATGGTCAAAAAAAGAGCCGCCAGATACTGGCAGCTCTTCATTGTGTGTGATTTTTCTGTTAATGGATGGCTTACTGCGCTGTTACAGTTGCTGCTACAACTGCCGCTGCAGGGTCTACTATAACCACATCGTTAAGGGTAACACCTGCAACCCCAAGTTTTGTCAGGTAGCTCTCGCTGCCTTTTGTAGTCTCAACTGTGTAACCTGTTGTATCAACACCCGCTGCAGTCACTACGTTAATGTACCACTTCTTGTCAATCTCTTTCAGCTTTGCGGAAGTGTAGGCAACTGCGTTTCCATCAGCATCCTTAAGCTGGAAAGTATATTGTGCAACTCCGCAGTGCGTTACGGTGTAAGTACCAGCCGTTGCTGTTGCTGTCTGCCTCCAGGTTTCGTATCCGGGTACAGTCGCTTTGGTTGCACTTCCTGTATACCTTGCAGCAGGAGCTGCAGTAGTTCCACCATTGCTGGCAGATTGGCATACAGAACTGTTACCGGAACCTGCGCTATAGCTGACAGAACTGCTAGAACCGCTGTCAGTGGACGGAGCCTCATAACTGGGTGCTTCGTAAGAGGGTGCAGGTGCTTCCTCTACGTAGGTATTTTCTCCTGAACCTGCGTTGATGTCGATAGCTTCTTCATCTCCAAGGCCACCAGATTCCTTGTCGCTGCGGACACAACCATCATCAAACTGCTCCATTTTCCATGCATGTGCTTCAAGTGCCCCTATAGGACTTCCAGCTACCATTGCTATAGCAAGTGTCGCTGCCATTAGCTTGCCAATTGTTTTGTTCTTCATAGTCTTTTTGACCTCCTTCTGTTGTTTGTACCTTTTGTTTTCTTCACAGCAGCTCCCGGCACGCAGGTAGCGTGCTGAATCCTGCCATGAGATGTATAGCAATGCATCCTGCCTGTCAGAGATGGGGAATCACCTGCTTTCCGCTTTTTTTGGCCGGACACACTGTTATCTTTTTGTGCACAGCCGTTATACTTCTTGCAAGACAGAAACATCTCATACAGAGAAAGTCTCTGGATCTTGAACTGCAGACACGGCTTCGATCTGGCAGTTACATTTTCTGAGTAATCTTTTTTGAGTGGGGATGATACAGACAGACGGAGAAAGACAGGCAGGGGAAGGATTATCTTCCGCCTTTACCTGCTTGACTATGATTTTAAGCGCTTTCCCTGTTATGCTGTTGTACTTTATATCCTTTATCCCAACAGTCAGCCCGCAGGGGAGCAGAGATTTCCGCCTCCCCCTCTTTCCGGGTGCTGCCGAAATAAATAAAATAAGCGGCGCAGGATATTTTCCCACACCGCTATAAAGTACAGCAACACAAGCCTAATTCACTGGATATATATTGCCTTAAAGACAAAAATCTAGTAAAATAGGTATTGGCGCATAGTATTTATGCTGTGTTAGGAGGTCGCTTCTCCTGCATAGGGGCGTGGGAAATTGGCGTTTCCCACGCTCTGCCTTTTTTATTCATTTCGTGTCTCTCATTATACAGCACCCATATAGATTTTTCAAGGCATTTATGCCCGCCAGCCGCTGCCGTTTCTCCGCGGATAAGCTATTCTTCCTGTCCAGGTGAGAGTGGGAAGTTGATTACCTTAGCCGGATTATTCCATGGAGTACTGCTGTTGCTGTAAATCTGCTGTTCCTTATGCTGGGTTCCCTTTGCCTTGATGGTCACAGCAGCTATGTTTTCAAACTCTTCAAGGAACGCATATTTCTTTTGGAGCATCCAATATCCCCTCCTGATGGCAGAAGAGGTATACCTTTGATACTTGGTGCTGATGATAAAGACAAAGCTCTCACCTGTACCAGGGTCGGTTGCCTCTATCTCCACAGACGGATTTGCTGCATTCCTAAAAATATAGCAGAAAACTTCTTTAAAGAAAATGACAGTCTCAAGAAGCTCCCGGTGTGAGCCTATATCCTCCCGGTTTCGGAAAACTCCCGGCCTCCTTTCCCTCTCTAAAATCATCCTTGGCATATGTTCCTCCTTTCCTTCATGATAGAAGTCCGTAGGCAGAAAGACAGGTGGATGGGGAAGGGCGGGGCCCTCCCCATCCACATTTTTCCGTTATGCACATCCCACATACAGCCCTGCCTATTCATAGACGATTCTCACCTTTGCGGCTCCTGCTTTGGTGAAAGCGCCTTGAATCAGTGCATCAATCTTTGCAGCCATTCCTTTGTAGACACTGTAGCTGCTAATCTCAACAAGGGTTCTGGGGGAATGATCAGAAACTTTCTCAGGCGCTTGTGGCTCAGAGGGCTTCTGGATGGATGCCAGGGGAATCTTTTGCTGTGCTGCGGTCTGGACAGCGGGTTTCTGGATATGGGATGGCATTACAGGCTTTTGGATGACCATCGCCATCGCGGGCTTTTCAGGAGCAGGGGCTTTGGTTATAACGGTCTCTGTTGCCTTTACATCAGCCACAGGCGGCTTTTCTGGTTCTCCTTTCCGCAGTCTGTTAATAGAACGGACAGACATATCCGGGGTAACTTTCTGCTGCATTTCCTCCGGCATGCCGAGCATAGCTACAAGCTGGGAAGATGAGAAGTTGCGGAAGCAGTCTGCAATGCTTTCTATCACTTTTCCGTCAGCATTTCTTTCAGCGAAATTTTCTATGATGTTAATGAAGTTGCCGCAGGTGCTCTTTTTGATGCCGTATTCCTTTTCCGCGTAATCATAGATATTTTTGTAATCAAGGATTCGGTACATGTTGTTGGTTTTAATCCAGTGGAGTTGGAAGCCAATCACAAGAAAACTGTTCTGGATGTTACGCATTTCCTGTTTGATTACGTTTGCTCTTTCCGCGAACTCCTGTCTCATGTGTTTTAGGTCAGGAATTATGGCAGGGACAGCGGGAGCGGGTTTCGTTTCAGAGGGTGAAGCCGCGATTGCCAGAGCTTCCTCCCCTGAATCTTGAACGGATTGCTGATCCACTTCCTCTGCAGGCAGATGTTCAATGATCTGGGGCGGTTCTGGCTTTGCTTCTGGTTCCGGCACAGAGGAAGATTCCTCTTTCTCCTTTGGTTTAGATACCGGTTTGGGGGATTTCAAAGCCTTTGTTTTCTCTTTCGGTTCAGGAGCTGGCTCTGTTACAGAGGGAACTTCCGATTTTTGTTTTGGTTCAGGAGGTTTCACCGCTTCCGTTTTTTCTTCCAGCTTAAGAACTGGCTCTGCCACAGAGGGAACTTCTGTTTTTTCCTTAGGTTTCATGTTTGATTCAGGAGCCGGTTCAAGAGCTTCTCCCTTTTTTCTCCCTCTTGCAGAAGTCTTTTTTACTTTTGCTTCTGGTTTTGAAACTTCCTTGGCAGCTCCGTCCTTTTCCGTTGTTTGCTTTTTAGCCGATTCTTTTTTCGGCACAGCCGCTTCCACTTTCTCTGTTTCTTTTTTTGTCATGATATGATACTCCTTTCCCCGTCCTTCAAGGCGGAAACAATTGTTTATAAGCCAATGCTTTCCAACTATTTAAATTCTGCTGTTATACCCGGCGCCGGAAGGCGCAGATAAACCTCCGGCTGCAGCGGACTGCAGGGAGGTCTGGCTTCTGTTCCGGATGTAGCGGCTGATTATATTAAGCTCACTTTTAAAATCTCTGTAGAGGTAATGTTTTTAGCCGCTACAACCGGAACATTTTTTCTTTGTGCATGATTCATTCTGCTTATCCATCTTTCCACGAAAAGCACAGGTGGAAAAAGCGGTTTATTCCAGTATTTCAATCTCGCCAGTATCTGCATGATAGAGATAGGCATTATCAGACAGCACCTCGTCAGATAGTACTTCCTTGGCGTTGATTTCACGAACCATGGAAAGCATATCCTCTTTTGGCGCTTTCCCATAGGAAAGCGGACAGAGAATGGTTTCGTACACACTGGACGGCAGGATATAAAAGTCGCCGAAAATCTCTGCACACCTTTTTAGCTCACTGTCATAGATGATTGCTGCAGCACCCCCACAATCACCATCACAACGGAAAATAGATAAAGGGGTGAATGGAATGGGGGATGGAAAGTCCGGGCCGAATCCTTTTATTACATCTTCCATGGACTGCAGCCGCACAGGGAACAGCTTTCGTGTATTAACCAGGGCATGTTGATAAAGAGTCTCTTCCTCCACATGCCATAATCTAAGGAACTTGTTGGTTATGCCCAGATTTGCATCATATGGTTTTTTGATGGTCACAGGAATATAGTAGGTAACTGCCAAATCCAGAAAATTCCTGTATGGCATTTCCCTGAGCCGTTTTTTGTTGCGCCCTTTGTTTATGAGCTTGAAACAGATTTTTTCCTTTACCGCCTCAAAATTACCCACATCCGGCATCTGGAACCCTGGTATATCCAGGCTCTTTTCATAGAAAGATTCCAGCTCTTCCACGATAGCCTCAAAAGGTTTTCCATCAAGATAGGAAGAATAGTTCTGCTCCGGGTAAAGGGTGGGACTGAGAGGGGTTCCCTCTTTCAGGATGGTAAGCCCTGTGAGGCACAGGCCGTTATTTTTTTCCACGGTTCCTGTCTTAATTCTGCATCCCGGATAATCCGCTTTAAACCTTTCCTTTATGGCTTCGGTAAAGTCCTGAAAATTCATTTTTGTCGTGGTTTCGTTCATGTGTTTTTTCTCCTTTCTTTTGCGAAAAGCCCCGGCTTTTTCTACCGGGGCCTTACTTTACATGATGCTTTCTGTCTGTTTCTCTGTGTCTGCTTTACTTCCTTGTGCTTCCGGGAGACGTTCGTAAGACTGGTGACTGGTTATGTCAAATCGTCTTACCTGTTCTGCTTCCTGTCCTCTGGTAAAGAGCCATGCTTCCTGTAACGGCATTTTCAGCACAGCATTCACAGGCTTGTTGGCCTTGATACTGAAATATTTTGCCGTTTCCACGTCCTGGCCTCCAAGATATAAGCAGTTGTCACAGTTATTGATGATAGTCATTGACTTGGAGTGGTCATAGATAGATTCGAGCTGTGACAAGGACTGCAGAATGACACTGACTGAGATTTCGCGGGAGCGTATTACGGAGATTACTTTGTCAAAATCCGGTATCACTACATTGGAAGCAAAGTCATCAAGGTAAAACCGTACAGGCATTTTCAACTTATGATCCGCATTTTTATCCGCCAGATCGCAGAGGGTATGAAGAGCCTGTGTATAAAATACGCTGGCAAGCCTGTAGAGGGAATTATCCGTATCAGAGATGGTCAGGAACACAGCTACCTTTTTTCGTCCCAGCTCCTTTAAGTTGATTTTTCGTGGATTGGTAAAGAGCTTTTTGGTGCCTCCGAAAGATAAGGGGGCAAGTTTGGAGGCAAGAAAGCTGTGAATGCAGGAGCTTGTGGTGGAAGCATTATCGGCAACGGGCTTGTACATCCCAAAACGTGAGACTGCAAAACTCTCCGGGTCTATCACGGCAAGTTCCTCTATCAGCTTCTTATAACACCCATTCGGTCCCATCTCTGCAGCCAGTCTTACCACGCTGGTAAAATTATGCTCTTTCTGTGGCAGGCATTCTAAAACATAGCTGATGACAGACTCCAGGCAGACACGGGCCATTATCTCCCAATAAGGCTCACGCAGGTTTTCCATGGGCACAAGACAGGCGGCAAGGGTTAAAATATCTTGCTCTGAGTAATGGCCGTTTTTACCACGCCTGATATAGGCAAGAGGGTTATAGCCATAAGGGGATTTTTCACAGTCTGCAAGATTGAGCTCTATCACCTTATAACCCTCCTGTTCCAGTACACAGCCGATTTCGGAGCACAGTGCCCCTTTGGTGTCTGTTACGATTATGCTTTCGCTGCACTGCAGGATGTTTGGCTTGACATAGCCTCTTGTCTTTCCTGCGCCGCTTGGGCCTATGATTAAATCATTGTTGTTGAGACCGGTTCTCCAAGTGTCATTACTCATGGTCCGGCTCTCCGCAAGGATGCGGTATGTTTCATCCACTTTCTTTTCCTCCTTCATAAATGTTCTATAATGCTGTCCGCAAGATGCCATTCCACAGCCTGTTCCGCATTAAAAAAGCTGTCGGTCTTTGTTTTTTCTAAAACTTCTTCTATCGGGTGCCCGGTATGCTTTGAGAGAATCTCAGCAATGGTCCTTCTTGTCTCCATAAGACGCCTGCTGGCATCCTCCACACTTAAAGCGCTGCCGCTGATTCCGGAAGTCAGCGGGTCGTGTATCATGACCTGGGCATGGGGCAGCATTTCACGCTGATAACCGGCTGCAAACAGCAGCGCTCCCATGGATGCAGCCATTCCCATGCACACTGTGCGGATGGGACAGGAGATTCCCGTCATCACATCATAGAGGGCAAGTCCATCCGATACGGAACCTCCGGGACTGTTGATATACATGGTGATTTCTTTCTCTGGGTCTATGGCATGTAAATATCGGAGCTGGAGAATCAGGGAATACACAGATTCCCTTGTAATCTCCCCTGTCACCTCCACAGAGCGGTATTTGTTAAAGAGTTCATCCTGTATCGGGCAGTAGGTCGTCCCCTCGGATGTTTCTTTTATGATGCTTGGTGTCATCAGATAGGGAATCATTTCTTCTTTCCTCCTTTTGGTTTGAAAATTCTTTTGTCACAGAACGGCTCTGCCAGCATCCGGTAAAGAAGCCTGGTTCCAGCCTTTTCCGGTATCTCACCGGATAAAACTAGATAGGCAAGCTCAAAAAGGGTGCTGTTATTTACCTGCTCACAGTCCGGGCTTACCGCCATATGGTTATAGACGGTATTGTAATAGTTTGTGCCGCTCATTTGTGACAGAGCTGAAAAGTACATATCTGCATAGAGAAGACATGCAGCCGGACAGTGGCATTTTGACTGTTTTGCTCTTCGGAGCCTTTCTTCAAGTTTTATTTTTTGCATCCAATGCCTCCTTATAGCTCTTCCATGTTTCTGATAGGGGTTCGGCAAGCAGGATCAGAGCTCTTTCTAGACAGGAATCCGATGGAGTCTGTCTGAGAAAATATGCCAGTCTTTTCACAGCTTCCCGGTAAGTCATGGTTTTTACCTTTTCCGGTGGGAGTCCCATCAGTCGGCGGAACTGTTCCCTGCGCTCCAATCCTGCCTCACTGTTGCCTCCAAGATAAGCGCTGACAGGCATTTCAGCCCATTCACGGATAACACAGACTGGATACTCAGGATGGATAGCAAAATTTGATGCTGCCCTATGGAGCTGTTCTGATAATGGGATTTTTTCATAGTCCATTTCTGTTCCCTCCTTTTTCTGCTCGAAATATGAACCGGGCAGCGGAAGCTGCCCCCGCACAGGATTAGGATTGAAAATAAGAGTGAATAAAAGCCGAAATGGCTTGTGGATAAGAGAGATAGGACAAAATATAAATAAAAGATAATATAAAAAGACAATGTAATAAGAAGAAAGAGCTTGTTTGCCGCTGCCTTTTCTTCACAGCAAGAGGAAAAAGTGGAAGGGATACTACTACGCAGACTACGTTGGTAATACGTTCAAAAAACTTAAAGTAGTAGCTGAAAGATAGCATCTACAAGGGTTTTACGTGAACTACTACGTTACTACGTAAAATATACAAAAGTATTTATAGAAATTTTTATTCTAATATTAATTTCTATAAACTTTTATAATTGCTAACGTAGTAGCGTAGTAATAAGCCTTAAAAGTCCCAAAAGCCGCGTGGTTACTGGCTTTGCGCGTGGCAGAGATTTACAAAAGCACTTTTCTCAGCGTAGTAGGTCCCTTCTTCTTCCCTCTTTTTCTTTGTGCGGAGAAAAGAAGAGGCAGGAATCACCTGGCATTCAGGCTTTCTATAAAGACAAGATAACAGGCAAAGTCTCCGATTCGCTTTCTGGACTCAGGGTCTTGTTCCTCTCCAAGCTCTTTGCGCCATACAGCTTTCCTGCCTGTCATGAGCAGGTAACGGTAAAGCTGATTTAACTTTACAATAAACATATCATGGCGGGATGTGCGGATTTTATCGTTCTCCATTTTTTCTTCCCTGCTGAACCGGAGCCAATTTGAACGCGATTCCATGTACTTTACAGCAGCTTCGTATAGCTCTTGGTAAAAGACAAGGGCTTCCTTATCGGTTCCGATTTCAAAGACCATCTTTTTGTGCAGGATGGCCATTTCTGCAAAAGTCAGGCTCTTTCCCATGGTTTGGTAATCTTCATAGGTATAAATCACTGTGTATCTGCCTCCTTGTTTTGATGTTTAGATTATATCAGAGCCGGTTATCGGAAAACAGGTGAAATAAACCTTGTTCCGGCTGTAGCGGCTGATTATATTAAGTTTACTTTTTTAATTTCTGTAGAGGTAATATTTTTAGCCGCTACATCCGGAACACTTTTTTCTTTGTGCATATCCTGTTCTGTTTATCCATCTCATCAAATGGAAAGCGTGCCTTAGACAATCCAGGTCTGTCCGTCCTCCGGGTCGAAATAGTATATTTTCTCCGAAAGGGCAGGCTCCAAATCAGCAGCAGAGTCATTTGATATTTCTTTTTGGATTTCCCGGAGCATCTGCACGTCAATCTCCCCGTTATCTGGCAGGATAACCACCTCATCCATGGAAATGGGCATGAGGAATAGACCGCAGCCAACATGATCTGCAAAGGAATGCAAAAATCCATCATAGAGTATTGCGCTGGCACCATTGAATTTTGAGGAATTACTTGCTATGTACATGGCATCCCTTTTCCCTGTATTTCCGCTGTTTGGGGAATACTCTGGCGCCTTTCTGGCCGCCTCAATAATTGCAGGAAATATCTTTTCTGTGTTGGCATGTGCGGTTTCAAAAATCTCGTTTACCTGCTTCCCCCATATCTTCATGAGTGCGTTATCCACCGGAATAGAAATTCCAGAAGAATCCTTCACAGCAACCGGGATATAAAATACAATAGCAAGGTCAAGATATGATATATGCGGAGAAGATTTTAACAGTTCTTTATTTCGGTTTGTGTTTACCAGCTTGTAACAGATGTGCTCCTTTACTGTTTCAAAATCAGCCGCCATCTCTGCCAATACTTTTAATGGCCTGTGCCTGTTCCTCTTTCTGGCTTCCTCAATCAGCCAATTCCTTGTGCTTTCCATGTTCCCTACCCCTTTCTTAGTATCTTTCCATACGTTTGGAAAAAATACGAGTATTCAAAAACCCTTACTTTCCAAAGAGTTCCTGAAAAGGCCCGGCGCAGGAATGCGCAGAAAAATTTCTTCACAGGCTCCGGAAGATTGGAACAACAAGGATGCCACTGTTACAAAAAAAGAATCCCTTTAAGAGATTCTTTTTTTTGTGTGCTGCTTTATAAGCGTAACAGATTTCTGTTTCGATGTTTTGTGGCTGCCTTAATTTATAACAGTTTTTGCTACTTCTAAGTATATACCAATGAAAGCAAGGCAGATTATTTTTAGTATTTGTAGTAGGGCACATATCCCAGCATTTTTGCATATTCCACAACCTTTTCCTGTCCGGCATCATTTAATGAAAGAAGCTCCATTTTGATAGTTTCCAACCTTTCATCTATCATAAAAGTATTTTTAGAATACAAGCCCCTTAGCGTATTCAAAATTCTTTCGGCTTCTTCCAGTTCTTCTAATGTTTCCGAATCCTTTGTGGTTTTATCGCTGTGTTCCTTTTCAGCTTTTATTTCAGTCTGTATGCGGGCTAAAACTCTGATTAAGTATCCATCATCGTTGAGCAATTGGGGAGGGAATTGGAAAGGATTCCATTCCATACATAAGGCAATGCGTTTCACAATTCTTCCCGGAATAACTACTTCATTGCCTCTACTGTCCATAGCTACAATATCAGCAGGAACTTGTGAAACACTAAAAAATGATATGGGGAGTTCCAAGGAGTCCGCAATGCGTTTCAAAACTTTTTCCGGAACAATCCTGTCACCGTTTTCATAACGCCGTATACTCATAACTGATAAATCTGATTTTTTTGCCAGCTCCTCCTGCGTGAGTCCTTTTAGTTTACGTTGCTCTCTTATTTGGTCTCCCATCATATGTTTTATATTAGCTATATACATAATAATTACCTCCTGTTTAATATAGTATACCATAATCGGAACGAAAAAGGAAATATTTTTTCAAAAATCCTATTGACTATTGCTCTTTTTGGTGCTATTATTTCGACACGGAACATTATTGGTTCTATATCGGAACGTTTCAACGAGAAAGGAGAAGTTTAAAATGAATGCTAGTAACAATTTAAATCCTGTTGATGAAGCCAGGGAGAAGTTTAAAGAAATTCCAACGGAGTTAATGCAAGAGAAGTGTTTTGCTTTAAGAGACAAACAAGTTGAAAACGGACAGTTTAAGGAGATATTCTTAAATCCGCTCACAAACCAGCTAATTGATAAGAATAATTATTCAGATTCAGCTTCTTATGAAAAATTTGATGACGTGGCAAAACACCTTTCTACGATAATTCCCGAACGCTATCCGGCAATCGGAGCAAGGAATGGTATCTGTGCAGTAGCAGTAAAAGGATGCTTTGACGAAAAAGGGCAAATGAATAATGAAGCGGCACAAATTATGAATAAGCTCGATTCCTATACGGAAAAGGATATAGATGGGGCCGGTATTATGATTTTGCTTAAAGCGGGGATGACGATTGATGAAAACTCCTATAATATATCGAACTCAAATATTGGTCTTGAGATTTTTGCAGAAGGACATACCGAAAAAGGGATTCCTTTATCTGGTGAAGCACTGGTTCCAGGAACCAGGATTAAAGAGCGAAGCAGTGAATTGAAAGAAATCATGGACAAGTACCTGAAAAAGACTCCGCAACCGGTTCAAACACCGCCGCTTACAATAACTTCTTCACAGCAAAAAACTTCCAGCAAGAATGGGATGGATGATTTTGAGGTACTCTTTAAAGCCCAAAACGCTAAAAATGGGGATAAATTCAAAGCACTGCTGGATGGTGATACTTCTGCTTATAATGGAGATAGCTCTAAAGCGTCCATGGCTTTATTATGTATGCTGGCCTATTGGTGTGCAAAGGATGTGCAGCAGATTGACCGTATTTTCAGGAACTCAAAACTCTTCCGGCCTGAATGGGATGATAAAAGCTCTGATAATTCAAATATAACTATTGGAGAGGCCATGATTGCCAATGCCTGTAATTTCATAAAAAAAGTTTATGTACCACAGAGCGGTTTAAATCGTACAGCAGATGAACTAATTATACATACTCCGGATAATAAAAGCGTCACTCTCTCATCCTTCCAGCCTGAAAAAAACAGCAGAGGGATTTACGGATGGGACGATATTGGTATTTCTCGGTTATTTTCGGATATTTATGTAAAAGAATGCAGATATGTAAAAGAGCGTAAACAATGGTTTGCTTATAACAAGAGGATATGGGAGCCTAATGATTTTCTGGCAACAGAAAAAGCAAAAGAGTTTGTAAAGGCACTTGTTCAGTATGCGCAAAACCTTCCGGAAAATACGGATGCTGAATCGGAGATAAAGAAAGCTTACATTACTTTCGCTAAACGTCTGTTAACAAGAAAAGCAAGGGAAAATCTGCTTAAAGATGCATCAAGCGTTCATCCTATCAGCAACTGCAAATTTGACCAGAACCCATTTACTTTGAATTGCCTTAATGGAACTCTGGATCTACTTACAGGAGAGTTTCATCAGCATAATCCTGATGATTTACTCTCAAAACTTGCAAATGTGAATTATGTTCCGGGTAAGATATGTGAGCGCTGGGAAAAACATATGGATGAGGTCACAGAAGGAGATACAGGACTTAAGAAGTTTATCCAGAAATCGTTTGGTTATGCACTTACAGGAGATACAAAATACGAGTGCCTTTTCATTCTGTATGGCAATACGACAAGAAATGGAAAATCAACAACCGTTGAGCTTATTCTAAATATGCTTGGCGACTATGGAAAAACTGGAGACCCGGCCTCCCTTGCACAGAAATTAAACCCTAATAGCAGCGGGCCATCCGAAGACATAGCGAAATTAGCCGGAAGAAGGATGGTAAATTTTGCTGAACCGGATAAACAATTAGTACTTTCAAGCTCCTTAGTGAAAGCTCTAACTGGCAACGATACCGTTACTGCCCGTTTTCTTCATGAAAACAGCTTTGAATATAAACCTGCCTTCAAGATTTTTATCAATACAAACCATCTTCCGAAGGTCACAGATTTAACGCTTTTCCGTTCGAATAGAGTTAAGGTGATTCCTTTCAACCATCGCTTTGTGGGAAACAACCAGGACCCTAACCTAAAGGAAAAGTTGAAACAGCCTGAAAATATTTCAGGGATTCTCAACTGGTGTATGGAGGGACTGAAACTTTTGCAGTCAGAAGGTTTTACAGAACCGGATTCTGTGAAAGAGGCTGTTGCTGAATATACGAAGGATTCTGATAAAGTCGGGAGGTTTATTGAGGAATGTTTGGAAGAAAATCCATGTGAAGAAATATTATCTGATGAAGCTTATTCCGTTTTTCAAAACTGGTGCAGAGCAGGTGGCCAATATGCTGAATCACAGACGAGCTTTAAAGCCTCATTAGAAAGCCATGGGATTATGTTCAAGAAAAAACGTCCCAAGGATAAAAACAAAGGAACAAACCCAAGAAATTTTATCATGGGTTATAGTTGGCAGATGGGCCGCCAACCTTTATATGCTGCTTATGGCCCATTACCTAATGTTACAAATCATCCGGCATTTTAAGCAGGGTGAATAAATACACACTATGAAGAAAGGAGAAAACAATGGGAATACGTGATGGAACAATTGAAAAATCCAGTATTTTTCACGCTTTTGCCCTGCAAAGCGGGCGTGAAGAACACTGGATTCGGAAAACCTTATAAATTGATTATAAGGAAATTTGACACGATTGTCAAAGATTTTATTAATATGTGGCGGCTTGAATTGATGCCGCCACACAAGTCGGTAACAACATAACAATAGTTGATTGGAGGAATTTAACTATGAGCTGTATCAATATTCATAATCCTTTTTATAGTGACGGAGAGCTGATGCCTCCCTTGCACAGTAAAACATTAGAGGGAATACTACATTACAATCCATCAGAAGGAATAACACTTGAATCTGGAATATATGAAGATTGCGGAGCAAACTACCCTCTTCCCAACGGAACTCTGGTTTCTGTCTGTATTCCTGATGATATGACTAACTATAACAATTGGCACCCTGGGCTTGTTGATTACAGGATTTTAGTCAATGACTATCCAGAATGGACGATTACTGGCGCAGGATTGCCAGAATATGAGATTGAAGGCTTGAGGGTAAAAGTTCCGCTTTACACGTGGATAATGCGGGAAGATGGGGCAAAGTATAGCTTATATCCCACCAGCGTTAGTGGCTGGCGTGATGGGAGTATCAATCATTTCTATAGCTATCAGGATATGACCATGGAAGAGGCAGCGTGGATGAATGCGGATGGAATACTTGAGTGTTTGAATGAAGAGGACCAGCAGAAATACAGGGATACAATGGAGCGGTTTTTGAAAGCTGCAAATATAGACCTTGAATTTCTGGATTTTACCAGAATATCGTGCATCCATATCAGAGACAAATCTCAGCGGCTGAGCTATCCTGAGGTTTTGGCAGATGTAGAAAGATGGGTTAACGAAAACCTGAAAGGCAGGGTGAGATGTTCATTATGAGAAATATCAATATCGCAATTTCAGAAAAATATGCCCTTACGTTGGAAGAGGCTTCTATCTATTTTAATATCGGGATAAATAAGCTGCGGAGGCTTGCAGCAGAAAGACCATTAGCGAAATGGGTGATAATGAACGGAAACCGTATTCTTATTAAACGGAAGCAGTTCGAAAAAGCCTTGGACGAGATAGACGCAATTTAGTTTGGTTATATGTTGAAATTGAGCCCAAAATGTGCTATAATAAGATTAGCATATCGGGGCTCTTTTCAACAAGAAAGGAGCTATTATGTCAGAGAAAAGACGTGATAATAAAAACAGAATTTTACAGACAGGAGAAAGCCAGAGAAATGATGGAAGGTATTGCTATAAATACATTGACAACTGCGGAAAGCCGCAGTTCATTTATAGCTGGAAACTAATATCTACGGACCGTCTGCCCAAGGGTAAGCGAGATGATATTTCCCTGAGAGAAAAGGAAAAACAAATTCAAAGAGACCTTGAAGAAGGAATTGACACATCTGGTAAAAAAATGACTGTGTATGAATTATATGAAAAATATATATACACACATGGAAATGTGAAGATAAGCACCAAGAAAGGGCGGGAAAGACTCTTAAAAAGGCTGAAGAATGATAAGCTGGGGCAATCTCAAATAGGAACAATAAAGCCAACTGATGCTGTGGAATGGGCTGTCAGACAGAAGGCCAACGGGTACTCATACAAGTCCATAAAAAATGATAAACGGTCATTGTCAGCAATTTTCCAAATGGCTGTGCAAAACGATTATATTCGGAAAAATCCATTCCGTTTTCAACTCAACACTGTAATTGAGGATGATGCAGATAAACGGGAGCCACTTTCACCGGAACAGGAAAAAGGTCTTCTAGAGTTCTTGCAAAGTGATAATACTTACAAAAAGTATTATGACGAATTTATGATTCTACTCGGAACAGGTCTTAGAATTTCAGAGTTTTGTGGGCTGACAGTCAAAGATATTGACCTCGAAAGTCGTAAAATTATCGTAGACCACCAGCTCCTTAAACACACAGGGAAAGGATTATACATAGATAAACCAAAAACCAAAAGTGGAATTCGCGAAATTCCAATGAGTTCCGGTGTATATGATGCATTTGAACGTGTTTTAAAAAAGCACAGGGATTCTAATGTTGTGATTGATGGATATAGTAATTTTCTGTTTTGTGCCCGTACGGGATATCCGAGAACCTCCGCCGCCATTGATTATATGTTCAATAGGCTTTCCCAAAAGTATAATGCCTGTCACAAAGAACCTTTGCCCGATATATTTACACCACATGTGCTCAGACATACATTCTGTACCAATATGGCTAATGCAGGGATGAATCCGAAAACATTACAATATATTATGGGGCATGGCAGCATCATGATGACACTTGATTTTTACACACATGCTAGTTTTACTTCTGCAAAAGAAGAAATAGAACGGCTAAGTGCCTAATTTACAACAGATTTGTACTTCTATTTGTACTACTTTTGGAAGCCAAAAGTCGTGAAGAAACATAAAGATATATAAGGTTATGTGGGAGATAGAGATATGGCGGAAAGCCTGTAAACACGCGCAATTCCGCCATTGACAAGACTTCCGAAAGAGTATTAAAAATATAGTAAAACTTTTATAATTACAAATTATAAGAACTTTAATATTCTTGTTATCCAATACCTTATTTCATATTTTTATAATAACGATGATATTAATGAAATTACGGAATTTTATAAAGCATTAATTAGTAATGTTGTACGATATATGTTACCACATTCAGTAATTATTATAAATGATGTAAATAGTAATCGCCGTGGCAGAGATTATTTCATGTTTCTCTCCGATATGTTAACTTCTTCGGGCATAAATAATATTGCTCATAAACGATATTTTAATTATGGAATTAAAAATGATTATATGTGCTATGGAACAGCATATCCAACTATAAATATTTTGTATAACAATATAAACGAAAATATACAATCCTATAACCCTTGGGAAGTATGTTCTAGCGCACAACTAATAATAGAATTGAGGTAGAATAATATGATAATAAGCGCAAGTAGAAGAACTGATATACCAGCTTTTTTTTCGGAATGGTTCATTAACAGAATTGAAGCTCAGTATGCATATGTAAGAAACCCTATGAACATACATCAAATCAGTAAAATTAATCTTACGCCAAGCATTGTTGATTGCATAGTTTTCTGGAGTAAAAATCCAAAGCCAATTATAAGTAAACTTGATATATTAAATGATTATATGTATTATTTTCAATTTACACTCAATGCATACAATAAAGATTTTGAAGCAAATCTTCCCCCGTTGGATGACCGAATACAGACTTTTCAGGTGCTATCAGAGTTAATTGGCAAGCAACGTATCATATGGCGATATGATCCTATCATTCTTAATAACCAATACTCTATAAATTGGCATATTGAAAACTTTGAATACATCGCAAATCAATTGTGCAATTATACAGAAAAAGTTACCATAAGTTTTATTGACTTATACACAAAAATTTCAAACAACATAAAAAGGGAAAAAATTCGTGAACTATCTTATGACCAAAAAAATGCCATTGCAAAAAGTCTTTCTGAAATTGCTCATTCGCACAACTTAAAAATTGATACTTGTGCTGAAGATATTGACTTATCTGCCTATGACATTGAGCATGCTCGTTGCATTGATGATAAGCTCATTGCTAAATTACTTGATTGCTCTATTGATGTAGACAAAGATAAAAATCAACGTTTAGAATGCGGATGTGTTGCAAGTATTGATTTAGGTCTCTATAATACCTGCCAAAATGGTTGCACATATTGTTATGCTAATCATAACGCTGATGTTCGTAAGCGAAACTTTGAAGCATACGACTCCAGTTCCCCATTACTCTGTAGTCAAGTAACAGAACTGGACAAAATCACTGAACGAAAAGTTAAGAGTCAGCGGAATATGCAACTGAGTTTATTTAATATATAGGTATCAAAAAGGTATCACGCGCCACATCAAAAGCCGGAAAGTCCGCTGTTTATGCGGCTTCCCGGCTCTTAAGTTTACCATTCAAACTCGGCGTGTCCTTTGTTATTATTAACTGTATTTGTTTAATTTTCATGCAAATACACGCCTTTTTTTACTTCAATTACATCATTTATTATGGCTTGCTGATTTTCTGTTGCCAAAATGTTGCCACGCATTTATTATAGCAAGTCCCTGCAAATCAACAACTTATTTTTGTAAAGTTATGCGCTAAAAACAATTTCAGGGAATGGTAGCATAAAATACTACCTAAGTTGCAGCAATGTAATCATCACAATCTTTAAAATCCAATATCTGCACAATGGACGGTGCTATATGTACAATAAGAGGTGACTTTACAAAATGCAGAAAAGAAATTATTCAATTCTATAGAAACCTATCAATACCAAGGTTTTTGTATGTTTAGCCTATACAAGGTTTTATCATAAAAAATATATGTTTCATTTCTCAAACAGCTCAATTATTCATCTAATATCCGGGCTGTAAAGTCATGCCAGCCTTCTTGATAAATACGTTCAATCTCATCAATATGTCGAAGTAAATATAACATTCCAGCAATAGAAGCAAATTTATCCCAGTATTTTCCCGTATCTGCCATTCTGCTATAAATTTTTTGTTTTTGTTTATCAGTTTCCTCCAGTGCCGCCTATAATGTGTGCTTCGCCATTTTAAACTTTTCCTCTAAAGATTTGTCAAACCCAAAGTCATAGATATTTTCCTCATATGTTAATGCATGAGCAAACCCTTCGTTAAAGGCAGTATAATTCAAATCTTCAATATATGACATTTCGTATGCCACAGGATAATCTTTCATCAAGCAAAGGTGAATTAATTCATGCGTCAATACTCTATGACAACTGTAATCCTCATTCAATGAGTCCTCTTGAAATTGAATCAGATCAAATACCATGTAGAACCTTCCGTTATGCTCCAATACCATGGCATCATACGGATCGGGAAATCCGGCAACCAGCAGAATCGTATAATTGTTGGCAATACGATCAAATTGAGGAAAGAGCCGTCTGACAACGTCTTTATTACTTGGGATGAAGCTCTCAATTTGATTTCTGATTTTTTTATATAATTTTGCAACCCATTCTCTATTTTTCGAATCAGGAACCTCAAAGACTGACCGATTGCCAAAACAATTATAAATCCAATAATCTTTATATTGGATTAAATCTTTTCCCTCAATATAATCCGTTAAAATATGTGCATCAATGATCATGATCAATCCTTCTCCTGATTTTATGTATGCTTTGACGTAAACACAGTAATTTCTTTAGATAAACATATCCTTTCATGAAGGCAAAATACCGTTCATATCATTTTTAATGTAATACACACCTTTTTGATCCCATTTCATTATTTTTCCGGCTTAGTGATTTTCTACCGCCAATTCGTTGTCTCTTCACTAGGGCATTCCTATTTTGAACAAACAGCATCATTTCTGGAAAGACGATACATGCAATATTGATTCATGCTGATTCCTTCTTTCTTGGAATGTTCTGCCAGTAATCTGTGTAGACTACGTGGTATTCTCAATTTGAACTGACCTAAATAATTTTCCAGGCCATCTGGCTCATGAATCTCTAATTCCAGTAATAGAAAAAATGGCAGATAATTCATCGACTACCTGCCATATAAAATAAATAATATATTTCCGTACTATTCAAACTCAATCGTCGCCGGCGGCTTGGGAGACATATCATAGCACACTCTGTTTACATTCTCCACCTCGGCCAGGATCCGGTCGGTGATCTTCTGCAGAACATCCCAGTCGATCCGTTCAATAGAAGCGCTCATGGCATCCACCGTATTGATGGCACGGATGATCACCATATATTCAAAGCATCTGGCGTTGTTCTTCACGCCCACCGATTTGAAATCCGGCACCACAGTGAAATACTGCCAGACCTTTTTGTCCAGACCGGCCTTTGCGAATTCTTCTCTGAGGATGGCGTCTGATTCACGGACTGCGGTAAGGCGGTCTCTGGTGATAGCGCCAAGGCAGCGGACGCCCAGGCCGGGACCGGGGAACGGCTGACGGTAAACCATGGAGGTGGGAAGTCCCAGTTCAATACCGCAATCCCGGACTTCATCCTTAAATAACTGTTTAAGAGGTTCCACCAGCTCGAACTTAAGATCCTCCGGCAGTCCGCCTACATTGTGGTGGGATTTTACCATTTTGGCGGTCTTGGTGCCGCTTTCGATAATATCGGGGTAGATGGTTCCCTGGCCTAAGAAGTCGATACCTTCCAGCTTTCTGGCCTCTTCCTCAAATACCCGGATAAATTCGCTGCCGATGATCTTGCGCTTTTGTTCCGGATCAGAGACGCCTTCCAGCTTGCCCAGGAAACGCTCTGTAGCATCCACATAGATCAAATTGGCGTGAAGCTGATTCTGGAAGACCTCGATCACGCTTTCTGATTCATGCTTTCTCATCAGGCCATGGTTCACATGGACGCAGGTAAGCTGATTGCCGATGGCACGGATGAGCATGGCGGCAACTACAGAGGAGTCCACGCCGCCGGAGAGCGCCAGCAGCACCTTCCTGTCGCCTACCTGTCTGCGGATCTGCTCTACCTGATCTTCGATGAAATTCTTCATGTTCCAGTTGGCCTGGGCATGGCATACGTCAAATACAAAGCCTTGCAGCACATCATCTGCGGGGATGGTATCCAACCTTTTTTCACATTTGGCTGTGGGATGGTCGATGGACATCATGGGATAGCCGCATTCATAGAGGGCCGGGCTGATATCCACCGGGGTACCGTCAACAATTCTGTTTTCTCCGCCGTTTAGGATGATTCCCTTGACGTTTTCCAGTTTCCTAAGCTCGTCCGGGGAAATGTCGTGGGGATGAATTTCAGTGTACACACCCATTTCCCGGATCCTGCGGGCAATGGTGGTGTTCTCTGTACTGCCCAGATCCAAAATAACAATCATATCCTGTTTCATAGAGTCTTCTCCTTTGATTATCCGTTGTTAACATAAGGATGGCTGGCAGAGCCTGTCATCCGTTGTTTGGTGTAGAATAAGTGTACTACGCTTTGGGCGGTATTTCAAGGCGAACCTTTTGCCGGAGCGAAAAGAGTGTAATAATGAAGCCTGCAGGTTTCATTGTTAAGGAATCGAGTAATCTTGTGGCGACAAAAAATCCCCGCAGAAACCGTTTTGACAACAGGCTGATACGCAAAGCATGACAACCTATGTTCCCAAACGGGTATCTGCGGGGATGAGCTGAAACAACCGTTCAGTTTTTCTGAACGGTTGATCTGTTCCATAGTATATGTTACTGAGGACCGATATACTGTGAATTATCAAAGCCCAGGATCAGGAAAAAAATGGTGTTCAGGAACAAAAGCCCGAATCCGAATCCAGTTCCCTTGCCAAAGGACTTGGCAAGCTTGAAACACAGCATAATTGCTACTACGAAGTTTACGCAGGGTACAAAGCCCAGCAAAAACAGCCAGCCGTTACCCCATGCAATGTCAAAAAGGCAGTAGTTTGAATAAAAGGGGATCAGACTTCCCCAGCCCGGCTTTCCTGCTTTGGTGTAAACCTTCCATCTTGCGATGATGGTCAAAACTGCCATCACAAACGAGACAATCGCGATGATGAGGTAAACAGTTAAAACTCCTGTGTTTATCAAAGAAGTTGCCATTTCATAAGAATCATAATTAGCCATCCCTTTGCTTCCTCCCTTCATAAGAAATTGAGCGGCTTCGCCTCTGACAGCACGAGCCGCTTCCTCTAACTACTATATTAGATTAGAGATAGAATGTCAATTTCATTTTTAGCCGTTTCACAATGATCGGCCAGACGAATCAGTCAAGGGGCTGCAGCAGACCTGCGGCCATTTCCTCAAGCGCCGCCATATCCTCCTCCTTCATACATCCCCGGATGGTCACGGAAGGCTCTATTATGGTGATTCCGTTCATCTGGGAAAGAAGCTCGGACATGGTTCTCACCGCAGAGGGGGCCCAGGAGCCGTTTTCAATCAGGGCGATGGTGCGCTTCTGGTAATTTTTGGCTTTCAGGTGATGCAGGAAGTCTTCCATAAAAGGCATTACACCGCCGTTATAGGAAGAGGCGGCGAGTACTACCTTGCTATAACGGAAGGCATTTTCAAGGGACTCGGCCATATCCTCTCTTGCCAGGTCAGCGATCTCCACCCTGGGGCAGCCTTTTTGGATCAGGATGTCTGCCAGCTTTTTGGCAGCGGCAGCAGTATTGCCGTGAAGAGAGGCGTAGGCAATAAAAACGCCTTCGGTTTCCGGCTGATAGCTGCTCCAAATCTGATATTTCTCCAGATAGAAATCAAGATTTTCTTTTAATACAGGACCATGAAGGGGACAGATGATCTGGATGTCAAGGGCAGCAGCCTTTTTAAGGACTGTCTGTACGGGCATGCCGAATTTGCCCACAATATTAAAATAATATCTTCTTGCTTCGCAAAGCCAGTCTTCTTCGGCATCTAATGCACCGAATTTCCCGAAGGCATCTGCGCTGAAGAGAACCTTTTCATAGCTGTCATAGGTGAACATGACTTCGGGCCAGTGAACCATAGGAGCCATAGTAAAATGTAACTGGTGCTTTCCTAAGGAAAGCACGTCCCCTTCCTTTACGGTAACGGCGCCTGACAGATCAAGGTCAAAGTACAGGCTGAGCATCTGGAAGGTTTTGGTATTTCCTACTAACCGGGTATCCGGATATTTGTCCAAAAGGGCGCGGACGCTGGAAGCATGATCCGGCTCTACATGGGAGACCACCAGATAATCGGGACGCCGTCCGTCCAGGGCTTTTTCGAGATTTGCCAGATATTCCTCTTTTTTATGGTGATCCACAGTGTCCATGACGGCAGTTTTTTCATCAAGGATCAGGTAGGAATTGTAGGAAATTCCTTCAGGGACAACATACTGTCCTTCAAAAAGGTCGATGTCCCTGTCGTTTACGCCAATGTAGAGAATATCATTCGTTATCATATGAGTACCTCCTGAAATTTTCATTATAAAATAAGTCTTATTAAAAAGAATGTGAAAGACAGAAATAATTATACATAATAAATGTGTATCTGTCATTGGTATATTGCAATATTTGGAAGCGAAATTTTTTGCAAAATTTTTTCAGATACATATCTTGAAATCATATAGAAATTATGCTATCATCAGACCAATTGAATCAAAACCAAACGCAATGAGAAGGAATAGTAGCCGGAAAGCGGAAATCAGAGAACTGCCGGGCGGTGCGAGGCAGTCAGAAGCGGAGGGTGAACTGGCCTTTGAGCGGCTGACCGAAGATACGGGGCAGAGATTGCAGGCTATGGAAGCGGCGATCAGACCTGTCAGGTGTATTGTGTAGACTCAGACGGAATTTCCCGCCGTAAAAGGGAAGAGGCATGATAGTGCCGTTGAGTGCATGATAGGATACCCGGACAAAGAGATTTTTTGTTTGAGATACTTTATCGTGAAGTAGGGTGGTACCGCGTAAAGAATTTACGTCCCTATGAAATGTCCTTATGGGTATTTCGTAGGGACTTTTCTATTCAATAAGCTGCATTCGCACGCGAAGAGTTCGCAAGCGGGTTCTTTATTCTGATTATTTAGGAGGAAAAATTATGAACGTGTCCCAAAAGTATGGAAAATCTTATTTTATGCCCCCGGAGGTCACCTATGACTGGGTCAAAAAGGATACCTTAAGCGCACCGCCAATCTGGTGCAGCGTGGATCTGCGGGATGGAAATCAGGCCCTCATCGAGCCTATGAGCCTTGAGGAAAAGCTGAAATTTTTTGAGATGCTGGTTGAGATCGGTTTTAAGGAGATCGAGGTGGGATTCCCGGCCGCTTCCGATACGGAGTATCAGTTTGTGCGCGCGCTGATCGAACGCGATATGATCCCGGAGGATGTGACGATCCAGGTGCTCACCCAGGCCAGAGAGCATATTATCCGCAAGACCTTCGAATCCTTAAAGGGGGCGCCCTCGGCAGTGGTACATCTTTACAATTCCACCTCGGTGGCCCAGAGGGAGCAGGTGTTTAAGAAGTCCAGGGAGGAAGTAAAGAAGCTGGCGGTAGACGGCGCGGAGCTGCTTAAGGAAATCGCACAGGAGACGGAAGGGAATTTTACCTTTGAGTACAGTCCGGAAAGCTTCCCGGGAACAGAGGTGGATTATGCAGTAGAGGTGTGTAATGCAGTGCTGGATGTGTGGCAGCCGGATCGGGAGCATAAGGCGATCATCAATATCCCCACCACAGTTCAGATCGCCATGCCTCATGTGTTTGCCTGTCAGGTGGAGTATATCCATAAACATTTGAAGTATCGGGATGCTGTGGTGCTGAGCGTTCATCCTCATAATGACAGAGGATGCGGTATCAGCGATGCGGAGTTTGGCGTGCTGGCAGGAGCGGACCGTGTGGAGGGAACCCTTTTTGGCAACGGAGAGAGAACCGGAAACGTGGATATTGTGACGCTTGCCATGAATATGGTCTGCCATGGAGTAGAGCCGGGGCTTGATTTTTCCAATATCAGTAAGGTCAGGGAAACCTATGAGATCCTTACGGGAATGCGGGTAAACGACAGGGCGCCTTATGCCGGAGACCTGGTGTTCACCGCCTTTTCAGGTTCCCATCAGGATGCGATCTCCAAGGGAATGGCCTGGTGGGGGGACGGAAAGAGCAACGGCCGCTGGGATGTGCCTTACCTTCCCATCGATCCTCAGGATCTGGGACGGGAGTATGAGTCCGATGTGATCCGGATCAACAGCCAGTCCGGCAAGGGAGGCATTGCTTTTATCCTGAAGCAGAATTTCGGTATTGCATTGCCGGATAAGATGAAGGAGGAAGTGGGCTACCTGATGAAGGGCATTTCCGACCAGAGGCATAAGGAGCTTCTTCCCGAAGAGGTATACCGGATCTTTGAAGAAACCTATATTGAACCGAGAGAGATCTTTGATATTCCCGAATGCCATTTTAAACAGGTGGACGGGATCACGGCCCAGGTGACCATCCAGCAGAACGGACAAAAACGGGTGATCGAGACATCCGGAAACGGGCGTCTTGATGCGGTGAGCAATGCGGTGAAGCTTTATTTCGGCATCAGCTATGAGCTGTCCGTTTATGAGGAGCACGCGGTATCCCGGGGTTCCTCCTCAAAGGCCGCGGCCTATGTAGGCGTTCTGTGCAATGGAAAAATGTACTGGGGTGTGGGGATCGACGAGGATATCATCAGAAGCTCTATAGCCGCTCTGGTGTCTGCCGGAAACAAGGTGGCAAAGAGCGAAAATGTAACGACAGGAAGAGAGCAGCAGCTGATAGATATCATGCTTTATGTGCAGGGGCACTGTAAGGATGTGACATTGGAAGGGACGGCCGGTGAGCTTGGTCTTTCTGATAAGGAGCTTTCCCGATATATTGAAGAGCAGACAGGGAGTTCCTTCGAGGAAATGGTCCAAAAATCCAGACTGAAAAAGGCCAGAGCGCTGCTTAAGGAAACCGGGCTGACAGTCAGTGATGTTGCCGGGCAGGTAGGATATGAGACGGATAAGGAGCTTGAAGAGCTGTTCCGGGAAGCCTATGGCGTGACAGTGGAGGAGTTTAAGAAGGGGAAATAGGTAAGGAATTGCAACTATTCAGCCAGGACTTTGGAGAGCCTGTCATTTTCCTATTGAAAATCTTTCCCGTATCTAGTAAAATAAATTTAGTCGATTTAAAGGAGATGTTGTGATGGGATTTTTTTTATTGGCCGGAGGATTTTTAGTTATCATTTTTGCAGTTATTGTTTCCGTAGTTTCCTCCGTGGTATCAGCAGTAGCCGCAGACCAGGATATAGAGGATTGAGCTTATAGCAGACAACAAATAAACTTGTCATTTGCTATCATCCCTCTGGGGATGTGCAGGAGATTCTTCCTCTGAAGGCGGCGTGCAAACAGCATAATGTGGATTCAGCAGAGGGCATAGCTTGTGGCTATGCCCTTTGTCGCAGGAATTTATGCGAAGGATGTGAAAACCCTCTGCAAACAGGTTTATTAAAGTTTTATTTAGAAATTCTTTAGATTCCTTTATAGTACGTTAATTGATTTATCATCTGGAAAGAAGTAGGATAAATTGGACATATAAGAAGACAGAAAGGCGTGACTGTAAATGAGAGAAAAATTATACCGGTTTATGCAGGGAAGATATGGAAACGACCAGTTCAACCGTTTCCTTATGATCATGGTTTTGGTGTGTCTGGCTTTGTCCATGATCGGATTGCGTCCCTTTTATATAGCAGGGATCCTGTGTCTCGTGTATTCTTATTACAGGATGCTCTCTAAGAATACTTACAAACGAAGGGCGGAAAATTCCGCATATCTGCGGTATGAATACAAGGTGAAGCAGTTTTTCTCAACATGGAAGCGGGATATGCAGCAGAGAAAGACGCACCACATTTACAGATGCCCCTCCTGCAGACAGAAGATAAGGATCCCCAGAGGAAAAGGGAAGATTGAGATCAGGTGTCCGAAATGCGGACAGACCTTTATTAAAAGAAGCTGACAGTACGGCGGCAGTCTGTCCTGGACAGACCGTTGCACGATCATAAGCCGGGAGAAAACAATGTTTGGATACATTATCATCAACAAAGGCGATATGAAGTTCAAAGAGTTCGATGTTTATCACTCCTATTACTGCGGGCTGTGCCAGGCTCTCAAAGAGAGGTATGGGAAGGCGGGGCAATTCAGTCTTTCTTATGATATGACCTTTCTTGTGATGCTCTTAGGCAGTTTATATGAGCCGGAGACGAAGGTGTGGCAGGCAAAGTGCGTTGCCCATCCATTTGAAAAGCACATTGTTAGGAGCAATGAGTTTTCCTTTTACGGGGCGGATATGAATCTGCTTTTTTCTTATTACAAATGCAGGGATGACTGGGAGGATGAGCGTAAGGTAACCAGACTGGCATATGGAAGACTGCTCAAAAAGTCGTGTCGTGACATTTGCTCCCGGTATGGGGAGAAGGCGCGCCGGATCTCGAACCTGATGAGGGAGCTCTCCTTAGAAGAGAAGCGGCAGAATCAGGACATTGACCATATGGCAGGCATTTTTGGCGAGATCATGGGTGAGATCATGGCAGTGCGGGATGACGAATGGAAGCTGAACCTTCAGGCCATGGGAAATTATCTGGGTAAATTTATTTATCTTATGGACGCCTATGAGGATATCGAGAAGGATATCAGGAAGGGAAGCTATAATCCTTTGATCAGACGGTACGAGAATCCTGATTTTGAAGAAGAGATCAGGACTATTCTTACCATGATCATGTCCGACTGCTGCAGGGAGTTTGAAAAGCTCCCTGTGATCGAAAATGTGGAGATCTTAAGGAATATCCTTTATTCCGGTATCTGGTACAAATACGAGATGGTAAGACATAAACGGGAAGAAGAACAGACCAAAGAAGCCGATGGGCGGCAGGGGGTAGAGCATGCGTGATCCATATGAAATTCTGGGCGTTTCCAGGAGTGCCTCAGAGGAGGATATCAAAAAAGCCTATAAGTCTCTGAGCAGAAAATACCATCCGGATGCCAATATCAATAATCCCCGCAAGGATGAGGCGGAAGAGAAGTTCAAGGAGATCCAGCAGGCCTACCAGCAGATCATGAAGGAGAGAACGGAGGGCTACAGCTATCAGGGCAGTAACGGGCGAAGCACCGGCGGATATACCGGAGGGTACGGAGATTTTGGCGGTTTCGGAGGTTTTGGAGGCTTCGGAGGTTTTGGAGGCTTTGGTGGTGGTTTTGGCAGCGGGGGAACCGGATATGAGGAAGACGGACATCTCCGTGCAGCAGGCAATTATGTGCGGAACGGCTATTATAAAGAAGCAAGGACAGTGTTAGACGGCATGGAGGAGAATACAAGAGATGCCAGATGGTATTACTACAGCGCTCTTGCCCATTCAGGACTTGGCAATCAGGTATCGGCCCTGGAGCATGCCAGGCGTGCGGCGGCCTTAGAGCCGGGAAACCGGGACTACAGCAACCTGGTATATCAGTTTGAAAATGGCGGTTCCTGGTACAGCCAGAGACAGCGCACCTACAGCCAGCCTTATATGAGCGGGGACAGTCTGTGTATGAAGATCTGTATTGCCAATCTGATCTGTAATATGTGCTGCGGCGGCGGAGGGCTGTGCTGTGGCGGGATCCCTTATTATCGGTTTTAAACAACGGATGCCACGCTTCGCGAGACATCCTTATGTCAACAACGGATAACACGCTCCGCGAGTTATCCTTATGCTGATCAAAAAGAGGGCTATGGCGTAACGCCATAGCCCTTGGCTATTGCCCTAGGCTTTTGACTGGTTTATTATCGCAACAGTTCAGCCGACCGCTTCGCTGTCACATATTCTTAAAACAGGTCTTTGTTGATCACCTGTGAAAAATCAATGGATTCATCCCACAAAAAGTCCAGATACTGTTTGGCAACTTCGGTTCTCTGGCAGGTAGCTACAATGCCATATACCGGCTGGAGAGAACTGTGGTAAGAGCCGCTTCCTGCAACAAAGGGGGAATCGGTTATGAAAACACCGATGGGCATGGGATCCTCCATATCCTCGGGATGCCGGTGCATAAGGGTATCTGCTTCCACATCTACCTCCACAGGCTCCATCAGTTCATCGGCGTTCAGCTCCTTCTCAGATTCCCGGAGCACTTCCGCATAATCCACATAGTAAAGCTGATCCTTATATTTCTCCAGCTCCTCATCGCTCATAACGGTGCGCAGATCCATGAACATTCCATTCAGAGAATAGTTGTTGAAGATCTCAGAATCAAAGACTAAGGCATCCAGATCCCCGCTCTGCATTTGCGCCATGATCTTCTGGACGGTTGCCATGTTATACTGATCGTAGGTGGTCAGGGACAGGGAGGTGGAGGTGTCGATATAGCAGTCATATTCCTCCAGATCAAGTCCGGCATATTCGGCAAAGGAATTTTCAAGGGCGTCTGCGTCAAGCTGAAAGCTGTTGATCATCTCACAGTTGAAAATGAAATCCTTGGCGGTAACCATGTCATGGATCAGCGTGATCGCCATGATCAGGATAAAGATTCCCGCAATGGTGTGAACCTTATAGTAATACCAGAAGTATTCCAGCTTCCCCTTTCTGGTCATATCCCGGGTCTTATGCTGCTGTTCCCGGATCTCATCAATGACGCCCCGATATTCCCGGGGCTTTTTTTCTCTTTTGGGCATAATATCATTCCTCTCTGACTGCCGGCAATAGCCGCTGCAGCCATATCTCTTTCCTGTGAATTCTTTATGGAGCATTTCCTATACAATCATACTCAGTTTGGAAAAGAGTGTCAATGAACATACGATAGTCAATCCATAAAAAAAGGATAAAATTTTCCTTAAGTAAAGAAGGGACTCTTATTTACTTGAAATTTTACGGAACATATACTATGATATTGTAAATAAATATAGCTGTCTGAAGGAGGCGGAGGTTTGGCCCCGCCAAACGGCTGCCAAAGGACAAAAGACTGGAAAGGTATGGTATTTTAAGATGAACGAAACATATGTAGAATGGCTTGTGAAGAAGAAAACCCCGGCGTATATGACACTGCTCAAGATCCTGTCTATTATGCTGGCCGCCTGCTTTATCCTGATCGGGTTCATATTCTGGCCGGCGCTTATTCTGGGGATCGTGCTGGCAGTAGGAGCTTATATTATTTATCTGAACGCGGATCTGGAGTACGAGTATCTCTATGTGGACAGGGAGCTTACCATTGATAAGGTCATGGCCAAGACCAGACGTAAGAGAGTGGCGGTTTTTGAATTGGGCAAGATGGAGATCGTAGCGCCCATTAAGTCATGGCATCTTGACAATTACAAGAACAGGACGGACAAGACCATTGATTACAGTTCAGGAGAAGAAAAGAAACCGGACAGACGCTTTTTGTTTTTCTATGACGGCGGTAAGAAAGTGATCTTTGAGCCAAATGAGGAGATGGTGAAGGCTATGCAGTTTGCAGCGCCCAGGAAGGTGTTTAAGGACTGAAATAGAAACTGCAAAAATATTTGCCGTTTCTGTCACAATAAACCAAAAGGAAAAAGGAGGAAAAAAAATGGGTCAGATAATTGGTGAAGGCATTACCTTTGATGATGTGCTGCTGGTGCCGGCATATTCAGAAGTCGTTCCAAATGCAGTGGATTTGACCACCTGGTTAACCCCGAAGATCAAGCTTAATATCCCTATGATGAGTGCGGGGATGGATACTGTTACAGAGCACAGGATGGCGATCGCCATGGCAAGGCAGGGTGGGATCGGTGTGATCCACAAAAATATGTCGATCGAAGCGCAGGCCGAGGAGGTAGACAAGGTAAAGCGTTCCGAAAACGGCGTTATCACAGATCCTTTTTCCTTAACACCGGAGCATACCTTAGCAGATGCCGATGCACTGATGGCGAAGTTTCGGATCTCAGGCGTGCCTGTGACGGAAGGCCGTAAGCTGGTGGGCATTATCACGAACAGAGATCTTAAGTTTGAGACTGATTTTACCAAAAAGATCAAAGAATCCATGACTTCAGAGGGACTTATCACCGCCAAGGCGGGCATCACCCTTGATGAAGCAAAGAAGATCCTTGCAAAGGCAAGAAAAGAAAAGCTTCCGATCGTAGATGACGATTACAATCTGGTAGGGCTTATCACTATCAAAGACATAGAAAAGACCATTAAATATCCCTTATCCGCCAAGGATGAGCAGGGACGCCTCCTTTGCGGCGCCGGCGTTGGCATTACAGCCAATGTCCTTGACAGGGTAAGCGCCCTGGTGGACGCCAAGGTAGACGTGGTGGTCCTTGACAGCGCCCATGGACATTCGGCCAATGTGCTCCGCTGCCTCAGAATGATCAAGGAGAAATATCCCGATCTGCAGGTGATCGCAGGAAATGTGGCTACCGGAGACGGTACAAGAGCCCTGATCGAGGCCGGTGCAGACGCGGTGAAGGTGGGGATCGGTCCCGGCTCTATCTGTACCACCCGTGTGGTATCGGGCATCGGTGTTCCTCAGATATCAGCTATTATGGATGCATATAATGTTGCAAAGGAATATGGGATCCCGATCATAGCAGACGGCGGCATCAAATATTCAGGAGATATGACCAAGGCCATCGCTGCCGGCGGAAATGTATGTATGATGGGAAGCATCTTTGCAGGCTGTGATGAAAGCCCGGGAAGCTTTGAATTATATCAGGGAAGAAAATATAAGGTTTACAGAGGAATGGGTTCTATTGCGGCTATGGAAAACGGCAGCAAGGACCGCTACTTCCAGGAGAACGCAAGAAAGCTGGTGCCGGAAGGCGTGGAAGGGCGTGTGGCCTACAAGGGGACTGTGGAGGATACGGTTTACCAGTTGATGGGCGGCCTGCGTTCCGGTATGGGCTACTGCGGGACGGCAACCATCGAGGAGCTGCAGCAAAGGGGAAGGTTCGTCAAGATTTCAGCCGCCTCCCTGAAGGAAAGCCATCCTCACGATATCCACATTACCAAGGAAGCGCCGAACTACAGTGTAGATGAATAAACAGACTGACAATTAAGGAGTACGGATCACGTGGGTAAGCTTGAAAGGCTGACTCCGGGCCGGGAGGAGAAGCCCTGGCCCCGGAGTCTGATTGAGAAGGACGAATTGGAAAAATGGCAGAAGTATTTTTGTGATATTTCCAATGTGTTTTTGTGCGCTGTGGATGAGAGAGGCGTTCCCCTGACCGCGTTAGGAGGCAGTCCCGAGGAGGCGGAGCAGGTGGAGCGGCTCATCGACGGAGATCAGTTCCAGAATATGCTGCAGAGAGTGGCAGAGAGCGAGCTGGAGGACCGGGCAGTTGAGAGGACGGCTTATCCGAATTTCCGTCTGGCTGTGGTCACATCCAAGGTCGAGAGAAGACCTGTTGTAAACTGGCTGATCTGCGGTATCATGGATGATACTGAGGATGCGGGAGAATATGAGAATCCGCCGCTTCAGGGATTTAGCAGTATTCTTTCCGAAAAGCAGTTCCTGCGGGTGGTAGATACCCTGAAGTCCATAACCGATGCCATGCTGACTGACAGGCGATTCTTACGTCAGGCTCAGTCAAAGCAGCAAAAAAGCGCGCACTTAGAGCAGACTGCAGAGGAAAAGCTGCGAAGCTCCGAGTTCCTGCGGGAAATGATGTGGCTTTTGGGAAGCAGTGAACCTCCTAAGGAGGCCGCCCGAAAGCTTCTTCAAAAAACCGGAGAGCATTTGCAGCTGGATATGACGGCGGTATACTCCAGGGCTTTGGGGAAGCAGCCCCAAATGACAGTAAAGTGGAGCAAAAAGGACATAAGCTGGGGATTTGAGTCGGACAGCAAGCTTTCATGGCCTTCTCTGCTTACCCCTGAGAGAAATCTGATCCTTTCTTCCAATACCATGTTAGGGGAGGAAGAAAAAGAGGAGATGGATGCTCTGGGGCTTAGGGCGCTCATGACCATGCCCATCAAACGCTGTCACGCTTCGGGGGACAGTTCATTGATGAAGGCAGGCGCTGCACAGGAGGAGTATTGGGTCTGCTTTGGTATGTCAGAGAAAGAGCGGATATGGGAGCTGGAGGAGATCCGTTTTTTGGGAGAAGCAGTCCGGATCCTGCAGGGGATCCTTGCAAGGCAGGAGGCTTCGGCTGCTCCCGGAAGAAGGAGTACCTCTAACGCGAATAAGAGAAAAAAGAAATGAGGCTTTAAAATATGTGTGATAATGAGAAGAATATTACGAGTAAAGACGGCTCAGAGGAGGAAAGCGCGACAGTCTCCCGTAATTTTATTGAGCAGATCATTGACAGGGATCTGGAGGAAGGCGTATATGAGGAAGTGCATACCAGATTTCCGCCGGAACCCAATGGCTATCTTCATATCGGCCATGCCAAGAGTATTCTGCTTAATTACGGGCTTGCCAGGCAGTATGACGGCAAGTTCAACATGCGCTTTGACGATACCAATCCCACCAAGGAGAAGACCGAGTTTGTAGAGTCTATCAAGGAAGACATCAAATGGCTGGGAGCAGACTGGGAAGACCGGCTGTTTTTTGCCTCCGATTATTTTGAGCAGATGTACGAAGGAGCCGTTAAGCTGATCCGGAAAGGAAAGGCCTATGTATCCGACCTTACGGCGGAGGAGATGAAGGAGTATCGGGGAACCCTGAAAGAGCCCGGCAGAAACGACCCCAACCGTGAGCGGAGCATAGAAGAAAACCTTGCGCTTTTTGAGAGGATGAAGGCAGGAGAGTTTGCCAACGGAGAAAAAACCCTCCGCGCCAAGATTGACATGGCTTCTCCGAATATCAATATGCGGGATCCCGTGATCTATCGGGTGGCCCATATGTCGCATCACAATACAGGAGATAAATGGTGTATTTATCCCATGTATGATTTTGCTCATCCCATTGAGGATGCCATAGAGGGCATTACCCATTCCATCTGTACCTTGGAGTTTGAGGATCACAGACCTTTATATGACTGGGTGGTCAGGGAACTGGAATACCCTCATCCGCCCAAGCAGATCGAGTTTGCCAAGATGTACCTGACCAATGTGGTCACCGGTAAGCGTTATATCAAAAAGCTGGTGGAGGACGGTATTGTGGATGGCTGGGACGATCCCAGGCTGGTTTCCATCGCCGCCTTAAGGAGAAGAGGCTTTACGCCGGAATCCATCCGGAATTTTGTGGAGCTCTGCGGAGTTTCCAAGAGCAATTCATCGGTAGATTATGCCATGCTGGAATACTGTATCCGGGAGGACTTAAAGCTGACCCGTCCCCGTATGATGGCAGTGCTTGATCCGGTGAAGCTGGTCATCGACAACTATCCGGAGGATAAGACCGAGGTGTTTACGGTTGCCAATAACCTTGAAAACGAGGAAATGGGGACCAGGGAGGTTCCTTTTGGCAGGGAGCTTTATATTGACAGAGAGGACTTTATGGAGGAACCGCCCAGAAAGTATTTCCGGCTGTTCCCGGGCAATGAGGTCCGTCTGATGAATGCCTATTTTGTCACCTGCACAGGCTGTGTGAAGGATCAGAATGGCAGAGTAACAGAGGTTCACTGTACCTATGACCCTGAGACCAGGAGCGGCAGCGGCTTTAGCGGCCGTAAGGTAAAGGGAACCATTCACTGGGTACCTGCCAGGGAGTCTGTTCAGGCAGAGGTCAGACTTTATGAGAATATCATCGATGAGGAGAAGGGGGTATACAACGAGGACGGAAGTCTGAATCTGAATCCCGATTCCCTTACCGTGTTAAAGGAGTGCCGTTTAGAGCCGGCCTTAAAGGACGCAAAGCCCTACGATAGCTTTCAGTTTGTCCGGCAGGGATATTTCTGTGTGGATGCCAGGGACTCCAAAGAAGGAGCTTTGGTATTTAACCGTATCGTGTCTCTGAAGAGCTCTTATGTATTACCAAAGGCATAGGGAGGGTATACCAATGTCGGATTTATTATCCGGACTGGAAAAGTTCGGACTGGATTTTTTAAAAGGGTCAGGTCTTTATGAAGAAGAGGAGAAGGAAGAGGCGGTAAAGGCGCCTCCTCCGCCTCCCCAGGAAATGGAGGAGGCAGATTATCTTTTTGACAAAAGCTATGAATGTCCGGTATGTTATACCGCTATCAAGGCAAGGACGGTAAGAACCGGAAAGGCAAGGCTTTTGCGGACGGAGATGGATCTTCGCCCTGTCTATGAAAAGTTTGAACCTCTGAAATATGATGTGGTTCTTTGCCCGGAGTGCGGCTATGCAGTGACCAGCCGTTACTTTGGAGGGCTGGCCCGTTTTCAGAAGGATGCGATCAGGGAAGTGATCACCCCGGCGTATCAGCACCGGGAGGAGAACGAAACCTATACCTATGAAGAGGCTCTGGAGCGATATAAATTAAGCCTTGCGACTGCTGTGGTCAAGAAGGCAAAGGCAAGTGAGAAGGCTTATATCTGTTTAAAGTGCGGATGGCTTCTTCGCAGTATGGGAGAAAATATGGAAAAGGAAACGCCGGATCATGAGAAGAAGCTGGCGGATCTTAAAGAGCAGGAGAAGGTATTTCTGCAGAATGCATTGGATGGACTTCTTACGGCAAGACAGACAGAAACCTATCCCATGTGCGGGATGGATCAGACAACAGCGGAGTATTTGATCGCAGTGCTGGCAATGAACGACGGAAGATATGAGATCTCTTCAAGGATCATTTCGGATCTTTTGACCTCCCGGACAACGAACCGCCGGATCAAGGATAAGGCCAGAGATGTCAAGGAGCAGCTGATCAAAAAAATAAGGGAGCAGAATAAAATTCAGGGATGAATGATTTGACAATTCTATTTGCGGACAGGAAAAAGACAGGGATCGGAAAATGTCTTTACCAGCAGATCTATGAATATATCAGGGATGAAATAAGAAAAGGGAAGCTTCCTATTGGAGAGAAGCTTCCCTCAACTCGTTCTTTGGCAGAATATCTGCAGGTGGCAAGAAGCACGGTGGACGCGGCATACGGTCAGCTTGTGGCGGAGGGCTATTTAGAGGCCAGGCCCTGCCGGGGGTACTTCGTCTCACCGGTTGAGGGGCTGCTTGCCATATCCCCGGACGTCTCTGATGAGAAGATCCCTTCCGATATTGTGCCGGGAGGGAAGGAGGAAGGGACTTTCCCGGAATATGATTTCTCTCCTCACGCCATAAGTCTGAAGGATTTTCCCTTTGCCACCTGGAAAAAGATCACCAAAAATATCCTGGTGGACGCCAACAGTGAGATGTTTGCCTTAGGAGAGCCTCAGGGAGATTACGCCCTCAGGGAGACTATTGCACGTTATCTTCACTCCTCCAGAGGAGTGAACTGCCGGCCGGAGCAGGTGATCGTGGGAGCGGGAAATGATTATCTGTTCATGCTGCTGGAAAAGATCCTGGGCAGACATGTGCCCATAGCCATGGAGGAACCCACCTATAAGCGGGCCTATCGGGTTTTTCAGTCCTTTGCCTATGAGATCCAGGCCATCCCCATGGACGAAAGCGGGATGGATGTGGAAAGGCTTCGGGAAACAAAGGCCAGGATCGCCTATGTGATGCCAAGCCATCAGTATCCTACAGGGGTGGTGATGCCGATCGGAAGGCGGATGGAGCTTTTAAAATGGGCCTCTGAAAAGGAAGACAGATACATTATCGAGGATGACTATGACAGTGAATTCCGTTACAGAGGCAAGCCGATCCCGGCGCTGCAGGCTCAGGATGCAGGCGGCAGAGTGATCTATATGGGAACCTTCTCCAAATCTATTGCACCGGCCATCCGCGTGGGCTATATGGTGCTGCCCTTAAGGCTTGTCAGGACCTATCAGGAAAGCTGCGGGTTTTATGCCTCTACGGTTTCCCGTATCGACCAGCGGATCCTGAATGAATTTATCCGGGACGGGTATTTTGAACGGTATCTGAACAAGATGCGGAAGATCTATCGGGGAAGGCATGATTTTCTGCTTGGAGAAATGGCCTGCTTTGAAAAGGAGTTTGTCATCTCGGGAGAGAATGCGGGGCTGCATATCCTGCTTACCAGCCGGAGCCAAATTCCGGAGAAGGATCTGATCGGTGCGGCAGCAGGAGCGGGCGTAAAGCTCTATGGGATCACAGAGGCCTGTATGGAACAGGCAACGCAATCCCATATGCCCTTTGCCGGGACAGTTCTTTTAGGCTATGGGGCTTTGGAAGAGCAGGAGCTGAAAGAGGGGATCGGACGGATCAAAAAAGCATGGAGTGCCTGGTTATAAGAGACACTCCATGCTTTTAGTCATTCAGCTGGTACGCGAAGCGTGGCAGTCTTTGATCAATAAGACGATACGCTAAGGGTATTATTCGTTGTTTTTGTCATCATCAAAGAATTCCTCTACCGTTCCGGTGGCGGCTTCGGTTTCTTCGGAAGGATTTTCGGAGGAGACACTGTCATCGGATGCTGTCTCTTCTTCCTCTGCCTCTGCTTCTTCTGATTCTTTGTTGAGGGCGGTCAGATCTGTGAAGTTGGTTTCGTGGGATACCTGGTTTTCGGTAACGGATTTGACAGTATCCTTCACCTGCTGGACGGAATCTGCAATGACCTCCTTGGCCTTATGGAAAGCTTCTGTGGCAAAGGCCTCTGCCCGGTCCAGGTTCAGGGAAACATAAGAGCGTTCCTTTGTCATGCTGACATCATCGTCAAGATCTTCGCTGAAGTCATCAAAATCATCATCCCCGTCCGCATCGTGGGCAGGGACAGGAGTACCTTCTTTCGACTTTAAGTAATAATAGGTGCTATAGGCGGCAGCACCGGCAACAGCGGAGAGAAGTAAAAATTTTCCAAATTTTCTGGACATAAAAGTGCTCCTTTCGGTTATTCATCAATAAGCCGGCCCGCGGCAGCGTTACGGCGTTTGATCATATCATTAATATCTTAATACTATTTTGCAGAATTGAAAAGAGAATATGTATAAAAAATATATAAAATCTAAATACAATATGTGGTAGAGTCAAAAAAAGTCGCTACTAGTTTCCTCCGGCACGTTGAAGAAGAATCGTAAATATGCTATATTTAATTTCGACTGATAAGGTCAACGATTGACAAATGATTCCTATATAAGATTTGTATGCAGAGACGGAGGGGTGCCATGAATGAAAAATTTTTTGATCTGAAAAAGGAAAAGCAGGACAGAATGATAAATGGGGCTCTGAAGGTATTTGCATCAAGCGGCTACGCCCACGCCAGCACGGATGAGATCGTGAAGGAAGCGGGGATCAGCAAGGGACTTTTGTTCCACTATTTCATCAGTAAGCTGGGGCTTTACGTTTTTGTTTATGACTACAGTGTCAGATACCTTATGCTGGAGCTTTCTACCGGGGTTTCAGCGGAGGAGTCGGATTATTTTGAGCTTCTTCTGCAGATCAAGCAGGCCCAGCTCAAGGCCATGAAAAATTATCCTTATATGCTGCAGTTCTTAAATAAGAGCAGGGAGGAGAACGTGGGAGAGGTTCTCATAGAGACGGAGGACAAGCGGTCTCTCCTGCCGGGACAGTATGAGGAGATCATGGGACGGGCTGACCTGGCAAGATTCAGGAAGGATGCCGATGCGGCGAAGGTGGCAAGGATACTGGAGTTTACCATGGATGGGATCATGACAGAGCAGCTTCGGGGCGGCAGCTTCCAGCCGGAGCTCTATTACGAAGAGGTGGCGCAGTATCTGCAGATGATGAAAAGGCTCTGTTATAATGAACGTCAAAAATAATTTTTAATACATATATATGCGAGAAGGAGAGGGAAGGTCATGAAAGAAAAGCTATATACGATACCGATGAATGATGCGATCAATGCGGGGGAGGAATGTCCTTTCTGTTATATAGAGAGGGAAGTGGAGCAGGATCTTCTGGATTTTGTGCTGGGCTCGGGCTCCTCTTACATGGAAAGTGATGTGAGGGAGGCCACCGATAAGGCAGGCTTTTGCAGGCAGCACTTCAAGAAGATGTTTGATTACGGCAACACGCTAGGAAACGGGTGGATCTTAAAAACCCATTATATGCAGACGATCCGGGAAATGAAGGAGGAATTCGGGAAGTTTACTCCTTCCAAATCCACCTTGATGGGCAAATTCAAAAAGAACACAGAAAGAGAAAATCCCATCGGGATCTGGGTGCAGGAGAAGGAAAAATCCTGCTATATCTGTAAGCGCTTCGCGGATACCTATGAGAGATATCTGGACACCTTTTTCCATATGTACAAGACAGATGAGGAATTCAGGAGCAAGATTGCCGCAAGCAAGGGGTTCTGCCTTTCCCATTTCGGAGACCTGTGCGAATATTCCGACAAAAAATTAAATGATAAGGAAAAGAAGGAATTTTATCCTGCCATGTTTGCGCTTATGGAGAAGAACATGGACCGGCTCCAGGAGGATGTTTCCTGGCTGGTGGAAAAATTTGACTACCTCAACAAGGATGCAGACTGGAAAAACTCAAAGGATGCTGTGGAAAGGGGAATGCAAAAGCTCAAAGGGGGCTATCCGGCAGATCCGCCTTATAAGATGAATAAATAAGGGCACCATGGCCCGGGAAGCATGCGGGCAGCTCGTGAAGCGGGCTGTCCGCATTGAATCTGTCCTGCAGAACGCAGCAGTGTTGGATCAGAGCCAGCCTAAGCATTTCCCGGCCCAGTAGATAAGCCCCAGTACCCAGCTTGTAAAGATCCCATAGAGGATCACAGGCCCTGCGATGGTAAAGATTTTACAGCCGATCCCGAATACCTGCCCTTCCTTTTTGAATTCTACGGCAGGGGCGGCTACGGAATTGGCAAAGCCTGTGATGGGTACCAGGGCACCGGCTCCGCCGAACTTAACAATGGAAGAATAAAGGTTAAATCCTGTTAAAAGAACGCTGGTCAGCACAAGGATGAGGGAACAGAAGCTTCCTGCCATGTCCTGATCCATGCCCAGCTGCTGCTTTGCAAAGGTAAGCAGCCCCTGCCCTATGGTGCAGATGACGCCTCCTGTGATAAATGCCTTGAGCATTTGCAGATACAGATTGTGGGTAGGGGTTATTTTCTTTACATACTCTTTATAGTCTTTTTCCAGATCAAGTTGCTGCCTGCTTTTTGGTTCGTTCATGAATCCCTCCTGTTTTCTCCGATGTTTAAAAGATGGGTTTAGTATGCGTGCAAAAGAAAAAAATATACATAAAATATGTCCTGCATAACCATCTGCTGTTCTTGTAGATTTAAAGCGAATATGATAGAATAAAAAGCACGACAGTAAGGCGGGGAAATGTGATGGCAGGTTTTTCTGAATTGGGATTTTTATTTCGGCTTTTGCCGGTTTTTTTGATCATATATTTCGCGGTGCCTGCAAGGCACAGAGAAAGCATCCTGCTCCTGGAGAGCTTTATTTTTTATGCTTTTGGGGAGCCTGTATTTGTTCTGTTGCTTATTGGTACCACTGCATTAAACTACTATCTGGGTGAGAAGATCTGGAAGCCGGGAGGCGTTCCCTGTATCTATGACCGGCAGATCAGAAGGCGGAAGGTCTTTTTACGATGTGCTGTAGGGATGGATGTGGGGATCCTTGCGGTCTTTAAGTGTCTTTCTGTGTTTGTGGACAGCGCATTGCTGCCCCTAGGCCTTAGCTTTTATATTTTTAAGATGATCTCCTACCAGATCGATATGTACCGGCAGGAGATATCCGATAAGCCGGGATGGAGGCAGACGGCTCTTTATTTTATGCTGTTTCCCCAGGTGAGCTCCGGTCCCATCATGCGGTACGCAGAGGGAGGCTTTGGAAGCGGAAGGCAGAGGAGCCTTAAAGGACTTGAGGACGGACTCAAATACTTTACGGCAGGGCTGGGGATGAAGGTGCTTCTGGCAGACCGGCTGGCGATCCTCTGGAATGATCTGCAGATGATCGGGTTTCAGAGCATTTCCACTCCCCTGGCGTGGCTGGGAGCAGCAGGGTTTTCTCTGCAGCTGTATTTTGACTTTTGGGGATATTCTCTGATGGCATCGGGGCTGATGGTGATGCTGGGCTATCCCTTTATCCTGAATTTCAACGATCCCTATGCCTCAAGGAGTATCTCTGAGTTTTACAGAAGATGGCATGTGACGCTGGGAAAGTGGTTCCGGAATTATATATATATCCCTCTTGGAGGGAGCCGCTGCGATAAGAAGCGGATGGTACTTAACCTGGCCATCGTCTGGCTGCTTACCGGGATCTGGCATGGAAGCGGCATGAATTATCTGCTGTGGGGCGGCGTGGTAGGACTTCTTATCATCCTTGAAAAAACGGTGTATGGTAAATACCTGCAGAAAATACCGGTACTTGGGAATGTATATGTTCTGCTGCTGATCCCGCTGACATGGGTGGTCTTTGCGGTTACGGATTTAGGACAGCTGGGGATTTATTTCGGCCGCCTGTTTCCCATACTCGGAGGAGCAGGGATTGCCGTAAACCGGCAGGACATCGCAAGGTATCTGCAGAGCTACAGCATTTATTTTATCGCAGGCGTCAGCCTCTGTATTCCTGCCATGAACCGTTTTTGGATCAAACATAAGGATCATCCGTTGGTGGTGATCCTGCTTGTGATCGTTTTCTGGATGTCCGTTTATATGCAGTCCAATAGTGCGGGAAATCCGTTTATGTATTTGAAATTTTAGATAAAAGGTGTTTAAATGACAACAAAGATAAAGAAACTGTTCAAGAAGTGCCCTTTTTTGATTCTTCTTGTGAGTACAGGGCTCCTTTTTTCGCTGATAGGGCTCTATGGTCAAAAAAATGTATATGCCGGACAGGAATATGATCCGCTTAAGGAACCGGCGCTGGCAGTGATGTTCAAGGGATGGAAGCAGGATATCTATCCATGGCAGATATTTGACAGGGAAAGTATGCAGGTGATGGCTTCCGGTGAAGGAAATGCCGGCGGGGAGGATGTCATGGATCAGGAGGATCCGGAAGCACCAAAGGATACGGATGCGGCTCTGACTGCCGAAGATGAAGCTCAGAGCAGCGGGGAGGCGGAAGAGTCGGGAAATCCCGGTAGCGGAGATCCTGAAGAGGGAACGGATGCTGACGCCGACGGGGCGGAAGCCGATCATGAAGCCCAGGAACGCCCACAGCCGGATTCCGGCAGTGGCCAGGGGAACGTGCCGGATGAAGGTAATGCATCGGAAGAAAGTAACGTGCCGGAGACAGGTAGCGTGCCGGAAGGTGATAACGGATCGGAAGAAAGTCCTGCACCGGGGGAAGGTGATGCGTCCCGGGAGAGCAAAGAGCCGTTGCCGCCCATAGAGCCTTTGAGAGAAAGCACCCGGGAAGAGTATTTAAACCATATATCGGCGGATATCTACGGTGATGCAGGAGTGAAGCGGGCGGCGGAATACGAGTTTACACAGGTGGATGAGAGTTATTTTGACGACGCTCTGTTTATCGGGGATTCAAGAACGGTAGGGCTTCGGGATTATACAGATCTGTCGGAGCATGCGGACTTTTATTGTGAGACATCTTTAACGATCCAGAAGATGCTGGAGGAGAATTTCCCGGGGCTTGGAACCATTGAAGAGGCTCTTGCAAAGAAAGAGTATGGCAAAATTTATATCATGTTAGGCATCAATGAGCTTGGGGTGGGCACCACAGAGGATTTCATGGAGAAATATACGGAGGGGGTTGCTTTTCTCCGTGAGAAGGAGCCGGAGGCAAAGATTTTTATCCAGGGGATCATGCGGGTAACCGGAAAGAAAAACAGTACCGATGCTATTTTTAACAACAGCAATATCAATGCGAGGAATAATGCCATAGCCACTCTGGCGGATAACGAACACATTTTTTATATCGATGTAAATGAAGTGGTCTGCGACGAGGAGGGGAATTTAAATTCTGAATATACCTTTGACCAGCTCCATCTTTTGGGGGTATACGACGATCTGTGGAAGCAGTTTCTGCTCTCCCACGGAGTAGTGACGGAGGAATGATCCAAAAGCTGACCCAAAATGAATAAAAATCTTTCGATGAGAAAAACTATAGCAAATGTCAGAATACTATTTTGAATTGGGAGGTTTTTATGGAAAAAACAGTGGGAGCGATCTTTGAGCAGGGAAGCCGGAGTATCAAGATACCGGTACCGGTTTATATAAGAGCAAGCGCATCAGTGGCAGGAACCAAGGAGGGGCAGGGCCCCTTTGGCGACAGCTTTGATATGGTAGGTAAGGATGACAAATTCGGGTGCGATACCTGGGAGGAGGCGGAGAGCACTCTGCAGAAGGAGGCTCTTTCTCTTGCCATCGGAAAGTCAGGACTGAAAAATAAGGATATTAAATATCTGTTTGCCGGAGATCTGCTTGGGCAGTCCATTGCCAGCAGCTTTGGCCTTAGTTCTTTTCAGATCCCGTTGATCGGGATGTACGGAGCCTGTTCCACCTGCGGGCTTACACTTTCCATGGCATCCATGCTGATCGCAGGGGGGATGGCGGAGCATGCGGCCTGTGTGACCTCCAGCCATTTTGCCAGTGCGGAAAAGGAGTTCCGTTTCCCTTTG
Organism: uncultured Lachnospiraceae bacterium; assembly: GCA_947382625.1. Taxonomy (GTDB): domain Bacteria; phylum Bacillota; class Clostridia; order Lachnospirales; family Lachnospiraceae; genus Suilimivivens. The sequence goes on from CANDAG010000006.1 coordinate 68,416, forward strand.
GGATATGGAAATCAAAGGCCTCTTTCAGCCACCTGGACGGTGACAGGAAGCGGGGCGTTTATTTTAAGCAGTGTAAAGAGTGACAGTGACAGAGCCATGATCGACGGGCTTACCATAGGAAAGATCGTGGATTTCGGGCTGAAGGATTCTATGAATATGGGGGCATGCATGGCGCCTGCGGCGGCAGATACGATCTATGAGCATCTGGTGGATTTTGACCGGAAGCCTTCAGATTATGATAAGATCATTACAGGAGACCTGGGGAGTGTAGGCCAGAAGGCCCTCTGGGATATGATGAGAGAAAAAGGAATGGATATCTCCAGAGTGCATATGGACTGCGGGATGGAGATTTATGACCAGAGCCAGGACGCCCATGCAGGAGGAAGCGGCTGCGGCTGCAGCGCTGTCACCCTTTCTGCCTATGTGCTCAGGCAGATGGAGGAAGGGAAGTGGAAGAGAGTCTTGTTTGTGCCTACAGGAGCCCTTCTGTCCAAAACCAGCTTTAATGAAGGACAGAGCATTCCCGGCATTGCGCACGGGGTGGAGCTGGTAAGCTGCAGATAACGGGATGATTATGGTTTATAGTAAACGGCAAATTTATTTGCCATTTACTATAAACCAATAAGCTGGTTCACGGAGCGAGTCAGCGTTTGATTTTGAAGGTATAAAAGAGATCTGCAGTATTTGGGCAGGCTTGGAAAGGAACAGGTGATCTGAAATGAAAAAAGAGTTTTTTGAGGGAAACAGGAGAGAATTATACCGGCAAATGAAAAAGAACTCATTGCTGGTCATGTTTTCCGGCACAGAGGTCCGCAAGACCAACGATGAGTATTATCCTTTTTATACCAACCGCAATTTTCTTTACCTTACAGGGCTGGACAGCAAGGAATTCGTGCTGCTGGCAAGGAAGGATGACGGGGGAGCGGTGGAGGAGAAGATCTACATACTGCCGCCGGATCTTTTGAAGGAGCGCTGGACGGGAGAACGGCTGAAGCCGGAGCAGGTGCAGCAGCTTTCGGGTATTTCACAGGTGGCCTTTGTCAGCGAGTTTGAGATGGATTTCCATAAGCTTGCAGGTACCGGAAATTATAAGCATCTGTACCTGGATCTTTACCGGGCGGAGCCCTGGGACAGGGACGAGCCTGCACACCGGATGCTGAAGAGAGTTTCTTCCGATCATCCTTTTCTTCGGATCGAAAATGCCAACGCCATTGTCCGAAGACTGCGTACCATCAAGCAGCCCTGCGAGATCGCGGCCATGAAGGAGGCAGAGAAGATCACCTGCGAGGGGATCACCTCCATGATGAAGGCTTCAAGGCCGGGAATGTATGAATATCAGTACAAGGCGATCTTTGATTACATATTGGGACAGTACGGCCCTCAGGGACCGGCCTTCCCATCCATTATTTCCGCCGGAAAAAATAATTTCTGTATCCATTATTATGCTTACAGAGGACAGGCCTTAGACGGTGATATGGTACTCAACGATGTGGGGGCGTGGCATGACTATCTGATGAACGATGTGTCCCGGGGATGGCCCTGCAATGGAAAATATAACGAAAGACAAAGACTTCTGTATGAATGCGCGCTTGATACCTCCAACCACATGTTCAGCATCATTAAGCCCGGCATGGCCATGAAGGATGTGGACGGAGAAGCAAGGCGTTATAATGCGGGCCTGTTAAAGGAAGCCGGCGTGCTGAAGGATGTGAGCGAGATCGGAACCTATATGTGGCATGGCGGCGCCCATCACGTAGGGTTTGATGTGCATGATGTGGTGGAAACGCCGGAGGTCATCGCACCCGGCATGGTATTCTGCGTGGATATCGGAATCTATCATGAGGAGTGGGGCATCGGCTTTCGGGTAGAGGATAACTGTCTGGTGACAGAGGAAGGCTGTGAGAATCTTTCCGCCATCACCCCGAGAACCATAGAAGAGATCGAGGATACCATGCAGAAGGGCTTTGTACCGGGGATAGGAGGATGAACCGGATATTAATGCTGATCATGGCGGCAGGAGCGTTAGCCGGCGGGATTGACAGGATCAGGGGAAATAAGCATGGATACGGGCAGAAATTTGAAGAGGGCTTTCTGCTCCTGGGGCCTACGGCTATGTCCATGGCGGGGATGATCTGTCTGGCTCCTGTGCTGGCAGATGTCCTTGGGCTGGTGATCGTCCCCCTGTACCGGGCCATAGGAGTGGATCCTGCCATGTTTGGAAGTCTGCTCGCCATTGATATGGGCGGCTACCAGCTGGCGAAGGAGCTTGCGGCTGATGCAGGGGTTGGAAGCTATGCCGGGATTGTTGCGGCGGCGATCTTTGGCTGTACCCTGGTTTTTACCATACCGGTAGGTATGGGAATGATCAGAAAAGAGGAGCGCCCTGTTTTTGCAAGGGGGATCATGCTGGGGCTGGTGACTATGCCTGTGGGACTCACTGTGGGAGGCCTGCTTGCAGGGCTTTCTTTTGGGATGTGCCTGCGGCAGAATCTTCCGGTATATGCCCTTGCGCTGTTGCTCCTCACAGGCCTTAGTTTGATCCCGGAAAGAATGATCAGGGGGTTTTGCATTCTGGCGGATGGGATCAAGGTGGTGATCACAGCAGGGCTGATGCTTGCAGCGGTAGAGTCCATGTGCGGCCTTGAGCTGATCAGAGGAATGGCGCCTCTTGGGGAGGCCATGGAGGTGGTGTCCTCTATTGGCATCGTGATGTTGGGCAGCCTTCCTGCGGCAGAGTTTTTGCGCCGGGTGCTCTCAAAGCCCTTTGCCCGTCTGGGAGAGCGGCTGGGTATGAAAGGGGAGAGTATGACGGGAATGCTGATCGGTCTGGTAAGCGTACTCCCCGCCCTGTCCATGTATAAGGACATGGATGAGAAAGGAAAGGTGGTCAGCAGTGCCTTTCTGGTAAGCGGAGCCAGTCTGCTTGCCGCCCACATGGGGTTTGCCATGAGTACGGAGCCGGATATGGTGGGAGCGTTGCTTGGAGGAAAGCTGAGCGGAGCCCTTGCGGCGGCTTCGCTGGCAGTCTGGATGGAGAGAAGGCGCAGATGAGAGGCCGCCCTTCCGGAGCAGATAAGAAGTGGAACCATGTTGAAATATCATATAAAAAGAAAGGAAGAAAAAATGAGATTTTTATTTCAGGGAGATTCGATCACGGATGCGGGAAGAGGGGATTATGAAAGCCCGCGGGCCACAGGAAACGGCTATCCCCGCCTGTTAGAGGCAGATCTGACCTTTTGCCTTAAGGAGAGCGAGGTACTCAACTGTGGCATCAGCGGCAACCGGGTGGTGGATCTGCTGGCCAGATGGAAAAAAGACTGTCTGAATCTGAAGCCTGATGTACTCACCATCTTGATCGGAGTGAACGATGTGTGGCATGAATTAGGCGACAGAAACGGAGTGAGAGCAGACCTTTTCGAGGAGGTTTACCGCCTGCTGCTTAAAGAAACCCTTGCTGCCCTGCCGGATTGTAAGGTCATTTTGATGGGCGCTTATGTCATCCACGGACCGGCAACGGACGAAGCATGGGAGGTATTCAGCAGTGAGGTAAAGGCCCGCAGGGACATTACGGCTAAGCTGGCGGAGGAATTCGGACTGGGATTTGTGGATCTGCAGCAGGCCTTTGAGGAGGCGCTGAAGGGCGTACCGGAGAGCCATCTCAGCGAGGATGGCGTTCATCCTACGGCAGCAGGCCATAAGCTGATCGCAGAGACCTGGAAGAAAAAAGCAGGGGAAATGGGGGTATTATGAAATTTGAAAAGCATCAGGTAGCAGGGGAGGGTTCCCAGGAGTATGCGGCTCTGTATACTTATTTACTGGATGACTCTCCGGAGCTTGCAATACAGGAACGTCCCATGGTCATTGTCTGCCCGGGAGGCGGCTATGAATGGACTTCCGACAGGGAGGCGGAGATCGTGGCCATGCAGTTTCTTTCCTTTGGCTACCATGCGGCCGTGCTGCGTTATTCGGTGGCACCGTCGGTCTATCCTGCGGCTGTTTTAGAGCTGGGCCGGGCAATCTGCCTGATCCGGGAGCATGCCGGGGAGTGGAAGGTAAACAGGGATCAGATCGTGGTCAGCGGTTTTTCCGCAGGCGGCCATATGGTGGCAAGCTATTGTGTGGCCTGGAATCAGAAGTGGATGGCAGAAAAGCTTTCTGTCTCCAATAAGCAGCTAAAGCCCAATGGACTGATCCTGGGCTACCCGGTGATCACATCGGGAGAGTATGCCCATCACGGCTCCATCGAAAATCTGCTGGGGAAGGAGTATGAGGACAGAAAGGAAGAGATGTCCCTGGAAAACCTTGTAAATGAGGATATGCCCAGAACCTTTATATGGCATACCTTTGAGGATGATCTGGTTCCGGTACAGAATTCCCTTCTCATGGTAAACGCCCTGACCGCTCATCATATTCCTACAGAATTCCATATGTTTGAAAAGGGAGGACACGGGCTTTCTCTAGCAAACAAAACCTCCCAGTCATCAAGCGGCTTCGGGATCCAGCCGGGATGTGAGAAATGGACAGAGCTGGTGCATTTGTGGATGGAGAGATTATGTATCACAGAAAATCAAGATTACAAAGCTTAGCTATATTGATGTTGGACTGCATCTGCATTACCATCAGTCTGATGATCGCCAACTACATAAGGAACGGCAGTTTTTTCCGCAGCGATAATGACCGTATGGATTTTGGCCTTTTGCTGGTAGCCAGCCTTACGGTATTCCTTGCCATGAACCTGCTTCGGAATACCAACCGGAATATGTTTCTGCGGGGGCCTCTGCACGAGGTGGTGCATATCATACAGAGCAATCTGTTCATGTTTGCCGGTGCGGCGGTGATCCTGTATTTTCTGAATGTGCTGGACGCCTATTCCCGTCTGGCGTTCTTCTATTTCCTTCTGCTTGACTGTTGTATGATGTTTGGCGTCCATCAGCTCTGGAAAAAGATGTTGCCTGTACTCTATCGGAGATTGGGAGAGGTAAGAAGGCTTCTGGTGGTGGCAGATGAAATTTATGCCTCTGATCTGGTGCAGGATCTGAAAAATATGAAGGATTTCAGCTATGAGGTGACGGGGATCGTTCTTGCAGGAGAGGATATTGCGCAGAAAAATAAAAATGCTGACTTAAAGACAGAGATTAGAAAAACAGAGGGAGAAAAGCTACCGAATCCCAATGGAAGCAGATTGGAAAGCTTTGAAGGAATCCCGGTGGTCTCCGGTTGGGAAGGGCTGGTGGATTACTGTAAGGGAGCTTCCCTGGACGAGGTGATCATTGCAGTGGGCGGCGATAAGAAAAAGAAGATTCTGGCAGATATGGAGCTTTTGGCGGAGATGGGGATCACTATCCACTATCAGATCCCCGTTCCCGAGCTTTATGGAGCAAGACAGAAGGTTCTCTCCCAGTTCGGACGGTTCTATACCGTGACCTATGCCAACCGTGTGGCACCGGTGGGACAGCTGCTGTTAAAGCGGATCCTTGATATATGCGGGGCTTTGGCCGGATGTGTGGTTTTGGCGGTCCTTACAGTGATCCTGGGACCTCTGATCAAATTAGAGTCGCCGGGGCCTGTGTTCTTTTCACAGAAAAGGGTAGGGCGCAATGGACGTATTTTCAAAATGTATAAGTTCCGCTCTATGTATGCAGACGCTGAGGAACGCAAGAAAGAGCTGATGAAGCAGAATGAAATGAACGGTCTGATGTTTAAAATAGAAAATGATCCCCGGATCACGAAGATCGGACGGTTTCTGCGAAAGACCAGCCTGGATGAATTTCCTCAGTTTATCAACATCTTAAAGAGCGACATGTCCCTGGTAGGCACAAGGCCGCCCACACTGGATGAGTTCGCCCAGTACAGCCCTTACCATAAGAAACGCTTAAGCTTCCGTCCGGGGCTCACCGGCATGTGGCAGGTAGGCGGCAGAAGTGAGATCACAGATTTCGAGGAGATCGTCCGGCTGGATGTGGAATATATCGATAACTGGTCTTTTATGCTGGACGTAAAGATTTTGCTCAAGACGGTGCTGGAGGTGTTGAAGGGAAGCGGGGCAAAGTAAGATATAGTGAATGGCAAATTATCCTGTCGTTTACGATATCTGGAAGCGCGGCAGTGGTTTGAAGGGCATCTGGTTTGTAGCGATGTATTAAAAAAAGAGGTGACAAATGCGCAGGAAATTTAACACAGATGGATATTGCGATCCGGAATTTAACTATATGGTTGATTTGTCCGGACGGCTGAAAGAGATTAAAGCGATGGTGGATGAAGAAAAATATTTCGTCATCAATAGAGCCAGACAGTATGGAAAGACCACAACGTTGAATGCTCTGGCAGCTTACCTTGGAGAAGAATATGATGTAATCAATCTGGATTTTCAGGGGATCAGTTATGCAGATTTTAAGACAGAACAAAGCTTTGTCGCAGCATTTTCGAGACAGGTATTAATGTGCGCGGAAAATGTGCCGGAAAATGTAAGGGCAGAGTTGGAGGCATACGCGTCAGGTACAATGAAAGAAGCAACTCTGTCAGTATTATTTTTTTCATTGCAAAGGCTATGTATGCAGGCGAAAAAAAAGACAGTTCTGATCATTGATGAGGTTGATTCGGCTGCCAATAATCAGGTGTTTATAGATTTCCTTGCACAGCTGCGTTTTTATTATATGCAAAGAAGAAAAAAACGGACTTTTCAATCAGTGATACTTGCCGGTGTCTGTGATGTCCGTAATATCAGAAGAAAAATACGGTCTGATGAAGAACATGGACAGAATAGCCCGTGGAATATTGCAGCAGATTTCGACATCAATATGAGCTTTACCAAAGAAGATATTGACGGTATGCTAAAAGAATATGAAGCAGATTATCAGACAGGGATGAATACAGATGAGATAGCAACACTGATTTTTGATTATACTGCCGGCTATCCTTTTTTAGTTTCGCGATTATGCAAGGTAATGGATGAAAAAATAGAAGACGGAGTGACGTTTACAGATAAGAAAAGTGTATGGACCAGAAGAGGATTTTTAGAAGCTGAAAAGATAGTCGTAAAAGAGAATAATACGTTATACCAATCCCTGACAGAAAAACTGAGTCGTTATTCTCAGCTGCGGACGGTGCTTTATGAGTTACTTTTCACGGGCAAACCGATTCCGTATGTAGCCACAAATGATTATATCCAGATTGCAGAAATGTTCGGGATGATCAGGAATGAAAAGGATTCGGCAGTTATTTCTAACCGGATATTTGAGACGGTGCTTTATAATTTTTTTATTTCCGAAGAATTTGCTACAAACGGGATGTATAAAGTAGCTGTACAGGAAAAGAACCAGTTTATTGTCGGAGGGTATTTGGATGTAAAAAAGATACTGGAAAAATTCGTAGAGACCTTTGACTATCTGTATGGTGGGCAGAATGATGCTTTTCTGGAGGAAGTAGGCAGACGTTATTTCCTTTTGTTTCTCAAACCGATCATAAATGGAATCGGAAATTATAGCATAGAACCTGAAACCCGAAACAATGAACGCATGGATCTGGTTATTTATTACAGAGGGGAGCAATATATTTGCGAACTAAAAATTTGGAGAGGAAACGCGTATCATGAACGCGGCGAGGCACAGCTTTCGGCATACCTTGATTATTTTCATCTGAAAAAAGGGTATATGCTAAGCTTTAATTTTAATAAGAAAAAAGAAATTGGTGTTAAGGAACTCATGATTGGAGATAAAGTGCTGATAGAGGCAGTGGTATAGCCATCCCAAAATAGTAAAGAAAGGAAACGGATTTTATGAAGATACCAGAAATTCTTCAAAAACAGGCGGCAGCGCTGGAGGAGTACTACAATGTTCATTACAAGCCGTTGGCTCCTCTTGCAAAGCAGTGTTTTTTGAACACAATAGAAACTACGGTCAGGGAGCTGGCAGATGGCAGCTATTTCGTTATTACCGGGGATATTCCCGCCATGTGGCTTAGGGATTCTGCAGCCCAGGTGCGGCCTTATGTGCGGTTTGCCGGGGAGGATGAAGAGCTGCAGGCGATTTTGGAGAGCGTGATCGAAAAGCAGGCGGAGCTGGTGTGCATCGATCCCTACGCCAATGCTTTTAACGAAAGTGCAAGCGGTGCAACCGCGGGATATGAGGATGAGACCAGACTAAACGATCATGTGTGGGAGCGCAAGTACGAGGTGGATTCTCTCTGCGCCCCTCTTTACCTGGGATATACCTATTGGAAGATGACAGGGATCAGCAGGATCTTTACGGAAACCTTCCATGATATGCTGGTGCATATTGCCGGGATCTTCAGATTAGAGCAGAACCACGAAAAGTCGGACTACTTTTTCCGGCGTTATCATTGTATGAAATCTGATACCTTGCCCTGTAAGGGAAAAGGCCGTCCTGTGAACCTTACGGGGATGACATGGTCAGGCTTCCGTCCTTCAGATGACAGCTGTAAATTTGGATATCTGATCCCCTCCAATATGATGGCAGTTACCGCTCTTAGATATGGAGAGCAGATCTGTCGGGAGTGCTACCGGGATGAGATTTTGGCAGAAGAGTGTCATGAGCTTGCAGAGGAGATCCTGGACGGCATTATGGCTTATGGTATTGTAGATCATCCGAAATACGGAAAAATTTATGCCTATGAGACGGATGGCTTTGGAAATTATAACCTGATGGATGACGCCAATTCCCCCAGCCTTCTGGCAATGCCTTATCTGGACTTCTGCAGCAGGGAGGACGGGCTGTATCAAAATACAAGAAGGTTTGTCCTGTCCGGGGATAATCCCTATTTTTATGAAGGCAAAATGGCAAAGGGGGTAGGAAGCCCCCACACACCGCCGGGCTTTGTGTGGCATATCGGCATTGTGATGCAGGCTCTCACCTCCTCTGACCGCGTGGAGATCATGGATTGCCTTAAGATGCTGGCAGACACTCATGCGGGAACCAATTACATGCATGAGGGATTTGATCCGGATGCTCCCGAGAGGTTTACCAGATCCTGGTTTGCCTGGGCAAATACCCTGTTTGCGGAGCTTTTGGTGAATTTGATGGAAGAAGGATTTTTTGAGTAAGGGATGCAATTTGGAGCAAGGGGTATAAAATGAAGTTGAAAAAAGCAGTAAAACGGATCATTTTTATTTTATTGGTACTGGTGATCATTTTTGGTGTCTATGCCTTCTATGTTTTCAGGACTTATTATCGTCTGCCGGACAAATTGACTCTGGAGGTCAAAAGGAGCGGTGAGAACAATACTTTTCAGGAGGACTTTAGGGTAGAGTCAGGCGGCGCCTACTTTATTATGACCTACAATATAGGCTTTGGCGCCTATCAGAAGGATTACAGCTTCTTTATGGACGGGGGCAAATCCTCCTGGGGAAAGGATAAGGAGAGCGTGATGGCGGCAGTCTGCGGAATGGGAGAGATCGTCAGTACCGTAAATCCTGATTTTGTTCTGCTGCAGGAGGTGGATCTGGATGGCACCCGCTCTTATCATGTGGATGAGCTGGCGCTGATCAATCAGTTTATTAAGGGATATTATTATGACACGGCCCAGGATTATGATTCCCCTTTTTTGTTCTTTCCTCCCTGGGAGCCCCATGGAGCTAATAAGAGCTGTCTGGTCACCTATTCACGGGCGGAGATCACTGACGCCATGCGAAGGAGTCTTCCGATATCGGAGTCCTTCAGTAAGCTGGTAGATCTGGACAGATGCTATTCCATCTCCAGGATCCCTGCAGAAGACGGCAGGCAGCTGTGTATCTATAACGTGCATACCTCCGCTTACGGCGGCAGTGACGAAATCCGGCAGGCACAGCTTTCCATGCTCTACGGGGATATGGAGGCGGATTATAAAAAGGGAAATTATGTGATCTGCGGCGGAGATTTTAACCATAATCTGAAAACAGACGGCGGAGAGAATGCACCGGAGTGGGCGTATCCTTTTCCGCGGGAAACCCTGCCGGAGGGCTTCCATATGGCCATAGACGGGGTGGAGGGAAAGGATATTGCCCATAACAGCTGCCGGAGCGCCGAGACACCCTATGATGAGGAGACCACCTATACGGTTACTCTGGACGGATTTATTGTTTCCGACAATGTGCGTGTCAATTATTATCAGAATATGGACTGGGGATATGAATTTTCGGACCACGATCCGGTTTTGATGCAGTTTATCCTGGATTAGGATAAGGGGGCGAATAGTTCCGTTTTTTTAAGCCATACTATTAGTCATACCAAGATAAGCCGCAGGCTTTCAGGTTGGGGAAAGGACATGATTACCGGTATGGCGAACACAGTTTTATATTTAAAAGCAGAACAGAATGCGGAGGTGATGGAAGAGCGTGTGAGCGTGAAGGACATCGCCTCCGTTTATTGTGCAGATCGGGCGGTATGCGTTAAGGCAGAGTCTCTGACGGTATATAAATTCAGTGAAAAGGACAGAAAGCGACAGGTGATCAGTATCTTAAAGGTGATCGAGCTGATCGAAAAGGAGTGTCAGGGAGTCACCGTTGAGAGTCTGGGAGAAAATGCGATATTGATCGAGCTGGTCAATGTAGACAGGCATAAGGGATTTCTCCAGTGGCTGAAGCTGACGTTCGTGTCGGCGGTCAGTTTCTTTGGAACCGGCTTTACCATTATGGCTTTTCACAATGACATCAGCATCAACAGGATATTTTCCCATGTATATGAGCTGGTGATGGGATATCCGTCGGATGGATACAGTATTTTGGAGGTCTCCTATTCCATTGGGCTGGCTATAGGCATTATCCTGTTTTTTAATCATATCGGAGGCAGAAGGATCACCAAGGATCCTACCCCTATTGAGGTAGAGATGAGAGTTTATGAGACAGATGTGAATAAGGCTCTCATCGAGACGGCAGACAGGGAGGGGAAGACCATAGATGTTTGAGAATGCAGAGCTTTTAAAGCAGATCTTTATGGGAGTATGCGGACTGAGCTTCGGCCTCCTTGCATCCGCGGGAGTCTTTACCGTGCTTGTGTCTGTGGGTCTGATCCCCCGGTTTGCAGGAAAAATGCATGTGGCAAAAAAGGTGTTCGTGCTGGAGGAGGCCGTGGTATTCGGCACTCTTTTTGGAGGCTTTTTAAGCGTTTTTTCTGAATACGGCCATTTGGGAGGCTTTATCCTCTCAAGACAGGTATTTGGAGAAAATACAGTGCTGATCTGGAAATGGATCGGCAGCAGTCTGTTGGTCCTCTGGGGAATCTTTGCAGGGATGTTTGTGGGCTGCCTGGCACTTGCTATTGCAGAGATGCTGAATTCAATCCCTATTTTTGCCCGCCGGATCGGCTTCAGGCACGGGCTGGGACTGGCGATCGGGGCAGCCGCCTTCGGAAAGCTTTTGGGAAGCCTTATTTACTTTGCGAAGGGGATTTATATGTCGGGCTTTTAGATCAATAAGGTGATTTGCTTTTGATGGTATTGAAAAATCCTTCCATTCCGATTACAATAGATGCAGGCAGAGGAAAGGCGGGAAAGAGATGCGGCAGATGGAATTTAAAATGGAACGTCCGGGGCTTCTTAAGGAAGGAGACGAGATCACAGTGACGGAAGGACTGCTTCCCAGTAATTATTATTATACCATTGACCCATCCCTTGCCATGTCAGGAAATATTCCTTTCAGGGAAAGGATGCTTGCCAGAAACGGACGGGTGGTGAGCATCATCGAAAACGAGAGAGGATTTTATGTAACTGCGGAATTCGATGAATAGGCAACGGACAGTAAACTGTCCTTATGTCGGCAACAGACAGCAACAGAACAAGGAGGAAGAGATGTTAACAAAAGTATCTACAGAAAAAGCGCCGGCGGCGATCGGACCTTATTCTCAGGGGATCATTGCAAATAATTTTCTGTTTGCATCAGGCCAGATCCCGATCGTGCCTGAAACAGGAGAGGTTGCACAGGGGGATATCACCGTGCAGGCCGGGCAGGTCATGAAGAATGTGGGAGAGGTGCTTGCGGCGGCAGGAACAGATTTTGAAAATGTGGTAAAGACCACCTGCTTTTTGGCCGACATGGCTGATTTTGCTGCGTTTAACAGTGTTTATGAGAAATACTTCACAGGAAAGCCGGCCAGGAGCTGTGTTGCAGTGAAGGAGCTTCCCAAGGGCGTATTGTGTGAGGTTGAGGTCATTGCGGCAGTATGAGTAATGTAATATTGATCGGGATGCCGGGGGCGGGGAAAAGCACCGTAGGAGTGGTGCTTGCCAAGAAGCTGGGGTACAGGTTTCTTGACTCCGACCTGGTGATCCAGGAAAAATGCAGGAAACTGCTTTACCAGCTCATAGACGAGCGGGGCGAAGCAGGTTTTCTTATGCTCGAAAATGAGATCAACGCGGGAATCCGGGGGGATAAAATGGTGATCGCCACAGGCGGCAGCGCTGTTTATGGAAAAGAGGCCATGGCTCACTTTAAGGAGATCGGAAGGATCGTTTATCTGAGCCTTCCCTATGCGGAACTGGAAGAGAGGCTTGGAGATCTCCATGAGCGGGGAGTGGTGATCAAAGAGGGAAGCACCCTCCGGGATCTGTATGAGGAAAGGACAGTGCTTTACGAGAAATATGCGGATATCACAATAGACTGCAGCGGCAGGAATATCCGGAGTATCGTGGAGGAAATCAGTAGCAGTCCGGGGAGATCAAAACGCATATGAAAAAAATATTATTACTGTTAACGGCGCTGATCTGGGGCGTGGCCTTTGTATCCCAAAGTGTGGGAATGGATTATATGGGGCCCTTTACCTTTAACGGTGCAAGGTTTCTTATGGGCAGTGCAGTGCTGCTCCCGGTGATAGTCTTCCGAAGAAAAAGGGCTGCCCGGAGGGAAGCAGAGAGAGTGGAAAGCAGTGCGGTGACGGAAAGCAGGCCAGCATCAGAAAGCGGGACTGCAGCCGGTAAGACCGCCGTCATCGGCGGCATCTGTTGCGGCCTTGCCCTTTGTCCGGCTGCCCTTTTTCAGCAGTTTGGCATTATGTATACCACTGTCGGAAAAGCAGGATTTATTACGACTCTTTATATTATCATAGTTCCTGTGATCGGGATTTTCATGAAAAAGAAGCCCGGCGCCAGGATCTGGGCGGGAGCTGTGCTGGCGGCCTTCGGCTTTTATCTGCTCTGTATGAAGGAAGGGTTTACCCTGAGCAGAGGAGACGCTCTGGTGTTTATCGGAGCTATTTTGTTTTCCATACATATTTTAGTGATCGACTACTTTTCTCCAAAGGCGGACGGGGTGGAGATTTCCTGCATCCAGTTTTTGACTGCGGGAGTCATTAGCAGTATCCTTGCATTTGTATTCGAAAAGCCGGAGCTTTCCGGGATGATAGATGGAATTATCCCTCTTGCCTATGCGGGAATCCTTTCTTCCGGCGTGGCTTATACCCTTCAGGTGATCGGACAGCGGGATACGGATCCGGCGGTGGCCTCCCTTCTGCTTTCCATGGAATCCGTGTTTTCGCTGCTGGCAGGCTGGGTGATCCTGGGACAGGCGTTAAGCGTAAGAGAGCTTGCCGGATGCGGACTGGTATTTGGGGCAGTGATCCTGGTACAGCTTCCTGAAGGCAAAAGGTCCCGGGGAGAAAAGGGACAGTCCGGGAAAGCCTGATAAAGTCTGAAAAAGCCTGAAGAAGTCAAAATAGTGCAATAAAGAGTCAAGCAGGGGCAAGAATTTTTTCATTACAGATAATATAATGTAAGGAAAAGAAGCGCAAAAGGGTGGAGCGAGAGGAGGATATGTTTTGTTCGGAAAGCTGAAAAATTATCAGGTATCAGGCGGAAGGGTCACTTTTGAGTTCGAGGGAAGCGATGGACTAAAGCCCTGTGTGGAGGTGATCACCGATACCATTTTTAACGTGTTTGTAGATTATGACGGTCTGGGCCACAGGAGCAGGGCAATAGAAGAAGGATTCGGAGAACAGGCTGTTTTTGGGCAGCTGCCTCAGAAAGAAGCGGAAACAGAAGTGAAAAAAGAGGGATCCGCAGTTGTTATCCGCAGTAAGAAGGTGACTGCAAAGGTCAATGACGGATTCGCCGTAGATTTTTATGACAGGGAGGGCAATCCCTTAAGTCTTGCCTGGCGGGGGGAACGCAAAGAAAAGACCGGTCTTTCCGAGAGGGAGCTTGCCATGCTGGCCGGAGAAGGCCATGCCATATCCGGAAAGACAAAGGAGATCCGGGCAGAGGAGCGCAGAAGCCTGGACAGGGAAGACTGCATTTACGGTCTGGGTGATAAGACGGGATTTTTAAATAAGAGACATTATGAATATGTGATGTGGAATTCCGATATTCCGGATCCTCATGAGGATAATTTCAAGTCACTGTATAAGAGCATTCCCTTTATGCTTGTGCTGAAGCAGAAGGGAGTCTATGGTATTTTCTTTGACAATCACTGTAAGTCCTTTTTTGATCTTGGAAAAGAAAGCGAGGACTACTACGTGTTTGGGGCAGAGGAGGGGAATCTTGACTACTACTTTATCGGCGGAGATTCTCTGAAGGATGTGATCTCGGATTATACAGCCATGACCGGACGGGCCCCCATGCAACAGCTGTGGACCTTAGGCTACCATCAGTCCCGGTGGGGCTACGAATCGGAGGAGAAGATCCGGGAGGTGGCAGAGGGACTGCGCAGGAATAATCTGCCCTGTGATTGTATCCACTTTGATATTGATTATATGGACAATTACAAGGTCTTTACATGGAATAAGGAAACCTATCAGGACGAGAAAAAGGTCATATCCGACCTGAAGGATATGGGGATCAAGGCGGTTACCATCATTGACCCGGGCGTGAAGGTGGAAAAGGACTACTATGTCTATGAGGAAGGCGTAGCTCAGGACTTCTTTGCCAGGGATACTGAGGGAGACATTTATGTCAATGCAGTATGGCCCGGAGACGCGGTATTTCCTGATTTCGGGAATCCTAAAGTGCGCCACTGGTGGGCTGAAAAGCAGAAATATCTTATCGATCTGGGAGTATCCGGCGTGTGGAATGACATGAATGAACCGGCAAGCTTCCGGGGACCTTTGCCGGACGATGTGGTCTTTACAGATGAGGACAGACCGGCGCCTCACTCTCAGATCCATAATATTTATGGACACAATATGGCAAAGTCTACCTATGAGGGC
Organism: uncultured Lachnospiraceae bacterium; assembly: GCA_947382625.1. Taxonomy (GTDB): domain Bacteria; phylum Bacillota; class Clostridia; order Lachnospirales; family Lachnospiraceae; genus Suilimivivens. Next base: position 83,541 of record CANDAG010000006.1, read on the forward strand.
TGGAAGGAGTACGCCGGCAAAAGACCCTTTGTGATCACGCGGGCCTGCTATAGCGGCTCTCAGAAATATACCACTGCATGGACAGGAGATAATCATAGTATCTGGTCTCATATCCGTATGATGATCCCTCAGATCTGTAACCTTGGTATGTCGGGCATGAACTTTGTGGGCGCTGATGTGGGAGGCTTCGGAAGCGACGCCACACCGGAGCTGTTTGCAAGGTGGATCCAGGCGGGATGCTTTATGCCTCTTTTCAGAGACCACTGCGCATTAGGCGGCAGACGCCAGGAACCCTGGCAGTTCGGTGAGGAGGTTCTTGCCATCAGCAAAAAATATATGGATCTGCGTTACGAGCTGCTTCCTTATTTATATGATCTGATGCATGAGACGGAGATGACCGGTATTCCCATGGTCCGTCCGCTGGTATTGGAGTATGAGGCGGATGAGAATGTAAGGAACCGGAATGACGAGTTTATGCTGGGAGATCGGATGCTGATCGCTCCGGTAGTGGAGCAGGGGGCGAGAGAGCGGATGGTTTACCTTCCGGAAGGGATCTGGTATGATTACTGGACGGGAGAACGCAGGGAAGGCGGGAGCTTTTTTGTGAAGGAAGCGCCTCTCGATGTGTGCCCTGTTTATGTAAAGGCGGGAGCCGTGATCCCTAAATATCCGGTCCGGCTGCATGTAGGAGAGGATAAGGATGATCTGCTGATCCTGGAGGCTTATCCCGGGGAAGGAACCTACGGACATTATCAGGATAACGGCCAGGACTTCGGATACCGGCAGGGTGAATTCAACGAATATAAGATTTCCAACCGGAACGGAGAAGTGACGGTGGAAAAGCAGCACCAGGGATATCGGGATTACGGGAAGATAGAGGTGGTAAGGAGATTTTTTGGGTAAAAAGTAAAAAAGGCAAAAACAAAACCATAAGTTTAAGATAATTCCTTGACGTGAACCCTTCCGGTAGCGTAGAATAAAAGGTACTATTTTGCGCGGACAAGTATGGGGAGGGAGATAATGAGGATAAAGGAAGTCAGGCAGCGGGGCATGAGCACTGCCGGGAAGAGATTTCACGGCAGGTGCATGCTGTTTGCAGGCGCGGCCGGCGTATTGCTTCTGGTACAGAATGTATTGCCGGCTGCGGCAGAGGATTCTGCCACAGCTGCCGTGATGCAGTTAATGAAAACAGAAGGGGATGTGTCTGTTTCTAACAGTTCGGGAAGAGGCATATCCCTTATTAAAAATATGAATTTATATAACGGATACCGCACTGCGACAGAGGAAGAGAGCTATGCGTGGATTAATTTGGACAGTGAAAAGCTGGCTAAATTAGATGCTGTCAGCGAGGCGGAGATCCGCAAAAGCGGGAAGAAGCTGGAGCTCCTTTTGGACTCCGGCAATCTTTTTTTTAATGTGACAGAGGATCTGGAGGAGGATGAGACCCTTAACATCCGCACGTCTACTATGGTGATGGGCATAAGAGGAACCAGCGGATGGGTTCAGGTGATAGACAGATATCATTCCCGGGTTTATCTGTTGGAGGGAGAAGTGACCTGTGTTGTATCTGATCCGTTGACGGGACAGGCTAAGACTACCGTTCTGAAAAGCGGCGAGATGGCAGAGTTCGTGGTCTATCCCGGAGAGCAGGAAACGGATAGATGCGATATTATAAGGCGGGGATATTCGGAAGGCGAAATTCCCGGAATGGTGTTGGAGGAATTGTCAGGAAATGATCTTCTGTGTCGGAAGATACAGGATGCTTCCGGCATGGATGTGATGAGCTATGCAGCAGAGGCGAAGACGCGTCTGACCGGGGATCAGGAAGCAATGAGACAGAAACTGTCAGTGATCCGCGGTCTTTTAGAGGAGCAGGAGAATTATATTTCCAGGGATCCGGTGTGGGAAGCGGGAAATGAGTACCCACGGGTATCCCCGGAAGGAACGCCATCTTCCTCTCCCGGCGGGAACGGATATTATCCGGAAGGGGGACAAGGAGATACCGGATCGGGAGGCAGAGCAGGCTATGAGCAAGGAATAGAAACCGGAAATGAAACCGGTCCGGGAGTCAATGCAGGGGCAGGAACGAACCCGGGAAATAATACGGCTCCGGGATTGGATACACCCGCAGACGATTCCAATGATACGGATACGCCTGTTGCGGCAGCAACATCCGCACCGACTGCTGCAGTGACACCGGCACCTACAGCTACAGCAACATCTGTACCTACAGCAGCGCCCACGCCGACTGCTACAGCGGTACCTGCCGCCACGCCGACGCCTCCTGCCAATACGGTAACTCTTACAGGGGATGCTGCGAACCCGGTAACAGTGGATGACGTGAAAAAGGCATTTGAAAATGGCGCCGGTCAGGTGGTGGTAGACGGACCTCTGACAGTGGAATCACCGAATCCGGACGGTTCGGTCTCTTTTGAGATTCCGGAGGGTGGTGAACTTATTGTAAACGGTGATCTGACGGTCGTATCCGGTTCGGAGGTTGTCGTGAATGGCTCCCTGGAGGTGGAGGGAGACCTGATCAACGACGGAGAGATCATAATAGGGGAGTAAACGGTAAGAAGATAAGGGGATAGACATGGAAGAGAAGAAGACAGAGTTATCAAAGAAACAGCTGATCATAGGAAGTGCCGTGCTGGCAGTGATCATTTGTCTGGCGGTTTGCCTGATCGTATTTTTGAAAAGACCGGAAGAACCTGCCATGGAAGCGGTAAGCACGCAGAATGGTACGGTATCACAGGCCAGTATTGTGGACATTATGTGCGAGCCGAGCGGGATCGTGGCTATGGAAGACGGATCTCTATTGATCACAGATGCCTACGATAAAGTGATCCTGCAGCTGAAGGATGGGGTAAGCAGCATATATGCCGGTGGAGAAACCGTAGAGGATGTTTACGGACAGCCTGTGGGAGGATATAATGATTCGGTTTCTGAGGAAAGCTTTTTCAGGAGTTTATGGGCAATCGCTCCTTTCCTGGAAGGATATGCAGTCTCAGATCCGGAAAATGATGTAGTCCGATATGTGGATGCCAATCTGGTACAGACCTTAAACGGAAGCACCAGTGAGGATCTGGATATGACAGATATGGGATGGGTGGCCTTTCATCACCCCACTGGCCTTGCATCGGATGAAGAGGGAAATCTTTATATTTCGGATACGCTGGAGGGAGCTGTCAGAAGGGTAACTCCGGAAGGGGATGTGACCACCTTTGCATCGGAGCTTACAGAGCCTATGGGTCTTTGTTGGAAGGAAGGAGTGCTGTACATAGCAGAGACCGGCGCAAACCGGATCGTGAAGGTGGAAGAGGGGCAAAAAACAGTAGTTGCCGGAAGCGGCGTCGAGGGAATGGAAGACGGCCCTGCAGGCCGGGCTTCATTTTCGGTTCCTCAGGGGCTTACAGTGGATGAACAGGGAGCGATCTATGTCTCAGACACAGGCAACAGTGCGATACGCAAAATACAGAATGATGAGGTTTCTACTCTTCTGGCAAGAAATGTGGATGATATCGAGTCCTTCACTCCGGTTTCCCCCAGAGGATTGTTGGCGGACGGAAAAAGACTTTATGTTTGCGATACTTTTGCACAGAAGGTCTTTGTGATATCCATGGATTGAAAGTAGAGGGATCAGCATGAACAGACGATTGCTTATCAGCCGAATCGTATCCCTGATGGCCTGTACTGCTCTGTGGGCGGCAGGCGTAACGCCGGTTAAGGCATCAGAAGAGGCGGAGAATGGCGGAAAAATACAACTGGCAGAGACGGAAGGGGATGTAGAGGTCTCAAACGCCTGGGGAGAAGGGATTCCATGGGTTTCTGATGCAGAGCCTGGGAATGGAGACCGGGTCACCACACAGGAGGGAAGCTGTCTCCGTCTGAAAATAGGAAACGCAGGCGCTGCAAAGCTGGACGCCCAAAGCAACGCAGAATTTCGGACTCTGGGAGACAAAGAGGAGATTCTGCTGGGATCAGGCGGTCTGTACTTTGATCTTCGGGGGAAGGAGATCAATGTCCGTACATCCACGGCGGCGCTGAGTATAAAAGACGCCTGTGGTTTCCTGAAAGCAACGGACAGGGAGCATACGTTGATCCTCCTTTTATCCGGGGAAGGACGGTGCAGTGTGACCGACCCGGTATCGGGGCAGGTGAAATCGGAAGCCTTACATAGCGGCGATCTGGCGGAGTGTGTAGTTTATCCTGAAAACCAGGAAGGGGATAAGTGTGATATTCTCCTGCAAAAAGGTACAAAAGAGGATGTGGACGGCTTTGTGCTGACGGAGCTGATCGGGGATGCACCGCTCCTTGAAAGGATTGCGGAGACATCCGGTATTGATCTGTCCGATTCGGCGCAGGATGCAGGGGACCGGCTGGAGGAAGAGAAAGAGCCGGAGGAAGAGACCGCTGCTTCTTTGCTCCTGGAGGATTGGAAAGGATTAAATTCCTTTTCCGGGTTCTACAGGGAGGAAGGATTGGCGGAAGGAGCGCTGCCCTCGGTTTGGCCGGTTGATTCTGACCTTATTCCGGCTTTCAAAGAAGGAATAAATCCCGGATACGCACCGGAGACAGCTCCGGAAACAGGATCGGGGGCAGATCAGAGCGGGGAATCCGGTGCGGAATCAATTCCTGCAGCACCCGGAGGAAGTCTGGCACCGGAGCCGGTTCCTACAGCACCCGGAGGAAGTCTGACACCGGAGCCGGTTCCTACAGTACCCGGAGGAAGTCTGACACCGGAGCCAATTCCTACAGTACCTGGAGGAAGCCTGACACCGACACCAGCGCCCACAGCAGGCCCGGAGCAGGAGCAGAGTCCCGCGCCTACACAGGCGCCTGAAGAAGGTCCCGACGTTTCCCAGACGGAGGCTAAGACGCTGGTGATAAAAGGGATTGCAAGAAATAACGGGACGATCAGAGTCAAAGAAAAAGGACAGATCACTCTGGTCAATGCGTTTACCAATGAGAGTGTGGGTGAGATCCACAATGAAGGTCAGATGACCTTTGAAAAGGAATTTTCCAATCTGGAGATCGGCCGGCTATATAACGATGGAACGATCGATCTGAAGGAAGCCTTGTATAATGAGAGCCTGATCTGTAATAATGGGGAGATTGTCGGAGAGAGTGTGATCAACAGATCAATATCGCCGTCCGGTCAGCACCAGGATATGGATGAAAGCATGGTGCAGGATAAGGGTGGGATCATATCAAGAGGGAAGATTTCTGATCTGGTCCAGGAGGACGGGATGGTATATGTACCGGGCGGTACCATTGATAAGTATACGCAGAGTAAAGGCTGGGTGCGGTTGGGAGGTGAAGCAGACTCCGACCTGTATATTGCGGATTTTGAACAGACCGGTGACCGGGCGTATACTACGGTACTTGGTGGTGAAATTCAGAATTTTGTCCAGAGCGGAAATGGTGTAACCTATATTGAGGGCGGAAGGATTTCCCGGTATGAGCAGTATGGCGAAACGACACTGACAGAGGGCACAATTTCCCAATATCGGCAAAAAGACGGGGAAGCATATCTGGTAAATTCGGGAAGCGGCGCAAGGGTGACAGACGGTTATGAGATGACCGGCGGTGTGCTGATCATGTCTGGCGGAACATTGGAGGCAGGAAGCTCCGATGCGGCGTTGACGGTAAAGCTGCAGGGAAGGGATATGTCCGAAGGCGCAAGGGAGCATGTTGAAATCTCTGGGGGAACCTTAGATGGAACCGGCTCCGGCAAAAAGGCGATTAAGCTTATTTCCGGTGACATTGATATTAGTTCGGGGTATGAGCAGACAAGTCTGGATCTGCTATATGCTGTAAAGAAGGAGAGACAGAACGAGTCTTATTATGGCCCGGTGACGATCAAGGCAGATGAGGCATTTGATACGCTTGACGTAGCCGGAGAGGGGGCATGGTTTGTATCTATGGGAACAAACCAGTTTGGCAGCCAGAAGGCGGAGAGCGGTACCTGCCATGGCGTTCCTCCGGTTTACGTGTGGAAGAAGGGGACGGATGCAGTCTATCTGGGATGTGTAAGCGACAGCTTTGAAAGTGTGGGAGAGCGTGTGCAGGGCGGGGACACCATTACGCTCCGGGATGATATCTCTTCGCCGAATGGTCTTAATGTATATGGATCAGGAAGTCAGGATGCTCCTGTCATTCTGGAGCTGAATGGCCACACGGTAGGGGTGGATATGTCTTTCAGATCTGATAATGGGGACGTTTTTTGGACGATTAACGGGCCGGGAACAATCAGCGGCGAGATATACAACAATAATTATAGAGGAACTATCAGAATTGAAGACAGCGTTTTAAACGGAACGCTCCAAAATGTTCAGGGGACAGCATCCGTTGTTAATAGCGAGCTGGGAGAAAATGGTATTATTTGGAATCAGGATAATATAGAGATTACAAACAGTGTTCTGAACGGAGAAATCGAGAATTCAATGAAAGGTGTAAGCATGACCATTGATAACAGTGGGCTGTCTGAAACCTCCCATGTATTGATCAAAAATGGTATTGATTATGAGGGCAGCTTTCATTTGGGGACGGATTTAAAGATTATAGGAGGAAAGTACTGCAATAAAGGGAATACGGAGAGCGGGGCTTCTGCTTACAGCAATATTATCCTGCAGGGAAGAGGCAAGCTGACGATAGGGGGCGGTGCTAAGCTGACAGGACTGGAGCAAAGCCAGGAGATGAGGGATAGTCTGATCTATATGTATGGAGAGGAGTATGGTCTTCGCTCCATGGGAGCGGATGTAATGATTAAGAACGCCGAGATTGACGGCGGGCAAAGCCCTGCCATAGGCGGAAGCGGAAATTTGATCGTTGGGGAAGGTGCATCTATTCATACGGATGGTCTCTGTGCTCTGTACCTTACCAGAGAAGGTGGAGATCTGGTATTAAACTCTGAAGCCGAAATTTTTAATGCCGCCGCCGCTCCGGTCATAATTGTTGAAGCAATAACATCCGATCCTGGCGATGACTATCTCAAGGCGCCTTTTAATCAACCCATCAAAGCAAAGCTGTGGTCTGCAGAGCCAAATGGCGTGGTTTTGCGGGACGGTGATGTAGATTATAGGGTTGAGGAGACCGGGGATGGATACTGGCAGCTGGTAAAAGTAGAATATGATGAAAACGGCAATGTCATCTCTGCGGTATCTGAAGAAGAAGCCCTGCTTCTTGAGGATGCGGAGCTTATCAAACCGGAAAGCCTTACGGATCAGGAGAACAAAGAACCTGAAAAAGTAACAGAACCTGACGGTATGGAAGGACCCAGGGATCCGGAAAGTTCCGATCAGACAGAGGCGGAGGGCGAGGAAAACCCTGATGAAACTAAGGAGCCGTCAGGATCGGAAAATTCATCAGAACCAGGAAACGATTCAGGCTCGGGGAACGTGTCAGAACCAGGAAATACCTCGGGCTCGGAGAGCGCATCAGAAGAAGGAGACCGGTCGGAGCCGGAAGAACCATCGAAGCCGGAGGCACCGTCTGAACCGGAGGAGCCGTTAATACCATCGAAGCCGATGGATCCGGAGGAGGAAGAAATTCCGGATCCGGAGGGAGGAGAAGAGGGATCGGTCTGATAGAAAACCCCCGCAGCAAAGCTGCGGGGAATTTTTTAATATTCACTACTCAGCAGAAAATCAGCAACATGTATGGTCTTGATCCCTTCGTAATTGCCTCCTGCAAAGGCGTCTGTCCGTAACACATATTTGGGGTAGTTATCCCGGATATCGAGAAGTCTGCCGTATTCACGCTGCTCGGTTTCGGGAGAGAGGATCTTTTGGGCTACTTGGATATACAGCTTATTCTCCTGCTTTACGGCAATGAAATCTATCTCTGTGTGGTCAAACTTACCAACGTATACCGTATATCCACGACGCAGCAATTCCAGATAGATCACATTTTCCAGCATAGCGGCCACGCTGTCTGATGAATACCCCAACGCACTGTAACGCAGCGATGGGTCGGCCAGATAGAATTTCTCCTGAGTTTTTAAAATTTCTTTCCCCTGTATGTCGAAGCGGGAACAGCGGTGGAGGATGTAGGCGCTTTCCAGCCTGCTAAGATAGCTGTAAACTGTTTCGTTATCAATGGCGCGATTTTCGCTCTTAAGATACTTAGAAACAGAAGCGGCGGAAAAAGTCCGTCCAACATTGTCAAAAGAGAACTTTACGATACGCTCCAGCTGATCTACCTTGCGGATTTGATTACGTCTTACAATGTCTGTGAAAATTGTTGAATTGTAAATATCCTTAACGATGGTGTAGGCTTCGTCCGGCGTATATTTCTGCAGATGAACGGCAGGGAAACCACCGAGCCGCAGATAATTTGCAAGCTCTGTATGCGGATCAAGCACTTCCGCGTAGTGCTTCCGAAAGGTCATATATTCAGAAAAAGATAAGGGATAAATGCGGAATGTAATATACCGCCCTGTCAGATAAGTAGATATTTCTGAGGACATCATCCGTGAATTCGAGCCGGTCACATAGATATCCACATCATAGTCTGTCATGAGAGAGTTTACAACCTTCTCCCATGACTTTACTTCCTGTATTTCATCCAGGAAGAGGTAAGTTTTGCCGTCCAAAAACAAATGCTGCTTTAAGTGTGTAAATAATGCTTTTGCTGTCTTTATATCTTCATATTCCAAAGAATCAAAGCTATAATACAATATATGATCGCTGCTGATCCCGCGTTCTTTCAGTTCATCGATCAGCATTTTTAAAATAGTTGATTTCCCGCAGCGACGGATGCCGGTCAGGATTTTCACAAACGGTGTATTCACATAGGTCATTATTTTATCAATATAGATGGGTCTCTTGATCATAAAAGATACCTCCATTTCTACTGATAGCATATCGCATTTCTTTTTTAATATCAATACTTTTTAGGGATATAACCGCAAAACTCAAAATCCGGAATTCCGGGAGGAATTTCTGGCCGAATAATTCAATTTATAATGCAAATAATAATCCATGAAAACGATTCTTGCAAAGGTAGGAGGTTATCATGGATTATTTTAATGCATTTTGGGTAGGCGGCCTGATCTGTGCTCTGGTTCAGATCTTAATGGAAAAGACGAAGATGATGCCCGGTCGGATCATGGTGCTCTTGGTGTGCACAGGGGCGGTGCTGGGGGCGCTTGGATGGTATCAGCCCTTTGTGGATTTCGCAGGGGCAGGGGCTTCGGTGCCTCTCCTTGGCTTTGGCAATGTGCTGATGAAGGGAGTTAAGGAGGCTGTGGATCAGGAAGGCTTTATGGGGCTGTTTTCCGGCGGCTTTAAGGCGGGTGCTGTGGGGACTTCCGCGGCGCTGGTCTTCGGATATCTGGCCAGTCTTGTGTTTAATCCAAGGATGAAGAAATAAAAAGTTGTTCTTTTCCCGTTTCGTGAGTATAATGTGAATGTGAGCGTAATAAGAAGATACAATAGTTCCTGATCAACAGGCTGTCATACAAATGTGGCAGCGTTTGATGGTAAACCGAAAATTACAGCAACAGAAAAGAGGAAAAAAATGATACGGGAAAGAATAAGTAAACTGAGAGAAAGTATGAAAGCCGCCGGGATCGACTGTTATCTGATACCTACGTCAGATTATCATGACAGCGAATATGTCAGCGGCTTTTTCCGCGTGAGAGCCTTTTTCAGCGGCTTTACAGGCTCGGCCGGAACATTGGTGGTAACCCGGGAGGAAGCGGCCCTTTTTACGGACGGAAGATATTTTATCCAGGCGGAAAAGCAGCTTTCCGGCACAGGGATCCGTCTGATGAAGATTGGGGAGCCGGAGGTTCCTACGTTGGAGGATTATCTGGAGCAGAAGCTGGGAGAGGGAGAGAGCCTTGGCTTTGACGGCAGAGTGGTGAAGGCTGAGAGCGCTGCAGAATACGAGGAGATGCTGGAGAAGAAGCTGGGAAGGCTGATCTGGGATAAGGATCTTGCAGATGGCATCTGGGAGGATCGCCCGGCGTTGGAGCACCAGCCCATCAGTATTTTAAAGGAGTGCTACAGCGGGGAGAGTACAGCCTCCAAGATCGCCAGGGTCAGGGAAAAGATGAAGGAAGAGGAAGCCACCATGCATATCCTCACTTCTCTGGATGATATTGCCTGGCTTCTGAATATCCGGGGCAATGATGTGGAGAGCTGTCCCCTGGTGCTTGCCTATGCGGTGGTTATGGAGGATGAGGTTCTGCTTTTTGCGGAGAGAAGTGCCTGTGGGGAAGAGGTTTTAAGCTATTTTGCAGAAAACGGGATCACCCTTCGGCCTTATGGCGAGTTTTATGATTATGTGGCTTCTATCTATGAGGAGCGGGTTCTGCTTTGCTTAAACCGGGTCAATTGTCGGGTGAAAAAGGAGTTGGGAGATGATGTGGAGATCATTGACAGGTCCAATCCGAGTACGTTGATGAAGGCGGTGAAGAATCCGGTGGAGATGGAGAATCTGCGGAAGTCTCATTTGAAGGACGGGGTTGCAGTCACTCATTTTATGTATTGGCTGAAAAAGAACATCGGAAAGCTTCCCATGACGGAGATCAGCGCATCGGATCGGTTAGAGGCCTTCAGACGTGAGCAGGAAGGCTTTATAGAGCCCAGCTTTTCCACAATCTGTGCCTATGGCGCTAATGGAGCTATCGTTCACTACAGTGCGACCCCGGAGAATAATTCCGAGCTTCATCCGGAGGGGCTTTTAGTGGTGGACAGCGGCGGCCATTATCCGGAGGGGACCACAGATATTACCAGAACCTTTGCTTTAGGACCTCTTACCGACGAGATGAAAAAGCACTTTACCCTGGTGCTGCGGGCGATGCTGAATCTGAAGAACACGAAATTCCTTTATGGCTGCAGAGGACTGAATCTGGATGTGCGTGCCAGAGAGGTTTTGTGGGAGTATGGGCTTGATTATAAGCACGGAACAGGCCACGGGGTAGGGTATCTTTTGAATGTACATGAAGGCCCTAATGGTTTCCGGTGGAGACTGCTCTCGGAGCACGAGGAGAATGCGGTGCTGGAGGAAGGAATGGTTACCTCCGACGAGCCCGGGCTTTACATAGAGGGAAGTCATGGGATCCGGATTGAAAACGAGATCCTTTGCCGGAAGGGAGAGGAAAACGAGTACGGTCAGTTTATGTATTTTGAGGATCTGACCTGTGTGCCCATTGATCTGGACGCTGTGGAGACCGCTCTTTTGGAGGAAAAAGACCGGCAGAGGCTGAATGCATATCATAAGGAAGTGTTTGAAAAAATTTCCCCTTATTTTGAGGGAGAGGAGCTTGAATGGCTTAAGGAAGCCACCAGAGAGGTGTAAAAATGTGCATATCTGAAAAAATGTACATACCTGAGACAGATACCGATGTACAGGGGATTTTGAAAAGGATCAACTGCTTTGCGCTGGATATGGACGGAACCGTCTATCTGGGAGAGCGGTGGATCGAAGGAGCCGTAGATTTCCTTAAAGCAGTGGAGCAGGCAGGGAAAAAATATGTATTCCTGACCAATAATTCATCCAAAAACCCGGAAGCCTATATTGAAAAGCTGGTAAGGATGGGGCTTAAGATCGGGGCGGAGCAGATCGTTACCTCCGGTATGGCCACCATCGACTATCTGCAGAAGAATTTCCCGGGGAAAAAGGTGTTTCTCCTTGGAAATGAGCTTTTGAAGGAGGAATTTTCACAGGCAGGGATTCTGTTGGATGAGAAAGCTCCCGAGGTAGTGGCTGTGGGTTTTGATACGTCCCTTACCTATGAAAAAATGTGCAGGGTCTGCGATCTGGTAAGGGAAGGTCTTCCCTACATTTCCACCCATCCTGATTTTAACTGCCCGACAGAGACCGGTTTTATTCCGGATGCGGGAGCCATCCATGCCTTTATCCATGCTTCCGCCTTCCGATATCCGGATGTGGTGATCGGGAAGCCCAACGGACTTATTATGGATTTCCTGGCGCAGAGAGCAGGAACCCGGAAGGAGGAAACCGCCATGGTGGGAGATCGGCTTTATACAGACGTGGCAGCAGGGGTGAACAACGGATATACAGGGATCCTGGTGCTCAGCGGGGAAGCAGGATTAGAGGATGTGAAGAGCTCGGAGGTGATCCCTCATCTGATATTTTCTTCGGTGAAGGAGATGATCCCCTTTTTGCAGGAGTAAAGCATGACAGTGTTTGAGCAATAAGCTGGCTCGCAAAGCGGGCCAGCGTTTGCTGAGAAGAGGGCAAAAGCTATGGGATTACAGTTTGTTTTCGGCGGTTCGGGGGCAGGAAAAAGCAGACAATTGCATAAGACTATTGTGGAATGGGCGAGGAAGGAGCCCAGGCGTAATTTTCTCTATCTGGTGCCGGATCAGTTCACCATGCAGACCCAGGTAGACCTGGTCAATGCCAGCGACTGTGGCGGGATCATGAATATTGATGTACTCAGCTTCGGTCGTCTGACCCATCGGATCTTTGAAGAGACAGGCTGTGGCAGAGAGCCGGTTCTGGACGATACCGGCAAGAGTCTGGTGCTCCGGAAGGTGGCGGCATCCCTGAAGGATCAGATGCCTGTTATCGGCAAAAATTTAAACAAGATCGGCTATATCCATGAGGTAAAGTCGGCAATCTCTGAATTTATGCAGTACGGGATCAGCGCAGGTCAGGTGGGAGAACTGGCGGAATTTGCCAAAGGCCGGGGAGCTCTTCATTATAAGCTGAAGGACCTGGAGGTTATTTATCAGGGCTTTGTGGAGTACATACAGGATCGGTTCATCACCACGGAGGAAACCTTAGAGCTGCTTACCAGAGCCGTGGCAAAATCTCATATTATCAGGGGAAGCGTTATGGTTTTTGACGGCTTTACGGGCTTTACCCCTATCCAATACCGGCTGATCAGAGAACTGCTTGGGTTGACTGAAAGGGTCATCGTTTCCATAACAATTGATATTCATGAGGATCCCTTTCGTATGGGAGGAGAGCAGGAGCTGTTTTATCTGAGCAAAAAGACAGTGAAGGATCTGTGCCGTCTGTGCAATGACCTGCCGGAGCGTAGCCTGCAGTCTGAGGGGCAGAGGGCAAGAGAAAAGGATGTTTACCTGAAAAGCAGCCCTCTTCCCAGATTTCGTGATAACAGGGAGATGGCTCATTTAGAGCAGCAGCTCTTCCGGTATCCTTTGCGGCCTTATGAGGAAGAGCCCGGGAGCATTCATATGACAGAAGCTTTGAATCCGTCGCAGGAGGTGCGGCAGGTATGTATTCAGATCAAAAAGCTGGTGTTGGAGGAAGATTTTTGTTACCGGGACATTGCAGTGGTAACAGGTGATATGGAAACCTATGGGGACTATTTTGAGCGGGAAGCTTTAGTGTATGATATCCCGGTTTTTCTGGACAGAACACGGGGGCTTTTGCTGAATCCTTTTATTGAATATATCAGAAGCGCCCTGAAAATGGTGCTTTTTGACTTTTCCTATGAGAGCGTCTTTCACTATCTGCGGTGCGGTCTTGCGGATTTTGAGACAGAGGAGATTGACCGTCTTGAGAATTATGTTCTGGCATTTGGCATTAAGGGAAAACGGAAATGGAGCCAGATGTTCACGAGAAAATTAAATTCATATTTAATAATATCGGGCGTTCCTGAAGAGGATATGGAGGATGAAGCGGCAAGGCAACAGCGTCTTTTAGAGCAGCTTGACCAGACCAGGGAACGGCTGATGGCGCAGATCGCCCCTCTTCTGGAAAAGAAAGAAAACGCCGGGGAAATGGTGCGGATGCTGTATGATTTCATTGTGGCGGGAAGGATCCAGGAAAAGCTCTGCGGCTTTGCGGAATTTTTCAGAGAGCAGGGGGAGCCTGAGAAGGCCAGGGAGTATGATCAGATCTATCGGCTGGTCATGGAGCTGTTAGAGCAGATCATGGGGCTTTTAAAGGAGGAGCCCATGAGTCTTTCGGAGTTTGCGGACATTCTGGATGCCGGCTTCGGGGAGATCGAGGTGGGTATCATACCGGGAAGCGTGGACCGGGTAGTAGTGGGAGATATGGAGAGAAGCCGGTTAAAGCAGGTGAAGGTACTGTTCTTTTTGGGCGTAAATGACGGAAATATTCCGGGGAACAGCAGTAAGGGCGGTATCATCTCAGATATTGACCGGGAATTTCTACAGCAGTCGGAGTTTGAGCTGGCCCCTACCCCCCGTCAGCAAATGTATATCCAAAGGCTTTATCTCTACATGAATATGACCAAGCCCTCTCAGAGATTGTATCTGTCTTATGCGCGGATGAGCGCTCAGGGAAAAAGCATCCGCCCTTCTTATCTGATCGATATGATGCAGAAGCTGTTTCCTGCCCTGAAAATCAAACGCTACCATGCTTCGCAAGGCAGCATCTTGGATGAAAATACATCTGTTATTAAATCTGCATTTGATCAGATCGTGGGGAAAAAGGACGGCCTTGCACTGCTGGCCGGAGAGCTTCGGGAATATGCCGCCGGCAGGGAGGGAGCCTTAAGCGATGAAGAACTGGGTTGTTTTTACAGACTTTATAAGGAGGATCGAGAGTTTGGCGGTTATGCGGAGAAGCTGGAGGAGGCGGCCTTTGCCAGATACGAACACAAGCCTCTGGTAAAGGCGGTGGCTAAGGCTTTGTATGGCGCCGTATTGGAAAACAGTGTAAGCCGGTTGGAGCGGTATGCCGCCTGTGCTTATTCACATTTCCTGCAATATGGCCTGATGCTTAAAGAACGGGATGAATACAGCTTTGAGCAGGCTGACCTCGGCAATATTTTTCATCAGGTGCTGGAGCTCTTTGCAGGAAAACTTGCAGAAAATGATCTGACCTGGTTCGACTTTACGGATGAAGAAGGGGACGCGCTTTTAAAGGAGGCCTTAGACGCCTGCACCATGGCTTACGGGGAAACGGTGCTCTATAGTAATGCACGGTATGAATATATGGTGGAGCGTATGTACCGGATTTTGAAAAGAACCGTGAGAACTCTTAGGGCTCAGCTGAGGGAGGGGTCTTTTGTGCCATCCTCCTTTGAGATGAGCTTTTCAAGGGTCGAAAAGCTGGAGGCTGTGAATATCGCCCTGTCAGGACAGGAAAAGATGCGGCTTAAGGGACGGATCGACAGGATCGATACCTGTGAGGATGAGGAACATATTTATGTGAAGGTGATCGACTATAAATCCGGTAATAAGAAGTTCGATCTGGCCGCCCTTTATTATGGCCTGCAGCTTCAGCTGGTGGTTTATATGAATGTGGCGGCGGAGATTACCGCCAGAGAGCATCCTGAAAAAGAGGTGGTGCCTGCGGCGCTTCTCTATTATCATGTCAGCGACCCTATGATACGGACGGAGGAGATCAGGACTCCCGAGGAGATTAATGAGGAGATATTAAAGGAGTTATGTACCGCAGGGATCGTCAGTGAAGACGAAAAGATCGTCAGTCTTCTGGATAAGAATTTTACGGATAAATCCCGGGTGATACCCGTAGAACGGAAAAAGGACGGTACCTTCTCCGCCCGTTCCGGCGTGATGGGAAAGGAGGACTATGAGACCGTCTCCAGGTTTGTGAGTCATAAGATCCGTCAGCTGGGACAGGAGATCCTCTCAGGAAACATTGCAGTGAATCCCTGCCAGCAGGGAACCATGCAGGCGTGCACCTATTGCGCCTTCCGGGGCGTCTGTGATTTTGAGGAGCGGGTGCCGGGGTATGATATGCGGCTCCTTAGAGGGGGCTCTAAGGATGATCTGCTTCTTAAGATGCGCAATGAATTGGAGGAGATCGGAGAACAGGAGGAGAGCTATGGCGATTAGTTTTACTGAGGATCAGCAGAAGGTCATTACACTCAGGGACAGAAATCTTCTGGTATCCGCCGCTGCCGGCTCGGGAAAGACGGCGGTCCTGGTGGAAAGGATCATCCGTATGATAACGGACCACCAGCATCCTGTGGATATCGACAGGCTTCTGGTGGTGACCTTTACCAATGCGGCGGCGGCGGAGATGAGAGAGAGGATCAGTCTTGCCATCAATAAGCTGCTTCTGGAGGAGGGGAAAAATGTGCACCTTCAGAAGCAGGCGTCCCTTTTACATAATGCTCAGATCACTACCATTGACAGCTTCTGTCTTTTCATTATCCGAAACAATTTTAATGATATCGGCCTTGACCCGGGCTTTCGGGTGGCGGATGAGGGCGAGCTCAGGCTCCTTAAGCAGGATGTGATGCAGGAGCTTTTGGAGGAGAGGTACCAGGAAAAGGATCCGCGTTTTTTGAGCTGTGTGGAATATTTCACGGGAGGCAGCAATGATAATCTGCTGAAGGAATATATAGGGAAGCTGTATGAATTTTCCATGAGCTGTCCCTGGCCGGAAGACTGGATCAGTCAATGCATAGAGGAGTATAAAATAACGGATGAGAGCCAATGGGAGGAAAGCGCCTGGTGCAGATATGTGGTTTCTTATATCCGGACTGTGGTAAAGGAATGCATCAGCGATATAAAGCTTGCTATCCGTATCGTGCAAAGGCCTGACGGCCCCTATATGTATGGGGAAACCCTGGAAAAGGAAGAGGAAATGTTAAATCATATCTTAAGATATGAGAACCTTCGGGGATTGCAGGAAGCCTTCGAGACCATCTCCTTTGGAAGGCTGCCCTCCAAAAAGGATGATTCCGTGAATTCTCTTGCCAGGGAAAAGGTACAGCAGCTGCGCAAAAATATCAAGAAGCAGTTAGAAGAGATCAGATCATCATTTCTGCTGTTATCTCCGGAGCAGGCCGCAGATCGGATGAAAAAGGCCGCCCCCTTTGTGGAGGAGCTTTTGGGGCTGGTCCTGGCCTTCAAGGAGCGCCTGGATGAATGGAAGCGACGTGAAAATCTCATTGATTTCCATGATATGGAGCATTTTGCACTGCAGATTTTGCTGAAGAGGACAGAAGATCCGATGCAGGATGCAGAAGGCAAGACAACAGCGGCTTTGGCTCAAAGCACGGAAGACGAGACTTCAGAGAACCTGATGCAGACTCCGGGATATGTGCCATCTCCTGCGGCTTTAGAATACCGGCAGTTTTTTAAGGAGATCCTCATCGATGAGTATCAGGACAGCAATCAGGTACAGGAGCTGATACTGCAAAGCATTTCCGGTGAGGCAGAGGGGTGCTATAACCGTTTTATGGTGGGGGATGTAAAGCAGAGTATTTATAAGTTCAGGCAGGCCCGCCCGGAATTGTTTATGGAAAAATACGGGCGTTATTCCACGGCGGATGGTCAGTGTCAGCGTATCGATCTGCACAAAAACTTCCGCAGCCGTCCTCAGGTGCTTGACAGTGTGAACCGGCTGTTTGAGAGGATCATGAGAGCGGATCTCGGAGGCGTGGAGTACGATGCAGAGGCAGCTCTCTATCAGGGGGCGGATTTTCCGGAAGATCCCCGGGACCCATCCGCCTATGATACAGAGTATCTGATCATCGAAAAGTCAGAGGATTCTTCCCGGACAGCCAGAGAGCAGGAGGCAGCGGCAATCGCCCGTAAAATAAAGGATCTGTACGAGAATATGCGAGTGACTGATGCGGTCAGCAGGAAGCTGCGTCCGGTGAAGTACAGCGATATGGTGATCCTTCTGCGGACTACCTCCGGATGGGCAGAGGAGTTTAAGAGCGTTCTGGAGAAGGAGGGGATCCCGGCCTATGTGGCATCCCGTACCGGATACTTTCAGGCGGTGGAGGTTAAGACTCTGCTGCAGTTTCTCAGGGTAATTGACAATCCTCTGCAGGATATCCCTCTTTACGGAACGCTGAAATCCTTCTTCGGAGGGTTTTCCCAGGAGGAAGTGGCGCTGATCAGGGGACAAAAAAAAGCTGATTTATTATATGATGATTTAACAACTTATAGCGGCCCGTTAAAAGAAAAAATACAGATGTTCTTGAATCGGCTGTCCGGTTACAGACAAAAAACAGCCTACACTCCTATTCACAAGCTGATCCGGGAAATTCTGTGGGATACCGGCTATTTGGACTATGTTTCTGCATGCTCCGGGGGAGAGCAGCGCAGAGCCAATGTGGAAATGCTGCTGACCCGGGCCGCTGCCTTTGAGAATACAAGCTATTATGGACTCTTCCACTTCCTCAGATATATTGAACAGCTGGAGAAATATGAAGTGGATTATGGTCTTGCGGACGTGCTGGATGAAAATGCGGATGTGGTACGGATCATGAGCATTCACAAGAGCAAGGGTCTCGAATTTCCTGTCTGCTTTGTGGCAGGATTGGCGAAAAGATTCAATATGCAGGATATCAACAGCGGAATGATCGCGGACGTGGATATGGGGATCGGCGTGGATTATGTGGACAGCGGGTTGCGGATCAGGAGTAATACGCTGAAGAAGAAGGCGGTCGCACTTAAAATGAGACATGACCTGTTGGGGGAGGAGCTGCGGGTGCTGTATGTGGCTATGACCAGGGCAAAGGAAAAGCTGATCTTAACGGCTCTTACTCCTTCTGTTTCAAAATTCCGGGAAGAATTAGAACAAAAACAGGAATTCCAGGAGCTTCAGGAGCCGGGAGCTGGGGTTTCCTTTTCGGTTCTTTCAGGCGCTTTGTCCTGTCTGGATTTTATTTCTCCCTGCCTTGATCTGACGGTGAAATTTGTAGAACCGACGGATATCCTGCAAAAAGATGTAGACTCTGCCGTACAGGAAATGAGAAGAAGGCAGAAGCTGTTTGACGATACGGTGAAGAAAAATGAATTGACTGATAAAGATAATGAATTAGTGTCGAAGCTGTCAAAACAAATGTCACTTACCTACTCTTACCAGTATCTCTCCAATCTCTTCGTGAAGACATCTGTGTCAGAGCTGAAGAAAAAGGCTATGCATGATTTACCAAATCAGTCAATAGAGGGTGTTTTGACTTCAGAAGCATCAAAGGGAGGGACTTCCCTGGAGCAGGCGTTTACGGGAAAGCTTTTTGAGGAACGGGAGGTAGTTCCTTACATTCCGTCATTTTTGAAGGAGGAAGAAGCGCTTTCCGGCACGGACAGAGGAAGCGCTTATCATAAGGTAATGGAGTTGCTTGACTTTCAAAGGATCCTGGAAGCAAAGAAGGGCAAGGAGCGTGAGGTGCAGATCGATGTTCAGCTTGACCGGTTCGAGGCAGAAGGGCTTTTGAGTTCTCAGTGGCGAAAAAGTATCTTTCTTCCAAAGCTGGCAGGCTTTTTTGACAGTTCACTTGCTTTTCGGATGAGCCGGGCAAAGGAGGCCGGAAAGCTTCACAGGGAACAGCCCTTTGTGCTGGGCCTTCCGGCAAGCCGTCTCGGGGAGGAATTTCCGGAAAAAGAACAGGTGTTGATCCAGGGGATCATCGATGTGTTTTTTGAGGAGGATCAAAAAATAATTGTTGCGGATTACAAAACAGATGTTGTTAAAACACCGGAGGAGCTGACGGGGAGGTATCGGGTACAGCTGGATTACTACGCAGAGGCTCTTGAGCGGTTGACCGGAAAAGAGGTTACGGAGAAAATCCTGTATTCTTTTGCTCTTGGAAAAGAGATTCTGGTATAAGAAGCGGGATTGTGATATAATAAGAAGCGCACTGATGTGCGCGTAGGTCGTAAGGATGAACCCACCTGCGGTGGGTCCCTCCTTGCGACATATAATGAAGCGTGCAGGTTACTGCAATAGTATGAGGAGGTACATATCATGAAACTGAAGTTTGGTATCAAGGAAGTAGTTGCGATCGGTGTCGGAACAGCATTATTTGTGGCGTTGACAGAGATCCAGATCCCTACGGGCATCCCCAACACTTATCTGCAGCCGCGTATGGCGGTGATGGCCTTTCTGGCAGCTGTGTTTGGTCCCATTGTAGGCGCAGTAGTAGGATTTCTGGGACATGCTCTTGGTGATGCAATGTTCTACGGCAGCGTGTGGTGGAGCTGGGTGTTCCCTGATGGTCTGGTGGGTCTTATCATTGGTCTGTTCGCAGCCAAATATGCCATCAAAGAGGGAGGCTTTGGCAAAAAGGCGATCATTCTTTTCAACGTCGCTCAGATCGTGGCCAACGCCATCGCCTGGATCGCTCTTGCTCCTATCCTTGACATTGTGATCTATGCCGAGCCTACGGACAAGCTTCTTGTTCAGGGGGCAGGCGCTTTCCTTGGAAACATTCTCATTGTGGGAATTTTGGGAACGTTGCTCTGCGCAGGCTATTCCAAGATCGGAGCCAAATCATCAAGCCTTTCCAAAGAGGATTAATGCATGGAACCTATGATCGAGTTCAAGGATTTTTCGTTTAAATACCGTGCTCAGAAGGAACCGACTCTCCGGGATATCAACCTTAAGATCATGCCCGGGGAGAAGGTTCTGATCGTAGGGCCTTCCGGTTCCGGAAAATCCACCCTTGCCCATTGTGTCAACGGTCTGGTGCCCTTTTCCTACAGCGGGGATATTACAGGCACTCTCAGGATCGGAGGCAAAAACCCGGCGGACTTAGGTCTGTTTGGCCTGTCCAAGATCGTGGGGACAGTGCTGCAGGATACAGATGGGCAGTTTATCGGTTTGACTGTGGCAGAGGATATTGCCTTTGCCCTTGAAAATGACAATGTGCCCCAGGAGGATATGTTTGTCAAGGTAGACGAGATCGCGGAGCTGGTGGACGTCAAAAAGCTTCTGGAGAATGCGCCAAGAGAGCTTTCCGGGGGACAGAAGCAGAGGGTTTCCATGGCAGGAGTGATGGTAGATGACGTGGATATCCTTCTTTTTGACGAACCCCTGGCCAATCTGGATCCGGCCACAGGAAAGCGTGCCATCGACCTGATCGACCAGATCCAGAAGAAAAAGAAGACTACTATCCTTATTATAGAGCACCGTCTGGAGGATGCTCTTTATCGGGATGTGGACAGGATCATTGTGGTGGGGGAGGGACGGATCGTGGCAGACACCACGCCGGATCAGCTTCTGGTAACGGATGTACTGAAGGAGCAGGGCATCCGGGAGCCTCTCTATATCACCGCCATCAAGCATGCGGGCTGTCAGATCCATGCAGAGGATAAGCCCATGCACATGGAAACCATGAAGATGGATCGTTACAGGGATAAGGTGAGAGACTGGTTTGACCGGACAGAAGGAAAAGCGGCAAGACCAGAGGCTCCTTCAGCGCTTAAGGTAGAGGATCTGTATTTTTCCTATGTGGAGGGAAGGCCTATCCTTCAGCATATTCATTTTGATATCAAAAAAGGAGAGATGGTCAGCATCGTGGGCAAAAACGGTGCAGGCAAATCCACCCTTTCCAATCTGATCTGCGGTTTTTATAAGCCCACCAGAGGAACCATCTTCTTAAACGGAAAAGATGTGGCGCCCCTGTCGATCAAAGAGAGGGGAGAAAAGATAGGTCTGGTAATGCAAAGTCCCAATCAGATGATCTCAAAGCCTATGATCTTTGACGAGGTGGCGCTGGGGCTGACGGTAAGAGGGGTCCCGGAGGAGGAAATCAAAGAGAGAGTGTATCGGACACTGAAGATCTGCGGTCTTTATCCTTTCAGAAACTGGCCTGTATCGGCGCTTAGCTTCGGGCAAAAAAAGAGAGTGTCCATTGCGTCCATACTGGTGATGGATCCGGAGGTTATGATCCTGGATGAGCCTACCGCGGGGCAGGATTACCGGCATTATACGGAGATCATGGAGTTTCTGAAGGAGATCAATGAGACCCTGGGGATCACCATTATCATGATCACTCATGACATGCATCTGATGCTGGAATATACGGACAGGGCTATTGTAATTGCGGACGGACATCTGATCGCCGACGATACCCCTGCTAAGGTTCTGACCAATGAGACCATCGCCGATAAAGCATATCTGAAAAAGACATCCCTTTATGATCTGGCCCTTGGATGCGGGATCGATAACCCTTCAGAGTTTGCGGAGCGGTTTATTGCATACGAGCGGGAGAAGAAAAAAGAAACAGCTTTGGCAGAGGAGAAGACAGATGGCTAAAATATTATCATATGAAGAAAAGGATACATGGATCCATCGGCTAAGCGGTGTGACCAAGCTGATTTTTTTTCTGCTGTGGTGTCTGACCAGTATGCTGACCTATGATACCAGAATACTGGTGACCATGGTTGTTTTGGCGTTGATCATATTTAAGATATCCCGGACAGAATGGAAGCAGGTGGGAGCGGTTTTTAAGCTGGTTCTGGTGTTCCTTGTATTTAATGTGTTTGCCATATACATTTTTTCCCCGGATCAGGGAACTGCCGTCTATGGAACCAGAACCGTGCTTTTTCATATTGCGGGACGTTATGATGTGACGAAGGAGCTGCTTTTTTATGAGCTGAACGTGGTGATCAAATATTTCACGGTGATCCCGGCCGTGTTCATGTTCCTGGTGACCACCAATCCCAGTGAATTCGCGGCTTCCCTGAACAAAATAGGTGTTAGCTACAATATAGGCTATGCCATCTCCATTGCCCTTCGGTATATTCCGGATGTGCAGGGAGAATTTACCAAGATCAAGCATGCCCAGGAGGCCAGAGGGATTGAGATGTCCGGAAAGGCTTCCTTGATCAGCCGTATCAAAAATACTTCGACCATTATCTTCCCGCTGATCTTTTCCAGTATGGACCGGATCGACGTGGTCAGCAATGCCATGGAGCTTCGGGGCTACGGAAAGCACAAGAAGAGAACCTGGTACATGGGAAAGAAGTTGCAGCGCAATGATTATCTGGCGATTGCCTTTACCGTGGCCTTCAGCGTGGTGGCGCTGGCGATCACCTTTGCGGATGGAAGCAGGTTTTATAATCCCTTTGTGTAGGGAAGAAGCACATACAATGAACTGCCTGTAACTATTAGCCTGAAGGCTTCATAGTTACGGGCAGTTTGCTGTATGCGGCATTTGTCATGACAGTCCTTTGTTTTTCCAATCAAACGCGGTCACGCCTCGCGAGCCGGCTTATTGGTAAAAAAGAGGTAACACAATGTATATTGTGTTACCTCTTTTTTGTTACGCTTAATATATCGGCAACCGGAGATAAAACTTTAGGGCTGAGAAAAATTTTTTTAAAATTTTATTTTATACTTATATTTTCAGGAGGAAAAAGCATGAATACGGCACAGCCAGTAAGAAATGCGGAGGATTTATACCGTTTTAAAGAGTACTACAGAGTAACCTGCCCAAATAAAAGAAACTACCTGCTGGTAGTGATGGGACTTAATACAGCGCTACGGATTTCAGATATCCTGAAGCTGCAATGGGATGATGTATATGATTTCGGGCGGCAGAGATACAAAGAGCATCTTTCCATCACAGAGCAGAAGACGGATAAGAATTCTCTGATCTTTATGAACCATAATGTCCGGGAAGCCCTTATGGAGTACAGGCAATCCCTGGCAGAACAGGGGAGGGTGATCGAGGCCGGAGACTTTCTCTTTGAAAACAGCAGAGAGAAGGAGCATCCGATCTCGAGAATTCAGGCCTTCCGCATCATAAAAAAGGTGGCGGAGGCGTGTCAGCTAGACGGCGTGATCAGCTGTCATTCTCTGAGGAAAACCTTTGGCTATCACGCGTGGCAGCAGGGAATAAAACCGGCGCTTCTAATGAATATCTATAATCATTCTTCTTTTCAGGTCACAGTCCGCTATCTTGGGATAGAGCAGGATGACAGGGACAATATTTTCAGGGATATCGATCTGTAAGCTCTTATGCATCAAACGCTCCTTACGGAGCTTATTGATCAAACGCCGCCACGCTTCAGGAGTCGGCTTATTGATAAAAAAGAGGTAACACAATATACATTATGTTACATGGAACAGTATTTCGCAAAATGAGCCAAATATTCAAGGAGGAAAAACAAAATGCTGAGAATGTCTGTAGCGGCTGAGGAATATCTGCTTCTGGGGGATGACATAAAGATTGTTTTTCTGGGCGGCACCGGGAAGCATATGAGGATCATGATCGATGCGCCGAAGGAGGTCGATATTGTCAGAAGCAGTGTGCTTGAAAAGAAGATCACGGATCCGGAGCTGAAGGAAAAGCTTCCTAAATATTACAGAGCGCAGGAGCATCCGGAGAAGTATAAGAAGAAAAAGAATGTGATCATCACAAAAGGAAATCTTTAAATTCCTTAAAGGTAATAGACGGATGTGCAGGTTAGTTGTCAGGGCCCGGCAGAAAGCAGGCGCATCCGGTTTATTATAAAACCAAAAGCTATGCAAATGGATTTGCATAAAAATAAAACACATGGAGGTAAATACTATGGTAGTACAACACAATTTAACAGCAATGAACTCTAACAGAATGTTAGGACTGACAACCAAGACACAGGCTAAGTCCACAGAGAAGCTCTCATCCGGTTACAAGGTAAACCGTGCGGCAGACGATGCGGCAGGGCTTGCTATTTCCGAGAAGATGAGACGTCAGGTAAGAGGTCTTACCCAGGCTTCCTTAAATGCACAGGACGGCATCAGCGCAGTGCAGACAGCAGAAGGCGCGCTGAACGAAGTGCATGACATGCTTCAGAGGATGAATGAGCTGGCTGTTAAGTCAGCAAACGGAACCAATCAGACGGAAGATCAGAGCTATATCCAGAAAGAGGTGGATGCCCTGATTGACGAGATCGATCGTGTAGCAACAACTACAACGTTTAATGAGAGAAATCTTTTAGACGGTAGCTGGAGCGGTGGTATCGCTTTACAGGTAGGAGCCGAGGGGAACGATACCAATACCATTTCTGTGTCGGTTAATGCGATGAATGCATCAGGAATTTCAATCAATGGAATGAAGTCATCCGGCGTTGCATCCCAGACTGCAGCACAAAATTCCATTACAACGATCAAGAGAGCTTTAACTGCAATCAGCAAACAGCGTTCTGACTTAGGTGCGATCCAGAACCGGCTTGAGCATACGATCAACAACCTGGATAACGTAGTTGAGAATACCACTGCAGCAGAGAGCCAGATCCGTGATACTGATATGGCAACTGAGATGGTTAAGTATTCCAACAACCAGATCCTTGCCCAGGCAGGTCAGGCAATGCTGGCTCAGGCCAATCAGGCCAATCAGGGCGTGCTGTCCTTACTTGGTTGATCAGAGCTGTAAAACTACCAATAGAAAAGGGGTTGGCGTTTGTCAACTCCTTTTTTTCGCACAAGTGCGCCTGGCGGCGCACGTTTTTGATAGAGGGAAGCTATGAGATTAAATGAACAATATCAGGAGCTGCTTCGTCTGGAAAAAGAGATTAACCACAGGCTGAAGTCCGGAACGGATTTTCAGAAGATTAAGGAGTTAATGCTGGATCTGGCCCGTGATAAAGCATATTCCAGGCTGAAAACGAAAGAAAACCATCTGATCATGTTGGAGTGTTTTTTTACTATATGGTTAGCGGAAAAAAAGAAGCTGCCGGAACTGGGGATAGAGACGGATATTTTTTATCAGGTGTATGGACTTAAGGATATAGAACGGAAATATCGAAAGATCCAATACTGTGGTTTGCGGATAGAAAATGATCTGCCGGATGAATATTGTGAGCAGATAATAGAAGACCTTATGGACGAAAAAATAAGCGGTCTGGCAATCGGGAAAGTTGTTGTATTTGAGACCAAAAAGAGAGAAGACAATATTCTGCGTATTGCCCAATGGCTGAGACGGAAGGGAGATATTCTGAACGCTCTGTTGCTGGTACAGTATGGAAATGAGGCATTCCCGGATCAGGAAAAGCTGTTGAGGGAGGAGGCTGAAATCTGGCTTTCAGGGCAGCAGGAGGAGAGAGCGGCAGAGCTTTTGAACAGAATCAGGAGCCTGTCACAGGAAACTCGAAAATCAAACAAAAAGATACGGCAGGTGGCAGGGGATGATTGACAGACACAAAATTTGTTTTGTTATATGTACTAATGATGAGCAGCAGCTTCAGGAATGTATGATGTATTTGAGTCTTTTGCACGTGCCGGAGGGGTATCAGACAGATGTGCTTACGGTGACAGATGCAGGGTCTTTGGCCTCGGGATATAACACTGCAATGAGAGCGTCTGATGCAAAATACAAAATTTATCTTCATCAGGATACGTTCATTATAGACCCCTGTTTTCTTGATCATTTATTAAGGATTTTTAAAAGAGATACAAGGGTCGGTATGATCGGTATGGTAGGAGCAGAAAAGCTTTCCAAGGACGGCGTTATGTGGCATGAGAAACGATGTGGAAATTTTTATCGTCTGGAAGCGCTGATCAGGGAAGGGTTTGATAATATTGAGCACTTAAAGCGCGGATATAAAGAGGTGGAGGCTATTGACGGATTGTTAATGGCAACCCAGTATGATCTTCCGTGGAGGGAAGACATTTTTCGGGGATTCGATTTCTATGATATATCCCAATGTATGGAATTTCGGAGAGCGGGATATAAAATTGTGGTTCCTGCTCAGAAAACAGACTGGGTGATCCATGCCTGCGGAGCCCCTTCTTTTTGGAATTATAATGAAAACCGCGAAATATTACTCAGGGAATATCCTGAAATCACAACATCATATCAGGATCGAAAGCGTATTTTATTTTTGCACAGCGAGCAGATCCATATGATCGGAATTCCTTTAGTCTTTACGCAGTTGGGGCATAATGTGACGATACCTGCGGCTGAATTCACGTTGGAGGACAGCTCCAATGCAATCTGGCGTGACCAGGAGATGGTGGAAGAACTTTTGGAGGAGGGACATTATGACCTGGTAGTTACTTATGATTTCAGCGAGGGGATGTCAAATGCCTGTCAGGCCTTTGGAATACCGTATTATGCATGGGTTTATGATTCGCCGCTTATGGATCTGTACAGTAAGGCGGCATTGAATGAAGTGAACTATATCAGTGTATTTGACAGAAAGCAGTACGCAAGAATGAGCAGTCATGGATTACAACATTTGTTTTATCTGCCGCTGGCTCCGGAGACCGATAATTTTGGAATTGTTCGTATCGGAAAGCGGGATGAAAAGAAGTATGCCAATGATGTAACATTTGTAGGGCGTTTATATAATAATCGGGGATTTGAAGAAATTTTTGATGAAACCGGAAAAAAACATTTAGAAGAGGCGGAGCGGATCATACAGGAAATGGATTGTGTCTGGAGTGAAAATACCACTATTTTTGACAAGGCTTCAGATGAATTGATTTCCTATATGGAATCAAGATTGCCGAAGGAAACCTGGGATATGTGGAACATTGACAGGCGTTACTACTGTGAGAGTATGAGACTGGTACGGAAATGTAACGAAATAGAGAGGATCAAAATTCTGGAAACCCTGCAGAACAAGTTCTCGGTGGTGTTGTATGCTGATGATTCTGCAAAAAAAATCCTGAAAAATGTGACAGTCAGGCCATGGCTTGACTATGGACTTGAGATGCCTAAGGTATTTTATTTAAGCAAGATAAACCTGAACATTACATCCAGAAGCATCGAAAGCGGGATTCCTCTTCGGGTTTGGGATGTATTGGCAGTGGGAGGCTTTTGCCTGACCAATTATCAGCCGGAGTTGGAGGAATATTTTGAGATAGGGAAAGATCTGGAGGTTTATCATAATCTTGAGGAACTGGAAGAAAAGATCGAATATTATCTGACCCATGAGGAACAGAGGGTAAGGATTGCGATCAACGGTTATCAGAAGGTGCGGAAAGAGCATAGCTTGAAGATGCGGATGCAGACTGTGCTTGATGTGATTTTCGGGGAGAAGGAGAGCGCTTATGACTACTAAGGTTTTTCTTATGGTGTATCAGTTTGTTGAAATGATGCAATTAAATTTGAGCTGTCTGGAAGAACTATCCGGATTGACTCATGGAGATATCCTCATCATAGATATGGGGGTAGATCGTGATGTAAAGGCGTGGCTGGAGGGGCAGAAGGAGTATGATTATATCTGCGCCGAAGGCCTGGAGGGGTATGGTGGGATTTTAAACACAGCTATCAATGAATTTTCTGTTTCGGAAAACATTTTTCTGCTGAATGCAAATCTGATCTGTCTGGGAGATTGTATCAGACAGCTGGAAGAGATTTGTGAAAGAGAGGAAAAGGTCGGGGCGCTTATACCGGCCAATTTTGAGTCTGTCTGTCCGGAAAAAGCGGAAATAGGAAAAGCCATGGAGATGGCAGCAGCCAGAATCCCTGAATATAAAACGGCATACACAATAAAAATGCCTTATCAGTGCGTCTATATTAATCGCCGGTTTTGGGATGAGACTGGTCGGATGGATGAGGCGCTTTTTCTCCCTGATAGTATTATGCTGGATTACTCATTCAGGGGGATACAGTCGAAATGGAAGTATTTATTGGCCTATGATGCACTGGTCTATGAATGCTATCCGCATACCGATATTTATACTGCTTTTTTGGGAATTAATGCGGATCGCGAAAGGATGAAAGAAAAATGGCACATGAATTATTTTAATGAATTTCCCAATAAGGCTTTGATAAAAGAAATAAAACATCAAAGAGAGGAAATTTTTTCGGTATTAGAGGTTGGATGTGACTGCGGGGTCAACTTAATGCAGATTAAAAATGAATTTCCTGAGGCGAGACTATACGGTGTGGAAATCAATTTAAATGCTGCACAGATTGCAGGGGGATTCGCTGAAGTGATACCCGGAAATATTGAGGATCAGGATCTGCCTTATGCAGAGCAGTCGTTTGATTATATTATATTCGGGGATGTCCTGGAGCATTTGCGGAATCCGGAGAAAACCATCGTGTATTGCAGAAGATTTTTGAAGCCGCAGGGTAAAATCATAGCATCTATTCCCAATCTCATGCACTATACAGTACTGAGATCTCTTATTGGCGGGAATTTTACTTATGAGGATACAGGGCTATTGGACAGAACTCATATTCACTTTTTTACCTATAATGAAATCCTGCGAATGTTTTTAAATGCCGGATTTAAAGTAGACGCGTGCTCCTATACATTAATGTCAGATGTATCAGAGGAAGATGGACAGATTGTAGAAGGGCTGAAAAGTCTGGGAGGCTGCGACACATTTACATATTTGGCTTATCAGTATCAGATAGTTGCAGAACTGGCAGAAAAGGCAGATGCGGAGAATTTTCTTCCGAAATTCCGATCGGATGAGGAAACGATCCGCCTTATTGTGGAGGAGAAAAAATCGCTTGGGCGATTTGGGGACGGTGAATTTGCCATTGCCTTTGATATTCCCAGGCAGAAATTCCAAAGGACAGATGCAAGGCTTCGGGATCGTATCCGTCAGGTGCTTACACAGACAGATAATAATGAATTATTAATTGGGATAGCCAATCATTATGGTGATCTGGAGCGCTATAATGCCAGTGCTGTTTACGGGATCCAGAAGTATATGACTGATGAAACCAGAGGGCAGCATATGAGTCTGCTTTCGCCGGACAGAATATATTCAGATACTTATATGACAAGGCCCTATGTGATCTATAAAGATGTGTTTACGGATGCACCCGGGAAGAGATTCGATGGTCTTAAGAAGATTTGGAAAGGGAAACACATCATAATAGCAGAAGGTGCGCAGACGAGACTTGGGGTGGGAAATGATTTGTTTGCAAATGCGGCATCTGTCAGGAGAATTTTGGCACCGGCCACCAGTTCTTTTGACAGATATGATGATATTCTTGCAAAATGCATGGAATGTCATGCATCTGCAGATCTTTTTTTGCTTGCGATAGGTCCGTCTTCCGGTGTGCTTGCTTATGATTTATCGAAACGGGGGATTCAGGCAGTGGATGTAGGACATATTGATATGGAATATGAATGGTTTCTGGCAGGAAGGGGAGTCAGAGTTCCAGTGCCGGGTAAGTATAACAATGAGGTGGTCAACGGTGATCAGGTATGTGATGCCAACCTGCCAAAGGAGTATTATCAGGAAATTATTGCAGATCTTTCATCGGAGTCAAATACTGTATAATAAAGGGAGTAGAGAATGAGAATACTGCTGTTCCATGGGGCAATTGATCCCTTAAATCATTTTACCGATCATGCAAAAGAATTCCTGGAAAAAATCGGATGCGAAATATTTGTGTGTACTTTACCGCCGACAAAACAGGAGACAGTGGCTCTGGGAAAGTTTTTTCAGAGAGGCATACATGCTGTCTTTATGTATGATGGCATTGGGATGTGTTTTAAAGAGATCTATGACTGCCTGAAGATTCCGGTGGTAAATATTTTGGCAGACCACCCTATGACATTCAGACATTGCATGGAAGCACCACCGCAGAAGTATATTCAGTTCTCTCCTGATGAAAAGCATGTGGAATTTGTCCGGAAATATTGGAATATCAGGCAATCTTTTTTCCTGCCGCATATGGGAACCGCGCCAATAGTAAAAGATGGGAACCGCCCGATAGCATTGCTGTTTTCCGGGACTTGCTGGCCTTTTGACAGATTGATGGATACTATAAGACAGGCGGATGAGTGCTATGGTGGAGGAGGTATATTTTTTGATATGATAGATTATATGCTTATGGATCACCATATTACGATTGAGGAAGCGTGTAGTATCGTATTGAAAGATAAAAATATAGCTCTATCGTCTAAGGAATTTACAGAAGTGCTGATATATGCAAAAGCAGTAGATGAATATGTCAGGATGTACTACAGAGACAGAGCGGTCAGGACAATTCTGGAGGCGGGTATGGATATTACAGTGATCGGAGTAAATTGGGATAAGTCTGATCTGATGAATTATCCCAATTTTCATTGGATCGGCTCTATGCCTTTTGGTGATGTATTTCAGTATATGAGTAAAAGTAAGGTTGTTTTGAATGTAATGCCATGGTTTAAAGCCGGGTCTCATGAGAGAATTTTCAACACCTTACTCTCAGGCGCATGCCCCATATCAGATAAAAGCCAGTGGCTGGAACGTGAATTTATCAACAAAAAGGAAATTATATACTATAATCTGGACAAGATAGAAGATCTTCCGGAAAAGATTGCCACACTTCTGAAAGATGATGATCTGCGGGAAGAGATTGTCAGAAGAGGACAGGAAAAAGTGATCCGGAAGTATAGCACTGCAAATGTGATAGGGGAGGCACTGCAAAGGGTTATTGATATCTACTATCCGGAAATATAATTTTTTAGGTCGAGTAGATAGGCCCGGCAAGGGCATATCTACTCGGCCTGATACATAGTTCGCAGCAACTATAAGTTAAAGGCGAAGCAAAGATTCATCAAGGTTTCATTTCTTTTTTTATGGGATATGCTATAATGAAAGAGCACAGAAAAAGTAAGGAAGGAAGTGATTCTTTGGAACCAGCATTAGCACAGGAAAAAGTCTACACAATCGATGATATCTATGCCCTCCCAGACGGGGAACGCGCAGAGCTGATTGATGGTCAGATTTATTACATGGCGCCGCCAGGCCGAAAACATCAGGATATTTCAGGAGAGCTCTTTGGTATTATTCGGGAATACATTAAAGAAAAAGATGGCACATGCAGACCTTATATTTCACCATTTGCGGTATTCTTAAGTGAAAATGACAAGAACTATGTTGAGCCGGATATCAGTGTCATATGTGATAATGGTAAACTCAATGACAAGGGATGTGTAGGTGCACCTGATTGGATTATAGAAATTGTGTCCCCAGGCAGCAGACGAATGGATTATTTTACAAAACTTTTTAAATATCGTACTGCTGGTGTCAGAGAATACTGGATAGTGGATCCGGAAAAAAACCGTATTCTTGTTTATAACTTTGAATCTGAGAATACGGGTGATTATACTTTTTCTGATTCTGTAAAGGCGGGAATATATGACGATTTGTATATTGATTTTTCTGATATTGCCAAATTGCTGAATATGTAAAAATGAAGGGGCTGTCTTCCTGATCTGATGTAGTGAAAATTACAGGAAAGACAAGCCCCGGATTTATCTTTATAGTACCTTGTTCAGAATCTGATAATAGAGGGTTTGATAAAGGTCAGTTCATCGGGCGCATTGGGATGGCTGGTACGAAACAGCAGCTGCATGGCTACCCGTTTGCCCAGCAGTCCGGTTGGAACATTAGCCGTGATAATGCGGCCGGAAACATTGGTATATTCGTCCGTGTTGTCGAATCCGGTTAAGGTGACAGGGTGCGGCGGCTTGTGTGTACTTTCGTCCAGATATTGCTGGACAAAATGAGCCACAAAGTCACTGGCGCATACAAAGGCAGTGGGCCAGCTGGTCAGTCCGTCCAGGAACAAGGATATTTCCTTATCATAGGAAAAAATGCCGATACGGTCGATCAGGCAGCGCTCCGGACGGACAGGAAGGTTATATCTGTCCATGCCGTCGCAATAGCCCAGGTAACGCTCCTTGTTTGTCTGGGCATAGTTGATATCCCCAATAAAACCGATATCTTTATGGCCTTTTAAGATCAGGGATTCGGTGATTTCCGATACGGTGCGGTAGCCTTCTATCAGGATCAGGTCTCCGTGCAGCTTGCGGTCTGTTAAAGTAGGGATGGTATCAAGGAAAACCTTCGGCAGCGGAAGGTCGTTTACCATGCCTAATATGACAGGGTCGTAAACATTCACGATGACAATGCCGGATAATGTGCCGGCTGAGAGAACAGGAGGCAGAGCGAAATCTTTTGTATAAGAGGAAGGCACATATAGATACAGAAGATTAATGCTGTACTCTGAAAGCTCCTGCGCCATGCGGTGGATGATGCCGGTCCAGAAGAAAGAGGACTCGGGTCTTGACACCACAAGGGCGACCGTGCGTGTCTCGTGTACAGCCGACGGAGAGGCGGGTGTCTGGATCGCCTGATAAGGGATTTTGTTATATCCCAGTTCTTTTGCCTTTTCGAAAATCGTTTCCCGGAGTGAATCTGAAACCCCAGCCTGATTGTTAAATGCTTTGCTGACAGTGACTCTGGAAATGTTGAGGGCGTCAGCGATATCTTTCATCGTAATCTTTTCCATAATGCTTCTCTGTTCTTTCTCGTTTTTGAGGAATGATTTCGTCGTTTCCACTTATTCTGTTTTCAGTATAACATAATCCACAAGAAAAAACAACAAATTTGTTTACAAATGTTAACATATCATTTTAAAGTTTCTAACTTTACATGTGTTTTGTTTGAAATTTCATAAAAAGTGTTTATGAATTAAATCTTATGAAGATGAAAGCATGTGTAAACTTAATATTTGTAAATAAAAAAGGCCTAAAAAGTGGCTTAAAAGAATGTTTTGTAAGAAAATGTATACAATAAAATGGATTATTTTAAAAAAACTCTAATAATGTTGCAAATATAGGTTGACATTTATGTTAATTAATGTTAAATATATATTAACAAAAATAAATAAAATATAAACAAAGGAGGTAAAGAGAATGGAAAGGAACAAAACGCTTGAAAGGGGAAAGCGGCTTGGCGGAAAATTCAGGAAAAAGCGCTGGTCTAAGGATGATACGGAGCTTTTTCTGCTTTCGTTGCCTACATTGCTATGGTTTTTGACTTTTTCGTATCTGCCCATGTTCGGCATAATCATAGCATTCAAGGTCTATAAGCTCTCACCCGGGGGACATGGTTTTATCTATAACCTGTTACACAGTGACTGGGCCGGGATCGGGAACTTCAAGTACTTCTTCACATCGAATGCGTTTTCAATGCTGCTCCGGAACACGATCCTTTACAACATTGCATTTATCATTATCAGTGCCAGTGTTGCAGTAGGAGGGGCGCTGATGCTGAGCAGCATGAGGAACAAACGCGGTTCAAAGGTGTATCAGACGATGATGTTTCTGCCTTACTTCATGTCATGGGTAGTGATCAGCTATTTTGTTTACGCCCTGCTCACACCGGAAAGAGGTTATGTTAACGGGATCCTCACTTCTCTGGGAAGAGAAAGGATCATGTGGTATCAGGAGAAAAAGTACTGGCCGTTTATCATCGTATTCCTCAATACCTGGAAGGGTATGGGATATGGAATGGTGCTTTATCTGGCAAGTATTACCGGGATCGATCCCTCGCTTTATGAGGCGGCAGTGATGGACGGCGCCACCAGAGCGCAGCAGGCAAGGCATATTACGCTTCCTGCTATTAAACCGGTTTTCGTTATGATGTTGATCTTAGACTGCGGTAAGATCTTTAACTCGGATTTCGGCCTTTTCTACCAGGTAACAGGTCAGCTGCCGGCATCCCTGTACACGACTGCATCAACCTTTGATACATATATTTACATGGCGATCCAATCCTCGGCTCCCATCGGACAGACGGCGGCAGCGTCTTTCTTCCAGGCGATCTGCAGCTGCGGCACGATCTTATTGGCGAACTGGGTCGTAAGCAAAATTGACAATGAGAACAGGCTTATATAGAAGGAGGTGCGCAAAGTGGCAAGAGAAGAAAAAAGCGGACAGTCATTGAATCAGATCAAGGTGTCCACTAATATCCTGTTTAATATCATTTTTCTGATCCTGGCAGTGATGTGTGTGATTCCGCTGTTGTTTGTATTTTCAATATCCATTACTGATGAGGAATCCATCAGGGTCAACGGGTATCAGCTGATACCTCAGGTACTTTCCGGTTCGGCGTACGGGTTCCTGTGGAATGAGCGTATGACCATCCTGCGGGCGGTATTCATGTCCGTTCTGGTCACAGTGGTAGGTACGGTGATCTCCATTGCACTGAACACATCCATGGGATATGTGGTTTCCAGAAGGAATTTCAAATTAAAGACTTTATACACATGGCTGCTTTTTATCCCTATGGTATTTAGCGGCGGTATGCTGGCAAGCTATGTGGTGGTAAGCAATATTCTCGGACTTAATAATTCCATCTGGGCGCTGATACTGCCTCTCGCATGCTCCGCATTCAGCGTTACGATCTGCCGGACGTTCTTCAGGACGACAGTACCGGATTCCATTATCGAATCCGCCAAGATCGACGGGGCGGGACAGTTCCGGATCTGGTCACAGATCGTACTGCCCATTTCCAAGCCGGTGATGGCAACCATCGGTATGTTCGCAGCCTTTGGCTATTGGAATGACTGGTTTCAGGCATCCCTGTACATACAGGACACCAAGCTGCAGACCCTGCAGTCCCTGCTGAATAATATGCAGAAAAATATCGAGTATATCGCAAATAATCCGTATGGCGGCCTTTCTTTACAGCAATACAGGTCTTCCATGCCCACTGAAAGTGTAAGAATGGCTATTGCGATCGTTATCATCGTGCCGATCGCGTGTACCTATCCGTTCTTCCAGAAATATTTTATTTCCGGATTGACGATAGGATCTGTTAAGGAATAAGAAAATCAGAATTCAAAGGAACTTAAAACAGGAGGATGATCATGAAGTTAAAAAAAGTTTTAGCAATAGGAATCGCAGCAGCGCTGACAATGGGAGCATTGATCGGATGCGGAAACAGCGGGAGCACGTCGGGAGAGCAGGGAGGCAGCGGCTCCGGGGCGGCACAGGCAGACAGTGGGGAGATCGTGAACCTGAAATGGGTAACCATCGGAAACGGTATGCCTGAAAACTATGATTCATGGGTTGCCGGTGTGAATGAGTATATCGGGGAAAAGATCGGCGTGAATCTGGAGATGGAAGTGATCCCCTGGGGAGATTGGGATAATCGCAGAAATATTATTATCAATACCAACGAACCTTATGATATAATATTTGGTAACGGAAACAACTACATTGCAGATATTAATCTGGGCGCCTACTATGACATCACGGATATGCTCGATGAGAATATGCCGGGTCTGAAGGAGCTGATGCCGGAGAAGTACTGGGACGGTGTGAAGGTTAAGGACAGGATCTATGGTATTCCCACTTATAAGGACAGTTCTATTTCCAACTATGCGATCTGGGATAAGGAGCTGGTGGATGAGTACAGTCTGGATATTGCATCCTTTACAGATCTGGGATCCATGACAGAGGTATTCGAAACCTTAAAGAGCGATAAAAATGATTACCCGGTTTATATTAAGAACGATGGTGTGTATTACATTTTTGACGTTTATGACCAGATCGGTGCAGGAACACAGATCCTTGGCGTGCGGTATGACGATCAGGATGCGAAGGTGTGCTTTACACTGGAGGAGGAGGATATCTATTCCTCTCTTGAGGTTTTGCATGACTGGTATCAGAAGGGGATCATCAATCCTGATGCGTCCACATTGTCCGAGGCCCGTGTCTACAATATGTGGCGTGTAGCCCAGGGGTGGGAATCAGCCGGAATTACTTCCTGGGGACCGCAGATGGG
This sequence comes from uncultured Lachnospiraceae bacterium, assembly GCA_947382625.1. Taxonomy (GTDB): domain Bacteria; phylum Bacillota; class Clostridia; order Lachnospirales; family Lachnospiraceae; genus Suilimivivens. Next base: position 119,700 of record CANDAG010000006.1, read on the forward strand.
CAAGGATGTTGTGGTACAGAAGGTAGGAGATACGATCCTTTCCAACGAAACGGTAAGAGGTTCCCTTAATATGGTTTCCATCAACACCAAGTATCCGGAGAAGTGCTTACAGTTTCTTGATATGGTAAATACGGATACAAAGCTCCGCGATATGTTCTATTATGGTGAGGAAGGCGTGAACTTTGAATATACCGAGGACGGAAAGGCACATAAGATCAACAATGACTGGGCCATGGCAGGATATACACAGGGTACCTTCTTTACGGTAACACAGGTTGACACAGATGAGTTTAACCAGTGGGACGAGATCAAGGCCCTGAACGAGCAGGCAGCATCTTCCGTTATGCTTGGGTTTACCTTTGATACTACGGAAGTAGCGGATAAGCTTGCAAACTGCCGTGAAATATGGCTGCGTTACCGCAGCGAGGTGATGACCGGCGTACAGGATCCGGCTGTGGCAGTACCTCAGATCAAGGAAGAGCTGATGAATGCGGGCTGGCAGGATGTAGTTGATGCCGCACAGAAACAGGTAGATGAATTTATGGGGAAATAAACCCCCGCATCAGATGACAGGAGGTAACACTATTGGCCAAAATAACAGGAGGGAATCTGCCGAATATGCCATGGCAGGAGCCGGGAGCTGAAACAAAGCTCCCGGTGTGGCGCTACAGTGCAAACCCTATCATAGACAGGTTTGCCACAAAGAATTCCAACAGTATTTTTAACAGTGCAGTGGTTCCTTACAAGGACGGATTCGCAGGGGTGTTCCGCTGCGACAGCCGGTCGGTGAGTATGGACATTTTTGCCGGGTTCAGCAAGGACGGCGTTTGCTGGGAGATTTCGGACGAGCCGATCCAGTTTCAGGGAGCGGATCCTGAAATTGCGAAGAGGGACTATCGCTATGATCCGAGAGTGTGCTTTATCGAGGACAGATACTATGTGACATGGTGCAATGGCTATGAGGGGTATCCCACTATCGGACTGGGATATACCTTTGATTTTAAGACCTTTTACCAGCTGGAAAATGCTTTCCTGCCCTTTAACCGTAATGGGGTTTTATTCCCCCGTAAGATCAGGGATAAGTATTATATGCTGAGCAGACCCAGTGATAACGGGCATACCCCCTTCGGTGATATTTTTATCAGCGAGAGCCCGGATATGAAATACTGGGGATGTCACCGGCTGGTGATGAAAACGATCAAGGGAGACTACTCCGCGTGGCAGTCCACGAAGATCGGAGCGGGGGCTGTCCCCATTGAGACGGATGAGGGGTGGCTTCTGATCTATCACGGGGTGATCAATACCTGCAACGGGTTTGTATACCGGATGGGATGTGCGCTGCTTGATTTAGAGGAGCCCTGGAAGGTAAAGAAGAGGACGAGAAACTATATTTTAGGTCCTCATGAGCTGTATGAGTGTGTAGGAGATGTGCCTAATGTGGTATTTCCCTGTGCAGCGCTGACGGATGCGGCCACAGGGAGGATCGCAATCTATTACGGGTGTGCAGATACGGTGACAGGGCTTGCTTTTACAACGGTAGACAGACTGATGGAGGCTATGGAATAGGGTATGCATTTTTTAGACAAGAGGGTTGGCGTGATCTGCAATGAACTGAAAAAATTAAAGGTAAAGCAGAGATTCGTCATTGAGGACTGGAAATACAAGGAAGGAAACTATATCCACCCGGAGGACGCCGGGGCAGACCCGGCTCCCTGGGAGGCCTTTGACTGCCGGAATATGCACTGGTACGGCAAGGACCGTCATTACTGGTTTAAGACGGTTTATACTGTGCCGAAGGAGCTGAACGGAAAACGTATGTGGCTTCATGTGCGCACCCAGATCGATGAGTGGGATGACGCCAAGAACCCCCAGTTTCTTCTGTTCGTAAATGGCCAGGTGACACAGGGGATTGACATGAACCACAGAGATGTATTTCTGTGCCCTGAGGCCAGGGAAGGGGAAGAACTGGTTCTGGAGCTGCAGGCCTACACCGGGATACTGCATACGGAGTTTAACCTGATCGTGGAAATGCAGGAAGTAGATGACAAGATCGAAAAACTCTACTATGACTTATGGGTGCCGCTGGCAGCATTTTCCCGGATGGAGGAGGATGACAAGAACCGCAGGGATATTCAGGAGATTCTGAACACAGCAGTGAATTTTCTGGATCTTAGGACGCCTTATTCGGAGGAGTTCTACAGGACACTGAAGGAAGCCTCCGATTACCTTGACCGGGCGCTTTACTCGGATATGTCCGGTTATAAGGATGTGATAGCCACCTGTATCGGGCATACCCATATAGACGTTGCCTGGTGGTGGACCGTGGAACAGACAAGAGAGAAGACAGGCCGAAGCTTTGCAACGGTTTTGAAGCTGATGGAGGAATATCCGAACTACAAATTTATGTCAAGCCAGCCCCAACTGTATGCCTTTTTGAAGGAGCGTTATCCGGAATTATATGAAAAGGCGAAGGAACGGATCAGAGAAAAGCGCTGGGAGCCGGAAGGCGGCATGTGGGTGGAGGCAGACTGTAACCTGACCTCAGGAGAGTCTCTTGTCAGACAGTTTATGCATGGCAAACGCTTTTTTAAAGAAGAGTTTGGTGTAGATAACAGGATTCTCTGGCTGCCGGATGTGTTTGGCTATTCAGGAGCGCTTCCTCAGATCATGAAAAAGTGCGGGATCGACTATTTCATGACTACCAAGCTGGCATGGAATCAGTTTAACAAGATTCCTTACGACACAATGATGTGGCGTGGGATTGACGGTACGGAGGTGCTGACCCACCTGATCACAACACTGGGGGTTAATCAGCCCATCAAGGATTTCTTTACCACCTACAACGGAATGCTCCATCCCGATGCCATCATGGGCGGCTGGGCGCGTTACCAGAACAAAGATATTAATAATGATATCCTGGTATCTTACGGATATGGAGACGGAGGCGGCGGCCCTACAAGAGAAATGCTAGAAACCTCTGTCCGTATGGAAAAGGGGATCAAAGGGATCCCGATGGTGAGACAGGAGTTTGCGCGCACTTATTTTGACGAGCTGAAGGAGCGGGTTGACGGAAATAAACGTCTGCCGGTATGGGAAGGTGAGTTTTATTTTGAATATCACAGAGGAACTCTCACCTCCATGGGAAGGAACAAGCGTTCCAACCGCAAGTCAGAGCTGGGCCTGATGGATCTGGAGCTTCTCGCGGTGATGGCAGAGCAGATGCTGGCTTATCCGGCAAAAGACCTGGATGCCATGTGGAAGCAGGTATTATTGAACCAGTTCCATGATATTCTGCCGGGGTCATCCATTCATGAAGTATACGAGGTGACAAAGGAAGAGTACAGCCGTCTGGCAGATCAGCTTGCCCAAATGAGCGGACAGCGCAGACGTGCTCTTGCAGGAGAGGGTGATGCAGTCACTGTCTTTAATACGGTTGGCTGGGACAGAGATGATATCGTAAATCTCGGTGTATTCGAGGGAGAGGCCCTTACCGATGAGACAGGGGCAGTGTATCCGGTACAGAAGACGGACAGCGGAAGTGTTGTTTTTGTGAGAAACCTCCCTTCTAAAGGATATAAAACCTTCCGGGCGGCTAAAGCGCCGGAAAAGAGAGTGCCTTTTACCTTGAACGGCAGATATGATCTGGAGACGCCCTTCTACCGGATTAAGCTGGATGAACAGGGAATGCTCACAAGTATTTATGATAAGGAAAATGACAGAGAAGTGGTACAGGAGGGCAAACGTGCCAATCTGCTGAGAATGTACGAGGATAAACCCGTTTATTATGATAATTGGGATATCGATATCTTTTACACGGAGAAATACTGGGACGTGGACAATGTGGAGCAGATGGAATGGACGGAAGTGGGAGAAGTACGCGCAGTGCTTGAGATCACACGGAAGGCATCTAATTCCACCGTACATCAGAAGGTCATTTTTTATGCGGAGAGCCGCAGGATAGAGTTTGTTACTCATGTGGACTGGAAAGAGCACCAGACATTACTGAAGGTCCATTTCCCGGTGGCAGTGCATACGGATGAGGCAACCTTTGATATTCAGTTTGGAAGCCTGACCAGAAAGACACACAGGAACACAAGCTGGGATGTGGCACGGTTTGAGAGCTGCGGGCAGAAATGGATGGATCTGTCGGAAGGGCATTATGGAGTTTCACTGCTCAATGACTGCAAATACGGGCATTCCGTACAGGATTCCAATATGGCGCTGACTCTGATCAAATCAGGCATAGAGCCGAATCCAACCGCAGACCAGGAAGAGCACGAGTTTACCTATGCCATCTATCCCCATGCGGAAGGATGGCGGGGGGCAGGTACAGTGGAGGAAGCCTATAAGCTGAACCAGCCGTTATCTGCTGAAACGGGGACGGAAGAAAAGGGGACTTATTCCTTTGCATCGGTAACCCATGGCAATGTTGTTTTAGAGACGATCAAAAAAGCAGAGGACGGAGAGGGTACCGTGATCCGTATGTATGAGTCGGAGAATGCCCTGACGAAGACAAAGCTGACTGTGAATACGGCATTTGAGAAGGCCTATGTATGTAATCTGCTGGAGGAGATCGAAAGTGAAGCGGCAGTATCCGGAAATGTGATCGATGTGACCTTAAAGCCCTATGAAGTGGTGACGGTATTGCTGAAGTAGGATCTGTTTCTATTAGAGGATGAAAATCGAATAAAAAAAGAGGATCGGCAGATCTTTCCTGCACTTTCAGGCAGGGAGGTCTGCCGATCTGCGTTGTATGGGCGGGTATGGCGAGAGCGTTTATAAAAGGCTCCCTGTTTTGGGTTTTGATCGAAAAGGGGATTTCACATACTCCTTAAAAGGATTATAATGGAAAATGAAATAAAATCCAATGGATCATAAATAAAAGGTGACAGGAAAGGATGGGTAAAAATGGAAAGACCAGATGAGAAAATAACGCAGGAACAACAGGATAAGCTGACAAGGTATGGTGTCCTTAACCGGAATGTGAGGAGGGGAGAGATTCTTTTTACAGGCTCCTCTCTGATGGAGCAGTTCCCAATCAACGAGCTTTTGATGACAAACGGGATGGAGCAGGTGATCTACAACCGCGGGATCGGAGGCTTTACCACCAATGATATGCTGCGGCATATGGAGGAGATGGTATTTGGTACAGAGCCTTCCAGGATTTTTATCAATATCGGGACGAATGATATCGGAAGCCCGGACTATCAGCTGGAGGTGCTGATGAAAAACTATGAAAGGATTATTACCCTGATCAGGGAGCGGCTTCCGGAAACAGAGATTACCATGATGGCCTATTATCCGGTCAATGAGACGGACAAGCTGCCGGATGAGGAATGGGCAAAGACCATGTTTGTCACCCGAACCAATGAAAATCTGAATATTGCCAATGCAGCCGTAGAGAAGCTGGCAGAAAAAATGGGATGCCGGTTTATCAACGTGAATCAGGGACTGACTGATGAGAACGGTAAGCTTAAAAAGGAATTTACCATTGAGGGCATCCATATGTATGCCAACGGGTACCAGGTGGTGCTGGATAATCTGAAGAAATATTTATGATTTTTGTCTTCTTTGATTCATCTTGCTATTGCTTACCGATATAAGGTATACTTAAAACGGAAAATGCAGAGAGGTGTTATCAGGATGGTGGATGATATGAAAAAGAAGCTTCCAATTGGAATAGAGAATTTTGAAAAAATTCGTATGGAAGGTTTTTATTATACTGATAAAACAGGGCTTATCAGAGAGCTGCTGGATAACTGGGGAGAGGTCAATCTTTTCACCCGTCCCAGGCGGTTTGGGAAGTCTCTGAATATGAGCATGCTGAAAGCGTTCTTTGAGATCGGCTGCAAAAAAGAGCTTTTTGAGGGACTGGAAATTGCTCATGAAGAAGAAATCTGCCAGAAATATATGGGGCAGTTTCCGGTGATAGCAATATCCCTGAAGGGGGTAAAGGGGGATGACTATCCCACAGCCTGCGCCATGATGTGTTCTGTGATCAGAATGGAAGCCATGCGCTTTCAGTTCCTGCTTAAAAGCGACAGACTGACAGAGCAGGAGAAAAAGCTGTATGAGCAGCTCGTTGCGGTAGATGAGGCAGGACGGGGAGGCTTATGGATGCCGGATTCCGTATTGATGGACAGTCTGAGAATCCTGTCCGTGTTACTGCAAAAGCATTATGGCCAAAAAGTGATCATACTGATCGATGAATACGACGTACCGCTGGCGAAAGCAAATGACAGCGGCTATTATGAGCAGATGGTTTCCCTGATACGGAATCTGTTTGAACAGGGACTTAAGACCAATGACGGCCTTTATTTTGCTGTGCTTACAGGGTGTCTGCGTGTGGCGAAGGAAAGTATTTTTACGGGGCTTAACAATCCGAAAATCTTATCCATAACAAGTGTGAAATTTGATGAGTATTTTGGCTTCACGGATGAGGAGGTCAGAGAACTGCTTGCATATTATGGACTTTTGGATTCTTATGATACGGTGAAGGACTGGTATGACGGCTACCGCTTTGGAAATGTGGATGTATACTGTCCATGGGATGTGGTCAACTATGTGGATGACTTAAGGGATGACCCTTCCCTTGCACCCAAGAATTACTGGTCCAATACAAGCAGTAATGATGTGGTAAGGCACTTTATTGAAAAAGTGGATGACGGACTGACCAGGCGTGAGATTGAAAATCTCATTGCGGGAGAGTGTGTTACAAAGGAAATCCATCAGGAGCTCACCTATAACGGCTTGTATGATACAATTGAAAATATCTGGAGCGTTCTGTTTATGACAGGATATCTCACCCGGCGCGGGAAGCCGGAGGGTGATCTGTTCAGGCTTGTGATTCCGAACCGGGAGATCCGGAAGATCTTTACGGATCAGGTGATGATCCTGTTTAAGGAGCAGGCAAAAAAGGACGGAGCCGCCCTTGAGGCCTTTTGCACGGCACTGCAAAAAGGAGATGCCGGGGGCGTGGAGCAGCAATTTCATAATTACCTGAAAAAGACCATCAGCATCCGTGATACT
>CANDAG010000007.1 GCA_947382625.1 uncultured Lachnospiraceae bacterium
GTGCTTTTGCCGGTTCCGCAGGCTCCTGAAACGAGAATGATTTTTGCTTCCATAGGGATTCCTTTCATTAGATTCTTTTCATTAAAAAGTGCTTTTGCCTGCATTATACAGGGAATGCTTCGGGATTTCAATTGAAATTTGTATGCAGTGAATAATTCTCCATTTTTTACAGATAATAACTCCACGACCAATGTGAAACCCTATGGACAGGCAGTCATATGGATCTACAAGTGGAAATGGAGGAAGTAACAGATGAAAGCAACAGGCATTGTCAGACGGATAGACGACTTGGGGCGTATCGTCATCCCCAAGGAGATCAGGCGGACTTTGCGGATCAGGGAGAGCGATCCGCTGGAAATATTTACAGACAGAGAGGGAGAGATCATTTTAAAAAAGTATTCTCCCATCGGAGAGATGAATACATTTGCAAAGCAGTATGCCGAAAGCCTTGCGCAGGTGTCGGGGCGGATCGCTCTGATCGCGGACAGGGATCAGTTTATTGCAGTGTCAGGGGGCTTCAAAAGTCTTATGGGGAAATCCATCAGCAAGGAATTAGAGGAGAAGCTGAACAAGCGGGAGATGCTGATCGCTTCCAAAGAGGATTCCAATTTCATTCCCATCGCCCAGGATGTGACCGATGAGTTTGAGCAGGAGGCCATCAGCCCTATTATCTGCGAGGGAGATATGATCGGCGGAGTGGTACTGATCGACAACGGAGAGAAGGGGAAGATGGGAGAGGTGGAGCAGAAGCTGATCCAGTCGGCGGCAGGATTTTTGGGAAGGCAGATGGAGCAGTAAAGAAAAAGTCCGGACACAGAAAGCAATCCGGACTTTTTGTATCAGATGAAATGGGGCGGTGATATTGATCAGGCGCGCTCCTCTGTGTTGAACATGACCAGCGCTTCCCGGCAGGGATAATCGCCCATTTCATAGTAATCCTTTGTGAAGCGGTTCATGCGCTCCATGGATACGGAACGGTTGGCCCTTTTGGGCTGATCCCAGATAAAGGCGATCTCATCGGTACTGTACTCTTCGTCCAGCTCCGGATCATCCGCTTCCTCATAATAAGGATCAAAGAAAAGAATCCGGTCCTTTTCGATACCGGTCAGCAGAACATAATGTCCTACGTCCAGGAAGAGGTGGAGGACTACCACGCCCCCTTTTTCGAGGGCAGCAATGATGGGGCTTCCCGGGGTAAGGGTTACCTGTTCCCCGGAATAGTGTTCGCATTGGATCGGGAACTTCTTGGTCTGGCCGAAATGATTGAGCCAACAGGTCATATAGTTCATGGCGGCAGGGGAAGTACCGTGCTTACATAATTCTCCCGCTTCATTATAAGTGTCCATGCAATAGAGCATAATGAATTTGACGAGATCGGGATAGATATCTTCCCTCTCAAAAAGGTAGCGGATCCCATTCAAAATGCTGACAGGGCCGCAGTCGTATTCAGATGTCTGGTAGTTTAGCAGATTTTTCATGATGTACCCCCCTTTAAAGTGATAGTAATATAACGCTGTTTGGGGGATTTGTCAAGAAAAGAACGCGATATAGAAAAAATCTATAACCAGTTGTATTTTTTATGTATTAACACCTTTCCTGCTAAAATAATATACTTTTTTAAGGCGGCAGACAGAAGCTCCTTTTACATAGGATATAAGATAAGAGGGAATTAGAAGAGGAGGAGAGACATTATGAGTAAAATTAAAAAAAGCGCATTGGAGCTGATTGGGGGCACTCCCATGTTAAGGCTGGATCGTTATGCCGAAAAAGCCGGCGTGACAGATGCAGTGATCCTGGCGAAGCTGGAGTATTTAAACCCTGCCGGTTCCGTGAAGGACCGGGTTGCACGGGCCATGATCGAGGACGCGGAGGAGAAAGGGATCTTAAAGCCCGGAGCCACCATCATCGAGCCGACTTCCGGAAACACGGGGATCGGTCTTGCAGCAATTGCGGCGGTAAAGGGATACAGGGTCATTCTTACCCTGCCGGATACTATGAGCGTGGAGCGCAGGAATCTGCTGGCGGCTTACGGGGCAGAGCTTGTGCTTACGGAAGGGGCGAAGGGAATGACAGGAGCCATTGCCAGGGCAGAGGAGCTAAAAGCATCTATTCCCGGAGCGGTGATCCTGGGGCAGTTTGAGAATCCTGCCAATCCAAAAGTGCATAAGGAAACCACCGGGCCGGAAATCTGGGAGCAGACCGAAGGGAAGGTGGATATCTTTGTGGCAGGCGTAGGCACAGGGGGAACCATTACCGGGGTGGGAGAATATCTGAAGTCCCAAAATCCTGAGGTTAAGGTGGTGGCGGTGGAGCCGGCCTCCAGCCCCGTGCTGTCAAAAGGCACATCGGGAGCGCACGAGATCCAGGGAATCGGCGCCGGATTTGTGCCGGAGGTGCTGGATACTGAGATTTATGATGAAGTCATTACCATTGAAAATGAAGACGCCTTTACAGAGGGAAGGGCATTTGCGGTAAGCGAGGGTATCCTGGTGGGGATCTCCTCAGGAGCAGCCTTAAAGGCGGCCGCGATTCTTGCCGCCCGTCCCGAAAACGCCGGGAAGACCATTGTGGCCCTTTTGCCCGATTCGGGGGACCGCTACTTGTCCACGCCGCTGTTCCACAGGGAATGATAGGGTCTGATAGCGGTTATTTTGTTATTTTCTTTTGGAGAATATTGACATTTGACCCCCGTAACAGTATAATGAACCAACTATTAATAACAGCATCGGGCGTTCCGGCGTCTGGTGCTGTATTAAAAGGTGCAAAGCAATGTGCGTAGAGAGGAGTAGAAATGAAAAAATTGATCAGAAATGCGTTATCTCTTGTGTTGGTTCTGGCCCTTGCCTTTACCATGGCAGGATGTTCTTCTTCTAATGGACAGGGATCCGGAAGCGGAGAAGCCCAGAATGAGAATGAAGCCTCAGGAGATACCTCTGCCGGAGAAAATACCGGGGCAGGTGAGGAGATTTCTGCAGGAGGAAGCGCGGCAGAAGGAGAAAAGATCGTAAATGTAGGCGTTACTGATTCTCTTGGCGGGATCAATCCTTTCGTGATCGATCAGACAGAGATCAATAAATATGCGTTAGGACTGATGTTCCTGCCTCTGGTGGAGCTGGATAAGGATCTGAATTTTCAGGGAATGCTGGCGGATTCCATTACCACAGAGGATAATATAAATTTTATCGTACACATCGATGATGCGGCCGTATGGTCCGACGGAACACCGGTTACAGCAGAGGATGTGGAGTATACCGTGCGCCGTCTGGCAAGCCCGGTAGTCAACAACACCACCCTGATGCTGTATGCTTTTGAAGGCGTTGGCGATGCGGGCTTTGTAGAGGAAGGCGCCGAGAGCGTGGAAGGGATCAAGGTGATCGATGAGAAGACAGTTCAGTTCACCTCCAAATATCCCATGGCTCTGACCACCTTTGAAAACACCTATGCAAGATATCTGCATACCATGCCCAAGCATAAGATCGAGCAGTTCAGTGAGCAGGAGCTTACCACAGCGGAATGGTTCAATCACCCGGATGTGATCAGTGGCCCTTTCTTTTTGACAGACTACGATAACGACCATTATATTTCCTATGAAGCCAACAAGGACTACTGGAAAGGGGCTCCGAAGATCGATAAGCTGAATATCAGGATCGTGGATGCCAGCCAGATCTACGCAGGGCTTCAGTCGGGAGAGATCGATATTACCCATCACACCATGACAGCCGTTCCTCAGGAGGACTTTGAAAGTATTGAAGCTCTTGAGAATGTGAAGACTGTTTACGGGGCTCCGATCACCAACCAGTCTGCTTTTATCCAGACGGCGAACCTGCCCGATGTAAGAGTACGTCAGGCACTATTGTATGCCATCGACAGGCAGCAGCTTGTGGATCAGCTGTTAAAGGGCCATGGAGAGGTAGTGGATGGATTTTTATCTTCCGCAAGTCCGTTCTTTGACGAGAACATCACGCCCATAGCTTATGATCCGGAGAAGGCAAAGGCCCTCCTTGAGGAGGCAGGATGGGACGGCTCCCAGACCCTGCGGTTCTATGTCAATTCCGGTGACAATACCTTTGTAAACGGAGCACAGGTGCTGGTGGCACAGTGGGCGGCAGTAGGGATCAAGGTTGAGGTACAGACCGTGGATCTGGCAACGCTTATGACCATTGCAGGATCCACCGATTATGATATCATGGCAGTACAATATACCTATGCGCCGGTTGACCCTTATCCGGATGTAGACTGGCTTTTAAGTGGGGAGGGAAGCTGGACAGGTTATTTCAGCGAAGAGATCAGCCAGGCTCTGGCAGGAACCCAGCAGACCAGCGATGTTTCCGAGATCAGGGATCTGTATTCCATCGTAGACAAGAAGGTTCAGGAGGATGTTCCCATGTTCTCCGCATATATCATCAGTGCCCAGGGAGCGGTGAGCAACCGTTTAAGCGGGGCAGAGCCCAGTGCATACGGATTCTTTAATGACGTACAGAACTGGGATGTTACAGAGTAATCAGAGCAACAGTTTAATGAGGGAGTGCCATGTCACATTTACTGGAGGTACAGGGCCTGACCACCGCTTTCACAGGAGATTACGGAGAAAATATCAGTGTTGACCACATTCATTTCCATGTGGATGAGGGAGAGGTGGTTTGCATTGTAGGGGAGTCAGGCTGCGGAAAAAGTGTAACATCACTGTCAATTATGGGATTATTAGGGAGGGGCGGAGCTGTCACTGACGGCTCTGTCCTGTTTGACGGTAAGAACCTTCTATCCCTGACGGAAAAGGAGCTGGATCAGGTTCGGGGGAATCAGATCACTATGATCTTTCAGGATCCTCTTACCTCCTTAAATCCTGTCTTTACAGTGGGAAGCCAGATCATGGAAAGTATTATCACCCATATGCATCTGCCAAAGGAGGAGGCCAGAGAGCGTGCCCGGGCGCTGCTTGCCAGAGTCGGGCTGCCGGATGCCAAAGGGATCATGAAGAAGTATCCCCACACCCTTTCGGGGGGAATGCGGCAGAGGGTGATGATCGCCATGGCATTGTCCTGCAATCCAAGGCTTCTGATCGCGGATGAGCCCACAACGGCTTTGGATGTGACCATCCAGGCTCAGATCATGGAGCTGCTTAAGGAACTGCAGAAGGAAACAGGGATGTCCATGATACTGATCACTCACGATATCGGCCTGGTGGCTAATATGGCGGACAGGGTTCTTGTCATGTATGCAGGCCAGATCATTGAGGAGGCAAAGACAGCAGAGCTGTTTGAACATCCGAAGCATCCTTATACCATGGCTTTGCTTGATACAGTGCCCACCATACGGGACGGGGCAGAGAGAGAGCTTTTTGCCATTCCCGGTATTGTGCCGGAGGATTATGACGATATTAAGGGATGTCGTTTTGCAGACCGCTGTAAATACCGTCGGCCGGAGTGTGACAGGCCTCAGGAGGATTATGAATTTTCGCCCCACCACAGGGCAAAATGTATTGTGAGTAAGGAAGGGGGAATAGCCAAATGAGTACCCCGGAAAATGCAGTGCCAAGAGATGTGAATAAAAAAACAACGGAGCGCCGGAATGCGCTTATTCAGGTTGAAAATTTAAAGGTATATTATCCTGTGAAGGGCGGAATCATCAATCATGTGACCGGATATACCAAGGCAGTGGACGGCGTGGATCTTTCCATTATGGAAGGGGAGATCCTGGGGCTGGTAGGAGAGTCCGGCTGCGGAAAGTCCACGATCGGGAGACAATTAGTGGGACTTGAGAGGCCTACGGAGGGTAAGATCTTTTATGAAGGAAGGGATTTATCCCGGCTGAAAAAGAAAGAAATGCAGGGAATACGGACCCAGCTTCAGATGGTATTTCAGGATCCTTATTCTTCCTTAAATCCCAGAAAGCATATTTACGAAATCCTTTCCCAGCCCATGCTTTACCATGGCGTTTCCACCAGGGAGACGGTGGAGAAGGATATGGTAAGGATCCTGGATATGGTAGGGCTTGCCAGAAATGTTCTGGGCAGATATCCCCATGAGTTTTCGGGAGGACAAAGACAGAGGATCGGCATTGCCCGGGCACTCTCTTTAAATCCAAGATTCATTGTCTGTGACGAGCCGGTAAGCGCATTGGATGTGTCTATTCAGGCTCAGATCCTGAATCTCTTAAAGAGTCTTCAGAAGGAGTTAAACCTTACCCTTCTTTTTGTGGGACATGGGTTGGGAGCAGTGAACTATGTCAGCGACAGGATCGCAGTCATGTACCTGGGAAAGATCGTGGAGATGGGAGAGGCAAAGGAAATCTTCAATCATCCGGTGCATCCCTATACCAGGGCGTTGATCGATGCGGTGCCGGTGCCTGATCCCAGGGAACGTGATAAGGAAAAGAAGCTTCTGCAGGGGGAGATCGGAGACAGTAATCATCCACCCAGGGGATGCCGCTTTCATCCAAGATGTCCTTTTGCTGTGGAGGGCTGCAGCAAGGAGGAACCTGAGTTGCTGGAAACAGGAGAGGGAACCGCTCACTATGCTGCCTGCCCGGTTATCACCGCTTAGTCGGCCCTGGACAGGGAGCTGCCGGTTTGCGGGAAGTGACGGTGCTTGGCGGATTTTTTCAGACAGCAGTTCGGTGGGGCCGGGCTGTTAAGGAGGAAAATGGGATTGGGTAAATATATCATCAAAAGAATTTTAATTGCAATTCCTGTGCTGATCGGCATTACCATCATAGACTACGCCATTATGTGTATGGCGGGCAGCCCTCTGGAAATGCTGCAGGGGCCGAGGATTTCCGAGGCGGCTGTGGAAGCAAGGAAGATCGCCTTAGGGCTGGATAAGCCCTTTTATATTCAGTACTTTGTCTGGCTGGGACAGCTTTTGCAGGGAAATATGGGATATTCCATTAAATCCTACCAGCCGGTCAGCGAGATGATCGGGAGCCATTTGGGGCCTACGCTTCTGCTGATGGGAGCATCGCTTATCGTGAGTCTGCTTATGGCAATTCCGGCAGGGATCTACAGTGCTATCCATCAGTATTCCAAGGGAGACTATGCTGTGGTGACCTTTTCCTTTTTGGGAAGCAGTATTCCGGGATTTTTCATGTCTTTGCTTCTGATCTACATTTTCACGGTGAAGCTGGGCTGGCTTCCTTCCAGCGGGATGACGACTCTCGGTACAGACGGAGGCTTCGGGGATGTGGTCAGACATATGATCATGCCGGTGATCGTCCTTGCCTTATCTATGGCCGGCAGTAATATCCGCTATATCAGAAGCGCGGTGCTTGAGATCCTGCAGCAGGATTATCTGCGTACTGCCCGGGCAAAGGGGATCGGCAGGTTTAAGGTGATCAATAAGCATGCTCTGCGCAATGCGCTGGTACCTATTGTGACGGTGATCGGTATGGAGATCCCTGTTCTGTTCGGCGGTGCCGTGATCATCGAGCAGGTATTTTCCTGGCCGGGGCTTGGTCTTATGACCATGAGTGCCATCACCAGCAGAGATTATCCTGTGATCATGGGAGTGTGCCTTTTGTCCGCAGTGGTGGTTCTGGCGGCGAATCTGATCACGGATATTTTGTATGCGCTGGTGGATCCTACCATTCAGCTGGATTAAGGAGATTGCCATGAAAAAAGAGGAGAAGATACCAAGAGAAAAGATACTCAGAGAAAAAAAGAAGCAGGATATTGTCAGCGAAAGCTATCTGCAGACGGTGATGCGGCGTTTTGCCCATCATCATCTGGCGGTGGTGAGTCTGGTGGTGGTAGCCCTTCTTGGAGGAGCTGCGCTTTTGGCTCCTGTGATCGCCCCTTATAATCCGGACGATATTGTGGGGCCCTTCAGCGGCGCTCCCAACAGAGAATTCTGGCTGGGAACGGATCAGATCGGAAGGGATGTGCTCAGCAGACTTTTGTACGCTATGAGGATCTCGCTTCTGGTAGGGATCATGGCGACTCTGATCTCCACAGTGATCGGAGTGGTGTTAGGGCTGATCGCCGGTTATTTCGGAGGCGTGGCAGATATGGCGATCATGCGGTTTACGGATATGGTGATGTCCTTTCCTTATATTCTCCTGGTGCTGGTGGCGGCAGCCGTGTTTAAGCCGGGGCTGTGGAACATCATATTGATCCTTGGATTTGTGGACTGGCCGGGGATCGCAAGGCTGGTCCGGGGAAATGTTTTAAGCCTTCGGGAGACCAATTTCGTCAAGGGGAACATTGTGGCGGGTATGCCCCTTCGTCATATTCTTTTTTCGGAGATCCTGCCCAATACTGTGGCGCCGATCCTGGTTTACGCCACCTCCGTGCTGGCGCTCTCCATGCTGGACGAAGCTGCCTTAAGCTTTCTGGGGCTGGGCGTGCAGCCGCCTACGTCAAGCCTGGGCAATATGTTAAATGGAGCCCAGTCCCTTACGGTGCTGACCAAGCAGCCCTGGCTGTGGATTCCGGCAGGATTATTGATCGTGGTGCTGGTGATGGCCATCAATTTCATTGGGGATGCGCTGAGGGATGCGTTGGATCCGAATAGCAGGAGATAGGTTGGAATGAAACATAATAGTTTGTTGAAAGTCATGAAGAAACCATTATCCGGAAACGCAGGACTTTTTGTGCTTGTGTCCATCGCGTTGCTTTTGGAGACGGGAATCTCGTTACTTATGCCTCAGATCTTAAGTACGGTCATTGATAACCTGGAAACAAAAGCGGAAAAATGGTTGTTTACCTGTACGCTGTTTTTCTGCTTTGTGGTGGTTATGAAGGGTGTCATCGGGGTATTTAATACCTGGCTAAGGGAAAAGCTGGGCTGGCGTTTATGCGACCATCTGCGGGAGGACATGTTTGGAAGGATCTTTTCCTTTTCCATGAAGCAGCATAAAGCAGCCCGGAGCGGGATCTTTCTGGAACGGCTGGAAGGGGATGTCAATATTCTGGTGGGCTTCTTTTCAAGCATGTTCATCGACATCGTGGAAAGTCTGTTGATGGTGATCGGGATCCTGGCGGTCTTTTATATCAGATCCATAGAGCTTGGCATTGCGTTCACGGTACTGTCCGTGGGCGTTCTTTTGTTGTTCGTTCTGACTCAGAACGCCATCGCCGCTCTGTGGAGAGAGGCCAGGGAAAAGGAAACGGAGGTGCTGGGGGAATTTTCGCAGGATATCGCGGCATGGCAGGACGTTGTGGGCGTGGGCAGGGAGCGCTATATCCTTAACAGGTGCGCAGAAAAATTCGGGATTTTTGAGGAGAAACAGGTAAAAGCTTCCTTCCGGGGAAATATTCCGGCCACGATCTTTTATTCCACGCTGAATGTGGGTGAGGGACTGGTGCTGGCCGTGGGGATTTATCTGATGAGCCAGGGCAGCATGACGATCGGAGGGCTGTATCTGATCTTAAGCTATGTGGGATTGTTGAACATCCCCTTTGCCAGCCTGAAATACGAGTTTGCCGAGCTGCCCCAGGTGCTGGCGGCTGTGGGGCGTATCGACGATATCTATAAATGGCCCTGCGAGACCGGGAAGGAAGATGGCAGACTGTGGGACGGGGATGGAAGCGTTTCCTTTGAGCAGGTGTCCTTTGGCTACACCCCGGAGAACAGGGTACTTGATAAGGTCAGCTTTCAGGTAGAGCCCGGAGAGCATGTTTTGATCCAGGGAAGGACCGGTAGTGGCAAGAGCACTATTTTACAGCTGATCGCAGGGTTTTATATTCCGGAGGAGGGGAACGTGAAGGTGGGCGGCCATATGGTGGCAGAGTACCGGCCGGACAGCTATTACCGGGGGATCAGCTATATTTTGCAGTCCAATCCCATTTTGGAGGATACTATACGAAATAATGTTTCCAGGTATCAGGAGACATACACGGATCAGGAGATTCTTGAGGCCTTAAAGAAAGTACATCTGGATCGATGGGTGGAGGAAAGTGGCGAGGGTCTTTCGACTGTTATCAACAGCAGGGACATCACCCAGGATGTGGCGCAGCTCCTGGCATGGGCAGGCGTTCTATTGTCGCGGCCGAAGGTGCTTCTGGTGGACGAATTTGACGGGAGCATACAGGACGCCACCATTCGGATCATAGACGAGGTCATCTGTCAGGAACTTACGGAGACCACCATACTCATGGTTACCCATAGGCGCAGGAGCGCCATTGAGTTCCAAAAGGAGATCAGGATCGAAACGGGAAGGATACTGGAAATTGTAACGCATGAAAGGGGAGGCACGGCATGAGAAAGGAAAGAGCCAGCCTTTATCGCACTGCGATAGAAGGGATACGGCGTTTTTATATCGTAGTGATCGTGATAGAGGTCGTCACTTATACCCTCAGCTTTCTGATCAGTGGATTGGCGAAAAAAGATATTTTCAATGTCCTGGAAGGAAAAGAGACCACTTTCGGCATCAGTTCCCTCTGGGTCCTGATCCTGTTGAATACCATGATCCCCCTGGTCATTAACTGCGTGAAGCAGGTGAACGCCGCTTTTGTGGCCAGGCTGACCGTCCGGCTGAAGAAAAATGTAAAGCAGAATCTGCTGGCCGGCGTTTTACAGAGGAAGATTGGGATGAAGGGATGGAAAAGCGATGGGGAGCTGATCAGCTTGTTCCGGAATGAGTGCGAGGACGTTTCCGTGTATTTTTTGGAATTTTATTATCATCTTCCTAAGATCGTGCTGAGCATCGCGATCCTTATCATGATGTTCTACATCAATCCCGTGTTCGCCGTTGTGAGCCTTCTTCCCACGGCGGGCATTGTGATCCTGCTCCGGTTCTTGAACCGCCATATCACTTATAACCGCGAGTCTGCCAGAAAGGAGACCGGAAAGCTGACGGAATATGTGGAAACGGTGCTGGGAAATATGGAATATTTCAAGATGGCCAACTGCCAGAACCGCATATACAGGGATTTTCATGAGCGGTGCCGGAGACGGTCAGCCTGCGAGGTCAGGGACAGGGTGATGGATCGTGCCATCGGCTCTCTGTCGGAAAATTCCGCCAACCTGACGCTGGGCGTGGTTCTGCTGATTGCGATCCCGCTGTTCCGGACCGGGCTGTTCACCGTGGGAGAGTTTGTGATGTTTGAGTACTACTATGCCTTTCTGGCTTCCCTGCCGGACGCGGTGGGAGCCCTTATCAAACGGCGCAGGCAGACCAATGTATCGGTGGATCGGTTGCAAGCGGCATGGGAGCCGGGGGAATCAGATGGCGGCGGTACGGAAGGTCAGAAGAAAGACTTTGGAATCGGCAGCGCGGCATACCGGGGGGAAGAGTTGGAAATCTCTGTGGAAGGGATGGAACAGCCGTTCCACGTCCACGCCAGGAAAGGTCAGGTGATTCTGCTGTCGCCCCAGGAGGGCAGGGACCGGAGCGCATTGTTGCAGGAGCTGTACCGGATATGCAGCGGCAGTCTTTCGGTGCGGTGCGCGTATGTACCGGAGGAGCCGGTGCTGCTTGAGGAGTCCGTCCGGGAAAATATCTGTATGGGAGAGGCTTATGGGGAGAAAAAATTTATGCAGGTGCTGGAGCAGACTGACTTAAAGAAGGACGTGAAGGATTTCAAGGAAGGCGTCTTCAAGAACGTGGGGAGGAAGGGCACCACGGTATCGGGCGGACAGAGGAAGCGTATTGCCATCGCCCGGGCCCTGTATGCGGAGGCGGAGGTTCTCTTCATTGACGGGATCACAGACCAGGTGGACCGTGAGACGGAGGCGCACATCATGGAGCGGATGCTGGATGAGTTTGAGGGGATCCTGTTCATCACGTCAAATTCCCGGCAGCTGGCCGGACGGGTGCAGACAGTTGTATAAGGATGGTTTCCTGACATTTCAAATTTCTTTTATTTTTCATTGACACTCGAGAGCTTATAAGCTATCATATGGGCAGATAGAGGAGATAATAGAATGTACGAGGTTCACTTTTATCAGGATGCTAACGGTAATCAGCCGGTCAGAGATTACCTTGATAAGTTGGAAGAAAAATCCATAAGAAGCAAAGATGCCAGAATAAAATATAATAAAATTGATCAGTATATTGGAATATTAATGGAACATGGGACAGCGGTGGGAGAGCCGTATGTAAAGCATTTGGATGGAGATATTTGGGAACTGCGTCCGTTAAGAGACAGGATTTTATTTTTTGCATGGGATGGGAATGCATTTATTTTGTTAAGCCATTTTATGAAGAGTACACAAAAGACACCTAAAAGAGAGATTGAAAAGGCGAAAAGGTTAATGGAAGATTTTAAGGAAAGGAGCAGGAAAGATGGATAATGTAAAGAAAATTTCCCCAGTGGGGGAAAATTGGAGTGAATACAGAAAGAAGCATTATACGGCGGAAGAAATTGCCGAAAATGATTTAATGGTTAAGTTAGTTGGAGAAGTAATAAAGACGAGAAAGGAAAAACATATATCGCAAAGAGAATTGGGGAATATGACAGGGATTAAGCAGTCTGTGATTGCAAGGATGGAAAGCGGAAAAACAGACCCTCAATTATCAACAATTTTAAAATTGTTGGTATCTATGGGAAAAACCCTTACAATCGTTCCTTTGGAACTGTCTGAAAAATAGAACTGGAGAAGTAGGAAAAAAGAGCACATAATCTTTATAACTTCCTAAAAGTGTATTTTTGAGCATAACCGATAAACAAAGGGGATGGTATGCTCATTCAATAAAAATCCAAAATGCACTTTTGTTGTACTTTGGCGAAGTGGAAATTTTTGATGGGAATATTGTAATCGAAATTGGCATATGCTATAATGCCAATAGGCAAAGCGAGGACATAAGTCCATGTGAACAAAGAACGAAACCTCGAACTATGTGTCAGCATAGTTCGAGGTTTCGTTTTTTCTTTTATAGTGGCAAAGCACCCACCAGGTTATTTGTTGTCCTTATTGTTACGGCTATCTAACCATTTGATGATGTAGTGGCAGGCTACACCACCCATGACGGTAACGAAAAGCGAGAACATAACCATGTCAACACCTCCTCCCGTTGCCAGGTATCATCGGTAGGACAACGAAAAAGATATAGCATATCTTTTGACATTGTTCTATATTTTAAGTGAATTTTTATCCCAAAATCTGCTTTAATGATTTTGAGAAGCGTTTTGTCAGCCTGCAGGTAATCCCACAATCAAGTTCTATGAGTCTTTGGGTATAATCAACTCTATTTACATGTGAAAGATTGATTATTTCAGAGGAGCTGCATCGAAAAAATGTAGTATTGTCGAGCTTATTGCACCAGTCCCGAATACTTCCATATGTATTTATAACGCCATTGATCGTGATGAGGGATAAACGATGCGGTTCCGGGCAGGTTTGGATCGCTATAATTTTAGAGGAACTAAAAGAAATCGTTTGCTTGTTGATGGTAACGATAATTAAAGATGCTTCTTCCCCTATTAATTTCTGAATCAGGGATCAGGTGGGCGGCTTTCAGACTATTGTCCAAAAAAAATCCCCAGTATTCTGACCAGATTATAGGATTTTATGTGAAATTCAATACTATTTGGTATATTTAAGACAAAATTAATGTGTAAGGAAAAAGCAACCTGTGCTTTGGTGAGAAGGATGCTTTTGATCTCTTTTTGTTTAATGGATTCCAAATCTTTAATATTATTCTGATGAAATTTGATTTTATCATTCTGTGGCAGTATTTCATTTTTATAGTAATTCCGAAGCCCGTTTAAGTCATCCTCCTGTATAAAGCAATCAATGGAATAAAGGATATTCATATAGTCATGTTTTGCTGTGCGGAGCTGGTCGGAGAACTCTTCCAAATTTTTAATGTTTTCTTTCAGAATTTGTTGTTCTATTAATTGAATATGTAGATTTTCACTTTTCTTATACTCTCTATATTGTATATAGAGCAGGAAGGTAGATGATAGGAAAAAAAGGAAAAATAAAATACCGTTGATCATAAGGATTTTATTTGTGTATCCCATTTGTTCTGCTATGGTGAAATTTAAAACCATCATACATGCACCAACAAAATGATTTATGGCCATAACCGAGAGCAAATGATGCATATGCTTTATTTTGTTATGAATGAATTTATTCAACGGATATCTGGCAAGCCGTAATATTACGTATATGAAAAAAAGAAAGCTCCAGCTGAAAATCAATGTAGACCTGGAAAAATCAGTTACACAAGCAGAATGGTAAGCTCTGCATCTGCTAATAAAAGAAGTGTTTATTCATAATATATTTATTGTATTATAATAAAGATATTAATATAATACAAGACAATGGATGGAATTGTAATTGTGATTAAAGTGACAATGACAGGAGGGCAAAATTAAAAAGATACTACAGCTTATTAATTCCGACAGAGCCGCCAGGGGAAGGATTCTGTTCCTTCTCCTGTTGTATATCCTCCAGGCACTGTTCCAGGTGGCACAGCCGGAGGTACTCAACCGGGCCATGGACGCGGTAGGGGAGGGAAGCTGGGACAGGCTTAAGGCTGTGGTGGTCTTTGCAGTTTTTGTGACGGCGGGCACTCTTGTGGTGGATGCCCTGATCAAGCTACGGTTGGTCTCGTTTTCCAACATAACGCTCCAGAATGTGCAGACAGAGCTGATGGAGAAAGCTATGGGATTTCAGAGGAAGCGTTTCCAGAGAAACGAGATCCCGGATTACCTGACAGGAATAACAGATCATGCGGAGTCTGCGGTGGAGAGCTCGGTAAGCTGTTTTTTTGATACCTGTTCCAGCATGGCAATCCTGCTGGTCTGCACGCTGTACATGTGCTATCTGAGTATCCCCCTGACATTGGTAGTAGTAGCGTTCAATATTATCCTGCGGATGTTACTGACCATTGCGGAGAAGTATACCAGGCGGGCGGCAGATGCCTGCAACCGGGTGGTGAAGGAGAATAACGGCTTCCTGGTGGAGCTTCTTTCCCACATGCTCACAGTGCGGACCTACCGGGAGCAGGATTATTTCAATGAAAAGCTCCTGGTGAGGGAAAAGGAAACCTGCAGGAGCCGCATCCGGAAGATGGTATGGGGGAGCGGGCAGAGCGAGTTTGTCTGGTGCTCCCTTAAGTTTGCGGAGTATGTGCTGGTCTACGGAATCGGAGGCGTCCTGTATTACCGGGGGAGGATTGATTTTGGCCTTTTTCTGGCCTATCCCATTGCTATGGACTATTTTGTGAAGGGCATCAACATGTTTCTGCGCACATTGGTGGAGAAGAATACGGCGCTGAGCGCCATAGACGCCCTGGGATGGCTTTATGATGGAACGGAGTCAGAAGGCGGGCGGGAGATGTCTGCAGATGAGGAAAAAGCCGTAAGGCCCGGGGAGATCTGTGTGGAGAATGTGTCCTTTTCCTATAAGAGGAAGGACGGAAGCGCCAGAGAGATCCTGAAGGATGTATCCTTTGTGGTGGAACCGGGGGACAAGGTGCTGTTGCAGGGGCCTAACGGGGAAGGGAAATCCACGCTGCTCTACCTGCTCAGTGGCCAGTACCGGCCGGACGGCGGAAGGATCCTGTACGGCAGCACGCCTACAGCGGAGCTTTCCCTGAAGGCACTCTCTGAAAGGTACCGGCTTATCGCCCAGGAGAACGATCTGTTCCACTGCAGCGTGCCCCGGAATATTGAGCTGGGGGCAGAGCCGGACCGGGAGGCCTGCAGGGAAGTACTGAGAAAGCTTCGGATGGAGGACCGCCTGGAGAGGGAGGCGTTCCGGCTTTCCCAGGGAGAAAAGCAGAGGGTGAACATTGCCAGGGCCTTAAGGCGGGGAGGGGACGGGAGGATCTTCCTTCTGGGGGATGAGATTACGGCCAACATTGACCCTGAGAATGCAGCGAACATTTACCGGCTCCTGCAGGAGGAATTTGCCCAAAGCACCATTATCCTGGTGGCTCACGGGGACTGTGCTCTGGCGTGGAATAAACGGATCACGGTGGAAGGCGGGCAGGTTACCGTAGAAGAAGCCCGTGCTTTGGCATAAGGAGGGATGGAGGATGAAGCAGACAGAAAAAGCAGATAAGACAAAACTGTCCCGGAAGGCAGGGAGGCGGACATCTCCGGCCCTCTTTTCGGATTTCCTGAAAAAGGAATGGCCCATGCTCATGCTTGCCAGTCTTCTGCTGGCAGGGTTTGCGGTGGTGCGGACCTACAGCGCTTCCTTTATCTCGGATATCGTGGAGCATCTGCAGGCGAAGGCCCCGCTTTCTGAGGCGGTGGGGCTGGCTTTTCTGGGGGCGGCAGCAGCCTGCTCCTCCTATGTGATGCGGTATGGGGGCTCCATGCTCTGCGTGGCGCTGACGGAAAAGCTGGCGCTGCAGACCCGGTGTCGTCTGGTGGAGCATCTGTGCCGGATCCCCTGGAGCGAATACGAGAGACAGAGGACAGGGCAGCTGCAGGCGGTGATCCGGGGGGACGTCCAGCAGGGGGCGGATATGGTCTATTCTATTTTTTCCAGGATAGAGCTGAACGTGTTGCTGTTCGTGTCCACCTTTGTATACATGCTCATGATCAGCCCGGCCCCGGCTTTTATCATCGCAGGCTTTACCCTTTTTATGGCCTTTGTAAACCAGCGGATCCTGACCCGGCAGAAGGTCTACAGGAAGCGTTCCCGGGATGCGGCGGGAGAGGTAGCAGAGACGGTGCTGACATCCTGCAGGGGGATGAGTACGGTCAAGGCGTATCGGGCAGAAGGCTTTATCCTGAGCCTGCTGGGAGAAAAGAAAAGGGCGTACAACGACGCCGTCTACCGGGCGGAGCTGATCGATACGGGACGGCTCTCGGCCTACAACCTGACCAGCAGCTTTGTGCTGTACGCCACCATCCTTCTGATGGGATATAAGGGGATCCGGGGAGAGGTGAACTGGGGGGATATCCTGGTATTTATCGTGCTGGTGCGCCAGGTGATCATGCCGGCGGAGGTGGTGTTCCGTTGGATGGGACAGGTGGCAGTGGGGATTGCGGCGTGGGAGAGGATCGGCGGGATCCTGGAGATCCCTGTGCCTGAGGAGGCCGGGGAACTGCCGGAGCCGGAAAATACAGTTGCTTTAGAAGCAGTCTCTTTTTCCTATGGGCCGGAGGCACAGATCCTGACGAACCTTGATCTGGAACTGAAAAAGGGAGAGACCGGCGTCCTTATAGGGGAAAGCGGGAGCGGTAAGACCACGCTGTGTAAGATTCTGTGCGGCTTGTATGGAGATGAGAGCCAAAGGAAGGAGCAGGAACCGGAGGAAAACAGAGAGCCGTCCCGGGAACAAAAGCAGGGGCAGGAGCCTTATGAGCTGCACGGGAAGTGGATTCTGGACGGAAAGGAGTGGGAGGGCGGCGCAGTGCCCTGGTGTGTCTACAACCCTGCGGAGCCGGAGCTGTTCCATATGAGTATTTATGAGAATATCGTGTTCGGGCAGACACAGACCAGCCGAGAGGAATGCATGGCGCTGGCAGAGGAGCTTGGCGCGGCAGACTTCATCCGCAGGCTGCCGGATGGTATCGACACGGTGGTGGAGGCGGGAGGCCGGACCCTTTCCGGAGGACAGAGACAGCAGATCGCAAACCTGCGGGTGCTGCTCTCCGGCAGGAAGCTGCTGATTTTGGATGAGGCGTTTGCGTCTCTGGATGTGGAAAGGCGCCAGAGGCTTTGGGAGGTTCTGGAAAAGAGGCGGCAGAGGCAGCTGGTATTGCTGGTGACCCATGAGAAAGGGGCGGGAAGCCTGAACGAGGGGGCAGTCCGTTTTGATATGAGGGTGATAAATAAAAAGGAGTGCAATTAAGGATGGAGGAAAAATTTGTAATTCCGTCAGTGGGAGCAATTATTGAAAAGCGGAAAAACAATTAGCAATCCTCAGGAAAACGGGGAAGTTCAGTGGAGAAAGATTGGAGAGGTCAAAAAAGAACTAACGGAATTTCCTGAGAGATTTTATCCAATGCATTTATTAACATTAAGAAAATACCTGAAAATATGAATGTAGGTTTATAAAATTGGGGAGCATTTTGCTATAATTATTACACGATTTGTTCCCCAAAGGAAGTAATCAATAGATTGGCTAGCCCCTGGAATTATGTTATGATATGAAAAATAAGGAGGGCGGCTATGAAAATGATATTTAAAACCCCGGCTCAGGGGTGGCACGAATCTCTGGTCCTGGGGAACGGCAGGATCGGCGCGGCTGTATATGGCGGGACAAAAGTAGAGCAGATCGCTCTGAACGAGGATACTCTCTGGTCAGGTTATCCGGTGCAGACCCAGAAAGAAATGGATCCGGGATATCTGGAGCATATAAGAGAGCTTACCGATGGGAAGGATTATGTGGAGGCTATGAGGTACACGGAGAAAGCCTTAGGAGAATCCGAGGATACCCAGATGTATGTTCCCTTCGGCAATCTGTTTCTGGAGATTGAGGGAGAAGAAGAGATAACGGAGTATCACAGAGAGCTGGATCTGGAAACAGCGGAAGTGACCGTGAGGTATCAAAATTTCGGAAGTCAGGTGGAGAGACGATGTCTGATCAGCCAGCCGGATCAGATGCTTGTGTATCAGATCCGGTCAGAAAAGCCTGTGGATGTCCGCATCTGGACGGAAGGGGGATACCTGACCGGAAGCTGTACGGAAAAAGGGACACTGAAATCCTATGGACGCTGCCCGGGAAGGAGCGGTCTTGTCAAGGGGCAGGCCGGAGGAGAGAAGACGTTACTCATCTTTTCGGAAAAGCCGGAGGAAATGGGGATTCGCTATGAAGGCCGGGCCAAAATCCTCTCATCGGATGGTCAGGTGGAAGAAGGCGAGGATTCACTGACGGTCAAAAATACCAGAGAGATGACCCTTTATTATGCCATTCGTTCCAGCTTTGCAGGGTATGACAAGCATCCGGAGCTGGAGGGCTGTGATCCGGATCCACGGCTGGAGAAGGATATGGGGCGTTTAGACGCCTATGAAGTGATCAGGAAAAGACACTTGGAGGAATATCAGCCTTATTTTCAACGGGTTTCCCTGTATCTGAAAGGCGATGTATCAGAGGAAACGGATCTGAAGGAGCGGCTTTTGGCGGTGCAAAAGGGGAAAGAGGATCAGGGCTTGTCGGCGATGCTTTTTCATTATGGGAGGTATCTGCTGATCTCCTCCTCAAGACCGGGAACTCAGGCGGCCAATCTTCAGGGAATCTGGAATAAGGAACTGATCCCACCCTGGTTTTGCGATTATACCATCAACATTAATACTCAGATGAACTACTGGCCTGCGGGCCCTTGTAATCTGGATGAGATGACAGAGCCTCTTATGAGAATGTGCCGGGAGATGGAGGCAGACGGAAGGAAAACTGCCAGGGTCTATTACGGATGTGAAGGAGCCTGCGGTTTTCACAATACAGATCTCTGGAGAAAAACCTCCCCGGCGGAAGGGCGGGCAATGTGGAGCTTCTGGCCTATGGGCTATGCATGGCTTTGCCGGAATCTGTATGATCAATACCTTTTTAACGGGGACAGGGAATATCTCAAAGAGCTCCATCCCATACTGAGGGAAAATGTGCGGTTCTTTCTTCAGGCGGTAACAGATACGGAGAAGGGGTATGTGCTTTCCCCGGCTACTTCTCCGGAAAATGAATTTGTCTGTGAGGGGGAAAACGTATCAGTGGTGTCCTACAGCGAGAACTGCAACGCCATTATCCGCAATCTGCTCAAGGACTATCTGGAGTGCTGCAGGGAACTGGAGCTTAAGGATGATCAGGAGGATGAACTGAAGGATCAACTGGAGGATGAGCTACAGGAGAAGGCACGGAAGGTTCTTGAGAGGATGGCTCCTCCGGCTGTGGATTCCAGGGGGCGGATCATGGAATGGAATGAGGAGCTTACGGAAGCGGATATGCAGCATCGTCATCTCTCTCATCTCTATGAACTGCATCCGGGCAGAGGGATCGGGCGTAAAACGCCGGAGCTGATGGAGGCGGCAAAAAGGAGTCTGGAGAGCCGGGGAGATGAAGGAACCGGATGGAGTCTTGCCTGGAAGATCCTTATGTGGGCAAGACTGAAGGATGGAGAACATGTAGGCAGGATCGTTAATAACCTGTTCCATCTGGTAGATCCGGATAAAGCCATGGCGGTTCATGGAGGCGGCGTTTACGCCAATCTTCTGTGCGCCCATCCACCCTTTCAGATCGATGGGAACTTTGGCTATACTGTCGGTGTGGCTGAAATACTTCTGCAGAGCCACGAAGAGGAAATCCACATTCTTCCGGCACTCCCTCCTGCGTGGAGAGAAGGGAAGGTAAGCGGATTAAGAGCCAGAGGCGGTATTACGGTGCAGATTGAATGGAAGGATTCCGGGGTGAGGGCTGTTCTTGTCAGTGAGCAGGCCCGGGAGGTATGCGTGAGGATCAGGAAAGATGAGAGTCAAAGAGTGAGGCTGGAGGCAGGAAAGGCACTGGAAATCATTTCCGGCCTATAGAAGAGGGGAAAGGAGAATATTGATGTCAGATAAGGAAAAACTGAAAAAAGACCTGACAGACTGGTTTGAGTGGTTCCACGCTCATCCCGAGCTGTCTTACGAGGAGTATGGCACAACGGACAAGATCCGGGAGATTTTAACAAATGCGGGAGTAAAGATACTGCCTTATGATCTGGAAACCGGCCTTGTGGCTGTCATTGAGGGAGAAAAGAAAGGGCCTGTGCAGGCACTGCGCTGTGACATTGACGGGTTGCCGGTGACGGAGCAGACAGATCTTCCTTATATTTCGGAGTGCCCGGGAAAGATGCACGCCTGCGGGCATGACTTTCATATTACAGTGGGAATTGGCTGCGCCATTCTCTTGCAGGCACAAAAAAAGGATCTGGCCGGAACCGTGAAGATCATTTTTCAGCCGGGAGAGGAAACGGCTCTTGGAGCCCTCAAGATACTGGCAACAGACGTGATGGATGGCGTGGAGCAGATCTGGGGCATCCATTCGGATCCTACCAATGAGGTGGGAGTGCTCGGGATCCGGGAGGGCTATGTGGCAGCGGCGGCAGACCGGTTTGTGATCAAGGTGAAGGGAACAGGCTGCCATGGCGCTCATCCCGATGACGGGATCGATCCGATCGCAGCGGCAACAGCCATTGTCCAGGGCTTCTGGACAATACCGGCCAGAAATATGAATGCCTTTCACCCGACTCTGATCAGCGTTGCCAGGATCCAGGCGGGAACCACCTGGAATGTGATCCCGGAGACGGCGGAGATAGAGGGAACCGTCCGGACTCTGGACAGAGAGGACAGAGTTCTGTTTGAAAAAAGGGTAAAGGAAATTGCCACAGGAGTTGCCAGGGCCTACGGGGCAGAGGCGGAGATCACATGGATCGCAGGAGCGCCTTCGGTTTATAATGACGGGAAAATGGCGGAGAAAAGCTCGGTGGTGGCAGAAAAATGCGGCTTTTCGGTAGTGCCCGAGGAGAGCTCCATGGGCGGGGATGATTTCTCCCTTTATGAAGAAAATATTCCGGGTTGTTACATCAAGATCGGTACCGGAAAAGGGCCGACGATCCATCAGCCCAATTTCCGTGTAGATGAAAAAGCAATCCTGCCTGCGGCGGAATATTTGGTGGAATTGCTTATGGAAGTATAGATCTTTATTTCTCACTCATCTGATCCAGCAAAGCAATCTTGGTATCATACAGCTTCTGGGACAGATCCACATAGATCGGGTGAGGATTTACAAAACGTTTGGTTTCATCCCAGAGGGTGGACAGCTCCTCCTGGCAGTAGGATCTGATGTCCATGACCTTAGGAGAGTCATAGCAGCATTTCCCTTTTTGGAAAATGGGGATCAGCAGTTCCTGCAGTGTATAACTGCCTGCAGGCAGCCTGGTCTTTTTCCAGGGCTCTATGGGGTCGAAGAGCAGTAAAGGTTCATCTTCGTTGAAGGTCTCGCCTACCAGGCAGATCAGGTCAGCCTTTATTTTGCCGCTGCCTTTTTCGTAGATCCGGTAAATGGTCTTATTGCCCGGGTTGGTCACCTTTTCGCTGTTTTCGGAAAGCTTGATCTTGGGGATAAATTCTCCCTTTTCGTCCATAATGGCTGCCAGCTTATAGACGCCGCCGAAGGCAGGATTATCCTTGGCGGTGATCAGGTTGGTGCCAACCCCCCAGGAGGTAATGGCGGCTCCCTGAGCCTTCAGGCTCTCGATGAGGTATTCATCCAGATCGTTGGAGGCAGAGATGACGGCGTCGGAAAAGCCTGCTTCATCCAGCATAGCCCGGGCCTTTTTGGAGAGGTAGGCAAGGTCGCCGCTGTCCAAGCGGATACCGTAGTAGGTCAGGGGGATGCCGGCACTACGCATTTCCTTAAAGACGCGGATCGCGTTGGGAACGCCGGATTTTAGGGTATCGTAGGTATCCACCAGCAGAATGCAGGCAGACGGATACAACTCGGCGTAGGTCTTAAAGGCGGTGTACTCATCGGGAAAGCTCATGATCCAGCTGTGGGCGTGAGTGCCCTTTACAGGAACATCGAAGAGCTGGCCGCAAAGGACATTGGAGGTACCGATACAGCCGCCGATCACCGCGGCTCTTGCCCCGTAGATACCGGCGTCAGGACCCTGGGCTCTTCTGAGACCGAACTCCATAATGCCGTCGCCTTTGGCGGCATAGCAGACTCTGGCTGCCTTGGTGGCGATCAGGCTCTGGTGGTTTATGATATTCAAAATAGCAGTTTCTACCAGCTGGGCTTCCATAATAGGTGCGATCACCTTGACCAGGGGCTCTCTTGGAAAAATAACGGTGCCTTCCGGAATGGCGTAAATATCTCCCGAAAAATGAAATCCGGCCAGATAGTCAAGGAAATCCTTTTCAAAGATACCCAGGCTGTCCAAGTATCTGATATCCTCCGGAGAAAAGTGAAGCTCCTTGATGTAGGCGATGAGCTGCTCTAAGCCCGCGGCAATGGAATATCCGCCGCCACAGGGATTATTCCTGTAAAAGGCGTCGAAGATCACCGTTTCATTCCGGTCCTTGTGCTTGAAGTAGCCCTGCATCATGGTAAGCTCATAAAGATCTGTGAGCAGGGTAAGGTTTTGATTGTCCATGGGAAACCTCCTTTTTGGGTTGATTTGGCTGCATGCAACGAAAGGGCGCCAGAGGGCTTTTTAAAAATAGTCGGAGAAATAAGCCTTTTCTACGGGGATCAGGCGCTCTAACCAGGTCAGCATATAATATTCCGTCTGGATCTTTTCGTGCTCATAGAGATAAGAGGGGCGTTTGTACCCCATCAGCATGGCGGTTAAGGTGTTGACATCAAGCTCTACCACATTGATGGACTGGTTGTCCTCCACCTGCTCGCAGATGGTTTCGCCGTCATGCCAGGAAACCATATAATCGCCTTCATTCCACTGTGCCATTTTATCATGTACTTTAAAGTGGATCTTAAAATCCTCAGGCTGTATCTGATAGGGATAATATTCCAGAAAATCCCGGACGTTCACGATCCTGGCCATAATGTAAGGAGAGATCTTTTCTGTGATCTCACTGTCTTCAAAGAGATATGCCATAGGCTCTCCGGAATAATTGTCGCCCTGGACCTGATCGATCATGGAAAAATGGGCGGTAATATAATTCCAGAGTCCGTAATTGGCCTCAATGTTCAGGTATACCATTTCCTTGATATGGAAAATGTCATTGGCAATGTAATAGACTACGTAGCCTAAGGGCTTATGGTCTTTGTTGTAGTAAACGGCGGCGATCATATCTTCGTTGTCCCAGCGCCAGTACTCCTCCCAGGCCAGATTGTCCCGGATCAGACAGCCGTGACGCTGCAGGGCAAAATAAGAATGTACATTGTGATAATCCTCGGAATCCAGACTGACACGTTCTACCATTCCGCCTACAGGACGGGCTTTGGGCAGCTGCGTGTCTTTTACGGTAAAGGACAGCTTGTCCGAGACGATCTCCCAGCCCATTTTGCGGTAAAAGGGAATGGAATAGGGATAAAGAAAGGAAATCGGCATTTCCTGCCTGTGCATGTAATCCAGCACATGCTTCATAAGAGAGTGGATCAATCCCCTTCCGGTATATTCCGGATAGGTGGCAACGCCGGTAATACCGCCCATATCCATGATCTCGTCGTGGATATTCACCTTCATGGAGTAGACCACGATCATGGATGCCAGCTTTTCTCTGTAAAACCAGCCTAACGCGAAGGATTCCTCCAGCACCGGGCGCTTGGAGGACTTGATCTCGTCCTGTTGCCAGCCGGTCTGGAATAAGTCGTAGGAGGTGACCTGAAAAGCGTATTGAAGCAGGGCGTTGAACTGCTCCAGATCGCTGTTGTCAAGCTCACGCAATCGAAATTCGCCGTCAACCTCAAGATAACTATGTTCTTCGTTTTTGTCTTTCATAAAAGATCACCTTTCCCGGCAAATGGAAAAACCTTTGCCTGCTTTCATATTTTACACCAGTAAAGCATCTTCGTCCATATTTTTCTGATATGGGATCGCGGATGGGCTGACAGGATACTATCCTTGACAGTCCTGCTGAAACCATCTACAATGAGGGAAATTTACCAGTTATCCGGGCCGGACATCTGTCTGCCCGCGTCTGCAAAAACACCGTCAAAGGAGGGAACATGAACAACGACTATTTATATTTTAACACACCCGGTTCTGATATTTTAACCGCTGTGCCCATCGGAAACGGCAGGATCGGCGCCCTGATCTTTGGAGAAGTGCTCAGGGAGCAGGTCATTCTGAATGAAAGCTCCGTATGGTCAGGAAGCCGGGAGGATACTGACCGGGAGGATGCGGCAGAGTATCTGACCGAGATCAGAAGGCTCTTAAGTCAGGGGCAGAACTATGAAGCAGAACAGATCTATGCAGAGCATTTTACCTGTAAAGGACCTGGCAGTAACTATGCCCATGGTTCAAACGTTCCCTTTGGGTGTTATCAGGTGCTGGGAAGGCTTCAGATCTCTTATTTTCAGGCATTGTCCAGCGGTCGTGAAAGCTGTTATGGAATAAAAGAGTATCAGAGGACTCTGGATCTGACCGGCGGCACTGCCCGGGTTTCTTTCAATATAGGAAAAACCTCTTACCATAGAGAATACCTGTCTTCCGGGCCGGGAGAGGTACTGTATATTCATCTGACAGCCTCCGAACAGGGAAGGATCAACTTTTCGGTTGGCCTTGACCGCGATGAGTGCTATGACATCGAAAGGAGCTCCACAGATACCCTGATGATGACAGGGCAGTTAGACGATGGGAAGGGAGGCTCTGACGGCGTCAAATATGCCTGTGCCCTTTCTGTGAGAGCCAAGGGCGGCACTGTGAAAGGGACCGGACTGAGGCTGGCCGTTTCCGATGCTGACGAGGCAGATATCATTATAGCCATAAGGACGGATCTCCATGGATTTTTGGGGCGTGAGCAGATAGATGAGAGGCAGGCGGCGCTTTCTGATCTGAACAGGGCAAAGGCTCTTTCCTATGAGCAGGCGAAGAAAGAGTCTGAGGACTGGTACAGAGCCCAGGCAGAAAGGATGACGCTGCATTTTTCTTCCTCTGTATCCAAAGAATCTCTCCCCACTCCGGAGCGGCTGAAACGGTTTGCAAAGGGAGAGGAGGATCCCGGACTGATAGAATTATATGTGAAGTATGCCCGGCATTTGATGATCGCCTCCTCCCAAAAAGGTGGTATGCCTTCCAATCTGCAGGGGATATGGTCGGATGAGATCCAGACGCCCTGGAATGGAGACTGGCATTTAAATGCCCAGCAGCAGATTTACTGGCTGGTGGAAAAGGCAGGACTCTCCGAAAATCATCTGCCTTTCCTGGAGCTGACCAGAGCCCTGGTGGAGCCGGGGACAATAACGGCTCAAAAATATTACCATGCCCGGGGCTGGGTGGTACACACCATGACCAATCCATGGGGCTTTACCTCTCCGCTGGAAAATGCCGCCTGGGGATCCACCACCGGAAGCTCTGCCTGGCAGTGCCATCATCTGTTTGAACACTACCTTTATACCCGGGATAAGGCATATTTACAGGAGATCTACCCTGTGATGAAGGGAGCAGCGGAGTTTTATCTGGATATGCTTGTGCCGAAAGGGGAAAACGGCGGTCTGGTCATTTCCCCATCCTCTTCTCCGGAAAATCTCTTTCTGGATCAGCAGGGACGGCGCTGTGCCCTGTGTGAAGGGGCCGCCTATGATCAGGAATTAGTAAGGGCATTATTTGATTACTGCATCCAGGCCCAATATGTATTAAAAAATGATAGGGAGTTTATAAATAAACTTTCCGATGTTTCTCAAAAACTCTCTCCCATAGAGATCTCCGGGGATGGAAGGATCCGGGAGTGGGACAGGGATTATCCGGAGGCGCTGCTTTTCCACAGACATCTCTCCCATCTCTGGGGCCTTTATCCGGGGGATCAGATTTCATGGAGAGAAACGCCGGAATTGGCCAGGGCGGCTGAGAAATCTCTGCTGATGCGGGGGACTACCACTGCCGGTTGGGCAACAGGCTATCGTCTTTGCGTGGCGGCAAGGCTGCATAATGCCGGAGAAGCTTATGGTTATTTAAGGGATGCATTTGCCACCGCAACGGCAGGAAATCTGATGAATCTGGCTTATCACTGTGATGAGACCCTTCTCCACCACGACCTGCCGGAAATCGGGATAACAAAGCATCAGTTCCAGCTGGACGGCAATCAGGCAAACGCTGTGGGTGTTTTACTTATGCTGATGGATGATGACGCCCGCATCCTGCCAGACGGAAAGCTGGATGTTTTCGTGCATTTGTTGCCTGCCCTGCCGCCGGAGTTAGGAGACGGACAGGTCAGCGGCCTGTGCATCAAAGGCGGGATTTGTCTTTCCATGGTATGGAGAAACGGAGAGCTTGTCCGGGCTGTTTTTGAAGGGAATCCCTTTGAGCAGGCCACGGTCCGGTACCGGAATGAGGAAAGAAGGATTGAACTGGATCAGTCCGGCAGATATGAATGGCAGATCACAGGAAAGGAGCCCGCATAGTTATGAGAATTGGAATCAATCATGTACCTGAACATAGGGATCCGGAGGAATGGGGAGATATTTTGCTGGATTATGGCTGTTCTGCAGTTTCCTTTCCGGTGGATCATACGGCCCCTCTTTCTCTGATCGATCAATATGCAAAGGCTGCCAGAGACAGAAATATCATGATCGCCGAGGTGGGGATCTGGGATTCTCCTTTTTCCCCGGATCCCCGGGCAGCTGACCGGGCAAAGAAGCGCTGCGAGGAACAGCTTGCGCTGGCTGATTATATTAAGGCACGCTGTTGCGTGAATGTATCAGGGGCCTTTGGGGAATGCTGGTATGGATGTTATCAGGAGAATTTTAAAGAAGAAAGTTATCAGAAGGTGGTAACCTTTCTTCAGGAGCTATGTGATCGAGTGAAACCAAAGGATACCTGTTTTACCCTTGAATCCATGCAATGGATGGTCCCGGACTCCCCGGAGCAGTACCTGAAGCTGATAAAGGATGTGGATCGGAAGGCCTTTGCCGTACATCTCGATGGCATTAATTTTATTAAAGATCCCTATACCTATACGCATCAGAGGGAGTTGTTTGACCGCTGCTTTCAGCTGCTCTCCCCCTACATAAAAAGCTGTCATGTGAAGGACTGCCTTCTGGGTGAGGCGTCAACTGTGAATATCCGTGAAGTACCTTTAGGCGAGGGCGCAGTGGAGGCAGGATATTACCTTGCGCAGATTGACAAGCTGGACGAAGACACGCCGGTTCTGGTGGAACACCTTTCTGCCATGGAGGAATACCGGAAAGGGATCAGCTATGTGAAGAACCTGTATGCAGATATATGTGCAGACAAATCTATATAAGGATCTGCACATAAAAATTCTTATAAAACAGAGGAAAAACAAGTGACAGGAGGAATTCTTAAGATGGAAGAGAAAGAACTTATCGCCGCCCCGATCAGTAAGATCCATATGGAACCCATGGATGTGATCAATGGCTTTGAAGTCCGCCCGGGGATGTATGAGGTAAACGGCGCCACTGCCATTCCCTGCGGGGTGAATTTTACGGTGCATTCCTACGGGGCAACTTCCTGTGAGCTGCTTTTGTTTAAGCGGATGGAAGAGAAGCCTTATGCAGTGCTGAAGTTTCCTGAGAACTATAAGATCGGAAAGGTCTATTCCATGATCGTGTTCGGGCTGAACATTCACGATTTTGAGTACGCTTATCGGATGGACGGGCCTTATGACCCAAAGGAAGGCCTTTTGTTCAACAAAAATAATATACTCCTTGATATCTATGCCAAGGCGGTGGCAGGTCAGAGGATCTGGGGAGTCCCTCAGATGGAGGGGGACTGCTACAGAGCCAGGGTAGTAA
Organism: uncultured Lachnospiraceae bacterium; assembly: GCA_947382625.1. Lineage (GTDB taxonomy): Bacteria > Bacillota > Clostridia > Lachnospirales > Lachnospiraceae > Suilimivivens. The sequence goes on from CANDAG010000007.1 coordinate 28,258, forward strand.
AGGATGACTTTGACTGGAAGAAGGCCGGACAGCCCCTGATCCCCATGGAGGATCTGATCATATATGAAATGCACGTGAGAGGGTTTACAAAGCATGCTTCCTCCGGAGTGAAATACCCGGGAACCTTTGCGGGGCTTAAGGAGAAGATCCCTTATCTGAAGGAGCTGGGCGTGAACGCGGTGGAGCTGATGCCTATTTTTGAGTTTGATGAGATGCGGGATTATCGTGTGGTAGACGGAAAAGCAGTGATGAATTACTGGGGCTACAATACGGTCTGCTTCTTTGCTCCCAATACCAGCTATACGGCGAAGGTGGAATACAATAAGGAAGGGACGGAGCTGAAGGAGCTGATCAGTGCACTGCACGAAAATGGGATAGAATGTATTCTGGATGTGGTGTTCAACCATACGGCGGAAGGGGACGAGCGGGGACCCTGCTTTTCATTTAAGGGCTATGACAACAACATTTACTATATGCTGACTCCTGACGGTCATTATTATAATTTCAGCGGCTGCGGCAATACCTTAAACTGCAATCACCCTATTGTGCATCAGATGATCCTGGAGTGTCTGCGGTATTGGACCACAGCCTACCATGTGGACGGCTTCCGGTTCGATCTCGCAACGATCCTGGGACGGAATGAGGACGGCTCTCCCATGAGCAAGCCCCCACTTCTGCAGAGTCTTGCCTTTGATCCCATTCTGGGCAACGTGAAGCTGATCGCTGAGGCGTGGGATGCCGGCGGGCTGTACCAGGTGGGAAGCTTTCCCTCCTGGAACCGCTGGGCAGAGTGGAATGGAAGATACAGGGATGATCTCCGGAACTTTTTAAAGGGAGATTATGGCATGTGGGAGGCAGCAGCCCAGAGGATCACCGGCTCCCGGGATATTTACAATCCGGAGCGCAGAGGAAACGCCTCCGTGAATTTTCTTACCTGCCATGACGGCTTTACGCTCTGGGATCTGTATTCTTATAATGAAAAGCACAATGAAGCCAACGGCTGGAATAATACGGACGGAAGCAGCGATAACCGCAGCTGGAACTGCGGCGTAGAAGGGGAGACCCAGGATGAAGGCGTGCTTTCCCTGCGCAGGCGTCTTGCCATGAATGCCTTTGCGGTGCTGATGTGCAGCCGGGGAACTCCCATGTACTTTTCAGGGGATGAATTTTTGAACACCCAGTTCGGCAATAACAACGCTTATTGCCAGGACAATGAGATTTCCTGGCTGAACTGGGAGGATTTAGAAAAAAACAGGGCCCATTTTGATTTCTGCAAATATATGACGGCCTTTCGGAAAGCCCATCCTGTACTACGCAAATTCTCGGGAAACAGCTGGTGCGGATTCCCGGAGATCCAGGTAATGGGACCTGATGGAGGGGGCAGGGTGCTTCGGGTGATCTATGCCGGAAGGATCGAGGTGGACGAGAGAGGGAACGGCCATGATGATATTGTCTGTCTGGCAGTGAACGTTTTTTGGGAGGAGCAGGAGTTCTTCCTTCCGGAGCTGCCGGGCGGGAAGGTCTGGTATGTGGCGGCGGATACCAGCGGCAATTATCTCCGTAACCATATACCCGGGCAGCAGGGAATGATCAGGCTTTCCGAAAACAGAGTAAGGATGGGGGCACGGAGCGTGTGCGTGTTTGTTTCCTGAGGAACTCAGAAAATAAAGAATAGAATAAACTGATAAACCATCCCAAGGTACAGAGATGATCTGAGCTTTGGGATGGTTTTTGTTATCATAAGGATGGCTCGCTTCACCTTAAAATCGATGTCCGCCGCCACCGCCGCTATGTCCGCCGCCACTGCTGTGTCCGCCAGCGCCGCCGCTGTGCCCGCCGCCTCCACCGCTGTGGCTTCCACTGCTGCCGCTGCTGCGGGGGTGATACACCTTGCTCTGGCTGGTCAGTTTTTTCTGTACATTTGAGAAGGTGAATCTGGCATAGATGGAATTCAGGATCTCTCTGGTGTCCGGCTTTGATGTAGTTGAGAGAAGCCGGACCACAAAATAATTGATCAGCGCTGCGAGGATCAGTGCAAGCAGGGCATTGCTTATGTATTTCATGGGCTGTGCGATCCGTCTGCCGGCTAAGAGGGTGCTGATCTGCTCAAAAGCCCTGGAGGCACACTGATAATAGTCGCTGTCTGAGGCATACCGGTATACGTTATCTGTGATGGTATTGGCATAGGAGGTCGTGATTGTCCGGTATACGGCCCCATCGCTGAAAATATAAATTTCCCGATTGCCCATATCAATAAGGAACAGGGTACCGCTCTCCGGGCCCAAAAGTCTGTGGTAGTAATCCTCGGCAAACCATGAGGTGCTGTAATTATTGTAGGAAATGGACTTAAAAACCGCATTTCCGTAAGAGGTGATCCCCTGCATTTGTGCGATGAGCAGGTTTTCCTCTTCAGCGTTCAGCAGGTCCGCATCATCCTCAAGGATCACACAGTAACCGGTTTCCGGATTACTCCAGAGGGTAGAGCCGGAGGAAGGATCGGGATCGGCCTCAGACGCAGATTCCATGTCACTGTCGTCCCGGGATTCGGCAGCCTTGTAATTTCCTTTCCGTGGCAGCTCTGCTTGATCGCTGGCGTTTATCGCTATGGAGGAAGACAAAAAAAGGAGCATAAACATAACAACAGACAGCCTTTTTATGAAATAAGAGCAGTTTCTACGCACGGTCATCACCTCCGGTTCTGTCAAATTGTGGGAGCCGCCTGGTGGCCAGCACGTTATACTTTCTGATGATGTCCATCACCGTGACCAGAATCCCCAAAAAGGAAAGGATCGTTCCGGCATAATACCAGAGATCCGATATTGGATTAAGGAGCCAGATTAGCACGGCTATGGCCACTGCCAGAACAGCACTGAAGGCGCCGCCCATCCGATAGCTTTTGTCGGTTCTGCTGAAGGAGAACAGATCCTTTAGAGGGATGGAGTCATCAGCTTTTTTGGTGCTTTTGGAGCCGTCCTCTTTTATGGATTGGCGGTAGCGGTAGCCCCGGTCATCATGGTGTCCGTCGCGGCGGAAGATGGCAGCAATTTCCGCGATATAAATGAAAAAGCTGAAAACTGCCAGAAAGCCTGCGAAAGCCAGAACCGTTTTGGGCTTAATGGTGAAAAACAGGTTCAGCAGCAGGAAGATCGGCAGCGCCAGAAGGAGGGAGCCGATCATATATTTTTTTGGGTCTACAGGCGTATCCACGGCAACCTTTCCGGTCTGTCCGTTTACCGTAGCGTAGGCCACACGGTCATTTTTGCGGTAGGACATAAACCAGACAGGATACATGACACGGTAGGGAGGATCGCAATAGGTGTGAAAGGTGGTGGTCATGGCAAAGCTGTTTTTGGTACAGGAAAGCTTTAAGTCAGCAAAGGCCGGTACCTTTCGGATATTGTCATAGCTGGTATTGTTGGCAATGGCAATGGCATCGTTTTTGTACAGGTCACTGTCCACATCGGAGGTGTCTGCATAAAAACCGCTTAAGAAAGAAGGCGTAAATTCCTTTTTATCTCTCACATCAAAGGGTGCGATCTGCTCACTGATGTTATCCGCAAAGGAGGCGGAGGCATCATAGGAAAGATTGTTGTAGTTGGCATCGATTTGGCCGCTGAGGTCATAGTGATCGGTGTAAGTGTAATCTCCTCTGCTGTAGGATTTCTCACCCTTCAGGTGCACCGGCCCTTCCTGGGAAATATCATAGCTCCAGTAGGGCATATAAATCCCACGGAAGCTGTCGATATGCTTCTCATCCTTCAGATCATCCGGGGCAAAGAGGGCGCGCTTCATCCGGGCAATATATGCCTTTTTGCAGGCCTCCTTAGTCTGCTTGAAGGGAATGATCTGGGCCGGACGGTTTTCTTTGCTGATCCGGCTTGAGAGTATGGTGGAGGCGCCGCAAAAGCTGCAGAACTCGGCGGCAGAGGTGTCGGTACTCATGATCTCGCCGCCGCACTGGGGGCAGGTAAAGATGGTGACGTCAAACACATCATTTTCTTCCGCGTCCTGCTCCTTTGTGACCTCATAGGGGTCCTTGATCGTCTCGCAGTAATCACATTTTAATAGCTGGGATGGAATATCAAATTTCAGATTACCACCGCAGTTGGGACATTCGTACAAGGGAAGTTCCTCCTTTTTTCTGTGAAATTAAGTGGTTTCCCAAAGGATCTGGTCTGCGCTTTCATGACCGGCAAAAGGTCCGGGAACAGGGAATACGCCCCGGTGACCGCCGAAATAATCTCTGTCAAACAAGATGGCGGAGCCGTCCGGGGATTCGAACCGTTGCTCCGGTTCAAAGGCCATACCCAACAGTTCTGTGGAGATAAAGGGAACAGAAAGCTTTATTTTGGACAGTTCCTCATAGAGGTTGGTCTTTAGACGGTAAGCGCCGCCGGATTCTTCCAGTTCCAGGGATACTCTGCCGGTTGCCTGAAGGGGAGCGTTTTCTTTTTCCCAGGGCTTTGCCCCGTTGCAATACACATTTCCCTCCGACCACACAGGCAGATGCATATAATACCGGTCGCTGGGCTCGGAGCCCATACCGCAGTAGCCGTCAAATTCTTTATCCCATTCCTCAAAGGTTGGGTATCCATTATAGGGGAAGGTGCCCACGGTAATGTTGCCGTCATCCCATTCATTTCCGGCCGAATGTGCCTCCATGGCCTTCAGGGCAGGATGTACAGGCTGCTGGATAAAGATATTATTGTAAAACCGCGCATCTCCGTGAAGGAAGGTCATAAAGCCTGCCACTTCCGTTCTATGAGGCATGTGGTAGGGCGTGTACCGGGGGGAGGAGAGGGTTTTGGAGCCATTGTCCGTGCCGATCCCCACGGCGGTAAAGCTTCCGGCGATCAGATTATGTACCAGCGCAACCCCCTGGCAGGCCAGCTTCACAGATCTTTCGGAGAGCATGATATTGTTGTCGATCAGGGTAGGGCCATGGGAAACCTCCACAAAAAGGTCCTCTCCGATCCCCTGCAGTACCTGGGGATCCACGTTTTCCTGTCCGGGCTTCAGGTTGGGCAGGGTATTGTGATGGAACAGGTTTTGGGTTACCCGTGTGCCCTGTGCCTGCCAGTCAAGCCATATTCCCCGTGTGCAGTGATGGATATGATTTCTGCGGTAGACCACATCGATGGCTGCATGCATTTTAATGCCGCCGATCTCAGCACCGGCCAGATTCTGTCTGTTATTAATATGATGGATGTGGTTATCCTCTATCAGGGAGAAGACTCCGCCCAGGTGGCCTACAATGCCGGTCTGCCCGCAGTCATGGATATTACACCGGCGGATAATGTGGGATCCGATAGTTTCCCTGGACCAGCCCTCGGCCTGTGCCTGGCAGATGCATTCCCGCTCGGTCTGGGTGCCGTCTTTATATTTCTTATGCAGCCATTTGTTGTCATTGCCTTTTTGACGGTATTTGCCCAGAGAAATACCGGAGCACTTGGAGTTGGAGATATCACAGTCTTCTATGATCCAGCCCCTGGACCAGTGAGGGCCGATCATGCCCTCCTGATAAGCAGTAGGCGGCGCCCATTGAGTGGCAGCCATGCAGACAGTAAAGCCCGAAAGGGTGATAAAGCTTTTGCCGGTTTCAGAAGGATAAAAGCAGTTCCGGCGTACATTGATCTCTACATTTTCCGCATTGGGATCAGCGCCGTGGAAATTGGCGTAGAGGATGGTCCGGCCTTCCTCCTGCTCTGTATACCATTTGTAAAGGGAAAATTCGGGATCCCAGGAGGGCAGGAAAACAGCGGGCTCCAAAACCTCCTGCAGGGTCTGGGCCTCGTACATGGCCCTGCCGTTCAGATACACCTCCCCGGTATGGGCCGGTTTAAAGGGAATATACCAGTCCCCCTCCACCAGAGTGGTATAGGGGTTGTAGTCGCCGAAAATCCCGTTAGGGATTTTGACCATCCATACATCCTTTTCGTAGGGGATCCAGCTTTTGATCTGCTCCGCTCCGGTGATGACTGCCGCTCCCTTTTCCTGAGAGATATACTGAATGCGGAGGTCATCGGATATGCCGCCGTTTTTGGGATCGACATACTCCCTGTACACGCCGGGGGCTACCAGAACCCGGTCACCGGCTCTGGCGATCTGCGCCGCCCGGGAAATGGTCTGAAAGGGATTTTCTCTTGTGCCTGTCCCGCTCCGGGAGGCCTTTTGATCTACATAAATGTCCATAATTTTTATCTCCTTAAGGGTTGTTTATTGGATATTGATTTCAGCTTCTTATTTGGTCATACGGATCGCATAGTCATAGGGAATGCTGTGGCGTGTCGCATCGCCCTTTATGAGCCTTTGAATGTCTTCCGCAAGGGAAAGCACCACTACCTCACGCATATCCAGGGTAGGTCCGGCTACGTGGGGAAGGAGCATCACATTGGGCATCTCACGATAGGGACTGTCCATTGGCAGAGGTTCCTCATCGTAGACATCCAGCACAGCCCGGAATCGCCCGGTGGCCAATTCCTCCATAAGCGCCTTAGTGTCCACCAGTCCGGCCCGGGCGGTGTTGACGAACAGGGCGTCTTTTTTGATCAGCCTGATCAGGTCGCCGGTGATCATGCCATAGTTGGCGTCGTTTAAAGCCGAATGAAGGGAGATCACATCGCACTTCGCAAAAATTTCCTCCTTGCTTGCCCGCTTTGCACCGATCCTGCCCAGTTCATCCTCTGAGATATGCCCGGAGTATACATAAAGCTCTGTCCGGAACCATTTCAGAAGCTCTGCGTAATATCTGGCAATGGCTCCGTAGCCTACAAGACCCACCTTCTTGCCGGTCAGCCCCTGGTCCGTCACTACATCGGGCTTCCATCCGTCCTTTTTCATAACAGACATTACGTCAGGAAGCCTCCGCAGCGCCATCAGGGTGTAGGTAAGACAGCCCTCCGCCACGCTTCTGGCATAGATGTCATTTCCGGAAAGCACACAGATCCCTCTGTCATATTCCTCCCGGCTGATATAAGGCGCAACAGAGCCGCCCACATGGGCATGGACCTTCAGATGCCTGGCATGAGCCAGGATCTCTTCATCGATCCTGGGGGCGCCCCAGCCGGTAAAGAGTACCTCTGTCTCTTCAAGCTCCTCCATCAGTACTTCTCTTGTGCAACTCAGCGCCGGCCGGTCAAATAACCGGACTTCCCCAAGCTCTTTTACTTTTTTGAGGGCATTCGGGGTAAAAAAGCTCTCTCTTACCGCGGTGCTGCCCATGGCAATGTAAACCTTCATTTTTGATCGCCTCCTTTTTCATAGTATATCATTGTTGCCCCTGAACACGCCAGCAAATCCTTCTCCGACCGGCGAAAAAGAGGGAGCAGGTCTGCCGGGGCAGTGATGGTCAAAGAATCAATGGGAGCCCGCATGGAAAGATTGTTTTCGGATTTATATCTCCGCATTCCGGCTACGGTATCCTCCAGTATCGTTCCGAATTCCAGCAGACGGGCGTCGGGCTCTTCCGGCTGCTTCCAGCACAGCAGATGGATAGAGGTTTCTTTTTCGTAAGACCTGAAAAATTCCTGGTAGATATATTCCGTAATATGAGGTACATAAACCGCGTACAGCTTCAGGATAGCAAGCAGGGTGTGATACAGTGCAAACTGAGCGCTTTTGCATGCCTCCTCTCCATGGAGATCGGGGCGGTAGAGCCGTTCCTTGGTGATTTCAATGTAGTTGTCACAAAAATCCTTCCAGAACAGCTCGTCGATCTCATGCCGTGCAGAGCCGGTCTCATATTCCTCAAGGAGGGCAGAAGCCTTTTTTATGGTCTCGTCTGTGCGGGCAAGAATCCAGCGGTCTATGGGCAGAAGAGGCAAAGTGCATGACGGATTAATGTCCTGCAGGCGGGAAACGGCAAATTTGGAGGCATTCCACAGCTTGGTGAGAAAGCGCCTGGACAGGGAAAGATCCTCCGGTGCAAAAAAGGTATCGGTTCCCAGCTTTGCGTTTGCCGCCCAGTACCTGATAACATCGGCGGAGTGAGTCCTGATCAGCTCCACAGGGGAGAGATCGCTGTTGTTTTTGGATTTGCTGATTTTTTCTCCTTTTTTGGCCAGGACGAAGCCGCTGATCATAATGTCCTTCCAGGGAAGCTTTCCTGTATGGTAAAGGCTTCTTACAATAGTGTAAAAGGTCCACGTGCGGATGATCTCATGAGCCTGGGCGCGCATGCTCATGGGAACAAGGGGCAGGCCGAAGCGCTCGTTGATCTGAGGAGACAGGGAGGAGGTGGCCCAGGTATCCAAAACCGCGCTTTCGGGTATGAAATCCCGGCATCCGCATTCGCACTGAGGGGTGCTGCAAGGCGTTTCCAGCGGGTTGACCGGGAGCTGATCCGGGGATGCAAAGACAGCCTTGCCGCAGTTTTTGCAGTACCATACCGGAAAAGGAATTCCGAAGTACCGCTGGCGGGAAATACACCAGTCCCATTTCAGGTTGGATACCCAGGAAATATAGCGGCTTTTCATGTGGGCGGGATGCCAGTTGATCTCATCGGCCGCCTTTAAAAACCGTTCCTTTTCAGATAAAACATCGATATACCACTGACGGGAGGGAATGATCTCAATTTCCTTGCCGCAGCGTTCATGAACGGCTACCGTATGAGTGATGTCCTCCGATTTCAGAAGAAGCCCTTTTTCGGATAGGAGACGAAGGATTTCTGCTCTGGCGGCGGCAATTTTCATGCCACCGATAAAGGGAACCTGACCGTCAATGGTCCCGTCAGGCAGGATGACTCTGTGGTAGGGAAGCCGGTATTCCTCCGCCCACTGCACATCGGTGCTGTCGCCGAAGGTAGCGCACATAACGGCGCCTGTTCCCTTGTCTGTGCTGACCTTGCTGTCTGCCATGATGGGAATCTCGTGACCGTAAAGGGGTACCCTGGCGTTTTTTCCAATATATCGGGCGTATCTTTCATCCTCCGGATGGACAAAAAGGCAGACACAGCCATAAAGCAGCTCAGGGCGGGTAGTGGCAATCTCGATCACATCATTTTCAACCGGAAAGGGAAGATAATGGAAGGCAGACCCGATGCCCTTTGTGTCCAGCTCCGCCTGGGCAATGGAGGTTTGGCATTTGGTGCACCACAAAACCGGAGACTCTTTGGCATAGGCCTTCCCCTGCCTGACCAGCTCAAGAAACAGCTCCTGGGAGATTTTTCTGACTTCCGGGCTGATGGTGGTGTACTGCAAAGACCAGTCAACGGAAAAGCCCAGAGATTTCCACATTTCCCGGAAATCCTTTTCATACCTTTGGGTAGTGGCAATGCATTTTTCGGTAAACGCACTGCGGGGCAGGTCCTTGGCAATAATGCCCTCGTCCCGCTCTACAAGCCGTTCTGTCGGAAGCCCGTTGTCATCAAATCCAAAGGGATAAAAAACGTTATATCCCTGCATACGGCGGAACCGTGCGATCATTTCCGCCTGGGTGTAAGAAAAGACATGGCCGATATGCAGATGGCCGCTGACCGTGGGAGGCGGCGTGTCGATGGAGTAAAGGGGCCCTTTTTTATCCCCATCAAAGCGGTAGATCTGCTCATCCTCCCAGAATTGCTGCATTTGTTTTTCGACGGTTTCAAAGGAATAGTGTTTGTCCATAATGATGTCCTCCTGGATGATTTTTGCCGCAGGCCTGAGGCTTGATCGAGTAGGTCGGTAAGATCGGACAGAAGGAAATTTTTCCCTGTACACAAAAAAGCCCCAGAGCAACGTAAATTACTCTGGGGCGAACAAAAGTCCGTGGTACCACCCAAATTCAGAAGATGGGTCTTCTGCGCTTAACAGGTACGGTGATGATCGTAAGGATTTCCTGCCGGTGACGGAGTTTTCATTACGATAAAACGATACCCTTTCCCTGTGACGGGGGAATTCCGGTGAAGCTTACTTGGGGCAGTCTGACTAAAAAGCAGATCCGGTTCAGATGCCCCGTTGGGTTCACAGCTCAGAGGACACTTCCATACTTTCTTCACGAAGGCTTCCACCAGCCGCCTTCTCTCTGTGCATCGGACGAGTATGTACTTCCTCCTCCTCATAGCCTTTGGTTTATTTGATTTTCTCGAGTCTACTACAATTCTTTGAGGGTGTCAACCGGAAATTCATGAAGGGGTAATGGCCGAATGATTGTGATATGCGTATCGTGAATGTCAAAAGTTCAGGATGCAATCATCTTGACAACCACCGGAAAGGGAAATATGATTTGTTCAATAAGCCGTCGCACGAAACGTGGCAGCCCTTGACGGACGGGGAGATGATTCACATGGAGCAAAAGAATTTATCCGAGAAAATGAAGATCATGCTGATTGAGGATGACCGGGCCCTTGCCGGGGAGATTGAGTGCTTTTTGACCAAATGGGGATACGAGGCGGTTTCCGCAGAGGACTTTGAAAACATCCTCCGGGAATTTAATGAACAGAAGCCCCAGCTTGTTCTGATGGACATTAATCTTCCCAATTATGACGGATTTTACTGGTGCCGGAAGCTTCGGCAGATTTCCCATGTGCCGATCATCTATATCAGCAGCCGGGGAACGGACGGGGACAAGCTTATGGGGATCGCCCAGGGCGGGGATGATTATGTGGAAAAGCCCTTCCGTCTGGAAATGCTGAAGGCGAAGATTGAGGCCATTCTGCGCAGGACCTATGAGTACGGGGCGGGGGATGGACTTTTCAGGAACAGGATCCTTTTAAAGGACGGGCTGGTCTTTGATAGCGCTTCCGGGCTTTTGTTCTGGAAGGACAGAGGGATCGAGCTGACGAAAACGGAACGCCGGGTGCTGGCAAAGCTGGCGGAAGCAAGGCCCAGGGTGGTGACCAGGGAGGAGCTGATGATGGATTTATGGGATACAGATGAATATCTGTCAGACGGAACCCTTACCACACTGGTGAGCAGACTGCGGAGTAAGCTGAAGGCGGCCTGCGGAGAGGAGATCATCCTGACAAAGAAAGGACAGGGATATTTTATTTCATGAGTTATTTCAAGAGAAGGGGAAGACAATATTTTCTCTCCGGTGTAGTATTTCTTTCCTTTAACCTTTACTTTATCCTGCTGATACAGGAGCGCAGGCGGGAATATCTGTGGTATCTGGATTTCCTTATCCTGCTGTTTCTTTTGGTTTTCGCAGGGATCGACATCTGCTTTTTCCGGCAAAAAGAAAAGAAAAAACAACGGCTTCTGTTCCAGGAGGATGTGATCTACAGGCAGATGGGGGACTTTGAAAACCGGGAGATCGCAGAGCATGATGTCAGGATACTGGAGGCTCAGCTTAAGGAGAAATTTCAGGAGAACTGCGAGCTTCAGGATTATGCGGCAAGGTGGTGCCATGAATTTAAGATCCCTCTGGCGGCAGGGCTTTTGATGGTGGAGAGGCTTAAGGATGCATCGGAGCGGCAGGCTCTGCGGGAGCAGCTTGAAAGGATGAACGGGCAGGTACGCTCTATGATGGCGGGATGTCGGCTTCAGGGGGCTCTGGCGGATTTTCAGATCAGGAGGACGGATCTGCGGGAGTGTGTGAAAAGGTCGGTAAAAAATAACCAGTTTTTCCTGATCCAAAAGGGGATCGCACTCAGTATGCAGGTGGAGGAGCTGTCTGTGTATACGGACCCGGAATGGCTGGTGTATATCCTGGATCAGCTCATTGACAATGCGGTGAAATATACCAAAAAGGATCCGGAGCGGCAGCTGCGCCTGTGGACGGAAGGCAGTGGAGAGAAGGTCAGTCTCTGGATAGAGGACAATGGGGAGGGCATTAAGGACAGCGATATCCGCAGGATTTTTGAAAAAGGGTATACAGGAAGCAATTACCATAACGGGAAGTATAAATCTACGGGAATGGGGCTTTACATGGTCTCAAAGATCATCCGGGGCCTGGGCCATGAAATACGGGCAGAAAGTGAGTATGGCGAGTATACAAGGTTCGGGATCACATTTACCGGTAATGATTATTTTCAGATTCAGTAACTATGAAGCAGTTGGCTGAATAGTTACGAAGATTACAAAAATTGTAAGATTAGAGGTTCTTTTGTAATGCTGCCGTAAGGATTTTTTGTATTGGCCGGTCTATAATGATCTCATCAAAGGAGGATGCCAATATGAATGAAAACAAAGTAAGCCTGTCGGCTAAAAATCTGTTGAAAAATTACGGGACAAAGAATTTCGAGACCAGGGTGCTTAAGGGGATCGATCTGACCGTTTATCAAAACGACTTTATTGCCATTATGGGGCCGTCGGGGTCGGGGAAGACCACACTCTTAAATATCCTTTCCACCATTGACAAGCCTTCCCAGGGGGAGGTAATGCTGGCGGATAAGGAGATTGCCAGGCTGTCCAATAAGGAGCTTTCCAGGCTCCGCAGGGATAAGATCGGGTTCATCTTTCAGGATTATAATCTGCTTGATACCATGACCTTGCAGGACAATATCGCACTGCCCCTTTCCTTAAACGGGGTTTCCGGTAAGGAGTGTGTGAGGAAGGCAAAGGAGCTTGGTGATATGTTCGGCCTTTCGGAGCATCTGGGCAAATATCCATGGCAGCTTTCGGGTGGGCAAAAGCAGCGGGGCGCTGCCTGCCGGGCTCTTATTACAGATCCGGAGATCATCTTTGCGGATGAGCCCACCGGGGCTCTGGATTCCAAAGCCAGCCGGGAGCTGCTTAAATGCTTAAAAGCGGTCAATGAAAACGGACGTGCCGCCATTCTTATGGTGACCCATGACCCTTTCTGCGCTTCCTATGCAAAGGATGTGTATATTTTAAGCGACGGCCTGATCAAATGCAGGATCAGCAGAGGCGGGGAGCGGAAGGAATTTTATGACAGGATCATAGAGGTGCAGAGCTCCATGGGAGGTGATCTTTCATGAGAATGATGAAGCTTGCCTTACTGAATTTCAGAAACGGCTTCAGAAATTATCTGTCCCTGGTGATTTCCCTGGCCTTTACCATGTCGGTTTTTTTGAATTTCCAGAATATCATTTATTCCGATGCGCTGGCTCTTTTGGGGGAGCGGAACAAGAATAATGTGGACACCATTGTGCAGGTGATCTCTGTGGTGCTTGTGTGCTTTATGTTCTTCTTTATCTGGTATTCCACCAATGTTTTTCTTACCAGACAGAAAAAGGAGATCGGTATTTATGTGTTTATGGGGCTTACCAACCAGAAGATCGGAAAGCTCTATATGATTGAGATCACGTTGATCGGCTTATCTGCTCTGGTTTTGGGAATTGCTTTCGGCACAGCCTTCACCGGTCTGTTTCAGATGGTACTGCTGGCCCTTTCGGATCTGGTGGTGGAGATCAGCTTTCAATTTGTGCTGCAGCCGGTGCTGATCACAGCCGGGGTCTATCTTGTGATCTATCTGATCTTTGTACTGAAGGGGTATGCGGATATTGTAAGAAGCAGTGTGCTTGACATGTTTACAGGAGCAAGGCAAAATGAGTATATAAGACAAAGCTTTATCCTTTTGTGGATCCGGGCGCTTTTGGGAGTGGTTGTGCTGGGAACCGGATTCTATTTTGCCGTGAAGGAGGGCGGGATGGAGGTACTCGGGAATGTATTTCTTGCGGTGGTCCTTGTCATTGCAGGAGTTTACCTTCTCTTTGGAGGACTGATCCCTCTTATTTTTCAGGGACTGGCGGGAAGAAAAAGCTTCCTTTACCAAAAGACCCGGTGTCTGTGGGTGAACAATGTGATCTTCCGGATGAAAAAGAATTACAGAACCTACGCCATGGTCTGCGTGCTGGTGCTCTGCTCCGTAACGGCCCTGGCAACCGGGTTTGCTATGAAGGCGCGGTATGAGAATATTGTCCATTTTGAAAATACCTACACCTTTCAGCTTTTAAGCGACCGGAAGGATCTGGATGATGAGGCCAGAGAGCTGATAGAGGAATGTACGCCCATCGCCTTCAGCTCTTACATTCCCATCACGACTCTGGAGGAGAGTCAGATAAAAACCACTACCAGATATACCGGATATGCAATTACCTCCTGGTCGGCGTTAAAGAATCTGGCGGAGGAAGCGGGGCTTTCCTTTGAGCTGGAGGAGCCGGAAGAGGACGAGTATATCAGAGCAACCAATATGATACTTTTTTCTCTTATCACGGATGTGACCTCCGAGACGGCAGTGATAGAGGGAAAGACCTTCCGGCAGATACAAAGGACCCAGGAGCCTTATCTTGGTTATCTTCAGGAAAGGCATGTGAATTTATTCATCTTAAACGATGAGGAATATGAAAAGCTCCGGCCCGCCGGAAGAGAGCTGTATGTCTATAACTATAAGATTACGGATCCAAAGGCGTTTGCGGCTGCCAGAGACAGGCTCTCGGAGCTTGTAGAGCAGATAAGACAGAAGGATGGATATATCGGGCGTGTGGCCATTGACCCTGAGGGGGAGGATGACAGAAAATGGATCAAGGTACTTTACTCCCTTTGTGAATTTATGTTCATGGTTTTCATTTTTGCCAGCGGCAGTATTATGTCTATGAAGCTGTACAATGATTCCTTTGAGGAAAAGGAGCGGTATCTGGTGATGAAAAAGCTGGGATTTGAGAGCAGGCTTCTGGGAAGATCCATCGCCTGTGAGCTGGCGGCAGCCTATGGTATGCCATTTGTTGTGATGAGCATTGCCTCGTACTTTTCGGTGCATGCTCTGGAAAAAATGATGTTTGCAGATCTGCGGATGATTAATGTGGTAAGCGTGCTGGCGGTGGGAGTTGTCTTTTTTGTCTGCTACAGATTGTCTGTGAGAGTATATCGGAGGAATGTAGGGGTATAAAATGGATTTTGCAAGAACCGAAAAGAGCAATTTGTTATGTCGTTTGCTGTAAAGAAAAGGAGGCGTGGTATGAATCTGGAAAAATTTGGGGAAGGTGCACAGAAGCTGGGCGTTTTGGGGATCAAGGTAACCCAGGACGGCGTTCTTAAGGCACAGCAGCTTTGGGATGAGGAATGCCGGAGGAATGTGTATTCGGCCAGCAAAAGCTTTACCGCCTGTGCGGTGGGGTTTGCCGTAAAGGAAGGCCTCATCACGTTGGAAGAGCCGCTGACAGAGGCTTTTTCGGAGGATCTGCCGGAAACCATCGGCGAAAATCTCAAGAAGGCCAGGGTCAGGGATCTGTTGACTATGTGCCTGGGGCAGGAGAGCGGAAATCTTATGGGCGCCCAGAGGCCTTTATATGAGGAGGAAGACTGGGTAAAAATGTCCCTGGGGATTCCTTTTGTCTATGAGCCGGGAACCCATTTTGTGTACAACAATGTGGGACCGTATCTGGCAGGCGTTCTGGTCCAGCGTCGGGCAGGCTGTGACCTTGTATCCTACCTGATGCCCAGATTATTTAAGCCTCTGGGGATCAGGCGGCCTATGTGGGAAAGTGATCCTACAGGCTACACCTTCGGTGCAGGCGGACTGTTTTTGACCCTTTCGGAGCTCCATAAGTTCGGGCTTTTCTGCCTGCAAAAGGGAAGCTGGGGCGGAAAGCAGCTTCTTCCTGCCGCATGGATTGAGGAATGCGCAAAGAGGCAGTCAGACAATCCCTATGGGTATCTGTTCTGGACGGGAGATAAGAATTCTTACCGGGCTGACGGAAAATACTGCCAGTGGTCCATAGTGTTTGAGGATAAGAATGCCGTGATAACCATTGTGGCTGAGTGCAGGGATGGAGATGCGTTGAAGGAACTGGTTTTTGGGGAACTGTATCCGCAGCTGTGAGACTGGGGAGGGATTTTAGATGATTTTGAAATGTGCGTCTAATTCATCAATGTACTCCTGACATAAGTGAACCTCGGGGCAGGCCAGAAACAGCGTTTTCCCGGTAGTTTTGCTGATTCCTATATGAATGTCCCAATATTGAAGAATATCCATTCCTATTAATATATTACCTTTTCTATTGTAGTTGACATATATGGAATTTTGGGGGATGGGGATATCAGCAATGTAAAAATATTTGAGTCTGTGTTGGAACTTCATAGCTGAGCATTGCATTTTGTCTTTGAAGGTGATTGGTCTGCTATGTCGTTCTCCTCCAGACTCAACACCATAACTTATTTCATAAGGAATGTTATTTATAATATCGTTTTCTTTTAAAGAATCACAAAATCCATTTAATGCCTGAAATCTTGCCAGAGGGATCGTGCTGATGGAACATCCTGTATCTATTTTTACAGGAACATTGCTAAAGGGAGCCGGAATATTATCCAGTTTAAAGGAGGCTGTTGTCATAAAAGAGCCTCCGATTCCTGCTTTGGTTGGGAGAAGCTCTATTGCAATAAATTTATTCATCATATACTACTCCATCCTCCAATTCTGCGCTGTCAAAGAAAACAGGTGTGATTGCTTTATCTTGTTTGAACCATTGCGTGTATTCTTCTGTATTTCCGCTGCCAAAATACACTAATGTTCCTTCTATATCATTATTTGCCAATAGTTTTGTATCCAATAAGATCATACATGTATCCAATATATTGCTAAGCTGCGAAACTTTAACGCGCATATTTTTGTGAAGGTCATTGAATGTATATTTCTTTTCAGATATGCCCATATTTACATATTCCTTTCTACTAAAATTGTTGTACCGGATTCGGCAGAAATATAAAGACTTTTATTTTAGAATATGCCTAAAACAGATGGAAAGCAATAGAAATTTTTAGAAATGTATATTGAAATAAAGGTAACTATTCAGCTAGGACTTTGCACTTGCTGCAAAGTCCGTGAGAATGCGTGGATTTAGCCGGGAGTGAATCTGCCCCTCGCCGAAGGCGATTTTAAATGGGCAGATTCAGTAACTATGAAGCCGAAGGCTGAATAGTTACAAACAAAGCAGGAATCAGCTGTGGATTAAAAGTCCAATGACAAATGACCAAAAAAAGTATAAGCTATAACTGTAGCTATATGCAAATACGGAAGAAACAGAGGAAGAACGGAATGGGCATCGTTATCAATCTGTATTTGATCCCCCACCGGATCGCACCGGAGGAATGGAGGAAGGTCTATCAGGAGTCCCTGAAGCTGGTGGAAGCCTTTGATTTTATGGATCGGATAGAGGCAAGGCGCAATGGGCTTCAATATTTTTTTGCACGGAAATCGGAGGACAGGGAGGGGTTTCTTTCATCCGGCGGTCACGGATGGCTTTCTGTGGGAGATCTGCGGACGGGAGAAGTGACAGGGGAATTTATGCTGGCAGAGGATATTCAGGCTTATTTGCCCGGGAAACCTGTGAAGGATCAGGGAGAAGAGATTCTGTTGAATGGGCTTGAGGGGATAGAAGGGATCAAAAAGTCCCGGGGGTGTGTTAATATATGGGGAGGACAGACCAGAGGCGGAAGCTGTCATATTTATCTGCTGGCCATTGCCTGTCTGATCGTCAGCCGGCTGCCTGAGGCATCCATGGTTTCAGGCAGTATTTCAGCAGGCCAGTGTAAAAGGGCTGTAAGGTGGGCTGACCGGCATCTTACAGAGCCGGTGGATCTGCCGGTTACCGGACAGATGAAAAGACTGCTGAAGCGGCTGCGGGCTTGCGGGCTTTCCGGGGTGGGATTGCTGAGGGCCTTTTTACAGCTTACAGATGAGGCGAAGGATGAGCGGATGGGAGAATTTTTGAGAAAGGAATTTACCGCGGAGGAGCTTTATGATCATTACAGACAGCGGTTTTTGCCCTATCAGACTGATCAGCGGGGATTCGCCAGAGTGATGAAGGAATATCTGGAAATGGGGTTTTCTTTTCGGGAGCTGTTAAGGCTTGTTGTGGAGGATCCCCAGGGCGTACGGGCAGAGCCTGAGGCGTTTTTGAGAAGGGTTCTGGAGGCAAAGCTGCACATCCGGGATAAGGAAATTTATGATTTCGCCGAAACGGCAAGGGAGAGAGCGGACCAGGAGGAACCGGACAGAGACAAAGAGCTGCCTGCCAGGATATTCTGTCTGCTTACCGGCATGGAAAATAAGAATGTGAATGCATTTTATCCCCTTGATAAGATCAGGGAGGACTGTAAGCATGCATTCGGGGACCTGTGTTGGACAGATTCTCTGATAGACGCTCTGGTGGCGGAGGAAGCGGAGAAGGATTCCCGCAGGGAGAGTATCCAGTCGATCCTCTACGACAATGAGGACGGCCTGTTCCGGCAGAAGGTTTCAGAGCAGTCCGTCGAAAGCGGGGAAGGGCAGGATCAAAAGAACAGCAGGTTAAATTCTTATAAAGAACTGTACGGCTTTGTGCCGGGATGCGCTGTGAAGCCGGAGCTCGAGGAGAATCTGGTCAGGAATTTCCATGCGATCCATAAATACACGGAAGAAACATTCGAAGAATTCCGTATTTTAAAAAAAGAAGAAAGAGAAAATTATCTGATACAGAAGGCGATCGGCACGTTGTTTCCGGAGGCGGTCTGGGACAGGATATTTGAAAGGATCATGGATGATGGCTATATCGAACGGGTCTATGGGATCCTGAGCATAAACAGAGGACAGGGAGATGGAGAGCTGTTTTGCAGAAGCCTGTTTTCCAATATGACAGCGATCGATCATTATTGGGAAAAGACGCAAAAGTGAAGTGACAGATTAAATATACATTGTGGAAAGGAATGTGATCATAAATATGCACAACGGGAGTTTATACCCTAATATCCATTTAAAGGGAACAGGTATTTATTTGAAACGATTGATCCGCAAAAAGGGCTATACAGTAAAGGACATCCAGGAGCTTCTGCATCTGTCATGTCCCCAGCCGATCTATCGGTGGTTTAAGGGACAGATGCTGCCCTCGGTAGATCATCTGTATACCCTTTCACGGTTATTATATATGCATATGGAAAGTCTGCTCCTTCCCGAGAGAGAAGTGCTGCCGGAAAGGATGCGGCTTCGCCTGATCGCCTACTTTAGAGCCTTCAGCCTGGCGTATCCGGCAACAGGCAGCGTTTAAGCCTCTAAGGGCTCGCAGGGAAATAATTCCGGACACCCCTCTTCATGGATCTGAAGGATCCGCTGATTTCGGCTGCCCCGGAACTTTAGGCTGATATCATACAGATCCTGGTCGAATTCTCCGTCCACCAGGATATCGATGTAGCTTAAGAACTCATCTGTGGCGGGGCAGTGAGCCCTTCCCTGAGGATCCAGAATATCCCGTTCATAGTTGTAGCCGGTGTAGCACCAGATATTCTTGCGGGCAAACGAAGGGCTGTTTGCCGAGGAAGCTGTCTGGCGCTGATCAGACTGTCCGGAAAAACGTTCATGGAACTGCCGGAGCAGCGGCAGAAGAGCCTGCTGGTTTGCCGGTTCCATGGGTTCCCCGCCTAAGAGGGTCAATCCGCTGATATAGTGAGGCTCCATGGATTTCAAAACAGCTTTCGCCGTAATCTCCGTAAACTCTTCTCCATAATTAAAATCCCACGCCATCTCATTAAAGCATCCCCGGCATCTGTGAGTACAGCCGGAAACAAACAGGCTGGTCCGTACTCCCAGCCCGTTGGATATATCATAATATTTGATATTTGCGTATTTCATAAGTGCATCACCCGTTCCCTGATCTCCTGTGTGCGGCCCTGATTCCAGAACTGAGTGCCGATATAGCCGCAGGTCCGTCTTGCCACGTTCATTTTGTCCTGGTCCCGATTCCCGCAATTGGGACATTCCCAGAGCAGCTTTTTGTGAGTGTCCTCAATGATCCGGATCTCCCCGTCGTAACCGCAAACCTGACAGTAATCGCTTTTGGTATTTAATTCCGCATACATGATATGATCGTAAATATGCTGCATAACGGCCAGGACAGCATCGATATTGTTCTGCATATTGGGCACCTCCACATAGCTGATGGCGCCTCCCGGGGACAGCTCCTGGAACTGAGCCTCAAAGGTCAGCTTGTCGAAGGCGTTGATAGGCTCGGTCACATGAATATGGTAGCTGTTGGTGATGTAGTTCTTGTCAGTCACGCCGGGAATGATCCCAAAGCGGGACTGCAGGCATTTGGAAAATTTATAGGTGGTGGACTCTAAGGGTGTCCCGTAAAGGCTGAAGGAAATATTGGTTTCCTCTGCCCATGTTTTGCAGGTATCATTTAAGTAGTTCATCACTTCAAGGGCAAAGGGAGTAGCCTCCGGGTCGGTGTGGGATTTTCCGGTCATGTAACGGACACATTCACACAGCCCCGCATAGCCCAGGGAAATCGTGGAATATCCGCCGTAAAGCAGCTTGTCGATGGTTTCCCCTTTCTTTAATCGTGCCAGTGCGCCGTTCTGCCAGAGAATGGGAGCCACATCGGAAGGGGTGCCCTTGAGCCGTTCATGCCTGCACATAAGGGCACGCCTGCACAGGGCAAGCCGTTCATCCATAATGGACCAGAATTTATCCATATCTCCGCCGGAGGAGCAGGCCACATCTACCAGATTCAAGGTCACCACACCCTGATTAAATCTGCCGTAAAATTTATATTGATCATTTTCATCTTTATAAACAGTGAGGAAGGAACGGCAGCCCATACAGGGATAGCAGTTTCCGTCCTTGAGCTTTTTGATGATCTTTTCGGATATATAATCGGGAACCATACGCTTGGCGGTACACTGGGCGGCCAGTCTGGTCAGATCCCAGTAGGGAGTACCTTCGGCAATATTGTTCTCTTCAAGGACATAGATCAGCTTGGGAAAAGCAGGGGTAATGTAAACGCCCTGTTCATTTTTGACGCCCTGGATACGCTGAAGGAGCATTTCCTTTATGATCAGCGCAAGATCCTCCCGAAGCTGTCCTTCAGGAACCTCGTTTAAATACATAAATACGGTTACAAAGGGCGCCTGGCCATTGGTAGTCATCAGGGTGATCACCTGGTACTGGATCATCTGGACTCCCTGCTTGATCTCGCGTCTTACACGCATTTCCGCCATCTGAGCCACCAGCTTTTCATCTGCCTCCATTCCCTGAGACTCTAACTCCTCTCTCACCTCTCTGCGGAATTTTTCACGGCTCACCTGCACAAAGGGAGCAAGATGGGAGAGGGTAATGCTCTGGCCGCCGTACTGGGAGCTGGCGATCTGAGCAATAGCCTGAGTGGCAACATTGCAGGCCGTAGAGAAGCTCTTGGGTGTCTCGATCATGGTCTCGCTGATAATGGTGCCGTTCTGCAGCATGTCCTCTAAATTGACCAGACAGCAGTTGTGCATATTCTGGGCAAAATAATCCGAATCATGGAAGTGGATCAGCCCCTTTTCATGGGCATCCACGATATCCTCAGGAAGAAGGAAGCGCCTGGTGATATCCTTGCTCACCTCGCCCGCCATATAATCCCGCTGTACACTGTTGACGATGGGATTTTTGTTGGAATTTTCCTGGAGTACCTCCTCATTATTACATTCCAGAAGAGAAAGGATCTGTTCATCCGTGGAGTTGGATTTACGGACAAGGGCTCTCTTATAGCGATAGGTGATATAGTTTGAAGCGAGCTTGTAGGACTGCTGTTTCATGATCTCTGCTTCCACCATATCCTGGATCTCTTCCACATTAGGACTGTGCCGCAGCTGCTTGCACAGGTCAGTGACGTTGGTTACGACTGCATGGATCTGGGCGTCGCTTAAGCGATCGCATTCCTGAACGCTTCCGTTGGCTTTCTTCACAGCCTCCTCTATTTTAATGGCGTCAAATACTACTTCCATCCCGCTTCGTTTGATAATGTTCATTATAACCTCCATAAAATACCTATATGTAGTGCAACACCCCGTTTGAGGGCAGATATTTAGTATTATACCCTGTGGAAAAAAATAATCAAGTAGCCTGGGTTACATACCGGAGAAAAAAATAAATGAAATTTCAGGGTGGAAATTGGTTACTTTTTACATTGATTTTTTTGAAGGCTTTTTAAAATTGCCAAACAGTAAAAGCACTATTATAATGGAAATAGGATCGTAACCGTGAAGGTACGGAGCGGTTACGTATGATCTTAAAATCATGATAGGAGGAAGTAAGGTATGAAGGATTCGAACTGTGGGTATTGCCAGGGGGGAGAGCTGTTGGCGAAATTCGGCATCAAGATCTGCGATCTGGATGTGAGTCAGCTGATCTTATTTAAGGAGCAGAGCAAGCCGGGAAGATGTATCGTAGCCTATAAGGATCATGTCAGTGAAATCGTGGACATCAGCGAGGAAGAGAGAAATCGCTTTTTTGCGGATGTGACCAGAGCGGCTAAGGCGATCCATAAGGCCTTTTCACCGGACAAGCTCAATTATGGCGCTTACGGAGACACGGGCTGCCATCTGCATATGCACCTGGTTCCCAAGTATAAGGATCAGGATGAATGGGGCGGCGTATTCCAGATGAACCCTGATAAGAAGTACTTAAGCGAAGGGGAATATGAAGAGATGATCGAAAAAATACGGGAATGCCTGTAAAATCAAACGCCGATCCGCGAAGCGTATCGGCTTATTGACAAAGGAGTTGGCGGTTGCCAGCTCCTTTTCTGGATCAATAAGCTGTCTCGCGGAGCGTGTCAGCGTTTGATCAATAAGCTGTCTCGCGGAGCGTGTCAGCGTTTGATATTCTGCAACGCGGGCTTTTTAGAGAAACAGCTTCAGCATCCGGGATTTTAACTGGCTGTAGGGCTGGTAACGCACCGGCAGATCCATCCAGGTTTTCTTGTCTACGATGCTGCGGGTATGGCTGAATTCCAAAAATCCGTCCTTTCCGTGATAACAGCCTATACCGCTTTCCCCTACGCCTCCGAAGGGCATGGCGGCGCTTGCAAGATGGATGACGGTATCGTTGATGCAGCCGCCTCCGAAGCGGCAGCGGGACAGGACCTTTTTCTGTACGGCCTTATCCTCACTGAACAGATACAGGGCCAGGGGATGGGGATGGCTTTCCACACAGCAGATGGCCTGCCCCAGGGAGCGGAAGGAGAGTATGGGAAGGATGGGGCCGAAGATTTCCTCCTGCATGACGGCATCGCTCCAGGTGACATTGGCCATGACCGAAGGTGCAATGCGCAGGGTGTCCTCCTCATATTCTCCGCCAAAGACCAGCTTCTTAGGATCGATCAGTCCCAGGATACGCCGGAAATGCCGCTGATTGATGATTTTGCCGTAGTCAGGATTTTCCAGGGGACGCGGGCCAAACTGGCGGATGATCTCCTTTTTGATGGCAGAGATCAGCGCCTCCTGAATATCCTCATGGCAGAGGATGTAGTCCGGCGCCACACAGGTCTGGCCGCAGTTCAGATATTTTCCGAAGACGATCCGTTTGGCCGCAAGAGAGATCCGCGCGCTTTTGTCCACGATACAGGGGCTTTTGCCTCCTAACTCTAAGGTAACAGGGGTCAGATGCTCTGCGGCGGCAGAAAGCACCTGGCGTCCTACGGTACTGCCGCCGGTAAAAAAGATCTTGTCGAAGCGTTGGTGAAGGAGGGCCTGATTTTCGGCCCTGCCGCCGGTGACAACGGCAACATATGCAGGAGAGAAGCTTTCTCCCAGCATTTTCTGCAGCACAGAGGAGGTGGCCGGTGCATAGGCGCTTGGCTTGACAATGGCAGTGTTGCCGGCGGCAAGGGCATCGATCAGGGGATCTAAGGTTAAAAGCACCGGGTAATTCCAGGGACTCATGATCAGTACTGTGCCGTAAGGAGAGGGGGAGCGGAAGCTGCGGGCTGCAAACTGAGCAGGGGGCGTGAAAACGGTTTTATCCCGCATCAGAGTGCGTAAATGCCGGAGCATCCAGTCGAGCTCAGAGAGCACTAAGCCGATCTCACACATATAGCTTTCGGTTTCGCTTTTTCCAAGGTCTGTATGAAGAGCCCCGCAGAGCTCCCTTTGATAGCGAAGAATGGTATCTTTCAGAGTTGTCAGGGCCTGGCGGCGGCTTCTGAAGGATAAGGTGGCGCCGGAAGCGAAGTAACGGCGCTGGTTTTTGAGGAGCTGTTTTAACTGGGATTCATTCATATTGGTTTCCTCCGATCCTGGATGGCTGCAAAAAGAAGCTGAAAAGCAGTTTATAAAATTGCTTCAATTGCGTAAATATCTCATTAAACTTCCTGTAAAGCATGTTCAGTGATCCGGACAGGTCCCCGCTCTCTGAAACGGGGATATACCGGAACCTGAGTGCTTTTGATATAAATTTTATCACATCATAACAGGGATTTCTATCATATATCGGTTTGAGCGGTTACGGGTTCAGCGGGTGATTCCTGCTGTTTAGTACTATAGTTCTAACGAAATTTCTTTCTGACCTATAATGGGTGGCTGATGCCTGAAAGCAAAAGATCCTGTGGGAGGGGGAGGAACAGATCAGGGCATAATAACGAAGAAAAAGAGGAAAAAAAGTTGCGTATAGCTGTATGCGATGATGTTCCCGCATATGTGGAACAGTTAAAGAAATATATTGAAAGGTGGTCAGTAAGGAGAGGGTTCCCTGTCCAGCTGGCCGCCTTTCCTAATGGGGAGGAGGTACTGTTTGCACTGGAAACAGAGGGAGACTTTACCGCTGTTTTTATGGATATCCATTTATATGGCATGAACGGCATGGATGCAGCTGTCAGGATCAGAGAACAGAACCCTCAGGTGAGTATCGTTTTTGTATCCCAGTACTGGGAATGCTTCCGTGAGATGTCCCGGGTTTATCCGTTTCAGTATATTGAAAAGCCGGTAGCCAGACAAAAGGTGTCTGAGGCGTTGGATAAGATTTTAGAGGAGCAAAGGGTTTCCTACGAGACCTTTGAGTTCCGGTACAAGCGGAGAACCTACAACATCAGTCTTTGGCAGGTGCTCTATTTTGTCAGTGACAGGCGCAGGATCAGGCTTCTTCTGGAGGACGGAAGGGAGCTGGTATTTTATGAAAAGATGGATGTGCTGGAGGAGCGGCTTTCTGTTTATAATCACTATTTTCTCAGGATACATCAATCCTATCTGGTAAATCAGAGGCAGATCGAGCAGTATTTTTCCGATCAGGTAAGGCTGCGCAACGGAGAAATACTTCCCATCAGCCGGGAGAAAAGAAATCAGGTCCGGAAATTTTGTATGGGCCTGTAAAGGAAATGGCAGAAAGTTACCCCTAAGAGTGCAGATTGTTACATCGAAGTCCAAAAACAAAAATGGTGTCTATAATACAAAAAGGACGGAAGAAATCTTTTTCACATCTATCCTCAGGCGGGGAATGCTCTGCCTGTTGTCCCCCACATAACAGCCCGGTGAAAGCCGGGCTGTTATTCTTGATATCATAAGGATGTCTGGCGAAGCTTGGCATCCGTTGATCAATAAGCTGTCTCGCGCAGCGTGACAGCGTTTGATCGTCAGAGTCTGATGAGCTCCCGGGCAACCGGAATTTTGGACATCACATAGCTGATAAGCAGGGAAATCAGAGTGAGTCCCAGCCAGAGCAAAAGAACTGAGATGGTTCCGGCAGGGGTGAAAAGTGTGTTCAGTACAAAAAGCAGAATAGGGTGCAGGATAAAAACGCCCATTGTCAGACTGCTAAAACGGCTGATCCATATCTCGTGGGAAGCCCTGAGGGGAAGCCGTAGCAGAAAAGTGAACAGCAGGCAATACCAGACAATGGAAAAAAGGTTATCATAAAAATATTCCGCAAGACGGCTATGGATGAGATAGAGTCCAACCTTTTTTTCCGCAAGGTTGTTGATCAGAGTAAAGGCCAGCAGAAGCATTCCGTGTGTGCGGAGGGAAAAACGCTGTATTTCCTTAGCCCGGGAGGCAAACAGCCCGCCTGAAAGAAAATAGAACAGCCAGGTCCACAGGCGCAGGGGCTGAGGGATAAACATACTTAAGGGATAGCCTTTGATCATGGAGAGAGTGCTGATACAAAGACAGGCGCCCATAAAGATCAGACAGGCGATCCGGTGATAATGCTTTTTTTGGAAAAACAGCCTGTGGAGCATGGGAAGAAGCAGATAGATCATGATGAGGGCTCCGAAAAACCAGAAATGCCATAAATAGCTTTTCTGCAGAAGGCTGTCAAAGACCAGACGGAAGGGATTCATAAGCTTTTGCCTGAAAATAAGGACAGGGATAGCGATCAGAAGGTTCCAGGAAAACACGATTTTAAAAATACGGACGATCTTGTGAAGCACATAGGAATAATCCATCTGTTCCTTTGACAGGAGCAGATAGCCGTTGACCATAAAGAAAAGGGGTACGCCGCAGTCACACAGATAATAAATGGTGTAGTTATTCATACTCACTGCATGGAGGCCCACCACACTGATGCAGGCCAGGGATTTGATCAGATCCAGATTGGCGTTTCGTCTGTTATCCATAGGACACCTCACAAGATTAATAATATCTTAAATAAATCTTAAGGTTTCTTAATAATTGTATTTTACAACAGAGAGGAACTCTTTGCAACAGCCGTCTGTGATATTTCCTGTATGCTGCTTTTTGTTGAGATATTCAGATGTGTATGGTACAATGAAACATGCTGAAGCATGCACTACGTAGTGTCAGTCAGGCATAAATCCGGCAGGCAGAAAGGAAAGACAGGATGAAATTACTCAGCGCGATCGTACCCTGTTATAACGAAGAAGAAAATATCGCTGATTTTTATCAGGAGTTTATGAAGAATGAAGCTTTTTTTCATGAAAAAGAGATAGAGCTGGAGATTTTATTTATTAACGATGGTTCTAAGGACGGTACGGTGGCGGAGGTGAAGAAGCTGGTCGAAAAGGATAAAAGGGTGCATCTTGTCTCCTTTTCCAGAAATTTCGGAAAGGAAGCCGCCATTTATGCAGGGCTTGAAAAGGCAAAGGGAGATTATGTGGTGTTTATGGATGCCGACCTGCAGGATCCGCCTTCTATTTTGCCGGAAATGTACGGGTATCTGGAGCAGGGCTATGATTCCGTTGCCACCAGACGGGTGGACCGTAAGGGGGAGCCGCCGGTGCGTTCCTTTTTTGCACGGATGTTCTACAAGATCATGAGAAAGATATCCAGGACAGAGATCATGGACGGAGCAAGGGACTACCGGCTCATGAGCCGGCCGGTGGTGGACGCCATTCTTTCCATGCCGGAATACAATCGGTTCAGCAAGGGAATCTTCGGCTGGGTGGGCTTTGAGACGAAATGGCTGGAATTTGATAACATCGAACGCAAAAAGGGAGAGACCAAGTGGTCTTTCTGGAAGCTGTTCATTTATTCCATAGACGGGATCACAGCGTTTTCCACAGCGCCTCTGGCGTTTGCGGCTTTTATGGGAGTGTTCTTTTGTCTGGCGGCCTTTGTGTTCATTATTTTTATCATCGTCAGGAAGCTTTTGTTCGGGGATCCTACCTCGGGATGGCCGTCGCTGGTGTGTATTATTTCTCTGATCAGCGGCGTACAGCTGTTTTGTCTGGGGATTGTGGGTCAATATCTGGCAAAGACGTATATGGAAGTAAAAAGAAGGCCAATCTATCTTATAAAAGAGGAGCTTTAAATGACAACACCGGACAAGCTGGTAAGCATCATCGTGCCGGTATATAATGCCGGTAATTATATAGAAGAAACCATTGCTATGGTGAAGGCACAGACCTACGAGGACTGGGAGCTGATCCTTGTGGATGACTGTTCAAAGGACGAGAGCAAAAAGCGCATTGAGGCCTGTATGTCTTCGGAGGAGTGCAATGGAGAGACCGGAAGGATCAGGCTTATAACCAAAGAGGAAAATGAGGGTGCGGCACAGGCCAGAAATACAGGGATAGAAGCGGCCAGGGGAAGGTATATCGCATTTCTGGATGCGGATGATCTGTGGATGCCGGACAAGCTGGAAAAGGAGCTGGCATTCATGAAGGAGAAGCAGGCGGCCTTTGTATGCTCGGCTTATGAATTCGGGGACGAGCAGGCAAGGGGAACCGGCAGGATCGTCCATGTTCCGCCTGTCCTTACTTACGAAAAGGCATTATCGAGAACCGTAATCTTTACCAGCACGGTTCTTTTGGATACAAAGAAAACGGGGCGGGAGATCATCCGGATGCCGAAGGTAAAAAGCGAGGATACCGCCACATGGTGGAAGCTTTTGCGTGGTGGCTTTACGGCCTATGGACTGGACGAGGTGCTGGCGATTTACAGAAGACCGGCCGGATCCCTTTCCTCCAATAAGCTGGAGGCGGTGGGGAGGATCTGGAATCTGTACCGGAGGCAGGAAGAGCTTTCTTTGTGGAAAAGCATCTGCAATCTGATCCCGTGGGCGTTCAGGGCGGCCCGTCGGAGAATATGAGAGATCAAAAAATGCTTCGTAGGATATGAGAGATGAGGGCGGCAGTGCCGGCAGGACTGCTGCAGCTTTGGAGGATAAAGGTGAAACGTTTGGAGTCTGTCAAAAGGGTGATCATATTGTGGCTGAGTGTGGCGGGAGTGCTGCTTCAGGCCGCAGTTTATATTTATCTTTGGTTTGAATATTATTATCCCATCATCAATAACTTTAACCGGGGACTTAAATTTGAGAGGAACGGCCATATTGTTGTGGCGGGGCTTTATATTGTGTTCCTGCTTTTTTTTAATAACACCTACGGAGGCATGAAGGTCGGCTATCTGAAGCCGGTAGACGTGTTTTTATCTCAGTTTTTTTCGCTCCTGTTTGCAAATATAATTACATATTTCCAGCTTTCCCTGATGAACAACTGGCTGCTTCCGGTGAGGTATCTTCTGATGGCCATGCCTGTGCAGCTGCTGATCGCGGCGCTGTGTACCTATATCAGCAATTTTGTTTACCGGAAGGTATTTCCTCCCAGAGAAATGCTGCTGATCCACGGGGAGCGGGAGATTGATGGTATTTTGCAGAAATTTGCAACCCGGAAGGATAAGTATAAGATCGCCAGATGCATGGATGTGCGGGAGGGTATTGAAAGGCTGGAGGAGGAGGCATTAAAGGGCTACGGCGCCGTGGTGCTGTGGGATATTCCCACCATGGAGAGGAATCAGCTGTTAAAGTACTTTTACAGCAGATCCATCCGTGTTTATACCATGCCCAAGATCCCTGATGTGCTGATCAAGGGCTCCGACCAGCTTCATCTTTTCGATACCCCTATCTTTCTTACCAGAGAGTATGCCCTGACTGTGGGACAGCGGGCAGCGAAAAGGATGATCGACATTATCTGTGCCCTGATCCTGCTGGTGCTGGCGTCCCCCTTTATGCTGCTCACAGCGCTTCTGATCAAATGCTATGACAAAGGGCCTGTGTTTTATAAGCAGGTGCGCTGTACCAGGGATGCCCGGCAATTTGCCATCATTAAGTTCAGGAGTATGAGAGTGGATGCGGAGAAGGATGGCGTGGCAAGACTTGCATCCAAGCATGATGACAGGATCACCCCTATCGGGAGATTTATCCGTGCCGTGCGTATCGATGAACTGCCCCAGCTTTTTAACATCCTGAAGGGAGAAATGTCCTTTATCGGTCCAAGGCCGGAGAGACCGGAGATCATTGAAAAATATATGCGAGAAATGCCGGAGTTTGCTTTTCGGATGAAGGTTAAGGCGGGGCTGGCAGGCTATGCCCAGGTTTACGGTAAATATAATACCACGCCTTACGATAAACTGAAGCTTGATCTGACCTATGTGGAAAATTATTCTGTGTGGCTTGACCTGAAGCTGATGCTGCTTACCCTGAAGATATTGATCAAGCCGGAGAGTACGGAGGGGGTTGAGGACACCCAGGTGACGGCTATGAAGGAGCCCTGAATATGAAGAGAGAATTTGAGGATAAGGAATTGAAAGGTAAGGAATCCACAAAAATGGAATTCGACGAGGAATATCGGAACAGGGAAATGGATCTGAAAAGGCTGGTGCTTTATTTTCAGAAGAGGATATGGCTGGTGATCATGCTGGTGATCCTGGGCGCGGTTGCAGGAGGGATCATCTATCAGATGCTGCATTCTATGAAGACGCCGGTGGAGTATCAGGCGGTATCCAAGCTTTATATCAGCTTCGGGCATGATGAGAGCGGTGAGGTTTACCAGTATTATAATGGCTACACCTGGAATGATCTGCTTGATACGGATCCTATTATGGATCTGGTGATGGTGCATCTTCCCGGGTACGAAAAGGAGCAGGTGCGGGAATCCACTACAGCGGAAATCTTATCAGATATCCGGCTTCTGACCATAACGGTGAGAGGGGAGAATGAAAAATTTGTGCGCGAGATCGATCATGCGGTGGAGAACGGTCTGAAGGAGTTTGCAAGGGAAAGCGAGGAGCTGGAGCAGATCAAGGTGATCCGTTCCGGTGTGCCGGAGCGGATTTACTGGGATGACAGGACCACCTCAGCCTGCGTTACAGGAGCCGTGATCTTAGGATTCCTCTCGCTTCTGGTGCTTGGATTTAATTATGCAATGGACGAGGCGGTGTATGTTCAGGAGGATATTGAGAAGAGATACGGCGTCAGGGCGTTAGGGATCCTTACCCGGAGCCAGAAGGGGTTAGAGCCCTATGCCAGGGAGCTGAAGGCCAATATACGCTATGCGGCAGGAGAAAAAAGGACCGTTGCAGTGGTGGATATGGGAAATCACGCAGATCTTCGGGGCGGTGAGCTGGAGCGGTTATTGAACCGGGAAATGCTGGAGGTTTTTGGCGGCGGGCACACCGGGGAAGAGGAAGATTTTGGATGGAATTTTGCGAAGGAAGAGGAAGAGCAGCTTCCGCCGGGAGAGTGGAAGGTAACCGCCTTTGGAGAAAATATACTCTCGGAGGAGGAGTGTCGGAGGATCAGAGAGATCGGCGGAGTGATCCTTTTGCTTCCCTTTGGGGTGGATGTGGGGCGGAAAACCTCCCGGATCCTCAGCCTTCTTAAGAATCAGGACTGCCCGGTGATGGGAATGGTCATCGCCCAGGCAGATGAGGAGTATTTAAATCGGTATTTTGCGTAGGACGGGAATATGAAATTACAGGTGCTGGTATCGGCAGTAAATGAAAATGTAAATGCACTGGCGGCAAAAATGAATCTGGAAACAGAGGCAGTCATCGTGAACCAATGCGATCACTTTGCCTATCAGGAGTATCTCCACAAAGGCAGATGCATCCGCTGCTTTTCCATGGCGGAGCGCGGGGTGGGCCTTAGCCGGAATACGGCCCTTATGCGGGCAGAGGCAGAGATCTGCCTGTTTTCGGATGAGGATATTGTATTTATCTCCGGCTATGAAAAGACAGTTCTGGAGGCCTTCCGGCAGAATCCGGATGCGGATGTGATCACCTTTAACTTTAAGGTAGACCCTTCCCGGGCTACCTACCACAACCAGGCCAAAAGGAGGATCCGCTGGTATAATTATGGGCGTTATCCCACCTATGCCGTGGCGGCCAGAGTGGAATCCCTGCGGCGGGCAAATGTGGGCTTTTCTCTGCTTTTTGGGGGAGGGGCCAGGTACAGCAATGGGGAGGACAGCCTGTTTTTACATGACTGTCTGAAAAAGGGTCTGCATCTGTATGCGGATACGGCACAGATCGGAGAAGAGGTTTATCGGGAATCTACCTGGTTTAAGGGATATAACGCCAGATTTTTTCAGGACAGAGGCGTACTTTATCATTCTCTTTATGGTATCTGGGCAAAGCCCTTCTCCCTGCGGTTTCTGATCCGATTGGGGGATTTCGGAGAGCTTTCCCTGAAGCAGGCCTATGGGCTGATGAAGCAGGGGATCCGGGAGGGAGCTAAGCGGAGAGCGGATTGAGGATAAGGAAAGGGCACGGTTGTTATTGTGATCATCTATATTTTTGTGGCGGTATTTACAGTTTCTTTGGGGCTTTTGGTGGATAACCATTGTAAAGTCCGGCGAAATAGTGTGACCAGACAGCAGATGCTGAACGGGCTTAGTCTTTCAGCGGTTTTTTTGCTGCTGTTCGGGATTTCTGCCTGCCGGCTCAATGTGGGGAATGATTATGCCAAATATGTAGAATTTATGCATCTGATCAACAGCAACGCCTTTGTCCCCACAGAATTCGGATTTAATCAGGTGGTAAGGATTCTCTACGGGATCAGCGGATTTGAAAATTATCTGCTGGTTTTTGCTTTTTTTGCCTTTTTTACCATTTTACTGTTTCTGTATGGGATTTATCAGCAGGCAGATTCTTTCCCCTTTAGCTTCTTTCTGTTTATGGCCTTTGGCTATTATTTTCAGTCCTTTAATACGGTTCGGTATTATCTGGCGCTGGCCCTTGCCCTGCTGGCAATTCCCTATGTGCTCCGGAGGGAGTGGGTGAAGTTTTTCCTGCTTGCGTGCCTGGGGGCAACCATGCATAAGTCCATCCTTGTGATCATCCCTCTTTACATCCTGGCGTCCCTTCCCTGGAAAAAGTGGCAGCTGGCCCTGGCGGCGGCTTTTTGCTCTACCTTCTTTTTTATGCAGGATTTTTACCTGAAGGCAGTGATCTTCCTGTATCCGACCTATGAGGACACGGAGTATTTAGAGGGCGGGACCAGCTATGTGAATATTGCCCGGTGCGCCGGGGTGCTGATCCTGGCTCTTTTGTGCTATCAAAGGACGGTGAAGGAGAATAAGCGGAACCGGTTTTATTTTTACTGCAATCTCGGGGCGCTGGTGATGTACGTGTGCTGTTCCTTTTTGCCTATCATTTCAAGGATCGGCTATTACCTGACCATCACTCACATTTTCTTTCTTCCGACGCTGCTTGCAGGAATAGAAAATAAGAAACTAAGGAGGCTGGCTTCGGCGGGGGTGATCCTTGCGGCAATGGTGTATTTCGGAGTTTTTATACTGATGAAGGCGGGAAATGACGGACTCAGGATCCTGCCCTATGAGACGTTTATGTTCCACGATATGGTTCCCATTCTTTCGGATGTGAATTAAGTGGTGAGAGGAAAAGGGAGAAAGAAAATGGGATTTTTCTTTTCGATCATTGTTGTCTGCCTGAATCCGGGGGACAAGCTGAGAAGCACACTGAAAAGCATAGAGGAGCAGACATTTCGTGATTTTGAGGTCATTGTAAAGGACGGCCTTTCAGAGGACGGATCTTTAGAGGCAGCCAGGAAGCTTGCAGAGAAATGGGAGGCCGGGGTTGCGGAACGGGGACTGGACGGAATGGAAGGCGGCAGACAAGAAGTCGGCAGACCAGAAGCTGTCAGACGCCTTAGGATCCTCCGGAAAAAGGACCTGGGCATTTATGACGCCATGAACCAGGGGGCGGAAGAGGCTCAGGGAGAATATATCTATTACTTAAACTGCGGAGACCGGTTTTATTCGGAAAGAGTCTTACAGGAAATGGCGGATTTTATTTCCGGTGAGAGGAAAAGGAACGGGAATGGAGACCGGCCGGGGATCTACTACGGAAATATTTATGAGAGGCTTACCGGGCAGAAGATTGCATCTAATCCTCATATGGATGCTTTCGGATGCTACCGGAATGTTCCCTGCCACCAGGCGTGCTTTTATTCCCGGGAGCTTTTGAGGGCACATCCCTTTGAGACGGGCTACAAAGTGCGGGCAGATTACGAGCAGTTTTTGTGGTGCTTTTTTAATAAGGAAGAAAAGGTGATCTTTGCTTATCAGGACAGGATGATCGCGGATTATGAAGGCGGCGGTTTTTCGGAGACAAAGGAAAATCGCAGGATCTCTGCACGGGAGCACAGAGAGATCACCGGGAGATATATGAGCAGGGGAGAGCTTCTTAAATTTCGGCTGGTGATGGCGCTTACGTTCTCCGGCCTTCGCACGAAGCTTGCTCAAAACAAAAGGACAGCAGGGATATATAACCGGCTGAAGGAAATGGTATATTCCTGCCGCAGGAGAGGCTAAATGAAAAAAGTATTATGGATCTGCAATATCATGCTTCCTGCCATCGGGCAGGAACTGAAACTGCCTTACAGTAACCGGGAAGGATGGCTTTCCGGCATTTTTGAACGGGTGCAGAAATATGACGGGAATACCCCGGCGGCAGGAGAAGACCCGGGGGTTAAGCCGTTTACGCTTGGGATCTGCTTTCCCCTTGGAAAAGAGGTACTGGAGAAGGTGCCGGGAGAGAAGCTGGCAGAAGGGGTCAAAAGGCTTAAGGTACAGGGGGCGGACTGTTACGGCTTCGCAGAGGATTTAGGGAGGCCGGAGCTTTATGAGGCAGGAATGGAAGAAAGCTTCCGAAGGATTTTTGAAGACTTCGGGCCGGATATGCTCCATATTTTCGGAACGGAATTTCCCCACTGCCTGGCGGCAGTGAAGGCCTTTGGCAGACCGGAGAGAACACTGATCGGGATCCAGGGACTCTGCGGCGAGATTGCAAAGGTTTATATGGCCGGACTGCCGGAAAAGGTACAGGCTCAGGTGACCTTCCGGGATCTTCTGCGGAGGGATTCGATCCGGCAGCAGCAGAAGAAGTTTGTCCGCCGGGGAGAGCATGAGGCCAGGGCTCTTAGACTTTGCGGCAATATTACCGGGCGTACCCGGTTTGACCGGGAGGGAACGGCCAGGATCAATCCGGATGCCAGATATTTCCCTATGAATGAAACCATGCGCAGGGAATTTTATGAGGGAGAGTGGCAGCTTTCCGAATGTGAAGAGCACAGCATCTTTTTGGGGCAGGGAGATTATCCCCTAAAGGGGATGCACTTTGTGCTGAAGGCTATGGGACTTCTTTTGCCCGAATATCCGGATCTGAAGCTGTATGTGGCAGGAAACTGCGTGACGGCCCATGGAAGCCTGAAAGAGAAATTAAAGCTTCCGGCCTACGGAAAATATCTGCTGTCCCTGATGAAAGAATATGGCCTGGAGGATAAGGTGGTCATGCTGGGAAAGCTGGAGGCCTCTGAAATGAAGGATCGGTTTTTGAAAACCAGCGTGTTTGTATGTCCTTCGGTTCTGGAAAACTCTCCCAATACGGTGGGAGAGGCCATGCTCCTGGGAGTACCGGTGGCAGCCTCCGAAACCGGCGGCATACCGGATATGATAACAGACGGCAGGGACGGGCTCCTGTTTCCTGTGGGGGATGTGAAGGGGCTTGCCCGGGCCATAGGAGAGCTATGGGATAGAAGGAAGGGTGCCGACGGGCTGTGCCTGGCAGAGAGGCTTTCTGCAAAGGCCAGAAAAACCGCAGCAGAAACCCATGACGGAGAGCGGAATTACCAAAGGCTCGTGGAAATATACGAAGAAATTACAGGGGCATAACCATGACAGTCACATTTATATCCAACTATATCAATCATCATCAGATCCCTTTTTCCAATGCCTGCTATGAGCTGCTTGGGGAGGAGTATCATTTTATCCAGACAGAGCCAATGGAGCAGGAGCGGCTTTCCATGGGCTGGAGCAGTGCCGGAGAGGGGCTGCCTTATGTGAGCTGTCTGTATGAGGAGGAAGAGAAGTGCCGCAGGCTGATCCGGGACAGTGATGTGCTTCTGGCAGGCTGGAGCGGCCGGGAGGATCTGGTGGAGCAGCGTCTGGAGGAGGGGAAGCTTACCATACGCGTCAGCGAGCGGCTCTACAGGGAGGGGCAGTGGAAGGCTGTTTCACCCCGGGGACTTTATCATAAATATAAGGAGCATACAAGATTTCGGAAGGGACCGGCCTACCTTCTCTGTGCAGGAGCCTATGTACCTTCTGATTTTCATATCATCCATGCCTATCCGGGCAAAATGTTCAAGTGGGGATATTTTCCGGAAACCAGATATTATACGGAGGAGGAGCTTCTGCAGAAGAAGGGGGAAGGACGCCGGGTGGAGATCTGCTGGGCAGGCCGGTTTATTCCCCTAAAGCATCCGGAGTACATGATCCGTCTTGCCAAAAGGCTGAAGGCTCTGACGGCAGGCTTCCATATCCATATGGCAGGGGGCGGCGAGATGGAAAAGGAGCTGAAACGCCTTGCCGGGGAATATGGCGTGGAGGATGTGATCACCTTTTACGGCTTCATGACGCCGGAGAAGGTGCGGGAGGTTATGGAAAAAAGCCATATCTTTATCTTTACGAGCAATCATCTGGAGGGCTGGGGAGCCGTGGTGAATGAGGCAATGAACAGCGGCTGCGCGGTGATCGCCAATGCACAGGCGGGGGCCGTGCCTTATTTGATCCGTCAGGGGGTAAACGGAATGGCTTATCCTGATGGCAGTTATGAAAAAATGGCAGAGGCGGCGGAGTTCCTTTTGCAGCATCCCGCAGAGCGGGGAAGGATGGGACTTGAGGCTTACCGGACCATCACCGGTCTTTGGAATGCCGGACATGGGGCGAGAGCGCTTTTGCAGATGATAGAGGGATTAAAAGAGGGAAGGATAGAGCCTGCGGCGGAAGGCCCCTTAAGCCCTGCTCCGGTGATAAGGCCGGGAAAAATGTACGCGTGGATGGAGAAAGCAGGAGGAGGTAAAGCGTGAGAGAGAAGGAATTGATCAGTGTCATAGTCCCTGTTTATAATGTGATGAAGTATCTGCCCAGGTGTGTGGCTTCCCTGCGCAGGCAGACCTGGAAGGATCTGGAGATCCTTCTGGTGGATGACGGATCTACCGACAACAGTGGGGCTCTGGCGGAAAAGCTGGCTATGGAGGATCGGAGGATCCGGGTCTTTCACAAGGAGAACGGGGGAACCTCCTCCGCAAGGAATCTGGGGCTGTCGGAGGCTAAGGGTGAGTACATCGGATTTGTGGACAGCGATGACTATGTGGAGCCTCGGATGTATGAGCGGCTGATGAATACGGCGCTGGAGGAGAAGCTTTTGATGGTGCAGATCTCCAGGGATGAGATCGATGAGCATGGAAAACGTCTGCCGGATGTGTGTGTGCCGCCGAAGGAGCGGCAGTATCTCGAGAGCCGGCAGTTTATGCGTGAGCTTTTGCTGCACCGGGGAGACTGCTCCTTCTGCACCAAGCTGACCCATGCATCCCTCTTTGAGCAGGAAGGCTTTCCGGAGGGGGAGCTGAACGAGGATTTCTATCTGCTGGTGAAGCTTCTTCAAAGGGTGCCTGCGGTGGCGATCCTGCCGGAGCAGGACTATCATGTGTTCTACCGGTACGGCAGCAACACCAGAACCAGGGATGAGGAGGAGTTTCCTCAGGTGTTTACGGATATTGTGAGGAACGCGGACAGGGTGCAGAAAATCGTGGAGGAAAGCTATCCGGAGCTTTTGCCGGAGGCCATGCGGTTCGGGCTTTTTCAGCGTCTGGACTATATGCTGCATATCCCTGTCTCCCGGATGAATAAGGAAAATGAGTTTTACTGTCAGGTCAGGGATTACTTAAGGGCACACAGACAGGATGTGCTGGAGTCTCCTTATCTCACCGGAAAAAATAAAGAATACCTTCTGCTTCTTGGCACAGCGCCAAAACTGGTGCGCAGGTTTCACAGGATGCTGAAAAGGATATAAGGGAAACGGGGCAAAGGTGAAATGAAAAGTCTTTTTAAGGAAAAAGAAAAACTGATCTTCCTGGCGGCAATGGGGCTGTTGCTTTTTTGTCAGCTTGGAGCGCTTTTTTATTATGGAAACCGGAAGGCGGGCTTCCATGAGGATGAGCTGTACACCTATTATTCCACCAACAAGACGGCGGGGCTTTTTGTAAACGACAGACAGTGGATGGAGCGGGACGATCTGCGCAATGATTTTGTGGTGTTGCCGGGAGAGAGGTTTCGTTATAACGTGGTGAAGCAGATGCAGTCCTGGGACGTACATCCGCCTCTGTATTATTATATTTTTCATACCGCCTGCTCATTGTTTCCGGGGGCGTTTGATAAATGGCTGGGGATCGGCGTGAATATGATCGCTTATGTGCTCTCCTATCTGCTTTTGGCTTATGGGGCCTATACGGCGGCTGCGGGGCAGGAGACACTCAAAAGAAAAGGAAGATGGCTGGCATTTTTTACCTGCCTGTTTTGGGGCTTTAGCGGCGCTGTGATCTCAGGCGTCATGTTTATCCGGATGTATCAGTGGCTGACCCTGTTTGTGCTGCTGTGCATGGCCTTGCATCTGCGAGCCCTCAAAAAGAAGGATTTTGGTGTGCTGCATTTTTTGCTGCCTCTGGGGATCACGGTATTTTTGGGATTCTTAACCCAGTATTACTATATTATCTTTCATTTTTTCCTGGGAGCGGGTTTTTGCATTTATCTTCTGAAGAATAAAAAGATCAAGGCTTTATTTGCCTATGGAGCTGCCTGTGGGCTGGGATTTCTGGGGGCGGTCCTTTATTATCCGGCAAGTCTGTCCCATATTTTCAGAGGCTACCGGGGGACAGAGGCGGTCAGTGAGTTTAGCAATGCATCGAACACATGGGAGAGGCTACGGTTTTTTTATGGACTGTTTGATGATTTTGTAATGAACGGCACCTTAAGCGGTTGGCTTCTTGTGCTCTGCCTTCTGGCTGTGACCGCAGGTTATCTGCGTAAAAGAAAGAAAACGGGAGGATCTGTGGTAAGTCCTTCCATTCCTTTGATGCTGCTTGCCTGTCTGGGATATTTTTTTACGGTATCCAAGACAGCCCTGCTTCTCGGGGAAACCTCCAACCGATATCAGCTCCCGATCTATGGAATGGTGGTATTTTTATTGCTGTACGGGGTGTGGTCATTGGGAGAGGAGCTGACAGAGCGGTGGGCCGGAAAAAGGCTTTGGAAGGGGAGCCTGGGAAGAGAGCAGCTTATGGCGGCTGTTTTAGCGGTGGTGATCCTGATGACGGACGGTATGGGGCTGAAAAACGGCAGAGTCTTTTTCCTTTACCAGGAGGAAAAGGAGATCATGGAGTATGTACAGGCCCACCGGGATGAGCCTGTGGTGGTTTTTTACAATGAAGCATCCCCGGATAATATCTGGCGGCTTTCTGATGAGCTGATGGAATATCCCCGGGTATATCTTGCCAGTCAGGGGAACGAGGAGCCCCTTGGGGATGAGCGGATCCTGGAGAGCGAGAGCCTTCTGGTCTATGTGGCCGATCATGAGGACAGGGAAGCGTGCCTTGAGAGGCTGAGGGCAGAAAATGATAAATTGAGCTCCTGGCAGGTAGTGGGGGAGAAGGGGCTTTGGACGCTGTATGAGGTAAAATAGCCGTAATATGCGCCCCGCAACCTGAAATATACACCCAAAAACCGAAACGCAACAGGAGATTGATGGAAGTTGACGCCGCGCAACCATATAATGATTGCTATAAAAGCGTTGCAAAAGACGCAGAATGATATGGTTGAAATGGAGGAAAGAAAATGAGTCTGGGAGAAAATTTACAGTATTTAAGAAAGCAGAAGGATATCACCCAGGAGCAGCTGGCAGAACAGCTGGAGGTTTCCAGGCAGTCGGTTTCCAAATGGGAGTCGGGGGCAAGTTATCCGGAGATGGAGAAGCTGCTTCAGATCAGCAGTATGTTCCACTGCAGTATGGACACTCTGCTGCAGGGGGATGTGAGTAAAGAGTTTGCAGAGGATAGCAGCGGTTATGACAGAGTATATAACCAGTTCAGCAGATGGGTCACAGGAGGAGTCGGGCTGATCATTGCAGGAACCGGAGTGGCAGCCCTGCTGGAAGGGGCAGGGATAGATGAGGGGATGTGCGGTGCGTTCTTTTTTGCCCTCCTTATCGTAGCGGTAATGATCCTGGTGGTGAACGGGATGCAGTACGATCATTTCGTGGAGAGAAATCCCCATCTGGAGGACTTTTACACAGAGGAGGAGAAGGAGAGGGCGTACCGGAGATATACGGTGCGGATAGCAGCGGGAATAGGGATCATTCTGTTGGCGGTGCTTTTTGTTCTGGTGGCGGATGAAAGCCTGGGACGCCTGCTGGCCGGTACAGCCATGGCCGAAAAGGCAGATGATCTTCTGGGCGGCGGATTTCTGCTGGCGGTTGCCGCCGGCGTGTCCTTTCTGGTTTATGGCGGAATGCAGAAATCCAAATACAATATTGACGAATATAATAAGGAAGCGAGACCTTCTCCCGAGCAGAAAAAGCGTAAGGCGCTGGTAGGAAAGGTGTGCGCCTGTATTATGCTGGTGGCAACCATGGCGTATATGCTTTTGGGCTTTCTCTGGGATCTCTGGATCCGGGCCTGGGTGGCCTTTGCAGTGGGAGGAATCCTGTGCGGGATCGCGGCAGTGGCGCTTTCCAGGGACGGGGAAGAATGACAGCGGTTGGTGTTCATGGGGAAAAAGTAACTGATATCCCACTGAATATAGGGCCGGAATAGAAAAAGGGTTTGCCGTCCCCTGAATTTCATGGTAAAATCTTTGGAAAGGCAAAATTTTGTGGAGGCATTTTCATGTTATTAGACAATAAAACAATTCTTATTACCGGGGGGACAGGCTCCTTCGGCAAGTGCTTTACCAAATATGTGTTTACTCATTATAATCCAAAGAAGGTTATTATCTATTCCAGAGATGAATTCAAGCAGTTCAATATGCAGAATGAATTTAAGGAATATGCGGACAGGCTCCGTTTTTTCATCGGGGATGTGAGGGATAAGGAGAGGCTTAAAAGAGCCTTTGAGGGTGTGGACTATGTGATCCATGCCGCTGCCTTAAAGCAGGTTCCCACCTGTGAATACAATCCCAACGAAGCGATCAGGACCAATATCCACGGAGCCCAGAATGTGATCGATGCGGCATTAGACTCCAATGTCAAAAAGGTGGTGGCCCTTTCCACCGATAAGGCGGTGAATCCGGTAAATCTCTACGGGGGCACCAAGCTGGTTTCCGATAAGCTTTTCATTGCAGCCAACGCCTATGCGGGTACCAAGGACATTAATTTTTCCATTGTCCGTTACGGAAATGTGGCCGGAAGCAGGGGGTCCATTATTCCTGTGTTCCACAACATCATTAAGAACGGAGGCACAGAGCTTCCCATTACCGATTACCGCA
This sequence comes from uncultured Lachnospiraceae bacterium, assembly GCA_947382625.1. Lineage (GTDB taxonomy): Bacteria > Bacillota > Clostridia > Lachnospirales > Lachnospiraceae > Suilimivivens. The sequence continues at coordinate 68,933 of CANDAG010000007.1, forward strand.
TGACCCGCTTCTGGATCAGTCTCACCCAGGGAGTGGAGCTGGTGATCAAGGCGCTGGAGGAGGCTACCGGCGGGGAAACCTTTATCAGCAAGATCCCGTCCTTTAAGGTAACGGATCTGGCAGAGGCCATGCTGCCCGGCTGTAAGATGCCGGAAATCGGGATACGGCCTGGAGAGAAGCTTCATGAAATTATGGTGACAGTGGAGGATTCCCATACCACCTATGAGTATGACAAACATTTTATCGTGTATCCCCAGGTGACATGGAATGACAAGCAGCAGATCAATACCAGCGGCTGCAAGGTGGAGGAAGGCTTTTCCTACAGCTCCGGCAACAACAAGGAGTGGCTCAGTGTGGAGGATATCAGGGAGCTGCTCAAAGAGGTGGATCTGGAGAAGTAAAGAATTAAAAAAAACTGCATATAATTTAAAAAGGTTATAAGGTGCGTTGGGCTTCCAGTGCACCTTTTTCTCGGCTTGTGGGGAACTGCTGTTGTGTAAGGAGATGCCGGCAGAAAATGATTGCGTGTCCAATGATTTTCAGGTTCCCTATGAGAAAAGAAAGCTTTGGGCAGAAGCCCTGAAAGGAGTATGATTACATATGGACATTCAAGTAAAAGAAAATTTTCTTTTGCAGGCGGCGGCGCTTCACAGAACGAATCCCACGGTGGATGCCCATCTGGATCTGGCGGGAGAGGTTCTTTTGCGGCACCTTGCGGGAGAAAAGGAGGTAGTGCGCCGGCATTATCTTACGGATTTTCGGAAGGCAGGGATCCGGCTGGTGGTTTCCTCTGTTTTTGTGGAAACGGGAAATCTGGAGAGGGGATGGCAGAATGCCCTGGATCAGATCGCGGCTTTGAAGGAGGACATCAGGAACCTGGAGGACGTGGCTCTCATAGAAAGTAAAGAGGATCTGGACCGGCTGCTGGAGGGGGATGGGATTGGAATCCTTCTTTATATGGAAGGACTGGACTGTATCGGCGAGGATATCGATCGGCTGAATGAGTTGTTTGAACTGGGAGTGAGAGGCGCTTCCCTTACCTGGAGCAGACCTGATGCTCTGGCAACAGGGTGCTGCAAGGCAGCAGAGCATAAACAGATCCCCGGGCCGTTGACTCAGGCCGGGATAAGAGCGGTAAAGAGGCTGGAGGAGCTGTCCATGTTTCTTGATGTGAGCCATTTAAATGATGAAGGGTTCGAGGATCTGTGCCGGGTGGCGGAGAGGAGCTTTATTGCCACCCATTCCGGAAGCAGGAGGATCTTTGACAGCTACCGGAATCTTACAGACGAGCAGATGGGGTGTCTGGCGGCACAGGGCGGCATTATGGGAATGAACGGCTGTCAGTGCATTGCAGGCTCTCTTTTGGGAAACCACCTGGAAATGCTTTGCCGCCATATTGAGTATGAGACGGCAAAGCTGGGAGCGGATCACGTAGGTTATGGCTTTGACCTTTGCGATTCCTATGATCAGGCCAGCGCGGCGTTGAAGGGGCAGCCTCATATCACCAGGAACGATTGCCTCTTAAACCATGGTCAGGTACCTCTGGTAACGGCGGCCCTGCTTCAGAGAGGGATGGATGAGGAAAGCCTGAAAAAGATCATTGGCGGAAACTTTCTTGGCTACTTTGGAAGGATACTTCCGGACAGGTAACTGCCTGGCTGCTCCGGTTTTTGTATCCGGAAGGTATCTTCAAGGAGCAGCCAGTTGGGACGGAAGAAGCGCATGATCTGCCAGTAGCCCATTCCTCTCAGGCCGTATTGGGGCAGCAGGGAAAACTTTTCCCGATAGCTTCTTACATCCTCAAACCATACCTCGTGGAGCTGGCCGTCTTTTTCATACTGAAAAAAGGGAGACATGGCGGTTTCGTCAAAACGGATACTGACGCCGGATTCTATGGCAAGACGCACGGCCTCGGAATTGCTGACAGTGGTAGCCTTTGAGGTGCCGCTTACATAAGGCAGTGTCCAGTCGTAGCCATAGTTCGGAATGCCCAGATCGATCTTATCCGGAGAGATCCGGGTGACGGCATAGTCCACCACTTCACGGACCCTGTTGATGGGGGCTACAGCCATGGGCGGGCCGTAGGTGTACCCCCACTCATAGGTCATAAGCAAAACGCTGTCAGCGGCCTCCCCCAGGAGCCGGTAGTCTTTTCCCTCATAAAGAAGCCCTGCCTGGTCATCGGAGGTTTTAGGGGCCAGGGCCACTGACACGTGGTATCCGTAAGGGGAGAGGAAGCTTCGTACATCTCCCACAAAGTCAGCAAAAGGGACCCGGTCTTCCGGCAGGATGTATTCAAAGTCGATGTCAACTCCCTGAAAGCCTTTTTCCTGAAGTGTGGAGAGAAGGCCGGAGAGCAGATTTTCTTTAGCAGCTTCATTATTCACCAGGGAGGTGATCAGATAGTTGTTGAAATTTCCGTCTGCGCCGAAGGGGGTCAGGGTAAGGACAGGGCGGACGCCGGCCATAAGGGCGGAGCGGATCATGAACTCATCACCAAGAGCGGGGGGAAGCAGTTCCCCTTCCGTAGTAAACCCATAAGAAAAAACAGACAGAGAGGAAAGGTAAGGGAGCGTTTCGTTTAATACGCTCTGTTCAATGAAGGGATACGCATAGCCGTTTACCCAGGCCGGGTAGGATGGAGCGTTTTTGGCGCCTTCTGATAAAAGAAGGGCCTGGCCTATGGCAAGGGGGTAAGGATAGGTAAGCTGGTTATTATAAATAATGGAAGATACTGAAATCCCATAGCTCTCTGCTATGGAATCTACAGTATCTCCTGATTTTACGACATAGATTTCCATAAATGATCCCTGCATATTTTTGATTTATTATATGCAGGTTTTGTTATTTGGTCAGAGGAATTCCCGAATGGATCCTGCGGTAGAACTTCCATATAAGGACAGCGGGAAGGGATATGGTCAGATATAAGGTGGAGAGGATCCCGGCGGCTCCTCCAATGACTGCGATCAATAAAATACCAATATTCATATGTATAAATACCTCCTGTCGTTCAATTTACCGACGCTGGCACCCTTGTCGGTTTCAGGCTGATTTTAGCATGACAGAGGAAAGAAAATGAAGCAAACAAATGGTTTTTTAACGACAGTTTAACGTTATCCTAACATTTTTTTAACACAGTATAAGAAAGAAAAATCTATGCAAACTTGTAGAATCGGTTGCATAATATTCTGAATCCTTTTATAATAGAAGAAAGAAAAATGCTTGAAAACAGCAGGGGAGACTTAAGGGGGATGCGAATGGACAGGGTTGAATATGAAGAGCGGATCAGAGAGCTGGAGGTTCAGTTGAAGCTGATGGAGGAGCGCTGTAATATCTTAATGGAAACAACTGCCGCGCTGCTCTTTGAATATCATCCCCGGGAGGATCGGATGGTATTTATTTTCAATTATCCCGAGAATAAGTCACGGAAGGAAATTGAAGGATATCATAAGTATGCAAAGGAAACGGAGCTGGTTCACCCGGATTTTGTGGGCAAGCTGCTTTACGCCCTTGAAAGAGCGGCAAACGAATCTGTGCGGGCTGAGATTGAGTATCTGGGAAAGGGGCCAAATGGAGAATTTCAGTGGCACAAGGCTATCTATTGCAGTGTGGCGGATGACAGGGGTCAGGTTCTGAGAGTGGTTGGCAGGATCCGCAATATCCATGATTCCGTAAAAGAAAGACAAAATATGATCCGCAAGATGGAGATCGATTTTTTGACGGGCTTATATAATAAGGGCGCAGCTACAGAGAAGATCACAGAATGGCTTCACGAAAATCCGGACAGCGAAGCCTATATGATCATGCTGGATCTGGATGACTTCAAGGCGATCAACGATACCTATGGTCATGCCTTTGGGGATGTGGTCCTTAAGGAGTCAGCCGCTCTTATGGAGAAATGTTTTTCTAAGGAGAGTATCCTTTCCCGGTTTGGCGGGGATGAGTTCATTGTCTTTGTGATGGGAGAGCCTTTAAGTGAGGTAGAGGGACGGATCAGCAGGCTGATGGAGAGGATGAAGGAGGAGATCACCGGCATGGATTGGCCTCTGCACTGCAGTGTGGGGATCACTGCCCGGATCTCACCGGGGGATGATTTTGAGGCGCTCTTTAACAGGGCGGATAACGTAATGTATGTGGCGAAGCAGACGGGACGGAACCGTTATTTCGTGGATAGAAGACATATGCCAAGGGCAGTGCGGCAGGTAGACAGGCCCGAATGGCGACAGAATCAGGAGCCGGGGGGAGAAACTCTCCAGGCGGAAGGAGGAACAGAACATGAATCATGAACAGGCAGCAGCAAAGCTTGCAGAGGCAGGGCAGGAGCACGTGCTGAAGTACTTTGAGGAGCTGAGTGGGGAGCAAAAGGAGCAGCTTCTCGGGCAGATCGAGGGTACGGATTTTTCGTCTCTTGCCGCTCTCAAAGACGGGAAGCACGAAAATGTCAGAGGGCTCATTACGCCACTGGAGGTAATGCAGCTTTCCCAGATCAGGGAACGGGAAGCAGAGTTTCGGGAGATCGGACTGGACGCCATCAAAAAGGGCAAGGTAGGAGCGGTTCTTCTTGCCGGAGGTATGGGAACCAGATTAGGATCCGATGACCCGAAGGGTATGTATAATATAGGGATCACCAAAGATGTTTATATTTTCCAGCGCCTTATCGAAAATCTCATGGATGTGGTAAAAGAAGCGGGGGCCTTTATCCCTCTTTATGTGATGACCAGCGACAAAAACCATGAGGCGACCGTGAAGTTCCTTAAGGAGCATGATTATTTCGGCTATCAGAAGGAGTACGTTACTTTCTTTATGCAGGAGATGGCGCCGGCCTGTGACTATGAAGGGAAGGTCTACCTGGAAGAAAAATGGAAAATTTCCACATCCCCCAACGGAAACGGCGGATGGTATTCTTCCATGTACAAGTGGGGAGTCGCCCAAAAGGCTATGGCAGACGGCGTGGAATGGCTGAATGTTTTTGCTGTTGATAATGTGCTGCAGAGGATCGCAGATCCCTGCTTTGTAGGGGCAGTGATCGCAAATCAGTGTGAGGTAGGAGAAAAGGTAGTGCGCAAGTGCGCGCCGGATGAAAAGATCGGCGTTGTGTGCTTGGAGGATGGACGTCCTTCCATCGTTGAGTATTATGAGCTTACAGAGGAGCTCATGAATGCCAGGGATGCGAACGGTGACCCGGCTTACTATTTCGGAGTGATCTTAAATTATCTGTTCAGGGTGGATGCCCTTGAAAAGATCCGTGAAAAGAACCTTCCTCTTCATATTGTTGAAAAGAAGATTCCCTGCCTGGATGAGGAGGGACGGAAGGTGAAACCGGAATCTCCCAACGGATACAAGTTCGAGCAGTTGGTGCTGGATATGATCCACGAGATGGACAGCTGCCTGCCCTTCGAGGTAGAGAGGAATAAGGAATTCGCCCCCATCAAAAATAAGACCGGGATCGATTCCGTGGAGAGCGCAAGAGAGCTCTGCAAAGAAAACGGAATTGTATTATAACATTTTGACAGCTTCGGGCAACATTACTATCTTGCCCTGTGGAGGCGAAAAAATTAAAATCAATAAGAAAGCGAAAAGCCAAGTAATAAGTGAATTTAAGAGGAGGTAACAAAATGGCAATATTGGTTACAGGCGGCGCCGGATATATCGGCAGTCATACGGTGGTAGAGCTGCAGAGCGCAGGTTATGAGGTAGTTGTGGTTGATAACCTGAGCAATTCCAGCGAAAAGAGTTTACAGAGAGTGGAGAAGATCACCGGTAAGCCGGTTACCTTTTATAAAGCGGATATTCTGGACAGAGAAGCGTTAAACGCGATCTTCGAAAAGGAAGAGATTGACTCCTGCATTCATTTCGCAGGTCTTAAGGCAGTAGGGGAATCTGTGCAGAAGCCCTGGGAATATTATGAGAACAACATAGCCGGAACTTTGACCCTGGTGGATGTCATGAGACAGCACGGCGTGAAGAATATCATCTTTTCATCCTCGGCAACCGTTTACGGGGATCCGGCCATCATTCCCATTACGGAGGAGTGCCCGAAGGGACAGTGTACCAATCCTTATGGCTGGACCAAATCCATGCTGGAGCAGGTTTTGATGGATATGCAGAAGGCGGATCCGGAATGGAACGTGATCCTGCTTCGTTACTTCAATCCTATCGGCGCCCACAAGAGCGGCACCATCGGAGAGAATCCCAATGGCATTCCCAATAACCTGATGCCTTATATCACACAGGTAGCAGTAGGGAAGCTGAAGGAGCTGGGCGTATTCGGCGATGATTATGATACCCCGGACGGAACAGGCGTAAGAGATTATATCCATGTAGTGGATCTGGCAATGGGACACGTGAAGGCGCTTAAGAAGATCGAGGAGAAAGCCGGACTTTGCATCTATAACCTGGGAACAGGCGTGGGCTACAGCGTTCTGGACATTGTAAAGAATTTTGAGGAAGCAACAGGAGTTAAGATCCCTTACGTTATTAAACCCAGACGTGCCGGAGACATTGCAACCTGCTACTCTGATGCGGCCAAGGCAAAGAGAGAGCTTGGCTGGGAGGCACAGAATGGTATTAAGGAAATGTGCGCGGACTCATGGAGATGGCAGAGCAATAACCCCAATGGATATGAGGACTAAAAAGAATAAGAAGTATATGAAACGCCGTCCTGCGAAGCAGAACGGCGTTTGTTATCATAAGGACAGCCTGCGGAGCGTACTGTACGTTGTCAGCCTGCAGAGCGTGCTGTTAGATCTGAAAAATTGTTTCAGGCCACATACAGATACATAAAAATGAAATGGCAGATGCTCCCGCCCATGACAAACAGATGAAAAATTTCATGGGAGCCAAAGAACTCATGTCTTCCGTTAAAGATCGGGAGCTTTAAAGCGTAGATCACACCGCCGATGGTGTAGATGATCCCTCCGGCAAGCAGCCATCCAAAGGCAGCGTGGGGAAGCACGTGCCACAGGGGGCCGAATACTCCCAGACACACCCAGCCCATGGCGATATAGATAATAGAAGAAAACCATTTGGGGCACGTGATCCAACAGGCCTTCAGGGTCATGCCGAAAAGGGCGATACCCCACACCACAGCCAAAAGGGTGTATCCCGGACGCCCGCCTAAAACGATCAGGCATACCGGCGTGTAAGATCCTGCGATCAATACAAAGATCATCATGTGATCCAGCTTGCGGAAAACGCGGAGCGCTTTTCCGCCGATATTCAGGGAATGATAAGCAGTGCTGGCACCGTACAATAATATCATGCTGATACAAAAAATACTTAAGGCCAGCAGGCTTTTTTCTCCGGAGGAGAGAGCGGCTTTTATCAGGAGAGGAGCGGCGGCGAATACAGCCATCATCATACCGATGAAATGAGTGATCGCACTTCCGGGTTCTCGTATAGTAATCTGCATAAGTTACCTCCTTGACTTCTAAAACATTACATGTAGTTTTAAAAACTATGTTTGATATAATGTTATACTACTACGTATTGTTTCTGATGTCAATCGACTTTATGCACAAATCAATGCTCCTCATGGTTCGAATCCACAGCAAACAGTAGTTTATCCTGGTTCACTTCCGGTCAGTCTTCCTCTATCACATGGATTTCCAGATAATCAAAATCAATAGTCTCTATAAAATTATCCTGCGTAAAGCGTACCTTGTCATGCCGCTTAAATTCAGCGATGGTAGAATCCAGCCAGATTGGCTTTTCCAGGTCAAATTCATAGCATATCTGATCCAGGGCATCAAAGATCTTGTGAGTGCGGGTGTCCTGTTTATCGTTGCAGATCACGGTGTCTTTCAGCATACGGTTGCTTTTAAAAATTTTTGCCCACATTCTGAACATAAAAAGTACCTCTATTCTTTCTGTTTAGATTTTATTTATAAAAAAGTTATGTATATTATACATTATTTCGCCAAAGTATGATATGATAATAATACGGCAAAAGGCGAGGCAGGTGAGAAAATGGAATTAAGAGAAGAAAGTGACAGTGAAGTGGAGAGCTGGGAAGAGGTCATCCTGATTTATCGTTCCGCACTTAAGCAGATTTCAACCAAACTGGAAATTCTGAACGATGAATTCCAGCATGTACATAGGTATAATCCCATTGAACACATCAAATCCCGGCTCAAAACATCCGAAAGCATCGTCAAAAAATTAAGAAAGCAGGGGCATGAATCCACGATCCAGAATATGGTCCAGTATGTAAATGATATTGCGGGAATCCGTGTAATCTGCTCTTTTACATCGGACATTTATCGAATTGCGGAGATGATCACCAACCAGGGGGATATCAAGGTGATATCCGTAAAGGATTATCTGGTGAATCCCAAAGCCAGCGGCTACAAGAGCTATCATATGTTGGTTTCCGTGCCGGTGTATTTATCCGACAGGATCGTGGACACCAAGGTGGAGATCCAGATACGCACAGTTGCCATGGATTTCTGGGCAAGCTTAGAGCACAAGATCCATTACAAATTCGAGGGAAAGGTTCCTGAGGGCATCGAAAATGAATTGATCGAATGTGCGAAGATGGTATCCGAGCTGGATGCAAAGATGCTTTTATTAAATGATGAGGTGTCGGCATCTGTCAAAAACAGGTAAGAATCAATAACAAAAGGGGCGCGCATGGAAGAAAATTCCGTATAGCCGCCCCTTGATGTTTGCTTAAACAGCCCTGAAATGAGGAGTGCCCAGACACATTTCTGTGCCCGGGCTATTATGAAAAAATTTATCTATGTGTGTAATGAAAACATTAGTTAAACGCTTGTTTGATTTAAATATAATATACCACGTGGATATGAATAAACTATGAACACAATATGAAATTATCGTTAATTATTACAATGACAAAGTGCAAAGCGTGGAAAAAATATGCAATCTGCACAAATGATCTGGATTAGAAAAAACGTGCAAAATCGACAGATTGTGGTATAATCCATATAGAAGACAAGAGAAATGCATCCGGAGGAATAACAATGGATAACTTTATGGACAAGATTTCACAGAAATTAAATTCACAGGAGATCATCCGGGCCAATGCGGCTGCTGATGCCGCCGCCCTTGAAAATCTGGAGAAGCAGCTTAATCTGTTCAAGGAGCAGATGGTGAAATATGACGACTGCCTTCAGGAAATGCGAAAACTGAATTTGAAAAATATCGAAAGCGCCCAGGGAGTACAGGAGCTTGCCGATAAGGCCAATGAAAAGCTGGGCCAGACTGCAGGAGAGGTGGAGGCCCTTTCCGTATCAAAGATCAAGGAGACCACGGATCTTTCCATTGCAGGCATTAATAAGACATTAGATGAAAGCCTGGCAAAGATCGCCGAGATCAAAGAAAATCCGGACAGCATAGAGAGGCTTACCAATGATCTGTCTGATATCCAGTCAAAGCTGGAAGGCCTGTTTAAAAATCTGGAGGATTATCTTCATACGGATAACGTGAAGGTTTACCGTAATGTGCAGGCAGCCATGATCGAGGAGCTTGACAAACAGACCACCCAGCTGAAGGAGGAACAGGGCAAGCAGGCAAAGAACGGCGAGATGACGCTGTTTTTTGTGATCGTTACCATGGTGATCACCATCGCTAATATAGCAATTACTTTTGCGAGGATTCTGGGTCTGTTTTAGGAGAGGGGCTTTCAAGGAAGCTTCCCCTGACAACAGCAGATTCTCCGTATTTTTGCCGAATAGAGTCCAGCGTTTTATCGAGGGCAGCCAGTTTTTCCCGGGAGGGAGAGACTTGGCTGCCCTTATCAGCCACAGGCGCCGGAGAGTGTAACGGCGACGGCGAACTGTCGATCGATAAGCTGTCTCGCGAAGCGTGACGGCGTTTGATGGTTTCCTGCCAGTCAAACAGAGAAAGCTGCATGGGCTCGGCAGTATCGGAGAGTCTGGAGGTGCGCACGCCAAGGAGCCGGATAGGAGATCCGTTCCAAAGCTCGTCAAAAAGATGACAGGAAGCATCGTAAATTATCCCGGAGGTATTGGAGGCGTTGGGAAGGAGCATCTGGTGAGAAGCAGTACGGAAATCGCTGTATTTGATCTCCACGCTCACCATTCTGGCAAGCTGGCCTGCCTTCCGCAGGCGGGAGGCCACACTGTCCGAAAGAGATAAAAGGCATTGGAAGGCCTCTTTGCGGTCAGAAACATCCTTTGGCAGAGTGGTGGAGTTGCCGATGCCCTTTGCTTCTGAGGGCGTGGAAACGACAGGGGTCTCATCGATGCCGTTTGCATACTCCCAGAGAAGGAGGCCATGACTTTTCAGGTGGGAGCTAAGGACTCTCTTATCAGCCATTGCAAGATCCCCGATGGTCCGGATCTCCAGCTTCCTTAAGGCTTCTGCGCTTGATCTTCCGCACATGTATAAGGAAGAAACCGGCAGGGGCCACATTTTTTCTCTGATCTCCCAGGAAAACAGGGTATGGACAAGATCGGGCTTTTGAAAATCAGAGGCCATTTTGGCGAGAACTCTTTTGTCGGAGATCCCGATATTCACAGTGAAGCCGAAGGTATCCCGGATCTGGTCTTTAATGGTGTTGGCTGCCTGCAGGGGGGAAGGAAAGCGGCTCTGGATGGGAGTAAAATCCATAAAGCATTCGTCCACGCTAAGCTGCTCTATTTCCGGGCAGATTTTGGACAGAAATTCCATAAGCGCCCTGCTCCTTTCGTGATAAAGGGCGTGGTCAGGCGGCTCTATCACAAGAGAAGGGCATTTGCGCAGGGCATTTACGATGGGCTCGCCAGTGACAATGCCGTATTTTTTGGCAGGAACAGATTTGGCAAGCACAACACCATGACGGCTCTGTTGATCGCCGCCGACAATGGAAGGGATCTGGCGCAGATCCACAGCGTCTTTATCCTGCAGATGTTTTTGAGCGCTCCAACTCAAAAAAGCGGAATTTACATCTATATGAAAAATGATCGTATCCATCAGGTCACCTCAAAAATTTCCGGACAATTGCTTTTTCTTATTTTACCAGAACTTGTGCATTTGTCCTACCCTTTACAATTAAAATGATAACTGATAAAATAAATGGAAAATTGCATTTACGGGAGTTGAAATATATGAGATTATTTACCGGCTATTACAGGAGATTACGGGTTCGGGCATTGAAGATCAGATTATTGGCAGTATTTGCCAGTATATTTTTTCTGCCTTCCTTTGTACCCTTTCAAAAAATGGGTAATAATATATTTGCGGTGATCTTAAACGATCAGGAGGTAGGCACGGTTTCCCATCCGGAGGAGGCGGAGGAGCTTGCCCGGGAAGCAAGACGGCAGGTGGCAAGAGGCCAGATGGCCTCGGGGAGTGACGAGCTGATGCTGATGGAAAGCGACCTGGAGGTGGTGGGAAGCGAGGTCCTCTGGGGCAGGACAGATGATCAGGAGCAGGTGATCCAAAGGATGGCGGAGGTTCTTTCCGCCAGTGTAAAGGAAACCCTGCACAGATCCTATGCAGTGAAGATCAACGAATTTATGGTAAATCTTTCCAGTAAGGAGGATGTGGTTTCTCTGTTGCAGGCAGCGCTGGATAAATACGATGGTGAAGGCAGATATCAGGTAGGCCTTCAACTGGACAATAACAGAGAGCTTCCTGTTCTCACCACTCAGATCCAGACCCGGGAGGAGGCAGTGGAGGAGGCTCAGGAGGTCATCAATATGGAAGCGGGTATCCAGGCAGAGCTCACCACGGTTTTTGAGGAGGCGGAACCCACAGGAGAGAAGGATTTCGAGGATTATGATCTGGGACTGATCTCTATGGAATATGGAGACAGCATTGAGGTAGTAGAAGCTTACTTAAAGGAAGAGGAGATTACGGATCTGGATACAGCGATCCGTGAAGTGACACAGGACGAAGAAAAAAATGATGTATACGAGGTGGTATCCGGAGACACTCTTTCGGAGATTGCCATCAAGACCAATATTCCCATGGACAAGCTCATCGAAATGAACGACTCTTTAGAGGACGAAAATTCCATGATCAGAGCCGGAGAAGAGCTGATCATCACCGTACCGGAGCCCAAGCTGGCAGTGGTGCGTCAGGAGGAAATGTACTACGAGGAGGACTACGAGGAAGAGGTCATCTATATAGACAACGACGACTGGTATACCACAGAACGGAAGACCCTGCAGGAGCCTTCGGCGGGACACCGGAAGGTCATCGCGGTGGTCACCTTTGAAAATGACAAGGAAATAGCCAAGGACATTATCAAGGAAGAGGTCACCTACGAAGCAGTTCCCAAGATCGTAGAAAGAGGGACCAAGATACCGCCCACCTATATCAAGCCCATTGCAGGCGGACGCCTCTCCTCCGGCTTCGGCCGAAGAAACAGACCCACCAAAGGGGCAAGCAGCTACCACAAAGGAATCGACTGGGCGACCCCTACGGGAACAGCCGTAAACGCATCCTGCGGCGGTACCGTAGCAAGAGCCGGCTGGGGTAGCGGCTACGGCTACGTAGTCTACATCAACCACCCCGACGGCAGACAGACCAGATACGGCCACCTGAGCAAAGTCCTGGTATCCGTAGGCCAGACCGTCACCCAGGGCCAAAAGATAGCCCTAAGCGGAAACACCGGCGTAAGCACAGGCCCCCACCTGCACTTTGAGATCCTGATCAACGGTTCCCAGGTCAACCCCCTCAGCTATCTGAACTGATGTTTCATATTTACAAATAAGGGGGATATGGTATAATGTACAAGTATGCAATGAGCAGTGCCAAAATACGAGATGATGAAACGGCAGCTTGCTGACGGTTTCATCAGATCGCATTTTGATAGGGCGAATGCCCGTGATTCGAAAAACCGAAGGTTTTTCGAATAAAGCACTGCGGGGTAGTGAGAACCAAGGTTTACCCAGCCCCAGGCAAAGAGTCAGCTTCGCTGACGAATTTGCCGTCCGGCTAGCCAGGAAACCTAAGCGGTCACCCAAGCCCAGGCAAAGAGTCAGCCCCGCTGACGCATTTGCCGTCCGGATAACCAAGGAACCCCAGGCGGTCACCCACCTCACCACCCACCCCCACAACAGAACTCAACTGATTTTTGTATATATATAGAGGAATACTATGGAACAATATGCAATTAAAGGCGGCAACCCACTGGTAGGAGAAGTGGAGATCGGCGGAGCCAAAAACGCGGCTCTCGCGATCCTTGCGGCTTCCATCATGACGGATGAGACCGTATTGATAGAGAATGTACCGGATGTCCGGGACACCAATGTAATGCTTCAGGCCATCGAAAACATCGGAGGCCAGGTAGAACGGATTGACAGACATACTGTTAGGATATCCGGAAGAACTATTAAAGACATGGTCATCGAGGATGACTTCATCAAAAAGATCCGCGCGTCTTATTATTTCCTGGGAGCCCTGCTCGGAAAATACAAAAGAGCCCAGGTGACCCTTCCGGGCGGCTGTAACATCGGTCTTCGCCCCATCGATCAGCATATTAAAGGGTTTCGTGCGTTAGGAGCAGAGATAAGGATAGAACATGGTCTGGTGATCGCAGAGACACAGCGCCTTAGAGGCGGCCATATTTATATGGATGTGGTTTCGGTAGGAGCCACCATTGACGTGATGATCGCAGCTGTGATGGCAGAAGGACAGACCATCATTGAAAATGCTGCAAAGGAACCTCATGTGGTAGATGTAGCCAATTTCTTAAACAGTATGGGAGCCGTGATCAAGGGCGCAGGGACAGATGTGATCAGGATCAAAGGCGTTCCGAAGCTGCATGGCACGGAATATGCCATTATCCCGGATCAGATCGAGGCAGGCACCTTTATGTTTGCGGCAGCTGTAACCAAGGGCGACGTAACGGTAAAGAACGTGATCCCCAAGCACTTAGAGTCCATCAGTGCCAAGCTTACGGAAATCGGCTGTGAGGTGGAGGAATCAGATGATGCAGTCAGGGTAGTGGCGGCAAAGCCCCTCACCCATACCCACGTAAAAACCCTTCCATATCCCGGTTTTCCCACGGATATGCAGCCACAGATCACAGTGGCTCTGGGATTGTCCAGGGGTACCAGCATTGTGACGGAAAGTATTTTTGAAAATCGATTCAAATATGTGGATGAGCTCACCAGAATGGGAGCTAACATTAAAGTAGAGGGCGGAAATACAGCGATCATTGACGGCGTGAGCCGTTATACCGGTGCCAGCATCAGTGCGCCAGATCTGCGGGCAGGGGCAGCCCTGGTGATCGCGGGACTTTCGGCAGAAGGCACTACCGTGATCGATGATATCCGTTTTATAGAAAGAGGCTATGAGGATTTCCATCTTAAATTAAGGAGTCTGGGAGCCCAGATAGAAAAGGTCAACTCAGAGCGCGAACTGCAAAAGTTCCGTCTGAAAACAGGCTGAAGAAGAAAACGTTTTATGGCTGTTTCCTTTCCGTAGAAATGCCGCATAAACGTATGAAAAATGCGTTGACAAAAGCCTGTATATGGTGTAGGCTATATGCAGATATGAAAATTCAATATTGTGCAGAATCTCTTATTCAGAGTGGTGGAGGTACAGAGGACCTGTGAAGCCACGGCAACCCCTACATGGAAGGTGCCAACCTGAGCGAGTAAGCGGCCGTAAGGCGAATCGAACAATAAGAGGATTTGAGTATCGTTTGTCAGGTCCGCTTCTTGTAAGCGGATTTTTTTATGCGCAGAGCCACACAGATGTAATATGCACTCATATGGCATGTGGCTCGCGCAGCGAGCAGGAAAAATGTTTTAACCAGAAGGAGGAAAAAATGGAAAAACACTTATTCACTTCAGAATCAGTAACAGAAGGACATCCCGACAAGGTCTGCGACGCAATCTCCGATGCGATCCTGGATGCCTGCATGGCAAAGGATCCCATGAGCCGTGTGGCCTGTGAGACCGCAACCTGTACCGGCTTTGTGCTTGTAACAGGAGAGATCACCACTAACGCATATGTGGATATTCAGAAGATCGTGCGTGATACGGTGAAGGAGATCGGCTACACCAAATCAGAGTACGGCTTTGACGGCAATACCTGTGCGGTGCTGGTGGCAATTGACGAGCAGTCAGCAGATATCGCAATGGGCGTTGATAAGGCTCTGGAAGCCAAGCAGCTGGAAGCCGCAGAGAACAAAATGACCGATGCCGAGATTGAAGCGATCGGTGCCGGTGATCAGGGTATGATGTTTGGCTATGCCACCAATGAGACCGAAGAATACATGCCTTATTCCATCTCCCTTGCCCATAAGCTGGCGTTGCAGCTTACCAAGGTGCGTAAGGACGGAACTTTAACTTATTTGAGACCTGACGGCAAGAGCCAGGTTTCCGTAGAGTACGATGAGGCAGGAAAGCCCATCCGTCTGGAGGCAGTGGTACTCTCCACACAGCATGACGAGGATGTGACCCAGGAACAGATCCATGAAGATATTAAGAAGTATGTATTTGATCCGATACTTCCCAAGGAGCTTTTGGATGAAAACACCAAATATTTCATCAATCCTACAGGACGTTTCGTGATCGGTGGACCTCACGGTGATGCAGGTCTTACAGGACGTAAGATCATTGTAGATACCTACGGCGGATATGCACGTCACGGCGGCGGAGCATTTTCCGGCAAGGACTGCACCAAGGTGGACAGAAGTGCAGCTTATGCGGCCCGTTATGTTGCCAAGAATATTGTAGGCGCAGGCCTGGCTGATAAGTGTGAGATTCAGTTATCCTACGCCATCGGCGTGGCACAGCCTACCTCCATCATGGTAGATACCTTTGGGACCGGCAAGCTTTCCAATGAGAAGCTGGTGGAGATCATCAGAGAGAACTTCGATCTTCGTCCGGCAGGTATTATCAAGATGCTGGATCTGCGCCGTCCGATCTACAAGCAGACAGCTGCTTACGGACATTTCGGCCGCAACGATCTTGACCTGCCCTGGGAGAGACTGGATAAGGCTGAGACTCTTAAGAAATATTTATAAGGTGCGTTTTTTGTGTATTTATCCTTTTTTGCAGAAATGTTTTGTAAAAGGTGTTATGATAGGAGCAGTGAAAGGATAAAAGGAAAAGAACAATATATAGGTACTCCTTATCTTGTCATAAGGGGTACTTTTTTTAGGAGGAAAGATCATGAGTGAAAAAAATGCAGGTTTACCGGTCTGGACTAAGGAGGACTATCCGGTGATCAGGGGGCTCTATGCAGACCCGGATCTTTATTATGAGAAAGGGGTGTTTTATCTTTATCCCACCACCGATGGCTTTGCCCACTGGTCGGGAAATGAATTTTATGTTTTCACCTCGACTGATGGAAAGAAATTTGAGAAAAAAGCCAGGATACTGGACGTGTCCTCGGATGAGGTACCCTGGGCAGTGGGAAGCGCATGGGCTCCCTGCACAGCCCAAAAGAACGGTAAATACTATTTTTATTTCTGTGCGAAAAACAAAGAAGGTGTCTCCGGCATAGGAGCGGCGGTAGCGGATTCACCCGCAGGACCCTTTACAGCCATGGATGAACCCATGGTCACCATGGAAATGATGAAGCAAAACGGTATTAAAATGTCCCAGGTGATCGATCCCTCTGTATACCGGGAGGGGGATGACTATTATCTGCTTTTTGGAAACGGAGAGGCGGCAATTACAAAGCTGTCGGAGGATATGTTCCATATAGAGCAAAATACTCTGAAAAACATAGAGGGGCTTAAGGATTTCCGGGAGGCGGTCACGGTTCTTAAGAGAGGAGAAAAGTATCATTTCACCTGGTCCTGTGATGACACGGGAAGTGAAGATTACCATGTAAATTACGGGGTGTCGGATTCCCTGTACGGACCGGTAACCTTCCACAGAGTCATATTGGAAAAGGACGCGTCTAAGGATGTGTTAGGGACAGGCCACCACTGTATCATGCAGATGCCGGGCCAGGATAAGTACCTGATTGGTTATCACAGGTTTGCCACGCCTCTTGCCGACTATTCGGAGGGAAAGGGCTGGCATCGGGAGGTATGTATCGCAGAGCTTGCTTTTGATGAGGAAGGGTATTTGCTTCCGGTGGTTGTCTGATCGAGAGGGTGGCAAAAAGGGCCGGCAGATGACAGAGGAACAGATTCCCATATAAGCTTGCACCCCCACTCGGTTACGGTTCTGACCTTCGAGGAATAATTTGACAGAGTTTCGGCGTACCGATATAATGAGACAGGAGGGACACACATGATCATAGAAAATCTCCTGAAAAAGCAAAATATGACAAAATATCGGCTTGCCGTTTCTGCGGGAATACCTTACACGACGCTTAATGATATTTGTAGCGGAAGGACGCGGATTGAGAAATGCACTGCTGAAACGATATATAAGCTGTCAAAGGCTTTAGGGGTATCAATGGAGCTTTTGACGGAAGGCGGGATACGGCAGACACAGCGGGAGCAGGCATATGAATGTGGTCTGCCGGAATACCTGCAGCATGACCTGGATGTATACAAGAAGGCACTGAAAGAGGGTTCTAACCTTCTGGATTGCTACTGGGGGGAGCTTTACGGCAGTATTAATGCAGCAGAGATCAGCGATGGGATTATTACGCCGGAGCATGCAGATTATCTGCGCCGTAAATATTTATTTGGAGGAGAGGATGAGAGAACAGATTGATTTTTCTGATTGCAGCCCTATTTTGGGGAGGGCATATAATGGGGCAAACGGAAAAAAAATTGCGATTCGATATGGAAATGTACAGTATATGCTGAAATTTCCTCCTTCCGGTGCGGCAAAGCCAACTGAGCTTTCCTATACAAACAGCTGTATCAGCGAATATATTGGGAGCAATATTTATAATTTTCTTGGTATAAAAGCACAACAGACAATACTTGGAACTTTTCAGGTTGGAGCAAAGAAAAAGATCGTATGTGCCTGCAGGGATTTCACGGCAGATGGAAAGAGATTCTTTGATTTTTGTTCTATGAAAAATACAATTCTTGAATCGGATTCGGGAGGGAGCGGAACGGAACTGGAGGATATTCTTGATACGATAGAGAAACAGCAGTATTTACCGCCAGAGGAGTTGACAGAGCATTTTTGGAATATGTTTGTGATCGATGCTTTTCTTGGCAATTTTGACCGTCATAACGGAAACTGGGGATTTCTGTTTGATGATATAACTGGAAAAGCTGCGATTGCTCCGGTTTTTGATTGTGGAAGCTGTCTGTTGCCCCAGGCAGATGAAAGAATAATGGAAGACGTATTAACAAACAAAAAAGAGTTGCATGCACGTGTCTTTCAGTTTCCAACTTCAGCTATTAAGCTGAATGGAAGGAAGATTAATTACTATGATTTTTTGGTGACAGGTGCGTATAAAGATTGTAATGCTTCTGTAGGGAGAATCGTTCCAAGGATTGATATGAAACAGATTGCGAAGTTTATAGAGGAAGTACCGTACATTACGGAGCGACAAAAAGAATTTTATCGGAGTTATCTGCAGGCAAGGTTTGATTTGATCCTTAAGCCGGCGTTTGATCAGATAGGCTTTTGTGCCGGAGGAAGATTATGAAAGAAATGGAGAGAACATTATGATGGAAAAAAATGCAAAAATTTACGTGGCCGGACACAGGGGAATGGTTGGTTCGGCGATCATAAGGGAGCTTGAGAAACAGGGCTACACCAATATTATCACCCGTACTCATAAGGAGCTTGATCTTTGCCGGCAGGAGGCAGTAGAGGCTTTCTTTGCAGAGGAAAAGCCTGATTATGTTTTTCTGGCAGCGGCGAAGGTGGGAGGGATCAACGCCAATCAGAGTGCGCTGGCTGATTTTATGTATGATAACATGATCCTGGAAATGAATGTGATCCATTCGGCGTGGAAGAATGGCTGCAAGAAACTGGAATTCTTAGGTTCCTCCTGTATTTATCCCCGTATGGCGCCTCAGCCCATGAAGGAAAGCGTGCTGCTGACCTCTGAGCTTGAAAAGACCAATGAAGCCTACGCGTTGGCCAAGATCTCCGGCCTGAAGTATTGCGAATTTTTAAACCGCCAGTACGGTACGGATTACATTTCCGTTATGCCCACCAATCTTTATGGACCCAATGACAATTATCATCCGGATCACAGCCATGTGCTTCCGGCTTTGATCCGCCGTTTCCACGAGGCAAAGGTGGAAGGGCTTAAGGAGGTAGTTTGCTGGGGAGACGGTTCTCCCTTAAGAGAGTTTCTGTATGTGGATGATCTGGCGGATCTGTGCGTGTTCCTTATGAATCATTACAGTGGGAATGAAACGGTAAATGCAGGCTCAGGAAAAGAGCTTACGATCAAAGAACTGGCGGAGCTGGTTGCCAAGGTGGTAGGATATGAAGGAGAGATCAGATGGGATACCACCAAGCCCAACGGGACGCCGCGAAAGCTTCTGGATGTGTCCAAGGCAGCAGGCATGGGATGGACCTATAAGACAGAATTAGAGGACGGGATCAGGATTTCCTACGAGGACTTTTTGAATAATCCGATGAGGGCGGAGCGGTAAGGCGGCTCTGTGTATATAGACAGGAGGCAATGACTCTTTCGAATCATTGCCTCCTGCTGTGATCATCAGTTTTACAGATGCTTCTATATTACCAGCAGATTGTCAATGCGGAATCTGGCTTACACATTGCCATCAATGTAATCCTGATACCACTGAATCCAGTCATAATACTGCCAGGACTGCAGCGCGTCAAGATGAGCCTGCCAGGCTGCATCGTCCAAACCGTTCATAATGCTGGAAGCGGTAAAGTTTTCAAGATAAGCAAACAAATCTGTCTCCATGAAAGTTCTTGTCTCCAGATCCGAACTGTCTACCATTCGGTTGGGAGGATATTCCGTCTGCAGATAATCCCAAACTTCGTCAACCATGCCAACGCGATACCAGGTGCTGAATGCCTGCTCTGCGCTGATATAAATTTCCTCGCTCTTTAAAATAAGCGGAGAGAGACCAACAATTCCGTAAGTATATTTATAATTCTCTACGGTGAAATCGTCTGTCAGATTGTCAGGTGTTGTCTGGTATACCTGACCGTCTTCGTCGATGTCCCAGTATCCGCCCTGCTCGCCATATGCCAGGGTATACTTGACCTGAGTGCTGCTGGAGAGGTAATCCCACCACTGCAGAAGCCTTTCCGGATTTTCACAGGCAGAGGTGATCGCAAAACCGGTTCTGGTTCCAAGGAAGTCGTTCCGACGTCCGCTTTTCACAAATCCGCTGCCTTCCGGTGCGCTCAGACAAGGTACTACTACATACTGCTCTGCCAGTTCATCGGACATCATGGCGTAAGGTGACCAGCAGATGGTTGCGCCAACCTGCCCGCTCTTAAGCTTTGCAAAGAACTGGTCATTTGTTTCGGTAAAGGATTCTACGTCATACAAGCCATCCTCAACCAGCTTATGCATATATTCCAAAAATGCACGGTATTCGTCCGTATCCATAGTGGGAACAGCTTTTCCATCCTTTACCATGAAGTAATGGGAGGCGTCAGAACTGGAATAACCTGCAATTCCCCAGGCGTTTGCCATATTTATGATATGGGCGCACCAGTTTGCCTCGCTGGCTTTAAAAGGTATCTCATCTGAAGGATCTCCGTCTCCGTTCATGTCATTATCCCGGAATGCACAGAGTACGTCGTAGAATTCATCTGTTGTTGTGGGGATATCCAGCCCCAGCTGATCCAGCCAGTTCTTGTTGATGATCATGATACCAACCGCATCATTTGAATAATCCACCTCACTGCCGGTGGCCAGGGAACGGATACTTCCGTCAGGCCATGTGACCAGTTCCATACCACCGTCTATGGTATTATAATCGGCAACCACATGAGGAGCATATTCATCCAGCAAATCCGTCAGATCCAAAAACGAATCCATGCTGCTGGCCACCTGTGTTTCGCCCAGGAGCCCCAGAAAGGCGTCCGGAAGGTCGGCCGTAAGCATTGCATTTACTTTCTCGGAGGAACCGTCCGGTACGGTAATCCATTCAATGTGCACGCCTGTTGCTTCCTCAGCCATCTGGAATCCCAGCTTTTCATTGAAATCATCGATCATGCAATGAGTGTGCTTCATAACCGCTATCTTAAAGGTTATGGGCTCCAGGTCTCCTCCGGTTTCGGTTTGTGTGTCAGTTTCCGTGGCGGAATCTGTTGAGGAAGTTGCCACATCGTCTGTTTCCTCTGTCGGGGTGCTATTTTCTCCGGCTCCGGAGCCACAGCCTGTGAGCAACAGGCTGACAGCCAGCCCTGTTGCAGCTATTGTTTTCCACATACTACTTTTTACTTTTCTTCGCATTATGCATTTCCTCCTATTAGTGCATAAAAACAATTTACAGTTACCATGTATCTTTTCAGGACACATTATCCTTTCACAGAACCGATCATCACCCCTTTCACAAAATATTTCTGGATAAATGGGTAAACACAGATGATCGGAACTGTTGAAACCACAATTACTCCGTATTTAATAACCTGCCCCATCATTTGCAGTTTCATTGCAGCTTCCGGGTCTGCCTCCGAGGTAGCGTTAATAGTGGATGACGCCATCAGCAGAATATCCCTCAAAAACAGCTGCAGAGGATATTTGGATTCATCCGTCAGGAAAATCATTGCATTGAAATAGGAATTCCAGTGTACCACGGCGATGTAGAGCGCAATTACCGCCACGATCGCCTTGGAGAGCGGCAGTACAATACTGAAAAAGAATCTGCCGTTTCCGCACCCGTCCATTCGCGAGGCGTCCAGAAGCTCATCCGATATATTGCCCGCAAGGAAAGACCTTGTGATGATAATGTTATATACTGAAACGCTGCCTGTGATGATCATCAGCAGTCTCGTGTTCACAAGATTAAGCCCTTTTACTATCAGATAGAAGGGAATCATTCCGCCCTGAAAATACATGGTGAAGATAAAGAGCAGCATAATAAGGGTTTTTCCGGGTAAATCCTTCCTGGAAAGAGAATATCCTGCCAGCATTGTGCACACCACCCCGAAGAATGTCCCACATATTGTATAAAGCAGTGTATTCATATAGCCTGTCAGGATCCTGCTGTCCTTAAATATCCGCTGATAACCCGTCAGCATAAAACCTTTCGGCCAGAAGAGCACTTTTCCGTTATTGACGTATGTAGGATCGGAAAACGATGCAATCACTACGAAATACAGTGGATACAGCACGATCAGAATGACAAATCCCAGAAACGCCCATTTTACGATATCAAATATTCTGTCATCCTTACTGACTTTCATTTTCTTTGTTTTTATTTTTTCACTCATGTCAGTCCTCCATTACCAAAGTCCCGTTCCGCTCACTTTCTTGGAAAGCTTATTGACAATTACCAGTATTACGAAGTTGATCACATTGTTAAACAGTCCGATTGCCGTCGAATAACTGTATCTTTGCTGTTGAAGACCCATCTTATAGATATATGTGGAAATCACCTCCGACACAGGTGTGTTTAAGCTGTTCTGGAGCAGATACACTTTTTCATACCCGACACTCAGGATGTTTCCGCAGTTCATGATCAGCAGAATTACCATGGTTGGCAGGATCGCCGGGAGATCTACATGCAAAACCCTCTGGAACTTATTAGCGCCGTCTATCTTGGCAGCCTCGTGCAGCTCCTGACTTACGCCGGTCAGGGCGGCTATGTAGATAATGGAATTCCACCCCATACTCTGCCAAACCCCGGACCATACATACATGTGCGGGAAGTATTTGCTCTCTCCCATGAAGAAGGTATCGCCGCTTCCGCCAAGGTGTGCCAGCAGTGCATTGACAACTCCGGATCTGGGCGAAAAGAGAACGGACATCATTCCTACCAGGACAACTGTAGATATAAAGTAAGGCATATATGTCACGGTCTGGGCGAATTTCTTGGCCTTCAGGTTTCCGATATCATTGATGAACAGGGCAAGGATAATGGGAAGAGGGAATCCTACTATCAGGGAATAAATGCTGAGCGTCAGCGTGTTTTTCAGTATCTGCCAGAATCTCGGAGTGCTGAAAAAGGTTTCAAACCATTTCATTCCCACCCACGGACTGCCCATGATTCCTTTTGAAGCCGTAAAATCTTTAAAGGCAATAATCAGGCCGTACATAGGGGCATACATAAAAGTCCCTATATAGATGGCAGCCGGAAGCAGAAAAACATACAAAAGCCAATTTCTTTTCATCAGCTTTAACGTCTTGTTCCATTTTGTCATTTCGTTTCCTCCATTTCGTATTTTTAACTGCCCTGCCGCTTTGGCGGCGGGTTGGCC
The DNA here is from genome assembly GCA_947382625.1 of uncultured Lachnospiraceae bacterium. Lineage (GTDB taxonomy): Bacteria > Bacillota > Clostridia > Lachnospirales > Lachnospiraceae > Suilimivivens. The sequence continues at coordinate 92,152 of CANDAG010000007.1, forward strand.
AGTCAATATTTGAATGAGGCTTTTATTTGATGCGTGTAGCCTCTTTCATGGGAAGCCCTGTCGTGTAATCGAGCTGTCTGGGCTCATATTCCTCGTTCTCCCGCTGCCTTGTATAGCCATGGTTGGCCCAGGTGGCTTCTTTTGCGTCCTTTCTCCAGGGACGGCGTTCCCATTGATAGCCGCGGTAAGGGTCGCGGGTCTGGTCCATCCACTCCAGAAGCTGCTCATGAAGACGATTCTTTATCTCATAGCAGGAGTCATCAAAAATCAGATTTTTCATTTCATAAGGATCTGTTTCCTGATCGTAAAATTCGTCTATACTGTCCAACAGGTGAATGACAAGCTTGTACCGGCCATCGAAAATACCCCGCATCATCTGCAGACCGCCAAAGCCGTCATGATCGATTTCATAACGCGTAAACTCAGTCACCACGAAATCATTAATATGCTTCTTCGGATCATATACTGCCGGAAGTATGCTCCTGCCTTCCAATAGCTTTGGGATCGGAAGCCCCATATAATCAAGAACAAGGGGCGTCAGATTGATATGGCTGACAGGCTGCTCATCCACCACTCCTTTGGGAATGCCGGACCCCATGATCAGCAGCGGCACCCGGGCGATTTCGTTGTACATGGAAGGACCCTTGCCATTCAGGCAATGGCTCTGCATCCCGTCTCCGTGGTCGGAGGTATAGATGACCAGAGCTTCCGGCGCCATTTCCCGTATGCAGTCCAGAATTCTGCCAATCTCGCTGTCTACATAGGAATTGCAGCCAAAAAAGTATGGCGCCTTCAAGGTCAGGGCATCCCTGTCCAGATTTCGGGAAGCTCCTGCCCATATCTTCTGATATTCCGGTTTTCCCTCCAGAGTGTCCCACACGTTGGGTGACTTGGGAAATTCGTAATCCTGGAACATGGATGCGTAAGGCTCCGGACACAGGGCAGGGTCATGAGGTTCGTCAAAGGAGACGGTCAGGAAGAAATCTTCTTCCGGGTATTTCTGCAGAAAATCGATGGCTCTGTCTGCACAGCGGTGTCCAAATGTAAATTCCGGCTTTATTCTATTCTTGTTGGTATCCGATGTCCTGGATAAAACACGTTCTTCCTCGCTGAGTTCCTCCAGGTAACATTTCATATCGTACCAGTAGTAAGGATCCCATCCTTCGGGGCATCTTCCTAAGCCGAAATAATCGCCTCCATCAAGGTGGTATTTCCCTATGTATGCCGTATGTATGCCATTGTCGGTAAGTCTCTGCCCTATTGTTTTTACGTTGGCTCCCAGGGGCATACTGTTTGCCACACTCCCGTTAGAATGGGGATATGTTCCGGTAAAAATTGAGGAGCGGGCGGGCCCACACACCGGCTGGCAGGAATAGGCATTACTGTAACGGATGCCCTCCTCTGCCATAGCATCAAGACAAGGTGTATTCATAGCTTTGTTGCCATAGCAACCCAGCATATCCTGTCTTGTGCTGTCAGTCATCAGCAGGATGACCTGTCTTTTTTTCTTCTCCATGTACTCTCTCCTGTTGTGTTTCTGCTTTTCTATAAAATAATATTTGTATATTGATATTAAGCATATTAAGCGGAAAAGTTATAAAATTCCATATCATTTTATGCTGATAGCATGGACGTTTCTGCTTTGGTGTGATAAAATGCATATAAAGCGGTTGGCTGCAAATATTTTTTTGTAACTTTTTATGGTGTTGTTTGTTCCGAGGACATTGCAATGATTGATATATCAGGACATTTGAGAAATGAGAGAAGATCTATTGGTTATGTGGATACCTCTACCCCCATTCTTGTTAATTGCTGTGGATGGCAGATCTTTAAAAGCAGGGATTATATCCAGAAGCGCAGTGGCGGCAGACTGGATTATCAGCTCATCTACGTATACAAGGGAACAGGACATTACTTTCTGAATGGCGAGTGGATGTCACTGTCTGCGGGCAATCTACTCCTGTTCCGTCCCTGGGAGCCGCAGGTGTATTCCTATTTTGCCGAAGAAAAGCCGGAAATCTACTGGATTCATTTCACGGGAACGGAGTGTGAGTCTATCATCAGCAAATATAACATTCAGAATTGCTACATCGGAGAAAACAATTCCCTGAAAAATCTTTTCCGCGATATTATCACGGAATTGCAATTAAAAAAATCTCTCTTTGAGGATATTGTTATCAACGAATTTTTTCAGATTCTAATCACTATCTGCCGTTCCCGTCAACAGCTGCTGATGCCTTCAGAAAATAATTTTTCTATAGAACGTCTTATTCTTCAGTTGAATCAGAAGTATATGGACAAATGGACAGTTTCATCCATGGCTGACTATTGTAAGCTTGGAGAGAGCTATTTTGCCCATACCTTTAAAAAGCACACGGGCGTATCTCCCATGCGCTTTTTGAATGAGCTTCGGATTGAAAAAGCCAGGGAACTGCTCTTTTCAGGTACCATGAATATCTCAACTATCGCATCTCTGGTAGGCTATGACGATCCATTGTATTTCAGCCGTGTTTTTAAAAAGCTTGTGGGCATTGCCCCCCAGAATTTCCAGCAGAATGAACTACGGACGAATACACCGGAATGGTATTAAATGCCGTAAGTCGAAATCTTATGAGAAATGTAACAGTTTAGCCTTCGGCTTTACTGCTGCTGAGAAATCTCCTGTTTATACTTGACATATGTTGTCTATGGTTGTAGACTAATAATGTCTACAAAAGTAGACCGAGGAGGTATACAATGGAAAGAAAGGCAACAGTTTCAGATGCAGAGCTGGAAATACTGGAAGTGCTCTGGTCCGCAGAGGAACCCTTAAATGCGGCTCAGATTCGCAGTCTGCTCAGCCGGAATAAAAGCTGGGAGAGAACGACGATTCTTACTTTAGTCCAAAGGCTTTTAAAAAAGGGCGTGATCCAACAGGAGAAGCGTGAGGTGTATTATTACCAGCCCTGTATCCGGCGTGAGGAGTATGTGCGGGAAGAGACCAGGAACTTTGTGGATAAATTCTTTAAGGGAAGCTCCCGAAACCTGGCAGCGGCGCTGGTCAACAGTGAAGCGCTGACAAAGGAGGATATTGCGGAGCTGCGCGATTATTTTAACAGGAATTGTTAAGGGTTATTAGAGAGGGTATGATCATGAGACAATTATTTATGTGTGTTCTGTCTCTGTCTTTATCGGGCGCTCTCACCGGTCTGGTTTTGCTTTTGATACGCCCATTGACAGGGAAATGTTTTTCGAAGAAATGGAATTATTATATCTGGCTTTTGCTGATCGCAAGACTGCTGCTTCCTGTTCATTTTGGAATATCGGACGGACTGTGGCAGGCGGGGAATGAACCACTGGCAGGTAAGACAGAAGCCCAAAAGGAGATGGTGTCATCTGTAGATTTTGGGGATGAAAAGGAAGCGGAGGCCGGTCAGACGGGAGATTTGTCAACAGTGCCTGAGGCTTCGGTGAAAGCAGATACGGCGATTACTGCAGGGCCTTCCGCTTTGCAAAAGTTAGGCAGATACCCGGATTTTGGGGATACAGTCACGGTTCTGGCAGTGGTATGGCTTGCCGGGGCTGGCGTTTGTTTTGCCATAAAGATAACAAATTATATGCGCTTCAATCGGCGTATCCGCTATGAGAGCAAAGACGTATCAGATGAGCAGCTGCTCATGGGGCTGGCAGATATGTGCCGTAGACTTCATATAAAAAGGCAGCCTGTTTTGCGGGAAAGTGCGTTGGTGTCCGGCCCGATTACGATTGGTCTGCTTAAGCCGGCTGTTATCCTTCCGGCAGTTAATTCCCGCGGACAGCGGGCCGGGTGGCTGTCACAAGAAACAACCCCGCTACAGAGCAACAGAATTGCCGACTTGGAAGGCGGGGAGGATTATAACAATCTGACATTGATTCTCCACCATGAATTGATTCACATAAAACGCAGGGACTTATGGTATAAATGGCTGTATCAGCTTTTGCTCTGTATCCACTGGTTTAATCCGGTTCTGTATTTAGCGGCCGGAATGCTTAACAGGGACTGTGAGCTATCCTGTGACGAGGAAGTGTTGGGGATCCTGACTCGGGACGGAAAAAGGGCATATGGGAATCTTTTGATCAGTGTGGCAGAGCGTGATTTGTGTGCGCGCAGCAGCGTGGTTTACACAACCCTCCTGGAGCGGAAGGAGGATTTGAGAGATAGGCTTCGCGGAATCCTTCAATACAAAAAGCAGAGCGGAAGCAGGAAAGCTATTGCGTTCTGCGTATCTCTTGGTTTGCTGCTTTTATCTGCCTGTGGCAGCATCCAGGCAGAACCGGAAGCCATGCCGATCCGGCTTTCCGGAGACGGAGCAGAGGAGGATGTAACGGGAGCATTTCTGTCAGAAGATAAGGGAAGAGATTCTCAGAAAAGCGATTCCAATGAGAGAGAAGAATTTTCCTGGGTTTCCTTCTGGGGATCCCTTTCGGAGAGGCTTTTTGACTATGATGTGGATGACTTTTTGAGCGGCCCCATGATCGTCAACAAAAACGGGAGGGCGTGGAAGGCCTACGATGACGATGAACTGCTGGCGGGAAAGGATATCAGCGGTCAGCACAGTGCGTTTATTTATTCGGGAGGCGGTAATCGCGTCAGCTGCTCTGGCCTTAAGCTAAACGGAACAGAGTCGGTCCGGATCGTAACCGTGGAGGAAGAGACGGAGCTTCAGATTGAGTCCTCCTTTGAGCTGATAGAGGGAAGATTTAAGATCATACATGTAGATCCGGAGGGACAGGTGGCAGTAGTCAACGAAACAGGCGAGAGCTCCTCCGGGAGCATTACGCTGAAAAAGGGCAGAAATGCCATCAAAATGGCAGGGCAGGGTGCCAAAGTGAGAAAGCTTGAGATCCGCTACCAGGGGCTGGGAATAGCCGGTGCCCAAAACGTTTACTATTCCGAAACAGAGGAATATGCAGATCAGGCTCTGGATGAGATCAAAGACGGAGAAGTGAATAAAGAGGAGTTGTTTGACGCTCTTATTTACATGGAGGAGGAAAACGCCAGTGAGGCCTTTAGACTTTTGCTGGAGCAGGAGGTTTCTTTGAGCACAGAGGAAATTTACGAGTTTCTGCTCTATTCCGATTCGGAGCGATCCGGACGGTATTTGGTGGAGGCTGTAAGGGAGGGAAAGTATAATTTTACGGACGAAAAGTTTCTTTCGGATGTTATCCCTTACCTGGACGAGGAGGAAGCAGGAGAGCTTCTTATTGCTCTGATGGAGAGGGGCTATACCATGACCTACGCCCAGTTCACGGAGATTTCTCCCTATTTAAGCGAGAGGACGATCGCGAAAATTGATGAAAAAATGGAAGAAAAAAATATTGAGTGAAATACAAAATACAGGGGCTGTCATGAAACAGCCCCTACTCCATTACAGAGTATCCCTCAGAACCTCAATCAGTTCTTTATTTGGAATACTGACCCTGCCGTTTCCAAAGCTTAAAAAGCCATACACAACCATTGCAGAAAAAATCTCATCCCTGGTGGTTAAATTCATGGAGGAAGCGGCATACTCCTGAACATTTGCCAAAACGGCGGTTCCTGCAACCATCCGGGCCAGATCATCCCTGACAGCGGCAACATTATGATTGATGTAATAAAAAATCTCATCATACGGACCAGAACTGGTCCAATAACCTGCCAATTGATTATTTTTCAGCGCGGCAACCACAGACCTGGGATTGTACATCCTGGTCTTTCCGGGAGTCTGGTATCCATCGTACCATATTTTCAGACCCTCTCGCGAAATCTTTGGATTTGGCTGCAACCTCAGGTATTTATCATACAGGATATCAACTTCCTCGTCTGTAAAACCGAAGCAATCGCTGTACAGCTCCATGGTTGCCATCGTATATTCCAAAAACATATTCAATTCAGAACCGCTGGAGTATTTGGATATGGGAAGAATACCTGTCATGTAGGCGAGGGCAACATAAGCCTTTCCTTTTAACAGATTGCTAAGGAACATAATATAGGATGCTTTGTCCGTATCTGTCACGAAATCCTTATGAAAGATAAAATCCCATTCATCAAGCACAAAAATAAATTGCCTGGAATTATATGTGTCATATACCACTTTAAATGCATCCCATATAGCATCTTCTCTGCCAATCTCTGCGTCAGGATAAGCCTTGATAAGGTCTTTTAATAATCTGGATTCAATACGCTCAATATATTGTGAATAATTTTCACATCTCCGTGGGATCTCATTCATTGAAATGAAGATCACATCATACTGCCCGCAATATTCTCTGTGCATTTTTTTTTCGGAGATTTTCAGATTGGAGAATAAGCTTTGCGCATTGCCGGCTCTGGAATAATATGAGGCGATCATATTTGCTGTGACTGACTTGCCAAAACGCCGCGGCCTTGTAATACACACATATTTAGTATTCGTTCTGATCCTGCCGGAAAGATCCTCCAGCATCAGAGATTTATCGACAAAATATGGACTGCTATATTCTTCATAGTAGGAATTAAGGGAATCCATGGCATTTAAGTAAAATCCCATTTTGTAACTCGCCCCTTTCATGGATCAATATTATTGCGCTTATTATCCATTATAACAGATTTTCGTATTGATAGTAATAAAGAATATAAAACCCCTTGACTTTGACACCGTGTCGCAGTTTAAGATAGAGGCAGGAGGAAACAGGCGGATGGATATGATGACGATAAGCGAGGTGTCAAAGCAGCTGCAGATTTCTACCAGAATGCTGCGCTATTATGAAAAGACGGGTCTGATCGAAAGCAGGCGCATCCCCGGCTATTCCTACCGTGTCTACGACGAAACTGCACTCAGACAGCTTCGACAGATCATGGTGCTTCGGAAGCTGCGGATTCCGGTAAAACAGATCGCAGTCATTTTGCAGGATGAGACACAGAGGCGGACGCTGGACATTTTACAGGAAAATCTGGCACAGCTGGAGGAGGAAATCCAGGCAATGGCAGCATTGCGCTCTGTATTAAATATACTGGTTTCCAGGCTGGATGAAAATATCCGGAAAAAGGCAGATCCGGAGATTTTGAAGGATGGGGAGCTGGTGGAAATGATCCATATGCTAAAGCCTCCAAAAACCACATTAAAGGAGGAAGTTTCGATGGGTGATCTGATGAAAGCGGAGAAAGCACTGGAAGCTAAAATGGATATCCGCATTGTATATCTGCCCCCGGCAACGGTAGCATCCTATTGCTGTGTCAGGGAAAACCCGGAGGATGAAGCCGGTGCGCAGATTTATGCTTTCATTCGGGAGAATAATCTGCCGGTTCTGAAACCGGATTTTCGGTTGTATGGCTTTAACAATCCTTCTCCGGGACCGGGAGAAAGTATCTACGGCTATGAATTCTGGGCAACGATACCGGAGGATATGGAGGTCCGGGCGCCGTTTGTCAAAAAGCGTTTTGCAGGCGGCCTTTACGCCGCCCATTGCATCAAAATGGGTGATTTTCATGAGTGGGCAACTTTTGTAGAAGCATTGCAGAAATCGGAAGAGTATGAACCTGACTGGCGGGAGCCGGAAGGGATGGGCGGATGCCTTGAAGAAGAACTGAATATCTATAATAACATTCAGGATCCTTCCCGCCGTGGAGCGGATCAGTTGGATCTTCTGACTCCCATAAAGAAGCGCGGCAGTGTGTAAAGGACAGGCCGCAAAAGTATACCGTCGACGGTACAACCGCTGGCGGTATATTTTTATTCTTGTGCCCATGTCTGCCTCAGACACAAATGTTCATGAAAAAAGCGGGCACAAGTATTGGATGCACACATGCCGCCTATGGCAGCATGGCGCGTGTACGCTCCGCGCAGCGGGGTGCGCAGAGCTGTTTCAAGATGCTTTTTTCATACTTATGTTTATCCGGTCAGCAGCTTTATAATTGCAAATTTACCATTACAAATTTCAGGTAGTTTTGTATTGACAAGGATTTATATAGGTAATAATATATACTTAGTAATACTAAGTATATAAAAATTATAAATATAATAGATATGTAGATCGCAGATATATGAATGAATTTCATAGACAAGGAGAGCAACCACAAATGCAGGAAAAGTATGAGCGGCAGATGAAAAAAGGTGTTTTGGACATGCTTGTCCTGCAGCTTCTCACAGAGGGCCGGAAATATGGATATCAGCTGATTGCCGAGCTGCGGGAGAAGAGCGAAGAGATTTTTTCCTTAAAAGAAGGGACACTGTATCCGATCCTTTACCGGTTGGAGGATGAGGGACTGGTAGAGAGCAGATGGTCTGAGCCGGAGAACAGGCAGATCCCCAGGAAGTATTATCTTATGACAGATAAGGGCAGGCATACTCTGAAGGAAATGTATCGGAGCTGGCGGCAGATTGCAGACGGGGTTGAAAGCCTGATGGGGCGGCAATAAACCGGGCTCCCACCCGGATAAGCATATTGAAGTATAGAAAGGATGGCTGAAAATGGATGCAGAAAGGTATGTCAACGATATTGTCAGGAAAATAAAGTGCACAGGAGCAAGGAAGAAGGAAATCAGGAATCAGCTTTTATCGGATATTGCTGCTCGCAGGGAGCAGGGCGAATCTATGGAGCAGATCATGGAAAGCATGGGCTCTGCCCGGGAGATTGCAGAAGCGTTCTGCCAGGATCTGTCGGATGCAGATAAGAGAGCCTTTCGCAGAAGACGGATAGGAGTGATTGCCGGAGCAGTCATCATGGCGCTGGCAGTTCTGGCAGCTTGTATCTGGTGGATTCTTCCGAAGCCTGCGGCTCTGGGAGATGATTTCAGTGAGGAGGAAATTACCGCCAGGATAGAAAATGTAGTCGATCTGCTGGATGAGAATGACTTCGCCGCACTGCAGGAGATTTCAGTTGACAAGATACGGTCTGCGCTGACGAAAGAGACCATTGACAAAGTACGGCAGGATATTTCTGATGACTGGGGCAGCAGGCAGTCATTAGGGCGTGTATATGCCCAGGGTGCGAGACAATGTGGAAAATTTATTATTGTTACACAGGTGGATGCAATTTATGAGAATGTGAGCGTAGTCTATACGATTTCATTTGATCGGGAGCTGAGACTGGCAGGATTATATATGAGGTAGGCAAGAGGATATAGAAAAACGCAGATAGATCAGTGGGATTGCGATGGTTTTGCAGTTTATGCGGAGGGAAGTATTATGCTGTTTGCATTTATAATATGGCTGTTACTGGGTGGGGTTATGATCGGTTTTGGGATACATGCGCTCTTTTCCAAACGGGCGGTACCCTTTAGCTTTTGGGCTAATGCGGAGGTATTCGAGGTAAATGATGTAAAAGCGTATAACAGGGCTGTAGGTAAATTGTGGGGTGTCTTTGGCGCGGTGTTTGTACTGCTGGGATTTCCTTTTTTGACGGGGCAGAATTCACCGTATGTTATCATCTCGATCCTGGGGTGCATGGCAGAAGCAATCGGGGCTATGATTATCTATGTTACAGTGATAGAGAAAAAGTATCGGGTGAAATAAAAAGCTGTGTGGAGAGGAAAGACGAAAATGGGATAACGCGGTTGGAGAAGTGATTGGGGTATGGGTTTTACTGCAGTGCGGTGTTATGATCGCTACGATTGGTATAGTGGAACGGAAATTGAAGAAAAATTTTGACAGAGATGGTAATCCCAGATCACAGGCGTTATCTATGGATCGCTAAGGTTGGGAGAGGGGAATTTATATATAATGGATTGCATTTCAGGAACATCAGGTGAAATAAAAGAGATACAGATCGCAGGGCTCTTTTGCCGTATATTTCTGCCCAAAAGCTACGATGCCGGAATAGAGCGGTATCCGGTAATCTATATTAATGGAGAAATACCCGTAGAAAAAGTTTTAGAGGAAGTGGAAAAGGCGGGGCATGTGGTGGATTTCATTTTGCTTTCGATTAGGCCAAAGAGCTGGAATGATGATTTCACGCCATGGAGTGTACCTGCGTTTCGCAAGAATGAAGAGCCGCCCAAGGGCAGGGCGAAGGAATATCTTTTGCAGTTGTCAGAAGAGATCAAGCCTTATATAGATACACACTACCGGACGAAGTCAGAACCGGAGAATACAATTCTGTTTGGCTATTCTCTGGGCGGCCTGGCAGCGATCTATTCTTTGTATTTGACAGATTGTTTCGGCTGGGTTGGCAGTCTGTCCGGTTCGCTCTGGTATGATGATTTCTGTGAATTTATGGAAAAAGGCCGGCCAATGCGGCCGGACGCTATGGTATATCTTTCCCTGGGGAAAAAGGAGAGTCTGAGCGGGAACACTCGTATGAGGAAAGTGGCGGAATGTACCGGAAGGGCGAGGGATATTCTGGTCGGTCAGCTTGCCGGGGAAGCTGATGACAGTGAAACGGGCGCGGCGAGGGTTATGCTGGAATGGAATGAAGGCGGTCATTTTTATGAGACAGAAAAAAGATTTACAAAAGCCATCGGATGGTGGAGGAAGAGAAGGAATTCATAAAATTCTGAAAAAATATTTCCAATGCTTACAAAATGCCTTACCGGCAAAAACTGCTGGTAAAGGCATTTCTTTTTTGCTATGATGGAAGGGTGGGATAAGGGGTTATTTCGGTTCTTTAGCGATAAGTGCCGATAAAACAAAGGGAACAGCCGATAAGTGCCGATAAAATACCGGAAACTGCCGATAAAGATTCAACAAGTGCCGATAAAAGACGGAAAAGTGCCGATAAAAAACAGATGAACGCAAAGGAATCGGAAAGATCGTTTGATTTGCCGGAATGATTACAGACAAGATGAAACAGGGAGGCGCCACATGGCATTTACGCATTTGCACGTCCATACAGAATATAGTCTGCTGGACGGTTCCAATAAGATCACAGAATATGTAAAAAGGGTGAAGGAGCTGGGTATGGACAGCGCCGCCATCACAGACCATGGGGTGATGTACGGCGTGATCGACTTTTATAAGGCCTGCAAGGCTGAGGGGATCAAGCCGATCCTGGGCTGTGAGATCTACGTGGCGCCCAACTCCCGCTTTGACAAGGAGCTTACAGGAGGAGAGGACAGGTATTACCATCTGGTGCTGCTGGCTGAAAATAATACAGGATACGATAACCTGATGCGGATCGTCAGCCGGGGCTTTACAGAAGGATACTATTATAAACCCAGGGTGGATATGGAGATACTCAATGAATTCCATGAGGGTATCATAGCCCTTTCTGCCTGTCTGGCCGGAGAGGTACAGCGTTATATCCAAAAGGGGTTAGTGGAGGAAGCCAAAAAGTCGGCTCTGAAATATAGGGATTGCTTTGGGGAGGGAAATTTTTTCCTGGAAATGCAGGATCACGGCCTGCCGGAGCAGAGGATGGTGAACACCACCCTGATGCAGATGAGCCGGGAGCTTGGCATTCCGCTGGTGGTGACCAACGATGTCCACTATACCTATGCCGATGATGTGAAGCCCCATGATATCCTTCTTTGTATCCAGACCGGCAAAAAGCTGGCGGATGAGGACAGAATGCGCTATGAGGGCGGACAGTACTATGTCAAGAGCGAGGAGGAGATGAAGGGGCTTTTTCCCTACGCATGGGAGGCGGTGGAGAATACCCGGCGGATTGCGGACAGGTGTAATGTGGAAATTGAGTTCGGCGTGATCAAGCTCCCTCATTTTGATGTGCCGGAAGGGTATGATTCCTGGACTTATCTGAATAAGCTTTGCTATGACGGACTGCGGGAGCGTTATGGAGAAAAGCAGGGGGAGGGAGATTCGCCGGACGATTATGTGCTGGACGAAAATGCCCCTGCGGGAGATACCGGGCAGACGTTGAAGGAACGGCTGGATTATGAGCTGGACGTGATCAGAACCATGGGCTATGTGGATTATTTCCTGATCGTTTGGGACTTTATCAATTATGCCAAGTCAAACGGGATCATGGTAGGGCCGGGGCGGGGATCGGCGGCAGGAAGCATCGTGTCTTATGCGCTTAAGATCACAAACATCGATCCCATTAAATATAGTCTGCTGTTTGAGCGCTTCTTGAATCCGGAGCGTATTTCCATGCCGGATATTGATATTGACTTCTGCTACGAAAGGCGGCAGGAGGTCATCGATTATGTGAGCCGGAAGTATGGCTCTGACAAGGTAGTTCAGATCGTTACCTTTGGTACCCTGGCTGCCAAGGGCGTGATCCGGGATGTGGGAAGGGTCATGGATCTGCCCTATGCCTTTGTGGACTCCCTTGCCAAGATGATCCCGAGGATTCCCAATGTGCTGAACATCACTATTGACCAGGCCCTGCAGGCCAATCCGGAGCTTCGCAAAATGTACGAGACGGACGGGCAGGTCAAAGAGCTGATCGATATGAGCAAGCGTCTGGAGGGACTCCCCAGGCATACATCCATGCATGCAGCCGGAGTGGTGATCTGTTCCCGGCCTGCGGAGGAGCTGGTGCCCCTGTCAAGAGGGGCGGACGGCGCCGTTACTACCCAGTTTACCATGACCACCATCGAGGAATTGGGACTCCTTAAGATGGACTTTCTCGGTCTTCGGACTCTGACTGTGCTGCGGGATGCGGTGGAGCTGATCGAGAAGGATAAAGGGGTTTCTATCGACATCGACCATCTTGATTTTGAGGATGAAAAGGTGCTTGCCTCCTTAGGCTCCGGCAGAACGGACGGTGTGTTCCAGCTTGAAAGCGGGGGCATGAAAAGCTTTATGAAGGAGTTAAAGCCGGAGAATCTGGAGGATATCATTGCAGGGATCGCCCTTTACCGTCCCGGCCCCATGGATTTTATTCCGAAATATATTAAAGAAAAAAATTCCCAGGGGGAGATCACCTATTCCTGTCCTCAGCTGGAGCCCATTCTTTCCGCCACCTACGGTTGTATCGTCTATCAGGAACAGGTAATGCAGATCGTGCGGGACTTAGGAGGCTACAGTCTTGGGCGGAGCGATCTGGTGCGCCGTGCCATGAGCAAGAAAAAGCAGTCTGTGATGGCAAAGGAGCGGGTGAATTTTATTTACGGAAATGAGGAGGAAGGGGTGCCCGGGTGTGTGGCAAACGGCATTTCCGAGGAAGCAGCCTCGAAAATCTTTGACGAGATGATGGACTTTGCCAAATATGCCTTTAATAAATCCCATTCTGCCTGCTATGCGGTGGTGGCTTATCAGACCGCTTATCTGAAATACTATTACCCGGTGGAATTTATGGCGGCGCTTATGACCTCTGTGATCGATAATCCCAGAAAGGTGGCAGAATACATTATGGTCTGCCGGAATATGGGGATCACTATCCTGCCTCCCGATATCAATGAAGGAGAGCGTGGCTTTTCCGTGCAGGGAAATTCCATCCGCTATGCCCTGACTGCCATTAAGAGTATCGGACGCCCGGTGATCGATGCAGTGGTGGAGGAGCGGAATGCGAGAGGGCCTTACACCAACCTGAAGGATTTTATCACCCGGATGGCGGAGAAGGAGATCAACAAAAAGACCATCGAGAATTTTATCAAGGCGGGAGCCTTTGACTCTCTTCCCGGTACCCGGAAGCAGTTTATGAGCGCCTATGTGCAGATCATGGAGAGCATCATCCATGATAAGAAAAACAATATGGCAGGGCAGATAAGCCTGTTTGATATTGTGGATGAGGAACAGAAGCAGGAATACGATGTGAAGCTCCCCGATGTGGGTGAGTATTCCAAGGAGATGATGCTTTCCTTTGAAAAAGAGGTGCTGGGTATTTATGTCAGCGGACATCCCTTAGAGGAATGGGAGGAGCTCTGGAAAAAGGGGATCACCAACACCACGACGGACTTCATGCTGGAGGAGGGGAGCGATGAGCCGGTGGTGAAGGACAATGCCACGGCAGTGATAGGCGGCATGATCGCCGATAAGAGGATCAAATACACCAAAAATGATAAGGTGATGGCGTTTTTGCAGGTGGAGGATCTGCTGGGCACAGTGGAGGTAGTAGTCTTTCCCAGGGATTATGAGAAGAACAGCGCCAGGCTTGTGGAGGAAAACAAGGTCTTTATAAGAGGAAGAGTATCCCTGGAGGAGGACAAGGATGGAAAACTGATCTGTGAAAAGATCACCTCCTTTGACGAGATCCCGCGCAAGCTCTGGATCAAGTTTAAGAACAAAGAAGACTATGATCAGACAGAAGAAGAGCTGTTTTCCCTTCTCAGAGATTCTGATGGAAATGACAGTGTCGTTATTTACATAGAATCCCTGAAAGCCATGAAAAAGCTTCCTCCCAACCGGAACGTATGCGCCGGCGAGGAGCTGGCGCAGAAGCTGGGAGAAAGATACGGAGCAGAAAATATCAGGATCGTGTGGGACGTGAAGAAATAAGAAATAACTATGTATTGCCTCATGCGAAAAGTTACTTGAAAACCGTGCGAAAGAGAGTTAAAATAGAGAGCAAGGAAAGGATGGTATGTACTTATGGCAAAAGAGATTAAAACCATTGGAGTATTGACCAGCGGCGGGGATGCGCCGGGCATGAATGCCGCAATCCGTGCTATTGTGCGTAAATCGATCGGAAACGGCGTAAATGTGAAAGGAATCAAAAAGGGTTACCAGGGTCTTTTAAACGAAGAGATCATAGATATGGAAAAGAAGGACGTGTCCGACATTATCCAGAGAGGCGGCACGATCCTCGGAACAGCCAGATGTCTGGAATTCAAAGAGGAGGAAGTACAGGCTCATGCAGCGGAGATCTGCCGCAAGCATGGCATCGATGGCATTATTGTGATCGGCGGCGACGGTTCCTACAGAGGCGCCCAGGCGCTGGCCAGACACGGGATCAATACCATCGGTATTCCGGGAACCATTGACCTTGACATTGCCTGTACAGAATATACCATAGGATTTGATACGGCGATCAATACGGCCATGCAGGCCATCGACAAGGTAAGGGATACCTCTTCCTCTCACGAAAGGTGCAACATCATTGAGGTTATGGGAAGGAATGCAGGATACATCGCTTTGTGGTGCGGTGTGGCAAACGGCGCAGAGGATATCCTGATCCCCGAGAAATATGATTTCAATGAACAGAATATCATCAACAATATCATTACCAACCGTAAGAGGGGCAAGACCCACCATATCATCGTAAATGCAGAAGGGATCGGTCACTCCACCTCCATGGCCAGAAGGATCGAGGCGGCTACCGGAATTGAGACCAGGGCAACCATTTTAGGGTACATGCAGAGAGGCGGTAATCCTACCTGTAAAGACCGTTTCTATGCTTCTATCATGGGTTCTTATGCGGCTGACATTCTCTGCGAGGGCAAGAGCAACAGAGTAGTGGGCTACAGGAACGGCGAGTTTAAGGATTTTGATATTGAAGAAGCTCTGAACATGCATAAGGAGATTTCCGAGTATCAGTTCAAGGTAAGCAAGGTGCTTTCCCAGTAAAGCTTTCGTGAAATGAAAAGAGTCTGTCCCGGGGGCAGGCTCTTTTTAAATCAATAAGCTGTCTGGCGAAGCCTGGCAGCGTTTGATTAATAAGCCGGCTCGCGAAGCGTGGCAGCGTTTGAGTCAATAAGCCGACTCGCGGAGCGTGGCGGCGTTTGATATGCAGGGGGAATAAAAATGATCACCAGTTTGTCGAATCAAAAGATCAAGCGTTTGGTCCTTCTGAGGGATAAGGCCCGGGAGAGGAATAAAGAGGGGCTTTTTTTGGCCGAGGGAATCAGGATGTTTGAGGAAACTCCTCTTAGGGAGCTTACGGAGGTTTATGTAAGTCAGCCTTTATGGGAGCAGTTAGAGAGCGGGGAGAGGTATCCTCTTATATGGAAGAAACTCGGGCTCTGTATGGAAAGAGATATTCCGGTGGAAAAGGTGACGGAGGAGGTTTTCCGGAAGGTTTCCGATACCCGGACGCCCCAGGGGATTTTATTTGTGGGGAGACAGCTTTCTTATTCCTTTGAAGAGCTGGCCGGGAAGGCTGTGCAGAGACATAAGGAGGGCGGAAGGCCGCCGCTTTTTTTGCTGCTTGAGGATATTCAGGATCCGGGAAATCTGGGAACCATGCTGCGTACCGGCGAGGGCGCAGGGGTGGACGGCGTGATCATGAGTAAGGGGACTGTGGATATTTATAATCCCAAGACTATCCGCTCGACTATGGGCGCGTTGTACCGGGTTCCCTTTTTGTATACAGAGGATTTGACAGAGGTGGCAGAGCTGCTGCGGCAGTATGAGATCCCAATATATGCAGCCCATTTGCAGGGACGTAAGTATTTTGATGAAATCTCCTATGAGGAAGGGGCCGCTTTTTTGATAGGGAATGAAGGGAACGGTCTTAAGGAGGAAACGGCAGGGCAGGCGGATGTGTGGCTGAAGATTCCCATGGAAGGGGAGCTGGAGTCTCTGAATGCAGCGGTGGCAGCGGCGCTTTTGATGTATCAGGCGGCAGGATGTTACAGAAGAAAGGAAAGAAAATAACATGAAAATAGGATTCATTGGACTTGGAAATATGGCGAAGGCTATGATCGGAGGCATGCTGGAAAAGGGGATCGCCCGGCCGGAGGACATTCTGGGCTCGGCCAGAACAGAGGCAACTTTGGATGCTGTCAGGGAAAAATACGGAATTTCCGTTTCGGGAAGCAATTGTGAGGTGGCGGCAAAGGCAGATATTCTGATCCTGGCGGTGAAGCCTCAGATGATGGAAGGCGTCATTTCCGGGATCAGAAGCAGTGTCAGGAAGGATACTCTGGTTCTCAGTATTGCTGCCGGAAAAACCATTGCATGGATAGAAGAGGCCTTTGGCGGGAATCTTAAGGTAGTACGCTGTATGCCCAATACGCCGGCCATGGTCGGAGCGGGCTGCAGCGGCGTGTGCCGGAATGAGAGAGTGTCAGAGGAAGAGATGGCAGAGTGCATGACGTTGATCGAAAGCTTTGGCGTTGCCGAGGAGATTCCGGAGAAGCTGATCGATGCGGTAGGAGCTGTCAGCGGCAGCTCGCCGGCCTTTGTATTTATGTTTATGGAGGCTCTGGCGGACAGTGCAGTCAAGGCAGGGATGACCAGAAGCCAGGCCTATCGTTTCTCGGCACAGGCTGTTATGGGAAGCGCGAAGCTGATGCTGGAAACAGGAAAGCATCCGGGAGAGCTGAAGGATATGGTGTGCTCTCCGGGAGGAACCACCATTGAGGGAGTGCAGGCCCTTGAGGAGATGGGGCTTAGGGCTTCTGTGATGAAGGCCATAGAACTTTGTGTCGAGAAGACGCGGAAATTGTAAAACAAACGTAATATCTTTGGTGAAAAACGAAAAAAAAGTTCCATCGCTTCGGTTGGATTTGTAAATTCTTGACAAACATAAGATGATTTGTTAATATGTACTCACATTTAATGTAATAAATTTGTAATATATAGAGTATATATGCTTTTGGCAACAGGGAAAGATAACCCTGTCTGCAAAAAAACATGGTATGGGAGGTAAGAAAATGAACCATCGAAGTAAACTGTCTGTAATGGCAGCGGGACTTGTGCTCATTCTCTTCTTCAGTCTGGCAGAGAGCACTACGGTCAGGGCAAGCGAAGGAAAGGGCGGCCATGACTTCTTGAGTGTGGGCGTGGCAGATATATTGACAATGAATACAGAGAATGCGCAGGAGCCTCAGGAGGAACCGGCGGATCTGGGCATTGATGAGAAATTTGAAGCAGAAAAGGAGCGTATGGAGCAGGAGCTGATCATGGCCAATGTGGACAACGCCCTGAACATCAGAGCCCAGGCGGATGAGGACTCCGAAAAGGTAGGAGTCTTGTACAAGGACTGCGGCGGCACGATCTTAGAGCGCAATGACGGCTGGACGAAGCTGAAGTCAGGAAGTGTGACCGGTTGGGCCAAGGATGAATTCCTTCTTTTTGGCGAAGAGGCCAAGGAGATGGCAGAGGACGTGGGCAACTGGATCGTGACTCTGGACACGGAGGCGGTCAGGGTAAGGACAGATCCCAGCGAGGAGGCGGATACTTACGGGCTTTTGGCCTACGAGGATTCCGTGGAGTTTATAGATACCGTGAAGGATGGCTGGATCAGTGTGGAATTTAATGATGAAGTGGGATATGTAAATTCCGACTATGTCAATGTGAAATTCCATATTGACGAGGCAGAAAGCATAGAGGTCATCAAGGCAAGAGAGCGGGAAGAGGAAGAGCGCAGAAAGAAAGCCGAGGAAGAGAAGCGCAAGGCAAACCGCGGAGCTGTAGCGGCAGATGCGGATGAGCTGAGGCTTTTGGGAGCTTTGATCTATTGTGAGGCCGGAAACCAGTCCTATGACGGAATGGTAGGCGTAGGAGCAGTGGTCATGAACCGTGTGAAGAGCGGCGCTTATCCCAACACCATTCATTCGGTGATCTATGCATCCGGTCAGTTTACACCGGCTATGACAGGAAAAGTAGCCAGGGTTTACGAGGGAAATGTTCCCAGCACCTGCATGCAGGCGGCTCAGGCAGCGATCAACGGAGAAACCACAGTAGGCGGTGCAACCCACTTTAAGCGTGCCGGAAAAAGAGAAGGCTATGTGCTGGGGGATCACGTATTCTGGTAAAAAAGGAGCAGTATGAATTTAACAACGATTTGGCTGATTGTTTTTGTGGCCTGTATTATCATTGAGATTGTTACATTGGGACTTACCACGATCTGGTTTGCGGGAGGGGCACTGATCGCAGCGATCGGCGCTGCCTTCGGCGCGCCGCTCTGGCTCCAGAGCATTTTATTCGGGGTGGTATCGTTGGTGCTTTTGTATTTCACCCGTCCTGTTGCCGTGAAATATTTTAACAAGGACCGGGTCAAGACCAATGCGGAAAGCCTTGTGGGAAAGCAGGCCATTGTGATCAGTGAGATCGATAACCTGCAGGGGATCGGACAGGTTACGGTAGGCGGGCAGGAGTGGAGCGCCCGGACGGTGAAGGAGGGCGTCAGTCTTCCCACTGGAACCGTAGTTGTGATCCGTGCCATCAGCGGCGTAAAGCTGATGGTGGAGGAAAAGGAACTGTAGGAGGTACGCCTCCTGCTTTGGCGGGAAGCGGTATTTAAAAAGGAGGAGAAAATGCAGCTTGTAATTCTTGTTATCATTGTTTTAATACTTGCGCTTCTGGCGTCCTGTGTGAAGATCGTGCCTCAGGCGAACGCCTATGTGGTGGAGCGGTTGGGGGCCTATCAGGGCACATGGTCCGTGGGACTGCACATTAAGGTGCCGCTGATCGATAAGGTGGCCAAAAGAATTAATTTGAAGGAGCAGGTGGTGGATTTCGCACCCCAGCCTGTGATCACCAAGGATAATGTAACCATGCGGATCGATACAGTGGTGTTTTTTCAGATCACGGATCCCAAGATGTTTGCTTATGGCGTTGAAAATCCCATCATGGCAATTGAAAACCTGACGGCAACTACTCTTCGTAATATCATCGGCGATCTGGAGCTGGATCAGACCCTGACCTCCAGAGAGACCATCAACACCAAGATGCGGGCTTCCTTAGATGAGGCTACCGACCCCTGGGGGATCAAGGTAAACAGGGTGGAGCTTAAGAATATCATTCCTCCTGCCGAGATCCAGAATGCCATGGAGAAGCAGATGAAGGCAGAGCGTGAGAGAAGAGAGGCTGTAACCAGGGCGGAAGGCGAAAAGAAAGCCAGCGTCACGGTTGCAGAGGGTAAAAAGGCTGCCGCTATTCTGGAGGCAGAGGCAGAGAAGCAGTCGGCCATCCTTCGTGCAGAGGCTCAGAAGGAAAAAATGATCCGGGAGGCGGAAGGTGAGGCAGAAGCGATCCTGAAGGTACAGCAGGCAACGGCAGACGGTATCAGGATGATCCGGGAGGCCGGAGCAGACGAGGCAGTGCTCAGAATCAAGAGCCTGGAGGCTTTTGAAAAGGCAGCGGACGGCAAAGCCACCAAACTGATCATTCCCTCCGATATTCAGGGGATCGCAGGACTTGCCGCTTCTTTAAAAGAGATTGTAAGCGAGGACAAAAACGGGGTTAAAAACAGATGAACCTAAAAGGCAGAAATTTTTTAAAGCTTCTTGATTTCACACCGGAGGAAATCCTGTATCTGGTGGATCTGGCGGCAGAATTGAAAGACAAAAAGAAAAAGGGCATTTCCACCAAAGAGATGCATTCCGGCAAAAATGTGGCGCTGATCTTTGAAAAGACCAGTACCAGGACCCGTTGCTCCTTTGAGGTGGCTGCCCATGATCTGGGAATGGGAACCACCTATCTGGATCCTTCGGGTTCCCAGATCGGCAAGAAAGAGAGCATTGCAGATACTGCAAGGGTGCTTGGCAGCATGTATGAGGGGATTGAGTACCGGGGATATGGCCAGGAGATCGTGGAAGAGCTGGCCAAATATGCCGGCGTCCCTGTTTGGAACGGCTTGACCAACGAATTCCATCCCACCCAGATGCTGGCGGATGTGCTTACCATCAAAGAAAAGCTGGGACGGATAAAGGGCGTAAAGCTGACTTATATGGGAGACGCCCGGTATAATATGGGAAATTCCCTGATGGTAGTCTGTGCTAAGCTTGGAATGCATTTTACAGCCTGTACTACTGCCAGATATTTTCCGGAAAAGGCGCTTGTGGAGCAGTGCCGGGCCATTGCAGAGCAGACCGGGGGAACCATTACCCTGACAGAGGACGTGGAGAAGGGGACAAAAGGCGCTGACGTGATCTATACGGACGTATGGGTATCCATGGGCGAGCCCGAGGAGGTCTGGGAGGAGAGGATCAGAGAGCTTTCTCCTTATCAGGTAAACCGCAGGGCAATGGAGAACGCCGGGGAAGGGGCCATCTTTATGCACTGTCTGCCTGCTTTTCATGATCTTAAGACAAAGATCGGAAAAGAAATGGGAGAAAAGTTCGGCATTACGGAGATGGAAGTGACGGATGAGGTCTTTGGATCGCCGGCCTCCGTGGTCTTTGAGGAAGCCGAAAACCGGATGCACACCATTAAGGCCGTGATGGCGGCTACACTGTAGAGTAAGTGTTGGCCTGACAGCCGGTTTTTGCAGGCCTTATAGAGAACCTGTGGATCAGGCAGGGAGGTGGCGGACAATGAAAGAATCGGCAGGAGAAGAGAAGATCGTGCTCTGCGGAGCCAATGCCTACGAAAAAAAATATTATTTTAATCAGCAATTTGCGGGTCTCCCGGAGTCGGTGAAGGACGAGCTTCATATCATCTGCGTCCTTTTCACCGAGGAGGTGGGAGGCATCTTTACCATAGAGTTTGAACCGGACGGAAATGTTTCCATGCGCACGGAATATGCGGAGGAGGATTATCTTTATGATGAGGTGGGAAGCGGATTGCTGGTAGGAGAGGTGCGCCGCAAACGGCAGGAGCTGTTTGAATCCCTGAGTTTGTATTACAGGGTGTTTATCCTTCATGAGGATGCAAGTGCGTTGATCGAGGAGGAGAGCGAGTAGACAATGCAGATCGGAACGGTAGTTTTGGAAAATCCCTTAATATTGGCTCCCATGGCAGGTGTGACAGACCTGCCATTTCGTTTGCTCTGCCGGGAGCAGGGGGCAGGCCTTGTGTGTATGGAAATGGTAAGCGCCAAGGCAATTTATTTTCATAATAAGAATACGGAAGAGCTGATGGAGATCCACCCGCATGAGCGCCCGGTGTCCTTGCAGCTCTTTGGCTCCGACCCGGACATCATCAGTGAGATGGCCAAAAGAATAGAAGAAAGGCCCTTTGACCTGCTGGATATCAATATGGGATGTCCGGTTCCCAAGGTAGTGAATAACGGCGAGGGCTCAGCCCTTATGAAAAATCCGAAGCTGGCGGCAGAAATCATTTCCAAAACGGTTAAGGCCATTCAAAAGCCGGTGACCGTCAAGATCCGGAAAGGCTTTAACGATGAGACGGTGAATGCGGTGGAGATGGCCAGGATCGCCCAGGAGTGCGGTGCGGCGGCGGTGACCGTGCATGGCAGGACCAGAGAGCAGTATTATTCGGGAAAGGCGGACTGGGAGATCATTGCCAGGGTAAAGGAGGCAGTGTCTATTCCGGTGATCGGAAACGGGGACGTGACGGACGGCGCCTCTGCCCGGGCATTGCTGGAGGCTACCGGCTGCGACGGCGTTATGGTAGGCAGGGCGGCCAGAGGAAATCCATGGATCTTCCGGGAGATCCTTGCTTATCTGGAAAAAGGAGAAACCATTGCCAGGCCCTCCCCGGAAGAGATGGAGAGAACCATCCTCTGCCATGCCCGCAGGCTGCTGGAGGTCAAGGGAGAATATACAGCGGTGCGGGAAATGCGCAAGCATGTTGCCTGGTACACGGCAGGTTATCCCAATTCCGCAGCATTCCGCAGACGGATCAATGAGATGGAGTCCTTTGAAGAACTGCTCCGGGCGGTGAAGGATATTTTTGAGATAAAAGGTTCGGATCGCAACTGAGAGACGGTATTTTCTACCGGTGATTGCAGGCGCAAAACGGGGCATCTGCAGGAATAGGCGGCCACAGGACTGCATATGCTTTTCCATGGAGAATCAAAGCAGCAGATTATTTTATATGGGAATTGCATATGGGGCTTATCCGGAGCCGGGAGAGAGGCTGACCAGGGCAGGCCTGACGGTAAAGAAGCTGGAAAGGGGTTTCCCTTATCTTTTGGGAGATGGGCCTAAAAATGCCGGAAGGCTGCAGATCTATCACACACTTTTGCCGGAGTACTGTGGGAAAGCCTTTTTTACAGGGAAGCCCAAATACTGGAAAAAGGAGACCGCCGGACGTCTTCTTGTTCAGGCAAAGGAAAGGGCAATGGATCAGTGGGACTGCCGGGAGCAGCTCTGGGCGCCTGAGCTTGGAGAAAAAGGGGACGAGATACCGCCGGAGCTTTGGGCAGCCTGCCTGTACCGGTGCCGGCCCTTTGACAGGATCTTCGTCTCTCTGGAAGAGGAGGAGGGAGAATACGGCCTGAGGCGGATGCTGTCTTTATTGCTGCCTTATCTGCCGAGGATGCGGCAGGTAACCTGGGTGGGAGAAGAAAGCGGAGTCTTTTTGGCATTGGAGTCCTGGCTCTATGGAGAATTCGGGATCATTACAGGAAGGGCAGAGAAGGCGCCTCCGGGTGAGGTATGGCTGGATCTTAAGGGGCACGGGGAAGAAGGCTGTCAGGTTTCCCGGGCACAGGACGGCGCTGTTTGGGAGCCCCGGCAGAGGTCTGTCCGAAGCAGGGGCCCCGGGCACATAAATTGCCGGGAAACACTGAAATTCCTTGACACTGCGGTAAAAAATGGTTATAATACGAAAGTTAATTAAAAGCTATATGAAAATCCATAGAAAAGTAATGAAAGATGGAAGGGCGGTCAGTAATGGAAGAAAAGAAAAACATACTTACCTATGAAGGCCTGAAAAAATACGAGGATGAGCTTCATGACCTTAAGGTAGTCAAGAGACAGGAAGTAGCACAGAAGATCAAGGAAGCCAGGGAACAGGGCGACTTATCAGAGAATGCAGAGTATGATGCTGCCAAGGATGAGCAGCGGGATATCGAAGCAAGGATCGAGGAGCTCGAAAAGATCCTGAAAAACGTGGAAGTGGTAGTGGAGGATGAGGTGGATCTGGATAAGATCAACATCGGCTGCTGCGTAAAGATCCGCGACATTGAGTATAATGAAGATTTAGAATATAAGATCGTAGGCTCCACAGAGGCAAACAGCCTGAAAGGAAAGATATCCAACGAGTCACCGGTGGGGAAAGCCTTGATCGGCTGCAAGACGGGAGATATCGTGGAAGTGGAGACACAGGCAGGAACATTGAAGTATCAGGTACTGGAAATCCAGAGATCGAATTGAGAGATAAGAGCTTATAAGCACGGGCAGGATTGTGGGAGTGCCGTAAGGCACGGAACAATCCGTAATACCTTTTGACGCTTAAATCATTGTATAAGCCGGGTTCAGAAGAAAGAGGAGAAGAGAAAAGTGGCAGGCCAGCAGAATAATCAACCACAGAACAATAATGGCAGTAAGGAACAGGATTTAGGACAGCTTTTGAAGATCAAGAGAGAAAAGCTCTCCGCTCTTCAGGAGGCAGGTAAGGATCCTTTTAAGATCACTAAATTTGATGTGACAGCCCACAGCGCGGATGTAAAAGAAAACTATGCCGAAATGGAAGGCAAAACGGTTTCTTTGGCAGGCCGTATCATGCAGAAGCGTGTGATGGGTAAGGCGTCCTTCTGCAATATTCAGGATCTGAAAGGAAATATCCAGTCCTATGTGGCAAGGGACAGCATAGGCGAGGAAGCCTACGCTGATTTCAAAAAATATGATGTGGGCGATATTGTGGGGATCACCGGAGAAGTGTTCAAGACCAAAACGGAAGAGATCTCCATCCATGCCGCAGAGATCACGCTCCTTTCCAAGAGCCTTCAGATCTTACCCGAAAAGTATCATGGCCTTACCAACACAGACCTTCGCTACCGTCAGAGATACACAGATCTGATCATGAACGAAAAGGTAAAGGAAACCTTTGTGAAGAGATCTAAGATCATCTCTGCCATCAGAAGATATCTGGACGGACAGGGCTTTATGGAAGTAGAGACGCCCATGCTGGTATCCAATGCAGGAGGCGCCGCCGCAAGACCCTTTGAGACCCATTTCAACGCCCTGGACGAGGATGTAAAGCTACGTATTTCTCTGGAGCTTTATCTCAAGAGACTGATCGTAGGAGGCTTGGAGCGGGTATACGAGATCGGCCGCGTATTCAGAAACGAGGGACTGGACACCAGCCACAATCCGGAGTTTACCCTGATGGAGCTTTACCAGGCCTATACGGATTATAACGGAATGATGGATCTTACCGAGAACATGTTCCGCACCGTGGCACAGGAGGTATGCGGCACAACCACCATTCCCTACGGAGATGAGATGATCGATCTGGGAAGCCCTTTTGAGCGTATCACTATGATCGATGCCGTTAAGAAATATACAGGAATTGATTTTGACCAGGTTCCTGACACTGCCGCCGCCAAGAAGCTGGCAGATGAAAAGGAAGTCCACTATGAAGACAGACACACCAAGGGGGATATCCTGAACCTGTTCTTTGAGGAATTTGTGGAGGAGCACTTGGTGCAGCCTACCTTCGTTATGGATCATCCGGTGGAGATCTCACCTCTTACCAAGAGGAAGCCGGACAAGCCGGATTATGTGGAGCGTTTCGAGCTGTTTATCACAGGCCATGAAATGTGCAACGCCTACTCCGAGCTCAACGACCCCATTGATCAGAGGGAGCGCTTCCGGGCTCAGGAGGAGCTGCTGGCCCAGGGAGATGAGGAGGCCAACCACACCGATGAGGATTTCCTGAATGCACTGGAGATCGGAATGCCGCCCACCGGCGGGATCGGATACGGGATCGACAGACTGGTGATGCTGCTCACGGATTCGGCTGCGATCAGGGATGTTTTGTTGTTCCCGACGATGAAGACTTTGGATAAGTAAAAAAGTGATAAAATGGGCATTTTCCGCTTTTGGAGAGTGCCTTTTTTATTGGTTTTACTGCAAGTTTACTGCAATTCAAAGAAAATCCCTTTGCCAGACAGTTGGAAAAGGGATTTGAACTGTTAAAATATTAAAGACAAGCTGTACGTCATTTTTTTTCTATTTCATCTAAATTATCTTCATTTATAACCTCAAATAAATTCCCGATAGGACATTGTAAAAGTATGCTGAACTTTTCAAGATTATCAAAGCGAATGGAGGAAGTTTCGTTGTTGACGATTCGATTAAAATTCTGGTAGCTTAAATCCATTTGCTTAAATAGCCAATATTTTGTATGGTGTTGTTCTTCTAAAATTTCTAGGATTCGCAAACGTATCATAAACTACCTCCATGCGTTAAATTATTATATCCGAAATCTAATGCTTGCATAAATGATGCGCGCATTATATAATGTGTAC
>CANDAG010000008.1 GCA_947382625.1 uncultured Lachnospiraceae bacterium
GCGAACTGCCGCGCCGTTGGCGCGGATCAGTTCCGCTCTTTATCCGTAATATGCACGCAGGTGTCAACGGAGCAGAAAAACAATTCTATGCATTATCTTAAATTATCTTAAATACCCTCGACAAAAACATAAAAATATATTATAATTAGAATAATTCTAAAATCAAGGCGGTGGGAGAGTGACCAGGTATGCAAAACAGATATTGGATTTGATCAATCAGTCTGACAGACACATGACAGCCGAACAGATTTTTTTAGAACTGAAAAAAAGCGAACCCAAAGTCGTTCAGGCAACAGTTTATAATAATCTGAATACGCTGTGGGAGAATGGAATGATAAGAAAATTGTCGGTGACAGGTTCTCCCGACCGTTATGACAAGGTTTACAGGCATGATCACCTTATCTGTAAAAAATGCGGTACCTTATCCGACATAGCCTTTCATGATATAACCGGGGATCTGGAAAAGCAGCTTGGGGAGGGGATCATATCCTACGATTTGAATATTTTTTATTTGTGTCCGAAATGCAGAGGAAAAAGTGAGTAAGGATGTGTCTGATCATACCAATATTGTACATGCAGGTAAGCAGCCTGACTCATTAATCAATACATCAATCAATACTATCAAGGAGGAGAGCAACATGAAAACAACAAAGTATGCGGGAACACAAACAGAGAAAAATCTGGAGGCGGCATTCGCAGGAGAATCACAGGCCAGAAATAAGTATACATATTTCGCCTCTGTAGCAAAGAAGGAAGGATATGAGCAGATCGCAGGTCTGTTTTTAAAAACTGCAGACAATGAAAAAGAGCATGCAAAGATGTGGTTTAAGGAACTGAATGGGATCGGCGGAACCAAAGAAAATCTTGTAGCCGCAGCGGATGGTGAGAATTACGAGTGGACTGACATGTATGAAAATTTTGCCAGAACAGCTGAGGAGGAAGGTTTCCCGGAGCTTGCTGCAAAATTCAGGCTTGTAGGCGAGATCGAAAAGCATCATGAAGAGCGGTACCGTGCGTTGCTGAAGAATGTGGAGACAGCGGCAGTGTTTGAAAAAAGCGAAGTGAAGGTATGGGAATGCCGTAACTGTGGTCATATCATTGTAGGTACAAAAGCCCCTGAAGTTTGTCCTACCTGCAATCATCCGCAGAGTTATTTTGAGATACACGAAGAGAATTATTAATTTACTCAGGTTAAGTTACCAGGGGGAATACTAAGTCAGATATATTCTTTAAAGAAAGGGATACTTCCAGGGAGCATCCCTTTCTTTTCTTTATCAAAAGCGTGGCACGGTGATCCATTCGCCGTTGCGCAAAGCCGATTCATGGGCGCAGATTCCGGCGGCAGTAATATTAGCCGCGAGCACCTCATCGATCCATGGCTTACGATCATCCATGATACTTCTGACAAATTCATTGACCAGGTGTGCATGAGAACCGTGATGACCGGCTCCGGCTCCTTTCGACAGGGAGAGCTGGGGATTTGTCGCGTCGTAATCGCTTCCAACGGTATAGGGCCAGAGCTCTTTGGGAAGATCAGCATAGTAGTTTGGCATCTCAACAATGCGGCATTCCGTTTTTTTGCCGCGCTTACCCGGATCATTATCGGAAAGCTCGGTTACATAAGGCATATCGTGGTCTGCGAACCCCCATTCAAAGGACTTTTTACTTCCATAAACAAATAACCCTTCCTGGTATACACGTGCAGTCTCAAAAAGAGAACGGGTCGCTTCACCTGCCAGACCGTTATCAAATTGGAAATGTGCGCTTTCGATCGGGTAAGGATTTCCGTAACGGGACATATGTTCCCGGCTCATGGTTCCTGAACCGAGACAGGAGACGCGCCCGATACGGCTTTGAGAAAGCGCAGTCATAGGGGCTATGGAATGGGTTCCGTACCAAAAAGGAGGCAATCCGTTCCAATAATCCGGCCAGTTTTCCATATCCTGATAATGAGAACCCCGCATAAACTGGATCCTGCCCAATTCGCCGCTTTCGATAAGATGCTTTATATAATGGAAGTGATAAGTATAGAGGGTAGTTTCCATCATCATATAGTTTTTTCCGGATTTTCTTACGGCTTCTGTAATCCGGCGGATATCGGCGAGAGAGGTTGCCATGGGCACAGTGCAGGCACAATGCTTCCCGGCCTCTAATACCCGGACAGTCTGATCGGCGTGGTCGGGAATGCAGGTGACTAAATGAACGGCATCTACCGTATCATCCTTTAAAACCTCATCCAAAGAAGAATAGGTTTTTGAAATCCCGTATGCCTGAGCTGTTTTTTGGGTCACATTTGGATCCAGATCGGTGATACCTGCTTCTGCAACATCAGGATGATCCCGCCAGATCGGTACAAAGGCGCCGCCGAATCCCAAACCTGCGATCACAACGTTTAGTTTCTTTTTCTTCATTTTAGGTTTCCTTTCTGATAAAATAATTTCATTGACATAAGGATACTTTGCGAAGCGTGTTATATGTTGTTTATCTTAAAACGGTTTCCCTGAAAGCACCATTGATGTGACGGAAAAGAGCATGTAAAAAACGGCAAAAAGTCCAATATGAATTTAGAGAAGGAGAAATACCATGTCGTATATCCTATGCGCAGACGATACTGCACGGAAGATCAGTGCAGCTTACTTTAACAATTATATCCACGGCTTTGTTCATCCGGACCGTGTAATGAAGGAGCACGATCTGATCTATATGTGTGATGGTGAATGGGAAATCTATCTGGAGGAGACACCGATCCTGTTGAAAAAGGATTTTGTTTTGATCCTGCCGGCAGGAGTTCATCATTATGGTCTGCAAAAATGTTTGGACGGTACCAGAACGATGTTTATTCATGTATCAGCGGAGAAGGATGATTTCAGGAGAGAAAAATTTGAAGAATCGTCAGACACAGGGAAGATCCCCCTTGGCCTCCTGACAGACTGCGCCCATGCACAAAACGTGAAGAGGCTTTTTGAAAATATTATCGAGGAGTTTTCTTCCGTAAATGTTTACAGAGATAATCGTATGACAGCCCTTTATCATTTGTTGCTTACAGAATTATACAGTGCCCGCTGTGCCGGGAAGGGAGAGGTGCAGGAGGAGCTTGTCAAAGAAATGCTGCGTGTGATCCGGGAGGAGCCGGGCCGGTTTCACACGGTGAAGGAATTAGCGGAACTGTTTTTTGTGAGTCCCAGAACAGCGGCCGGGCATTTTAAAGAGGCAACGGGAGTTTCAGTCCACAAATTTGAGATGAATATGAAATTGGATTCGGCCGCTGCCTTTATAAGGGATTATCCTCATATAAAGCTCCGTGAATTGGCCAGGAATTTCGGGTTTTATGATGAATTTCATTTTAGCAAGGCTTTTTCCCAAAGGTTTTCGATATCTCCTGCAGCTTATCGGAATCATGATGGAAGAAATGATTTGTGAGTTGGGGCCGAAACACCACTTCTTGTATGTCATCTGAAAAATTTTCTTTATCTTGTGGTGTACAAAAGGCTGCCGCCCAAAACCCTCAAAAACCGCCAAAATCCGGCTTGAAAAAAGAAAATGGAAATGATATACTATCGTCACTTAAACTAAATATCAAACATTCCGCAGAAAAGCAATCGTCCGGTATGGTTGAAGAGTTACGGAAAAGGAGATAAATTATGAAACGAGTGACGGCCTGGTTTTTGACATTGAGTTTGATCTTATTATGTGTTCGCCCTGTGCAGGCGAAGGTGATAGATACAGATGTATTGCCTTCGCCTGAGAAAACTCTGGAAAATGAAGGGATAACAGAAGATGCAGACACGGGAGAAAGCAATCCCGGTGTCGGCGCGGAAGAGGGGAGTCCCAGCTCCGGTGCAGGAGTAAGCAATTCCGGTTCCGATACAGAGGGCCCAAGTCCCAGTTCTGCTATGGAAGAAGGAAGCCCCAGCCCCGGTACAGAAGAAGGGAGTCCCGGCCCCAGTGCAGGGGTAAGCAGTTCAGGCTCCGGCACAGAGGGTCAAAGCCCCAGTCCTGATATAGAGGTAGGCATCCCCGGCACCAGCCCGGAGGAGGTGAGCCCAAGTCCGGATGCAGATGCCAAAGAGGAAGAAAAGGAAGGGGCTGCGGTTCCTTCCGCAGTGCCTTTCTCAGGGAAAAGTGTCTGGAATGACCAGAATGCACCGTCCGGCGCCCCGGGGGCTGTTGAGGTGATCTTGATGAATGCGATCCCGGCAGATGGAATACAGCTCAGCGTCTGCCTGGAAAAGGACGGAAGCCTTATAGGGGAAACAAAGTCGGTATCTCTCGGAAAAAATTCATTGAAGCATCCCGTGACCTTTGAGGGACTGAGTGCAGGCACTTACAGTCTTAAGATTGCTGCGCCCGGATTTATTGAATATCAACAGGATATTGAGGTAAACGGAAACATCCAGACGGCAGAGGTCCACACAGGCTTTGTCAATCTGGCGGCGTTATCCAAAGAAGGCCGGGAGTTTTCTTATGTCAGAGGAAAAGCCCATCCGGGAGTGATCCTGATCGGGGATGTGAACCGGGATGGGATTCTTGACGATCAGGACAAGGATGCGATCATGAGCGCTATGAGCAAGGGGAAAGACGGCGTTCTTACAGGTGATCCGGATCAGAACCCTACAGATCTGGACAGGGATGGCAAGACGGATCTTGTGGATCTGCAGTATTATGTGAACAGCCGTGCGAAGCTGAACGCCGGAGTGGATATGACAGCTTCTTTAAGCAGTGTTGTTGTGCCTGAGGCGGTAAAGGTCAACTTAAGCACAGAGACAGAGGTGGCAGAAGGAAGCAGCCTTGAGGATATTTTAAAAGAAAACGGAAAAACAGTTTCTCTGCAGAATAGGGACGGACTGGAGATTTCCGATGTCAATCCCGTAGAATTCGGTTTCAACCTCCAGAGCAAAGAGCAGGAGGAGCAGGGCCAATGTGTTTCCATGGATCAGGTGGTGATCTCTATGGGGGACTCCTCCATCCAAAGCGCTGTGATAAGCTATGAAACTGTAGATGGAGGGTCGGAAACGATCTATATTGTAGACGGTAAGCAGGCTTATGATGCGGTCGCTCAGGCAATTTCCACCCGGAGCGGGGAACAGGGAGACGGTGAAGGACAGCCAGAAGCGGCGGGTCTTATGCAGAGCAGGAATCAAAATGGCCGTAATGATCAGCTTGTGATAGATTTAGGCTCTCAGACAGCCATTAAGAGGATAGAGTTCAGGATCACGGATACCAAAAACAAAACCCTTGCCCAGATCAGCAAGGTGGAATTTTTAAATGGTATGGAAAATCGGATCCCTGAGCCGGAGATGGATAAGCCCTCCGGTCTTTCGGCAGAGCCGGGGGATAAGTCCTTTACCCTGAAATGGGATAAAGCGGTGAATGTTACAGGCTATGAGGTGGCGATCACCTACGGCGGGGAGACGGAGGTAGTCCGCGCGGCTTCCGAAAGCCTGGAGGTTAAGTCTTTTGGCGGAAACAAGCTGGTCAATAAAGAGACCTATGAGGTGTGTGTCCAGTCTGTAAACGGTACATGGGCCAGCGGCTACAGTGAGAAGATCACAGTTACTCCGGATGTTTCCAAGGTGCCTGATGCGCCGGATAATCTGAAGGCTGTGGGTGGTTATTGTGTGGTCCGCATGAGCTGGAAAAATATGAAGGATACGGATACCTATAATGTTTATTACAGGGAGGCAGGAGCAGAGTCTTTCACCAAGGTAGAGGGACTGACCCAAAACAAGTATGAGGTCACAGGTCTGAAGGAGAAGACGAAATATGAGGTATATGTGACAGGGGTGAACAGCCTGGGAGAGGGAGGACGTTCTATTATCTCAGAGGCAGTGACCACCACCCTTACCCCTGCCAAGATGCCGGAGTATAAGCTGATCAACGAGTCGAAGGGTAAGGGTAAGGTGAGCGCTCATATTCTGGATGTGACCCATGTGAGAGGCTCTATGGTGTCGAGCCCTCTGGATGGTCAGTCATCGGGGGGTGGCAGGAAAAGTGCACTGGGAACGGTGGATAAGGATTTTGCTTCCAGCTACCAGATCCTGGACTGGGATGACGGCGCCGCCTATGTGTCGCCGGATAAAGGGCTTTTGTTTACCTTAGATGATTATTATGAAATGAGCTATATCACCTTTGCTGAGACGGAGGATATTGCTTCTTATGGAAAGGTATCGGTTTATTATTATGATAAGGAGCATCCAAACGGTACTTATTCCGAGAACCCGGTGGTGTTGCAGCGGTCGGATGCAAACGGAAGGAAGTTTTACCTGATCAAGCTCTCAGAGCCCGTTACAGCCAACAAGGTGCGGCTGGGATTTGCGCGGGGCTACAATCTGCGGAACATTGTGATCGCAGAGGTAAATTTTTATCATTATGACAGCCTGGAGGACGATATCCTTGCCTTATACGAAAACGACCTGCAGACTTCCCTGAAAGAGGGCGTGACGGAAGAAACCATTAATGAATTACAGAAGCGGCTGGATACGGTGGATGAGAAGAGCGGTGAGTATCATCCGGAGCGTGGAGTGCTGCAGAGAGAGCTGGATAATGCAAGGGGACTTTTGGCCCATGGCTTTAACGATGTGATCACAATTAAGCCTCAGATCACGGCGCGGAAGGATGGACATCTGGGCTTTGGCGGCCTGAATGCATGGCAGCCTCTGGGAGTCACAGCCTATGAAGGAGAGCAGATCGTGGTTTATGTGGGGCATGATCAGCTGAAGACAGGCTCCAATTCTGCCCTGAAGCTGATCGCTACCCAGTATCATGCAGAGGCAGGTGCTTTTGCCTCCGAGGTTGCTTCCTTAAAGGTGGGACGCAATGAGATCACCATACCCTCCATCCAGAGTCTGGCCTGTGAGGGAGGCGGCGCCCTTTATATCCAATATACCGGAGACAACAGTAATGACCAATATGCAGTGAGGGTGAACGGCGGAGCAAGGGAGCCGGTGCTTGATCTTTACGGTATCACGGATGAGTCGGAGCGGGCGGCGCTGGTGACGGCTTATGTAAAGGAGTTGGAGGAGCATGTGGCTTCCCAGGAGGCGCTCCATAAAGAGAAGCATGAGACAGCCGGTGAAAATAATAAGGTTAACCGGGCCTACGATAAGCAGAACTGTATTTTGGGCGCTACAGAGATCGTATTGGATCAGATGATGCTGTCCGTTTCAGGGGAGCAGATTCTGGCAGGGCTTGGAAAAGGTTCTCTGGAGGAAAAGGCGGAAAAGCTGGATCAGTCTCTTTGTGCAATGGATGAAATGCTGGGGTTATTTTATCACCATAAGGGGCTTAGTCAGGATGCTTCAGCCCCGGCCACAGACAGGATGCCCGCCCAGCATTTAAATATCCGCTATATGAGAATGTTTGCGGGAGCGTTTATGTATGCTTCCGGAAATCACATAGGTATTGAGTGGGGATCTGTGCCCGGATTGTCTGCAGCAGTTCCCGTGAAGGCAGACAATGGCAGATACGTCAGCGGAAATTACTTTGGCTGGGGAATCGCCCATGAGATCGGACATAACATTAATCAGGGAAGCTATGCCATAGCGGAGGTGACCAACAATTACTTTTCCGTGCTGGCTCAGGCAAAGGAAAGGAACGATTCCGTACGGTTTAAGTATGAGGATGTTTACCGGAAGGTAACCTCCGGAACCACAGGAAAGCCATCCAATGTATTCACCCACCTTGCCATGTACTGGCAGCTGCACCTTGCCTACGACAGAGGCTATAATTATAAGATTTATGATAGCTATCAGGAGCAGCATGACAATCTGTTCTACGCCAGGGTGGATTCCTACAGCAGGAACACGGCAATGGCTCCCGGAAGCCTTAAGCTGGGCAGCAACAGTGACCAGAATATCATGCGTCTTTCCTGTGCGGCGGCCGAGAAGGACCTGACAGAATTTTTCCTGCGCTGGGGGCTCATACCTGATGAGGAGACGATCCGGTATGCCAGCCAGTTCCCCGGGGAAGAGCGGGCCTTGTATTACTTAACGGATGAAGCCAGGGCTTATGAGATTGAAAACAAAGGAGTGGCAGGAACCATTAAGGGCAGGGATGTAGTCAGCCCGGGAAGCAGCGTGGAGGTCAGCAGGAATATACCCAATGAAGTAAATCTTTCGATCCGGTGCGCAGGCGGAGTGGATCAGGATGTGATCCTGGGGTATGAGATCGCCAGATACTGCTATGAGGACGGAGTACCCGTCCGTCAGGTGATCGGCTTTACCACAGAGGAGACCTGGCAGGATCATGTGGCAGTCGTAAATAACCGGGTGATGACCTATGAAGTGATAGCCGTGGACAAATTCGGTTACCGTTCCAACCCGGAGGTGATCGGGGAGGTCAAGATCTCTCACGATGGCAGCCATGACAAGTCTCTGTGGACAGTGACCACCAATATGTCCTCGGAGGAAGACCGGGCAGAGGAAGCCGAAGAAAATGATCCCTGTGCGCCGGAGAAGATTTCTGCCATCAGCAGGATCATCGACAATGATTATAAAAATACTTATACGGGCACAGCCGGGAGCGGTGATGCAACAGTGCTTCTGCAGTTAAATCAGGTGCTTCCCGTATGCGGTCTGAAGGTTACCACAGATTCAGGCACCCCGATCGGAAGCTATGAGATCCAGGTGAGTGTAGATGGCAGCACCTGGACTACCGTGAAGGCAGGAAGCCTTGAGGGCAAAGGAAAGAGTCAGACTGTTTATTTTGAAAATGCAGAGAAAGATCCCTGGGTATGTACCTATGACGCCGCTTACGTGAGGCTGAAGGCAACAGGGCAGAGCAGGGTAAGTATTTCAGAGATCGACCTGTTGGGACCTTCAGGAGACGATGTGTCCTTTGGAGCAGAGGAGGAGAGCATCAAGGGCGCTGTGGGAATCCTTCAGGAGGATTATGTCTATGAGAAAAAAGAGGGAGCGGAGAAGTTTATTCCTAAGGGCTCTTTGATCTTCACCGGAAGCTATAAGGGAAATCCGGCCTACAATGTGGTGGCGCTCTATGATGAAACCGGCTCTGTGGTAGGAGGACTGGATGAAAACGGCGCACTTAAGGCGGAGCAGATCATTCTGGCAAATGTTCCGGAAAACGGACTCTTAGGCGAAGTGAGCAGAGGAACCTGGATCTACTGGATCGCACCCTCATCAGAGGGAGGTCTTCCGGAGATCAGCGGAAAGGTACGGGCACAGCTGTACCGCGTGGATAACGCCATGACCAATGAAGGTCAGCGGCTTGTAAGCGATACCCTGCCTCTGGAGATGCCCAAATTGGAGGATATGGACAGGATCACCCTCAAAAATGAGACAGATACAGCAGAAGATGTGCGGAAACAGTGACAAAAAGAAAACTTTCAAGAAAACTTTTAAGAAAACTTTTTCGCAGATGGGAGCAAAGGTGAAGAGGATCAGGAACGGACTATATTTGATAACGGCCATACTGGCGCTTTTTCTTCCGGCACAGGCATTTGCCGCCGGGCAGGATGGGGTATCTTTTGAGCAGGATGGAGACCTGGTGGCCGTAGCCCTGGAAATGGGAAATGCACAGCAGGAAAAAATATCGGCGGTTGCGGTTTCCCTGCAGATCGATGAAGGAAGCCGGGATAAGGTGAAGGCGGAATTTGATTTTGCCGGAGAATTAGGCGGAGCGGTAAAGGGATTTTTGTATGATGAAAGCACGGGAGTCCTGGATGTCTACGCCGCTTCTGACCAGAGCCTGTTTGCCGAGGATATCCTGAATCTGGGATATGTGCGGGTGACTCTCAAGGATTCCGGCGATGTTCTGCCGGTAGAGATCAGCTATCTGGGGGCGTCCTTCCAAACCGCCAATGAGGTTTACGGGGAAAAGCGGCCCATGGTGAATCGTACCCCGGAGCCTGTGAAAATGCAGGTGGGGGAAGGCACCCCGGGTACCGGAGAGAATCCTCCGGATAATAGCGGAGGAGATACCGGCCAGGAGGGAGTGCCCGGCGGCGGAAACGGCACAGACGGCGTCCCGGGCGGCAGTGGAAATGGCGCTCCGGGAAGTAATAGTTCCGGCAGCAGCTCCGGCAACGCCAACATAGACCAGGGATTGAATGATGAGAAGACTCAGTTTAAGAATGACCCTTCCAGTGCACAGCCGATTACCTCCTCTGTGATCAACAAAAACCAGACCCATACGGAGCTGACAAATATGAGTCAGCCGGCGGTTTTGACAGGCGGCAGCAGACCGGGTGGAAGCAGCAGCCCTAAGCTGTCCCGGCCGGAAAATAAGGTATCCGTGGTTTCTCCTGCCAATGGTCCGTCAAGTATTCATATAGCCAAAGGCGATCAGCACAGCTCCGGCAGAGGATCCGGAACGGAAAGCGGGGAAGGCCGGACGGATTTTGGGCAGGAATCTTCGGGAACAGGTTTTTCTGATGGAACGGGGGAAGAAATATCCGGCGGAGAGGGTGCTGGAGGAGATGAGATCCTTCTGGATCAAAAAGAAGGAGGAGCCATAAAAGAAAGCCTTACAAAGAGAAACCTCATCCTGAGGATTGCCGGGATCATTGCCGGTTTCTCGGGTGTGGCAGGACTTGGAGCCTTTGGGCTGGTGAAGATAAAGGGTGCATTTGCCCCCGCAAAAAAGAGAAGGTCTCCCGGGAAAAGGTCTCCCAAAAAGAAGTCTGCCGGAGGAAGGCCTGGCGAGAAGAGGCCGGTCGGAAGAAAGCCTGTCCGAAAGAAGACGGTCGGGAAAAAGACGGCGGCGCAGAGACGGAGGAAGCCGGTGCGGACAGGGAAAGCGATGAGTAAGGGACGA
Source organism: uncultured Lachnospiraceae bacterium (assembly GCA_947382625.1). GTDB lineage: Bacteria > Bacillota > Clostridia > Lachnospirales > Lachnospiraceae > Suilimivivens. The sequence continues at coordinate 10,774 of CANDAG010000008.1, forward strand.
TAAACTTGTTTGTACGCATTATGTGTGGTAATGTTAATTTATTATGAAAGTCCCGGGGCGGCGGCTGTGCGCTGGATGTGCTTGCACAGCCCGGCGTACAGGAGTTTACCCCGGGAGGTAAAAAGCGGCGAGGCAGTAATGAGGCTTCGTGAAAGCCGTCAGCTGATCCGGGATACGGTTCAGATGAATGAGGCGGCAGTGGCTGCTCAGATTGAAAGAGTTCATGCAGAAATGACGGATCCTTTGCATTATAATAATGAACAGTCTTTGCATGATAGCTCATTGGATGAAAAATAAGGACTCGCCATGGATCAGGGCAAGGTTGCTGAAGACGATCAGCAGGATCCCAAGAACCATGGCGATACGATTTATTTTTCGGTTCCAGATTTTTTTCAGTTCATATTTGATCAATTCTTTCATGATAGTTTTCTTTCTCGTTCTTTTTGGCAGTTACGTGAACTGTTCCATATAAAATGTTTCCAGATCCGTTCCACCTTCAGCCAGGGCGTATATGCCAAAATCTCCTTTCACAAGGTATAACGGTTTCAACGAGAGGAAGGTGCGGAAAATCTTTATTTTTATTATATAAAAGATTCCTGAGGAAAATAAGGAGCAAGTATGATATGATGAAAGAAGCGGTAACGGTGAAGCCAAAGGCTGAATTGTTACAGGAAGTGACTGTCGGGAGGGCCTGACGGTGCAGAAAGGAACAGAAAATGAAGGATGGCTATTTAATGTATGGAGGCGATTACAATCCGGAGCAGTGGCTTTCTATGCCAAAGGCTTTGGAGACAGATCTTGCGCGCTTTGAGGAGGCCGGGATCAATACGGTATCGCTGGGGATTTTTGCCTGGGCAAAATTGGAGCCCAGGGAGGGGGAATTTTGTTTTGACTGGATGGAAAATATCATAAACAGGCTTTATGAGAGAGGGATTTCGGTGATCCTGGCAACACCCTCCGGAGCCCGTCCCCACTGGATGGCAGATAAATACCCGGAGGTTCTCAGGGTCAATGAAATGCGGCAGAAGGCTCTTTTTGGAGCCAGGCATAATCATTGTATGACCTCGCCTCTTTACCGGGAAAAGGTGGGCCAGATCAATTATCTGCTGGCAGAGCGTTTTGGCAATCATCCCGGGGTAAAGATGTGGCATATTTCCAATGAATATGGAGGAGAGTGTCATTGCGAGTTATGTCAGCAGGCATTCAGAGAATGGCTGAAGAAAAAGTACCAAACCATAGACGCCTTAAACGATGCCTGGTGTACTGCTTTCTGGAGTCATACCTACGATGATTTTGAACAGGTGGAAAGTCCCTCACCCCTGGGTGAGACCAGTATTATGGGACTTATTCTGGACTGGCACCGGTTTGTCTCTGACCAGACCATTGATTTTATGGAGAAGGAGATCGATGCGCTCAGAAAGGCAGGAGCCGGTCAGCCGGTTACTGCAAATCTCATGTACCATTTCGGTGGCATCGATTATTTCCGACTGGCACAAAAAATCGATGTGGCTTCCTGGGACAGTTATCCTACCTGGCATAAGAAGCCGGAATGGGAGACTGCAAGGGATACGGCCTTCTGGCATGATGTGATCCGCAGCCTTAAGAGAAAGCCCTTCCTGATGCTGGAGTCCTGTCCCGGAGCAACCAACTGGCAGGGCGTGAGTAAGCTGAAAAAGCCGGGGATGGTGGCGGCCGCCTCCCTGCAGAGTATTGCCCACGGCGCCGATGGGGCCTTATATTTTCAGATGCGCAAGAGCAGAGGCGGGGAAGAAAAGTTCCACGGTGCAGTGATAGACCACTATGACGGAAACGACACCAGAACCTTCCGGGATGTGGCAGAAACCGGGGAAATGCTTGCCCGTTTAGGGGAGGTGTCGGGAACCGAAACCTGTGCCCGGGCAGCGGTTCTGTATGACTGGGAGAACCGCTGGGCCTTAGAGGGGTCTAAGGGACCCAGAAACGATGGGCTCTATTATGAAGAATGTGTGGAAAAATCCTACCGGGCTCTTCGGAGGCTGGGGGTGAATGTGGATGTGATAGACCAGACCTTTGATCTTTCGGATTACCGTTTTGTGGCGGCTCCCATGGAGTATCTTTTCCGTCCGGGCTTTGAGAAAAAGGTAAGGGATTATGTGGAAAAGGGCGGCATTTTTGTGATGACCTACTGGTCCGGGGTGGTGGACGAGAATGACTGCTGTTTCCTGGGCGGCACGCCTTACGGGCTGATGGATGTGTTAGGACTCCGCAGCGAGGAGATCGATGCTCTTTACGACTGGGAGGAAAATACTGTCTGTCAGACCGAAGAAGGGCTTGCCGGAATGAAGGAAAGCTATACCTGCAAATATTTATGCCAGCTTGTAAAGCCTGACGGGGCCCAGACATTGATGGTCTACGGCAAGGATTTTTACGCGGGGTTGCCTGCTCTTTTGAAAAACGATTTTGGTAAGGGTCACGCCTATTATGTATGCGCGGATATGGAGCAGGGGTTCTATGATGACCTTTATCGGATATTAGCCGGGGAAGCCGGGCTTAGAAGTCCCTGGCCGGAGGAAATCCCGGAGGGCGTGGAGCTTACTGTCAGAAGCAGCCGGGAAGCGGATTATGTGTTTCTCCAGAATTTCGGCAGGGAAACGGTGGAACTGAAGCTGCCGGAAGGGGAGGTCCTTATGGGCAGCCGGGACGGCAGGATGGAGCATCTCGAAGCCATCGTGCTGAAGCTGGAGAGAGGATGAAATTTTTTATTAACATAAGGATAACCTGCAGAGCGTGTTATCCGTTGTGTAAATTCCGGTTTTGTGCAATAAAAAACATGGCAATCGGGAGAGCACATCCTTTATAATAAAAATAACACAGTAGGAGGTAAGAAATATGATCATTCCAAAGTATTACGAGGATTTAAATGTGCTGCATATGAATACCATGCCCAACAGGGCTTACTATATTCCTGCAGCAGCAAGGCTTGCAGATCCGGCAGAATGCCGGGAGGAGTCGGAGCGTTTTGTACTTTTGTCAGGGGATTGGAAATTCCGGTATTTTGACAGCATTTATGATGTGAAGGAGGAGTTTTTCCAGGAAGGATACGATACTGCCGGTTTTGATGAGGTGACAGTGCCGGAGGTATGGCAGAATTACGGCTATGACCGTCATCAGTATACCAACACCCGTTATCCTTTTCCCATGGATCCCCCGTATGTGCCCTGCGAAAATCCTTGCGGGGAGTATGTGCGTACCTTCACTTATCACAGGGAAGAGGGTGCACCCAGGGCGTACCTGAATTTTGAGGGAGTGGATTCCTGCTTTTATGTATGGATGAACGGCAGCTTTGTGGGATACAGCCAGGTTTCTCATTCCACCAGTGAGTTTGACGTAACGGACACTCTTAAGGAAGGGGAAAACACCCTCTGCGTACTGGTTTTGAAATGGTGTGACGGAAGCTATTTGGAGGATCAGGACAAGTTCAGGATGAGCGGGATCTTCCGGGATGTCTATCTTCTGAAACGGCCGGAACAGGGCATTTTTGACTATTTTGTAAAGGCGCAGCCCACAGAAGATTTTAAGGGTGGAAACGTGGAGATTACCTTCCGGTATCTGGACAGGCCTGTGCCTGTAAGGGCAAGTCTTTTTGATAAGGAAGATAAGCTGATCGCTCAGGCGGATGGGGCGGAGAATACAGTCTCCCTTCACGTGGAGGAGGCAAGGCTCTGGAATGCGGAGGATCCTTATCTGTATACCCTGGTTCTTGAGACGGAAGATGAGGTGATCACGGATCAGGTGGGTATCCGGGAGATCCATACAAAGGACGGCGTACTGTATATCAATGGAGTGAATGTGAAATTCCGTGGTACCAACCGTCATGATTCAGACCCGGTGACCGGCTTTGCCATCAGCCCGGCTCAGCTGAAGAAGGATCTGAAGGTAATGAAGGAGCATAATATCAATGCCATCCGTACTAGCCATTATCCTAACGCTCCCTGGGCTTATCAGCTTTATGACCGCCTGGGCTTTTATGTTATCGATGAAGCGGACAATGAGAGTCATGGAACGGAAGAAGTCTACATGAAGGACAGAGAATGGGAAGCCAGAGCAAGGATGTGGGGCATCGCCATAGCGGACAATCCGGAGTTTACCGAGGCCACAGTGGACAGGACCAGGCGTTGCGTGGAACGGGATAAGAACCGGCCAAGCGTGGTGATCTGGTCTATGGGAAATGAATGTGCTTATGGATGTACCTTTGAGGCGGCGCTTAAGTGGACCAAGGAATTTGATCCTACCCGTCTGACCCATTATGAAGCGGTCCGTTATGTACCCAGAGATGACTGTGATCTCAGCAATGTGGACCTGCACAGCCGGATGTACCCTGCCCTTACGGAGATCCACAGATATTTTGAGGAGGATGGTTCGCTTCCTTATGTGATGTGTGAATATTGCCACGCCATGGGAAACGGCCCCGGCGATCTGGAGGATTACTTTGCCCTGATCCAGCAGTATGACGGGATCTGCGGCGGATTTATCTGGGAGTGGTGTGATCACGCCATTGAAACCGGAAGAACGATTACAGGAAAGAAAATGTATGCTTACGGCGGCGACCACCAGGAATTCCCCCATGACGGCAATTTCTGTATGGATGGTCTGGTATATCCTGACCGCAGGCCTCACACCGGTCTGATGGAATTTAAAAATGTCCATCGCCCTGTCAGAGTGGTTTCCCTGAATCAGACAGGCTCCGATCAGGGGATTAAGGAGCTGGTGCTCCACAACTATATGGATTTTGTAAATCTGAAGGATTACCTGACCATCGGATACGAGGTGATCTGTGATGGCATTCCGGTAGAAAAAGGTGCGGTTACCGATCCTGAGCTTTTGGATATCCCCGCCCATGGAGAAAAGGCGGTTCCTTTTGCCTTCCATATTCCTGAAAGCGGGAAGTGCTTCCTTAAGGTTTCCTATTATCTGAAGGAGGCAAATGAGATTCTTCCTGCAGGCTTTTTGCTTGGATTTGAGGAGACAGAGCTTTTCAATGCAAGAAATGAAAATCAGAAGGTAAAGGAGCTTTTCGAAAAGGAACATGGTCTGGCGGAATTCGAGATCAGAGAGGATGATCGAAGCATTACCGTTTCCACCCGGGAGTTCAGCTATACCTATGATAAATTAACAGGCGTGTTCCGGGAAATGGTTTATCAGAACCAGTCTCTCCTTGAGCGTCCTATGGAATATAATATCTGGCGTGCGCCTACTGATAATGACAGAGTGATCAAGTCAGAATGGAGGGCAGCCGGGTATGACCGCATTGTCACCAGGGCTTATGAGACCCATTTGAGTGCAAAGCCGGATAAGGTAAAGATTAGCACCACCCTTTCAATCTCCGCCATTTACCTTCAGAGGATATTGAACATCAACGCCTGCTGGACGATCTGGCCGGACGGCACTGTGGATGTATCACTTCATGGGGAGAAGGATCCGGTATTCCCGTTCCTGCCAAGGTTTGGCCTCCGGATGTTTATGCCAAAGGAAATGGATCGGGTAAACTACTGCGGAATCGGGCCTGTGGAAAGCTATATCGATAAGAGGTGGGCCGGATACCACGGAGTGTTTGATACGGATGTGAAGGCAATGCACGAGGATTATATCCGTCCTCAGGAAAACGGCAGCCACCATGACTGTGATTACGTAACGGTGGGAAGCGGCAAAGCGGCCCTGACCATAGCCAGCAGGAATACCTTTGCCTTTAACGCCTCTGTTTATACTCAGGAGGAGCTTACCGCAAAGGCTCATAATTATGAGCTGGAAGAGTCACCCTATACGGTGCTGTGTGTAGATTACCGCCAGAGCGGGATCGGTTCCGGAAGCTGCGGCCCTCAGCTTCTTGAGAAGTATCGGTTAAACGGAGAAAAGATAGATTTTGAATTCAGGATGAGACCTGAGAATAAATAAACAATGGGCTGCGCGTGCATGAAATTGCATACAGGTTAAAAAAGACTTCGGCGGAGAAAATCATTTTCTCCGCCGGGTTCATTTTAAGGGGGGTTATTTCAGATTTTTGATGGCGTAGCTGGCTTCCTCCGGCGAGAATTTATCGCCGTGCTCGGAGATCAGCTGGTTATAGATCGCCGATTTGGTCATATTGGTGGATTGCCGGTACTCCTTTGCCTTGTACAGAGCGTTTGCCATCCAGTCTGCTTCCAGATGCTCCATGGCGTATTGTGCCTGTGCCTCCGTAAATTTTTCACCGTTTTCGGAGATGAGCTGGTCGTAGATCGCGGTCCGGGACATATGCATGGTATCGCTGTATACAGTGGCTTTTTGCAGAGCGTTGGCGTTCCAGTCGGCATTTACATGGGTTACGGCGTAGCTTGCCGCCTCCGGAGAGACATTCTCTCCATATTCGGAAATAAGTTGATCATAAATGGCCTGCTTTGACATATGCATGAGATCGCAATAATTATCTGCTCTGTTTAATGCAGACTGGTATTCGGCCGGGATTTCTTCTTTTACAGGCGTCTCTGTGGGCGTTTGGGCAGAGGGAGATTCTTGGCTATGGGGAGACTCTATATCGCTGCCCGTGGGCGCTGCTCTTACAGGGGAGGGTATCTCACTGTTAGCTGCAGGAGTGGGAGAGGCCGCCCTCCGATCAGTGGTCTCCGGATCAGCTGTTTCCGGAGCGGCTGCCTCATCTGCCAGGGAGGGCTCTGCCTCTGTTTTTTCCGGGGAAGCATTCTGTTGGTTCGGGGAAAAATTTCCGTGGAAGAGAGGGTACAGCAGGATAAAGCAGACCAGAGCCGCCGTGCATACGCCTATGGCTGCCAGAAAGCAGGTAAGTATTTTGAATATCCGCCGCATAAAGCCTATTCCTCCCATCTGATAATTATCATCCTATATTTATATCATAAGTCACGGATCCTGCAAAGCCTTTTCTCCCATGGATTTAGTGACAGGCAGGAATACCAATGGGCAAAGGAAGCTGTTTAACGGACTTCGTGAAACAACCCGGGAAGTGATACACGCCTGCCTTGAAAAACAATCCCCCTTTTAGTATAATGAAGCAGGTAACGTAACTATTCAGCCAGGGCTTTGCACTTGCTGCAAAGTCCGTGAGAATACATAATACACAGGTGTAGCCAAGAGGGAATCTGAATGGACGAAAATTTTATTGAAGTAAAACAGCTTTACAAAACATTTCATACCAAAAAGCAGGATATTGAGGTCTTAAAGGGGATCGACCTTTCTGTGGGGAAAGGGGACATTTACGGAATTGTTGGCTTCAGCGGAGCCGGAAAGTCCACTCTGGTCCGGTGCATCAACCGCTTAGAGGAGCCGGACAGTGGAAGTGTCAGGATCGGAGACCAGGAGATCACTGCCCTTGGAAAAGCCGAACTGAACAGGCAGAGAAGAAAGATTGGCATGATCTTTCAGCAGTTTAATCTGTTTGATTCTATGACGGTGTCCCAGAATATTGCTTATCCCCTTAAGATGGCCGGCTCATCCTCCAAGGAGGTGGGCGAGAGAGTAGAGGAGATGCTGAATCTGGTAGGCCTTTCCGAAAAAAGAGACGCCTATCCGGGAGAGTTATCCGGCGGACAGAAGCAGAGGGTGGGAATTGCCCGGGCCCTGGCCAATCATCCGGATGTACTTTTGTCCGATGAGGCTACAAGCGCGCTGGATCCTCAGACAACCCTTTCCGTACTGGATCTGCTCAAGGAGATCAACCAGAAGCTGGGATTGACTATCATTTTGATCACCCATGAGCTGGAAGTGATCAAATACACCTGCCACAGAATGGCGGTGATGGAAAACGGCAAGCTGCTGGAGCAGGGGCTGGTGAAGGATATTTTCCAGCATCCCCAGTGTGAGACCGCCAGGAACTTTATCGGTGTTTACAACAAATTCAGAAGCGATTACTGGCAGGAGTAAGGGCGGGAGGTAAAAATGAGCTTATATAAATATTCTTTTTGGGAAGTGCTGAAGAATGCTTTTACTGCGGAGGTCTGGGAGCGGGTACTGCCTGCCATCAGCGAGACCATGTATATGGTGGCAGTATCTTCCGTGTTTGTCCTTGTATTCGGGGTGGTCCTGGGACTGGTGCTGGTGATGACCAGTAAGGAGGGGCTTGTGCCCTGTAAGACTGTACATACAATTTTGAGCGCTGTGATCAACTGCTTCCGTTCACTGCCCCAGGTGATCATCATCATTGTCATGCTGCCGGTGGCAAGGGCGCTGGTGGGCAAATCCTATGGCTCTAATGCCTGTATCATATCTCTGGTGGCCAGCTGTGTGCCCCTTTTTGCAAGGCTTGTGGAAAGCAGTCTGTTAGAGCTTGATAAAGGAAAGATCGAGGCAGCCAAGGCTATGGGCAGCGGCAATATGCGGATCCTGTTTACGATCATGGTGCCGGAGACCATGCCTTCCCTGGTCAGGGCTTTCACCAATGCGGTAGTGATCATTATTTCCATGACAGCCCTTGCCGGAAGCTTCGGGGCAGGGGGGATCGGATATATTGCAGTTACCTATGGGTACACAAGATTCGAGCATGACCTTTTGTTTGCCACTATCATTGTGCTGATCGTGATCGTTCAGGTAGTGCAGATCCTGGGAGATACGATTTCGAAGATCATTTTGAAGAGAAGACACCTGATCTGACATAAGGATGTCTGGCGAAGCCTGGTATCCGTTGGTGGCATAAGGACAGTTCGTGAAGCGTGCTGTCAGTTGTCTATAATAGACAAACAATTCCGCCTGTATTTGGGCAATATGTATATTTTTGTAATGGATTTGGGCTGCAAATTTCATTTTGTGAAGATACCTCTTTGGAATTGATTGTGCTAAAATGAGGGACAAAGGCAGAAGGCCTTTTGACATAAAGCATAATTTCAAAGGAGGAGAAAATTATGAAAAAGAAACTGGCCCTTATTATGGCAGCTGCACTTACAGCGTCTGCTCTTCTGGCAGGCTGCGGGAACAGCGGCGACACACAGGAGGCAGCTAATACGGAAGAATCTGCAGAAGATACCGCAGATGCTGCCGATGCAGAGACTCAGGAGGACGCAGATGCAGAGACCGATGGAGATGCTGCAGAGGATGCCCAGGAGGCAGAGGGAGCTGAGGATGAAACAGCTTCAGGAGAAAAAGTAGTCCTTAAATGTGTATGCGATCTGACCCCTCACAGTGAGATCCTGGATGCGGCTAAGGATGCCCTTGCAGCAGAGGGGATCGAGCTGGATATCGTTTCCACTACATGGGATGCAACCTGGAATGATATGCTGATCGATGGAGAAATTGATTTCGCTTACTTCATGCATGTACCGGCTATGGAAAGCATCGAAGAGGAAATGGGTGCTGACCTGTACAGCATGGGCGGCGTTCACGTTGAGCCTTATGCATGCTTTTCAGACAAATATGCAAGCAAGGATGAGCTTCCGGAAAATGCGGTAATCGCCATCCCCAATGATTCTTCCAACGAGTACAGGGCTCTTAAGGTACTTGAAAGCGAAGGCTTTGTGAAGTTAAATCCGGAGATGACAGCCATCGATGCTTCCGTAAATGAAATCGAGGAATATCTGATCCCGATCGAGATCGTTGAGATGGATCAGGCCAATATCATCCCTTCCGCCGCAGATTTTGACGCTTACTTTGTCAACGTAAACAGAGCGCTGGAGGCTGACATTGATACTACCTCTTATCTGATGAGAGAGGGCGAGGATTCCGAATACGCCAACATCATCACGGTAACAGAGGCAAACAAGGATAACGAATCCATCAAGACGCTGGTATCAGTTCTTCAGTCTGATGATGTAAAGAACTTCATCACTGAGCATTACAACGGAGCAGTTATTCCTGCCAAGAACTGATCAGTAAGATACTAAAATATTTTTCACACATTGTGTGTCTCCTAAAGACCTCTTCCGAAGCGTTCGGAGGAGGTTTTTTGATCAATAAGCCGACTCGCGGAGCGTGGCGGCGTTTGATAGGAAAGCACTTTTCGTCAAGAAAAAATCTCCTATGAGTTGTATCCTGGTAACAGTAGCTTATAGTTTTCGCACAAGGAGGAAACCAATGGACAGTCAAAAGCCGATATTCCGATCACTGGCTGTGATTGAAGAAAAAATCCAGGAAAAGCTTACGGTGGAAAGCCTGGCAGAAAAAATGCACTTTTCCAGATATCATTATCAGCGTCTTTTCAGAGAGGCAGTGGGGGAGAGTGTCATGCGGTATGTGAACCGGCGCAGGATCACACTCTCTGCCAGTGAGATAGCAGGGTCAGAGTCATCTATTCTTGAGATTGCATTAAAGTATGGGTATGATTCTCACGAAGGCTTTACCAGGAGCTTTAAGGCCTGTATGGGTGTGACCCCGGCGGAGTACCGGAAATACCATTATTCCATCAAGGTTCCCGAAACAGAAAAGGAGAGATGTGCTATGTTGTATTCAAAAACCACCAATGAGATCATCCGGGAGCTGAACAGTCTGATCGTTCAGATCAGGGAGACGGCAGAGTTTACCTGCAAAATGAAGGAGAAGGAGCAGGAGGCAGCAGTATTTTACGGGCAGTTTTTGAAGCTGCTTGCTGAGAGGACACAGAGATTATCCGGGGAATTGTCCGAAATTCTGGGGACGATCACAGATATTGCCCGGTGCCCTGATCAGATTTCCGCTCGTTTTATGCTTATAAAAGCCATTGAGGATGTTGCCTTCTGGTCCAATATGATGTCATTTCAGGCAAGACTCACCATCGCAAGGGCAAAGCCGGAGCATGGGAGTATATTTGAGCCCTTGTGTGAAAAATATGAGGCGTTGGCCGGGGATGCCCGGATGAAAGCCGGGAAGATCGCAGGCTTTTTCAATGAACTGTCTGCCCTGATCTTTCAGGATATGCGGGAAAGCGCGGAAGAAAAGCTGCGAAATGCCATCCAAAAGGGAGAAAACGCCGGGCGGAGGCTTTTGGAGAATCCAGATTTACCCTACGCCTATATCGGAGATGAGATTCTGGCAATTGTCAGGGAAATTTCTTCCATTCCTCTCGAGAAGGTGACGGTTAACTTTCTGGAGGACTGTGTGTTCCGGTTAGACATTATCGCGTTTGCTGCCGATGTGGATGTGCTGCGGGAGCCTTCTCACCGGCCGCTTTTTGAAGATATTTCAGAATTCCAGGCGGAATTGAAAGAGGTATTTTCCTTTTTTGAGAGCCTGTCAGAGGATATTTTTGGAAAGGGAGAAGCGGAGCAGGAGAGCCATACCCTGGAGCGAACCGCAGAGAAGGGCTTCAGCGATCTGGCTTTTCAGGGAATGATTTTGCTGTTTTATCTGAAAGGGGAAGTCCGAAAGCTGGGAACATATCTGAATGAGAGCCAAAGAACCGCATTCGCCGGTATTTGCGGCAGGATGGAGGAGGCGCTTCGGTTGGCGCAGGTGGCAAAAGGGCAGGAGGATGCTGAAAAGATCGCAGAGATTCTCGGGCAAGTATATGAAGCAGGCATCCATGAGTCTGAGGCCCTTGGGGATTTCGGGGCACCGGTGGGACTGATCGCGGAGGAGATCAGGCGGATGGAAAAGGCTTTGGTTACGATTCGTGGTGGGCATGAGAGTGGTATAAGTAACCTTGTGAATGAAGTAAATGTGTAGTAAGATAAAAATTGCCAAACCTATGTGAGCTTGTGTAAAAAGCAGCGCAGAAATGAGGAAAATTATGAAACTGGTCACATTTCAATCTCTGGAGGCATTAAAAGATTTAGTAAACAAAGGATATTTAGAATGCAAGGAAGAATATATTGATTTAAAAAAATCAGGAACAGCTTATTCTTGGATATCAGAGAAAATGAGCAGTATCATAAAAAATGATACTGGTGCAAAAATCAGTTTGACAGATGCAGAACAGATGATGAATACCTGGAAATATGTCAGAAAATACGAGAGAGCTTTGATAAGTGTATCACTACGGACAGTGATGTTTTACAGGGTTGTGTGTGGAAGATAAATCTGGATGAAGTAGAACAAATAGAGTTTCTAAGCGATGATGCCTATGTATATGGTTCATTGAATTATATACGAAATAATGGTAATAGGATTAACTGGAGAGAAGATTTCTATAAAAGGTTGAAAGAGGAAGCTGAATAACCATGTAGGTCAGGATTGTATTTGAAAATGATAAGATTTTTGAGCATAATGTTAAACAAATGGCTGAAAAAATATTGTGAAGATAGGAAGATTACCCCGGGAGGTTTTGTGAACGATAAATGCGACAAGAAAAATGAATGATAAAAACGGAACAAAAAGTATTAAAAACGAGATTGAATATTGAATTGTGAATAAGGGAATGATATAATAGCAACATAAACAGAAATATGAATTATATAGAGGCATGGAGGCTGTTATGGGCGCACGTTTTGTCAGGATAGAAAATATAACTATAGAGAATTTTAAAAATGTAAAGTACGGTACTCTTGATCTTGCAAATCGCAAAAAAAATTATCGTACCAGTATTGTGGGGTTATATGGACAAAATGGTTCAGGGAAAACTGCGTTAGTTGATGCATTACAAGTGCTCAAATTTGCATTATGTGGAAAGGCTATTCCGGAAAAATATGCGGATTATATTCATGTTGACGAAGACCATGCTACTTTAAAATTTCAATTTAAAATGCAAAGGAATGAAGTCAGTTATGACATTTGGTATCAATTTTCATTAAAGAAAATGATAGATGATACACATTCTAATGACGAAAACGTAAATACTGATCTGAGATATAAAACACAAATATATGATGAAGTATTAAGCTTCGCATATACTTCAAAGGATGAAAAAGTCCGTAAGGGGGCACTTGTTGATACAAGAACTTCAGAAGTGTTTGTGCCAAAGTCGAAATTTAATGAACTTTTAGGGGAAGCAACAAATGATATTACAGAATTGCTTGTAACAAAACGTCTTGTTCAGACACAGGGAAGAACATTCGTTTTTTCACGAGAAATGATAAATGCCTTTAGAAAAAACTGTAAGAATGAAAAATATATGGCATTCATTGAAGGATTATATACATTTGGAAACAGAGAACTTTTTGTTATTGATACGGAAAATTCGGGATTGATTAGCATGAATGCCTTGCCGTTGGCATTTAAGTATAAAGAAAACAATTCGGAAGCTGTTGGAAATTTAATGCTGCCCCTGAATGTACCAGCTCCAATTCCGGAGGATGCAATGGAACTGGTGAAAAAAATTATTTCTAATATGAACATTGTTTTAGAAGAAATCATTCCGGGTCTAACAATTAATATTGTTGATTTGGGACCGATGGTTTCGAAGGATGGTAAGGTTGGAAGACTTATTCAATTGATGTCTTTAAAAAATAGCAAAGCTATTCCTTTTCAATATGAGTCAGAAGGAATTAAAAAAATTGTTTCAATTTTGCAGTTGTTAATTGTAGTATATAACAATCCATCTATTACAGTTGCTATTGATGAAATGGATGCCGGAATTTTTGAATATTTATTAGGCGAACTTCTCAATATTATATCCGAAAAAGGAAAAGGGCAGTTGATTTTTACATCTCATAATCTTAGACCGCTGGAAACGATTGATAAGGGATTTATTGCTTTTACAACAACAAATCCGGATAATCGTTATATTCGTATGACAAATGTGAAAGGAAACAATAATCTCCGGGATTTCTATTATCGAGATATTGTTTTAGGTGAACAGAATGAGCCGGTTTATAATCCAACCAATAATTATGAGATAGCCTTAGCGTTCAGAGAGGCGGGTGAAGCATTTGGCTCGTAAGAAAATTGTACTTTTCATTGTAGAAGGTTCTTCAGATGATGCTGCTCTGGGTGTTATGTTGAATCAAGTATATGATAAAGATTCGGTGTATGTTCATATCATGCACGGTGATATTACTACCAGAACAGGAGTAACTTCACAAAATATTATTTCCAAAATAGGAAATGAGGTGCGTGGTTTTGCAAAATCGCATCATTATACAGCAAAAGACTTTAAACAAATCATTCATATTGTTGATACAGATGGTGCGTATATTCCTGAGGACCAAATATTGGAAGAACAGGATTGTAATGGGATTTGGTATGAATCTGGTGGAATTCACACATTGAATCGGCAGGCAATTATCAGTCGTAATCAGCAGAAGCAGGGAAATTTGTATCGTCTCACGAGCACAGGACAAATCTGGAAGATTCCTTATAAAGTGTATTATATGTCCTGTAATTTAGATCATGTATTACATAATAAGAGGAACAGCACAGATGAGAACAAGGAAGATGATGCATATGTGTTTGCTATAAGATATAGAAAAAATCTGGAAGGATTTGTCAAGTTTATCTGTGAATCGGATTTTTCTGTTGAGGGCGAATATAAAGAAACATGGGCATATATTCAGGATGGTATGAATTCGATAGAGAGGCATACAAATCTTGGGATTTGCATTGCGGAAGAATTTCAAAACAGACCTGATCAAGCATACAATGCTCAAACCGATTAGGCTTTCGGCGAAGTGTCAGGATAAGAAGGAATCTGATTATAAGTACAGTGTTGCAGAAAAAGTTTTTATTGACCAGTTTATCGAGGAAAGACAATCGGCTATGGCTTAATTACTAACCGGAAATAAAGTAAGGAGGATTTCATCTATGCTGCGAATGTTTGCAACCCATCGGATCAGAAAGCAGACGGAGCTCTCTTCCGGTCTCTGGGACTTTGTCACCAGTCCGGAGAATGGCGGGACGCCCGTTAAGAGGAAAATGGCGGTGCCGGGATGCTGGCAGAACGTGCCGGAAACTCGTACCTATCGGGGGAAGGCGTGGTATGAGAAGCGTTTTTGTGCCGGCGGGAATCTGCGTCTGGAATTTAAGGGAGTCAGCCACACGGCGGAGGTTTATCTGGACGGGGAGAAGATTGCTTCCCACTACAATGCCTATACCCCTTTTGCGGCAGTGGTCAGAAATGTGCCGGAGGGGGAGCACGGGCTTAGAGTTCTGGTGGACAATTCCTTTGGCCCGGAGTCTGCGCTGCATGTAGAAAATGATTATCAGTCCTACGGCGGGATCACCAGGGCGGTGGCGCTGGAGGAGCTGGGAAGGGCGTACCTCGCATGGCTGCATGTGACACCCGAAAAAAGAGAAGAGGGCTGGTGCGCGCGTCTGGAGGCGGAGGTCTGTAATCTGACAGAAGCCTCTTTTGAGGGAAAACTCTGCTTTGTCATAAAGGAAGCAGGAGAGGCAAAGGCAGGAAATGTAGGAAATACAGGAGATACAGGAAGGGTAGTCTGTCCGATCACCCTTGCAAAGAACGGGACGAAAAGGATCCAGGCCGAAATTCTCTGCCCTGATGTAGAGGAATGGAATCCGGATACTCCGATCCTTTATACTGCAGAGGCAGTGCTTACGGACGAAAGGGGCGAAGCGGAGGATGACCTGATCGACAGATTTGGCTTCCGGGAGGTAAAGGTAGAGGGCAGGGATATTTTGATGAATGGAAGGAAGCTTACGATCAAGGGCTTCTGCCGCCATGAGGATCATCCCCATTTCGGTTGCGCCCTGCCTTTTTCAGCCATGTGGCAGGACTTAATGACTATGCGGGATCTGGGGGCTAATTCCGTGCGGACCTCTCATTATCCCAATGATGAAATTTTCCTGGATCTGTGTGATGAGACGGGAATGCTGGTCTGGGAAGAAAACCACGCCAGAGGGCTGTCTGAGGAGGCTATGCGCAATCCTAATTTTGAACGGCAGTGCGAGGACTGCATCAGGGAGATGATAGGAGCCCATTATAATCATCCCAGCATTTATATCTGGGGCATTTTAAATGAATGTGCCAGCCACACGGAGTATGGCAGGAGCTGCTATGAGGCGCAGCTTTCCCTGATCCGCAGTCTGGATCAGACCCGTCCCCGTTCCTTTGCAAGCTGTCAGTTTAAGACGGATCTTTGTCTTGGGCTGGTGGATGTGGTATCCTACAATATTTACCCGCTGTGGTATCATGACACTCCGGTGGAGGAGTTCCTATCTTCCCTGTATGACTGGATACAGGAGAACACGGAAGGGGCAGGCAAGCCTTTCCTGATCACAGAGGTAGGTGCAGGGGCGGTTTATGGTTACCGCACGCCGGAAAAGGTGAAATGGTCGGAGGAATACCAGGCAGAGGCCATCGAAAAGCAGTTAAACGCTATTCTTTCCCATGAGGGGACAAGCGGCGTTTATATCTGGCAGTATTGTGATTGCCGGGTGTGCGACAGCTGGTTCAGTACCCGTCCCCGGACCATGAACAATAAGGGGATCGTGGATGAGTACCGCAGACCGAAGCTCTCTTATGAGGTGATAAAGGAGATCTATAGCAGGAGGTGACAGACTTGCCGGGATTTACCAAGCAGGCGATCAAGCGTTCCTTTATGAAGCTTTTGAATGAGCGGCCGGTCAGTCAGATCACCGTCAAGGATATTGTGGAGGACTGCGGTATCAACCGCAATTCCTTCTATTACCATTATCAGGATCTGCCCTCTATGGTGGAGGAGATCATCATAGAGGAGACAAACGAGATCATCCGCCGGCATCCGACGGTGGATTCCTTAGAGGAAGGACTGGACGTTGCAGTTTCCTTTGCCCTCAAAAACAAGCGTGCTGCTCTTCATCTTTATCATTCCTCCAACAGGGACCTGTTTGAGCAGCATCTGCGGCGGATCTGTCAGTATGTGGTGGACACCTATATCAGCACAGCCTTTGCGGACGCCCCCATAGGGGCAGAGGATAAGCGGGTCATTATCCAATATTATAAATGGTGCTGTTTTGGAGCCATCATGGATTTTTTGAGCGGCGGTATGAAGGATGATATCCAGGCCGTGTTTTATCGGATGGGACAGCTGAAAAAGGGAATGCTGGAGGAAATGATACGCAGAAGCATTGCGGAAAATGAACAAAAAAATAAATAGCGGCCTTTGTTAGGCAAAAACGCTGATGTGTCTGGTTTTGTGACAAAACCCGGGAAGTGTCTGTAGGATACTTCCCGGGTTTTTGTTATGGTAGCTTTAACAAGAACAGAAGGAGGTGTTTCTTATGCGTTCCATAAAACTGATGAAGGCTGCAAAAATCGGCTATATCATCATGTCGCTGATCTATAGCTCATGCGGGATCCTGCTGTTGGTTGTACCGGGGATTATGGCGCCCATAATCGCGGAGATGTTCGGCATCCTGCTGATCCTTTTCGGGGTGGTCAAGCTGATCGGCTACTTCTCAAAGGATCTGTTCCGTCTGGCCTTTCAGTATGATCTGGCATGTGGATTGTTTCTGATCGTATTGGGGGTAGTTACGCTCCTGCGGACAGACCATTTTATAGCATTTATCAGTGTGGTGTTGGGGATTTATGTGCTGGCAGACGGATTTTTAAAAATACAGACAGCCATCGATGCCAGGGTTTTTGGGATCAGGCAATGGTGGATGATCCTGGCAACAGCGATCCTGGCAGGAGTGGCCGGAATCTTTTTGATCCTCCGCCCTCAGGATGGCGCCGAGCTTTTGGCCATGCTGTTTGGATTTTGCCTTCTGGCAGAAGGGCTTTTGAGTCTTACCACTGTGCTGGCGGCAGTTAAGATCATTAAGCACCAGTGGCCGGATCGGATAGACAGGGTGGAAATTTATCGGTAGGTTACGATTTTTATATGAGGAGTACAGATAATACAAAGATGCAAAGGAACAGATTTTAAAAGAAAGGAAGGACACAGGATGAGAGAGATGACACACAAGGCAGGGCGGGCGGCATTTGGAAAGGCGATCGATATAGCGCTCAGAAACGCGGATAAAGAGTGGGAGCCGGAGGTGAGCAGGCTCATGGATCTGATGCAGAGCTACATGAGCGGCGAGAAGCTGGATGTTGACTATGATAAGGCAAGGGAAATGATCTGTAATAAGGAAGGGACTTTGAATCAGTATATCCGCAGGATCCTTGCGGAGGTAGACCCTCATGTGCTGAAAACCACGGCGCTTAATCTTGGATTTGAAGCCTTTTTCCATGGGACCAAAACCATCCGTAAGATGCGGGAGATTCATCATTGCAACGTGCCCTGGCTGATACTGATGGATCCCACCAGCGCCTGCAACCTGCACTGCACGGGATGCTGGGCGGCGGAATACGGCAATCGGTTGAATCTGACCTTTGAGGAGATGGATGATCTGATCTGTCAGGGAAAAGAGCTGGGAATCTATTTCTATATGTTTACCGGCGGAGAGCCGCTGGTACGGAAGGCGGATATCATCAGGCTCTGCGAGACTCATAATGACTGCGCATTTCTGGCCTACACCAACGGGACGCTGGTGGATGAGAGCTTTTGCCGGGAAATGAAGCGGGTGGGGAACCTGTATCTGGCCATCAGCTTAGAGGGCTCTCCGGAGGTCAATGACCTTCGCAGGGGCGAGGGTGTGTACGGAAAGGTGATGCATGCCATGGAGCTTTTGAAGAAAAACGGACTCATTTTTGGTACCTCAATCTGCTATACCTCTAAGAACCTGGAGACGGTTACCAGTGAGGAGTTTGTTGATCTGATGATAGAAAAGGGATGCCGTTACGCGCTGTATTTCCATTACATGCCAGTGGGGAACGAGGCGGCGGTGGAGCTTCTGCCTACCGTGGAGCAGCGTATTTACATGAAAGAGCGGGTGCGGGATATCCGGAATATGACCACCGGGAAAGGGCTTTTTACCATGGATTTCCAGAATGACGGAGAATTTGTGGGAGGCTGTATTGCCGGGGGAAGAAATTATTTCCATATCAACGCCAATGGTGATGCGGAACCGTGTGTTTTTATCCATTATTCCGGAGCCAATATCAGGACCCATACCCTGCTGGAAATCTTAAAGCAGCCATTGTTCATGGCCTATCATGACAACCAGCCTTTTAACAAGAACCATCTGCGCCCCTGTCCGATGCTGGAAAATCCTGAGATTCTGGAGCGGATCGTAAAGGAAACAGGAGCAAGGTCCACAGATCTGCAGTCCCCTGAGAGTGTGGAGCATTTGTGCGGGAAATGTCATGAATATGCAAAGAGCTGGGGAGAAGCGGCGGATCAGATCTGGCAGCAGGAGCCTCACAGGAAGAGCAGCTATGAAAATTATAAATCGGAGAAAAACAGTTTTTAAAGGCTTATTGTTGTTACTGCTGATAGCTTCTCTGCTCTTTTACAGAGACGCCATGCTGGAAATATGGGCGGGCGTGAAGCAGGTCACGGCAGAAGAGCTGGGGATCAGCCTCATGTTGGCTACTTTTGCTTATACGCTGGAGGGGCTTGCCATATTCAGCATGATGGGAGCAGTTATAAAAGATGCAAAGGCCGGAGAAGGCATTTTTATCGCTTATGTGTGCGAATTTTATCGTCTCACCACCCTGGGGAATGGCTCCGGGGTGGCAGAGATCCATTATCTTCATAAAAGCAGTACAAAGAGAGAGGATATAGAATTAGGCAGTGCAACGGTTCTTACCATGATCCAGTATATGATGAAGCGGATCGCGGTCATGGCTCTTGGACTTACGGGGTTTCTGGTTTTATATCAATCGGATCATACCAGGGGGCTCTGCCGTCAATATCTCTTTTTTGTGACAGGAGGATGTCTGATCACAGCCATTATTATCGCAGTTTTTCTTCTGCTGTCTTTATCTGAAAAGGTGGCTGAAGGGGCAGGG
Organism: uncultured Lachnospiraceae bacterium; assembly: GCA_947382625.1. GTDB lineage: Bacteria > Bacillota > Clostridia > Lachnospirales > Lachnospiraceae > Suilimivivens. Next base: position 30,434 of record CANDAG010000008.1, read on the forward strand.
GGCGTGTTGGATTGGCTGATCTGTAAAGTCCCCTCCCGGGAAAGTAATTTCCGGAAATGGAAGGAGCAGATCAATCTTTTAAATCAGTCCGGGAAAAGTGTGCTCGGGCAGAAAAAGCAAATGGTAAAGGTGGTGCTGATCCAGACAGGAAAGTTGCTCCTTTTTTACGCTATTCCCACATACCTTTTGTACGGAAAGACAACTCTTAACATAAGCGGATGTCTGTTTCTCATGGGACTGGCCTATATGCTCTCCGGCGTGATACCTGCCCCCTCAGGAGCCGGTTCCCTGGAATTTGTGTTCCTTCTATTTTTTACAGCTTTTACAGACGCAAAAACCGCGGCACCAGTGATATTGCTTTTTCGTTTTGCCACATGGATCTTTCCGGCTGCTGTGGGAGGATTGCTTTTGTGTGTGCATCGCATCCGTTCAACCTAGGATTTTGCACTTGCTGCAAAGATCTGGGCTGAATCGTTACTGAGCAGAGATTTTACCTGCATAAATGCTTGACGTGAGGTCGGCGTGTCGATATAATGGCGGCAAACAGATTAGCATATGTCCAAACTTTCCCGTCATAAACTGTAGCAATATTGATAAACAGGTGTGTTTATGAACAAATACATAAAAAAAGCAGGACAGATGTTCAGGATCTTTCCGCCAAGGCAGGAGGGACAGAGCGGAGAAGAGTACGCCAGGCAGAAATTGATCACGGGAGTCAGGTACGGCGTGTTCCTGTTGGCCGCCTTCGCCCTGCTCAGGGGCGTGCTTGTGACGGCAGGCGCAGGCATTACAGTGAGCAACAGCGTGGATGGACGGGAGCTGCCCATCTACTGTGTGGATACGCCGGAGAAAAAAATAGCGCTGAGCTTTGACGCGGCGTGGGGGAATGCATTGTTGATGGAACACAGGTAATGGAACTGCAAAAGAAAGAAATGGTAGATTAAATGAGAGATGAAGCGGGAATTGCAATAGGCAAAGGAGAGAGTATCGCTATAGCGCAGGTTCAAATGGCCAATGATAATATGACAAGATCCCATTATCATACCTTTTTCGAATTTTATTATCTGGAGGCAGGGGATCGCTATCATGTGGTGGAGGATACCGTTTATCAGCTCCATCCGGGAGATTATATTTTGTTTCCTCCCTATGTGATGCATCGTTCTTACAGTGTTGACGATACGTTTTTCAGAAGGACCGTTGTTTATTTTACCAAGGCAATGATCCCGGATTCCGGTATATTTTCGCTGCTGTCAAAGCGTGCATGGCTGTACCGGCAGGATCAGGGAGAGGAGATCCTTAAGCTTTTGCATGAAGCAATGAAAGAACAGGAGAGGGCAGATCCGTATTCCTCTAAATATATTTACTTTTTACTCAACCAGATTTTGATCAAGCTGACCAGAAATGCGGTGGAGCCGGAGGAATCTGAGGGAGAGAACAGAATCACAAACGTGATCCGGTATCTTCACGAAAATTATGCGGAAAAGATTACGTTAGAGGAGCTTTCGGCCCGCTTTTTTGTCAGTCAGTATTTTTTGTGCCATGAATTTAAAAGATATACAAACTGTACCATTATCCAATATGTGAATAGTCTGAGGATCAGCCATGCCCAGAGGCTGCTTGAGGAAACGGATCAAAGTATTACGGAGATCAGTATGCAGACAGGCTTTTTGAACGTCACTCATTTTAATCGCGTGTTCCGTTCCGTGACCGGAAGATCTCCGTCACAGAGCAGAAAGACGCTGCGCAGTGAGGAGAGAGTTTCGCTTAAATAGTTTTCGGTAAATTACATAGCAGAGTGAAACGCCGGCCCAGCCGGCGTTTTTTTGGTGCAGAAATACAAATAAAAATAGAAGAAGGAATTCCGTGAGAGCAATATATGTAAAGTATACCACATTTTTTGACACGATTCGTCTAGTTTTGCTTTATAACAATTTGTACAATAGAAAAAGCTTTTCGAAAGGTATTTTTGGGAAAAATAAAGAAAGGAGCAGGCTATTGGGGTGAAAAAAGCAAAAAGAAGGAACCTTGCAGCCACTATATGGCGGTATAAATGGCTGTATTTAATGTTGCTTCCTGTGATCGCATACTTTGTAATTTTTAAGTATGTGCCAATGTACGGGGTCATTATATCCTTCCAGGATTACAACATATTCAAGGGGGTAATGGGGAGCAGGTTTGTAGGGCTTGATGTATTTAAGAAGGTGTTTTCCAATTCCAATTTCTGGATGTCCATTAAGAACACACTGGTCTTAAATCTGCTGACGCTTTGCGTTAATTTCCCGCTTACAATAGCGATTTCGCTGATGCTGAATGAGATCCGCCACATGAAGTTTAAGAAGGTTACCCAGTCAGTTCTGTACCTTCCTCACTTTATCTCCTGGGTAGTTGTGGCAGGAATCGCCACCAATCTGTTTACCCAGAACGGAGGGACGGTCAATAATATCCTGGAAGCAGTGGGAGTAGGATCAAAGCCGTTCATGAGCGAACCAAAGTGGTGGATGTGCATGTATGTCATCTGCAACGTGTGGAAGGAAGTGGGATGGGGGACCATCATATATCTTGCCGCATTGACAGGAGTGGATGAGAGTCTGTATGAAGCAGCTTATCTGGATGGAGCCACAAGGTTTAAGAGGATCATTTATGTTACGCTCCCGATGATCCGTTCCACAATTATCACAATGTTGCTTCTGAACATTTCCAAAATGATGAGCATAGGGCTTGATGCACCGCTGCTTTTAGGAAATGATGCGGTAATGAAGGTGTCGGAGGTTATTTCCAGCTACGTTTACCGGTTGGGTATTGTGAGAGCCGATTATGCACAGTCTACGGCAATCGGATTGTTTCAGTCGGTGGTTAACATATTTATTCTGATCCTGTTTGACAGATTTGCCAAATGGATCGGTGAAGAAGGGATCATTTAGGGGGTGGAGCCATGAAGAAAAAGAATAACAGACAGCGTTTTACCATCTTTGACGCTCTTATGTACGGATTTGTAGCACTGCTCGCGGTGGCCTGCCTGTACCCCTTTTTAAATGTGATGGCATACTCATTCAGCGGGGCAAATGCTGTTCTGGGCAATGATGTTACCTTTTATCCCAAGGATTTTACCCTGGCGGCTTACCAGAATATTTTTGCAAGGCCTTCCATATGGAATGCCATGCGTACAACCGTGATCATTACCATAGCGGGAACGGGTCTGAGCCTGGTGCTTACCATAGCGGCGTCTTATGCCCTTTCCTATGAAAATCTTCCCGGAAGAAAAGTGTTCTCAGGACTGATCCTGTTTACCATGTATTTTTCGGGAGGTATCATACCCACCTTCCTGGTGGTCAGAAATCTGGGAATGTATGACACCCTGGCATCACTGATCGTACCGAATTCCATCAGCGTTTTTAACTTTGTGATCATGAGGACCTTTTTCAGGGAAATTCCCAGAGAGCTGTACGAGGCGGCCCAGATCGACGGGGCAACAGAAATGCAGGTACTGTTCAGGATCGTACTCCAGCTTTCCTTGCCGATCATTGCGACGATCGGATTGTTTTATGCGGTGGGCTACTGGAACGGCTATTTCGAGGCATTACTCTACATATCTGATGGAGATAAGTATACGCTGCAGCTGCGGCTTCGGTCACTGCTGTTTTCAAGTGAATTGAAAACGGATACCTCCAATCCGGAGGGGATTGGAACCCAGGTAATGACCCAGTCTTTGAAAATGGCGGCAATCGCAGTATCAACCATACCGATCATACTGGTATATCCCTGGCTTCAGAAATACTTTGTAAAGGGAATGACCCTGGGATCGGTGAAGGGTTGACGGAAATTCAATTATAACACATGGGATGGATAGCAGGAACATGAAACGAGCAACAGAAAAACAGGAGGAAAAGGAATGAAAAAACGTTTATTAGCAGTAGTCCTGGCAGCTACAATGGTAATGGGAATTACCGCGTGCGGCGGCAGTCAGGGCGGTGAAAGCAAAAGCGCAGGCGGTTCTGAGACAGAGACGTCATCCAACGAAGGGCAGGAGGCCTCAGAGGAGGCAGACGCTTCGGAGGAAGCAGGCGCTTCGGAAGGCGGCAGCAAGTACCAGACCACTTACGGGAGCAAGCAGTTTGACGGAGTGACCATTCAGGTGGAGTTGTTTGACCGCTCCAATGCACCGGAGGGATGCACCATCACAGATAACCGTTGGGTGGATTACGCCAAGGAAGCAATGGCAGAGGTAGGGATCAATCTGGAATTTGTGGCGGTACCCCGTTCGGATGAGGTGGAGAAAATGCAGACCATGATGGCATCCGGGACGGCGCCTACGCTTACCTTTACCTATACTCATAACTATGCAAGGGATTATTATGAATCAGAGGGTATATGGGATCTTTCAGAGTTCATAGACGGGGAAGATCAGGCGGTGAACCTTAAAAACTATCTGAGAGAGAAATGCCTGAATACGGGCAGAATGCCGGACGGGGCTTTGTTCGGGATCGTGGCAAGGAGAGCTACGGTGGCTTCCCACAATTTATTTATCCGTACAGACTGGCTGGAGGAGCTGGGACTTGACATTCCTACCAATGTAGAAGAACTGACAGAGGCCATCAGGCTTATGGCAAAGGAAAACCCGGACGGCAGAACAGATATCATCGGAATCTGGCCTTTGGGTCTGGAGAGCGGTGCCACCATTCATCCTTATGTGGGAAATATCGCCCTGTCATTTATGAAAAATGTAAATGATGAAAGGCAGTGTACCATCCAGAGCGGCTTTGAATATTATGCGGACGAAGGCTACAGGGATTATATTCAGTGGCTGAACCAGATGTACAATGAAAAGCTGATCAACCAGGAGTACTTTGCACAGACAGGCGAGCAGAGCCAGTCCTATATTGTAAACGGACAGATTGCATGCTTTGAGCAGAATGTAGGATACAATGTGGATATTTTAAGAGGATCCCTGCTTCAGGCATTGAAGGTAAACGATCCTTCTGCTGAAATTGAAGCGATCTCCCCTATGTATTCTTCGGTATATCCTGATACCCAGTATACAGATGTTTACGGAGAAGGCGGCATGATCATTTTCTGCCCGAAGACCGCCACTGCGGAGGAGGTAGAGGCTGCCATGACTTATCTTGACTGGATCGCAACAGAAGAGGGCGGTTTTGTCTTCTATCACGGTTTTGAAGGGGAGCACTTTGAGTATAATGAAAACGGCGTTCCGATAGCGAAGGATGCAGAGTATAATGCAACCGATAAGGATTGGATCCGTGCTGATCTGTTCTTAGTAGGAAATCAGGGATATTTCCAGACAGTAGAGGATTTCAATGCCAGTGTGGCGGCAGATAATCCGGATTATGAGCAATATGTATTGGACGATTACACCAAGTCCACAGAGGGACAGAATTACGGCGGTTTTCAGCAGATGGATGCTCCCGAAAGCCAGAAGGAGATACAGACAGATCTGGATCTGCTCAGATCAGAATATATGGTAAAATGTATTACCTGTGAGAGCGGTTCTTTTGATGCCTTATATGATGAGTTCATTGAAAAGCTGGAAGCAGCAGGGATCAAGCAGGTAATGGAGGACCGTGCCGCAGCCTATGATGCGCTTACCGGAAACTGATAAATTTTAAAAAGACCTTGAAAAATTTGAGCTAACATTCCATAATTTGTATCAAAGAGGATCAGTTATTCTGATCCTCTTATAGCAGGTGACAAACAAATTTGTCATTTACTGTAAAAGTCAAAAAACCGTTTAACGGTGCTGCACCATGCAGGAAAGCGAGGAGAGTATGGAACAAAAAAAAGACGGAATGAATTATGCACCAAAGGGCAGGCCCATGCCGGTGGTAGAGCCGGGAGAATTTTGCATTGCGGCCATTGCATTGGATCACGGCCATATTTACGGTATGTGCAACGGACTGACAGAGGCCGGCGCTAAGGTAAAGTGGGTCTATGACCCGGATCCTGAGAAGGTGAAGAGTTTCCTGGAAACCTATCCGGAGGCAAAAGTGGCGGAAGGAGAAGAGGAAATCTTAAATGACCCTGAGGTGAAGCTGGTTTGCGGGGCGGCAGTTACCAGTAAACGGTGTGAGTTAGGACTTCGGGTGATGGCGGCAGGGAAGGATTATTTCACGGACAAGGCGCCTCTTACCACGTTGGAGCAGCTGCAGGCGGCAAAAGAGATGGCAGAGCGCACCGGAAGGAAATACATGGTGTATTACAGCGAACGTATCCATGTGGAGGCCGCTGTGTTTGCAGAGCAGCTGATCAGGGAGGGGGCCATTGGCACGCCGATCCATGTGGACGGATTCGGTCCCCACAGGATCGGGGATCCTAAGGGCAGGCCGGACTGGTTTTTTGAAAAGGACAAATACGGCGGGATCCTGTGCGACATCGGGAGTCATCAGATTGAGCAGTTTTTGTTTTATTGCGGGGTAAAGGATGCAAAGGTGCAGTACAGCCAGGTGGGGAATTACAACCATCCGGATTACCCGGAGCTGGAGGATTTCGGAGACGCCGTTCTTGTAGGGGATAACGGGGCCACCCAGCACTTCAGGGTGGACTGGTTCACACCGGACGGACTTCCCACATGGGGAGACGGAAGAACCTTTATCCTCGGGACAAAAGGGTATATCGAGCTTCGCAAATACATCAACATCGGCACGGGAAAGGAAGGCGGCGATCATGTCTTTCTGGTAAACCAGGAGGGGGAACAGCATTTTGAGGTTTCCGGAAAGGTAGGTTTCCCTTATTTTGGACAGCTGATCCTGGATTGCATCAATCGAACTGAAAACGCCATGACCCAGGAGCATGCATTTAAGGCGGCTGAGCTTTGCGTCAGGGCCGAGCTTGCAGCGGTTAAGGTCAAATAGAGGATGCAGACAAAAGGATGGAGGATATCATCTATGATAAATGTAGCGATAGTCGGGACCGGAGGGATTTCCAATATGCATATCGGGGGATTGCTCACATTCCCGGAAAGATGTAAGATCGTAGCGCTCTGTGATATTTATCCCGAAAAGGCAAGGGCCATAAAAGAAAAATATCACCTGGAGGATGCGGAGGTGTTTGATGATCACAAAGCGATGCTGGCCTCCGGTATAAAGATAGACCTTGTGCATGTCTGTACGCCGCCCTATGTGCACTGCGAAATTGCAGTCAACAGCATGAACGCCGGATGCAACGTTGTGGTAGAAAAGCCCATGGCCACCTGTCTGGCGGAATGCGATCAGATGCTGGAGGCGGAGAGACGAAATGGAGTGACAATGGCCTGTATCGCCCAGAACCGGTTCAGAGATTCCATTTACAGGCTGAAGAAAACCCTTGACAGCAATCTGGCAGGTAAGCTTTGTCTGGCAAATGTGGAGTCAGCCTGGTGGAGAGGGCATTGCTACTATGATCTCTGGTGGAGAGGAACCTGGGAAAAGGAGGGCGGCGGACCTACCCTGAACCATGCGGTGCATCATATCGACATGCTCAATTGGCTGGAAGGGAGACTGCCGGATTCCGTAATGGCCATGCTCACCAATGTGATGCATGATAATGCGGAGGTGGAGGATCTTTCCCTTGCCTGCCTGCACTATGAGGATGGAAGCCTGGCCCAGATCACCAGCTCTGTAGTGCATCATGGGGAGCAGCAGGGGATCACCCTGCAGTGTGCAGACGCAAGGATTTCAGCGCCCTGGGATGTAAAGGCGGAGGTCAGCCAGGCAAACGGATTTCCCAAACCCGAGGGGAATGGGGAATTGCTGCAGAAGCTGCAGGATTTCTGGGAAAAGATACCGCCTCTTGCCTATGAAGGACATACCGGAGAGATTGATAATGTGCTGACCGCCCTGGAAAAAGGGGAACGTCCTCTGATCACCGGTCAGGACGGAAGGAAGACGGTGGAGGTGATCACTGCCATCTATAAGTCAGGCTTTAGCGGACAGACGGTGAAGCTTCCTATCGGCAACGAGGATGAATATTATACATTTGATGGGATTTTGAAAAACGCCATACATTTTTATGAGAAAAGCGCTGCGGTAGAAAATTTCGCAGAAGAAAGAATCACGGTAGGGAATTATTGATTTTTGGCCGGGAGCCGGTAACTATGAAGCGAAAGCTGAATAGATGCTGACTTCCGGCTAAAATATTATTTAGAAATTGATATTTATAATGTTTTGGGCTAAAATATTATCCATGAATACAACATTTTCTTTCTTATCGAAAACACCGGGAGAAATACAGAAATTGGTTGCGGAGCGCATTCGTATCCTGCGCAGACGGCGTAAGATATCACAGAAAAAAATGAGCGAGTTATCGGGAGTAAGCCTGGGTTCTGTGAAAAGATTTGAGCAAAGCGGTGAGATTTCTTTTCTTTCGTTAATCAAGATTGCAACGGCGTTGGGATTAAACGGGGAGCTGGAACATTTGTTTGAAGATGTTCCGCCGCTATCGATTGAGGAGATCATCCATGGACAGGATTAAGCAGCTTGGCGTGTTCTTTCACGAGAGAAAAGTCGGGACCCTGGCGTTGTATCAGCAGCGTTTTGGGGCTTTTGAATATGAGAAAGACTGGATAGAAAATGGATTTACGATCAGCCCTTTTTCACTGCCTCTGGAAAAGAAAGTTTTCCTTCCGAAGATGGATCCGTTTGAGGGCTTGTTTGGTGTGTTTGCAGACAGCCTTCCTGACGGATGGGGACGTTTGCTTGTGGATCGTCTGCTGTTAAAGAATCATATCAATCCTGCAACGGTGGGAAATTTGAACCGGCTGGCGATTGTAGGGGATTCGGGAATGGGTGCGCTTTCTTACAGACCGGAATTTCCATTAGAGGCGGAGGAGTTCTCATCGGTGATGGAACTGGATCGAATTGCAAAAGAATGTGAGAATATGCTGGAAACAGATGATTCCGCTCATTTGGATCAGCTCTTTCAGATGGGTGGTTCTTCCGGCGGTGCGAGACCTAAAATACTGACGGAGACGAGGGGGGAGGAGTGGATGATCAAATTTCCGTCCCGGGAGGATAAAAAGGAAATTGGAAAACAAGAATACGACTATTCTTTGTGTGCGAAGGAATGTGGCGTTGAAATGGAGGAGACGGAACTTTTCAGATCCCGAATCTGTAGCGGATATTTCGGAACAAAACGGTTTGACCGGCAAAGAGACAGCGAGGGAAAGAAGAGGAAGGTTCACATGCTTTCCGCCAGTGCTGTTTTGGAGACCTCTCACAGGATCCCAAATCTGGATTACCATCTTCTGATGAAATTAACATTGGAGATTACAAAGGATTTCGCGGAAGTGATGAAACTGTACCGTTTGATGTGCTTTAATGTGTTCGCGCATAACAGGGACGATCACTCCAAGAATTTTTCTTATTTGTATGATGAGGTGAAGAGTGGATACAAGCTGTCTCCTGCATACGATCTTACCTACAGCAATTCGCTTAATGGGGAACATGCCACAACGATCAACGGCAATGGATTGAATCCGGGGATGGATGATATACTGGCGGTGGCAGACGGAATCGGGATCAGGAAACCGCAGGCAAAAAAAGTTGCCTGTGAAATCAGAGACTGTGTCTATGATATGCTGGCAGAGTACTTGAAATTGCCTATGTAAAAAATACAGAAAAATCAGTATAATAAAAAAGGAAGCGTTAAATCTATTTCAGGAGGAGATCACATATGGCATTATTTAACATTCACTTTCGCAGTACCTCTTTAGTCAGGAGTACCCAGGCCCTGCTGCTTTTACCAAACGATATTCCGGCTGAAGAGGCGGCGGTTAATGAGAACTATCAGCGGGAAATGAAAACGCTGGTGCTGTTACATGGTTATACGGGAAGCTGCCATGACTGGCTGACAGGCAGCAGGATACAGGAATTTTCTAATCGTTATAATCTTGCGGTGGCGATGCCTACCGGAGAGAACAGTTTTTATCTGGATCAGAAGGGAACCGGACGTGCTTACGGGACATTTGTGGGAGAAGAGCTGATCGCATATCTGCAGAAGACCTTCCATATCGCAATGCGTAAGGAGGATACCTTTATTGGAGGATTATCCATGGGAGGCTTTGGGGCATTACATACAGGACTACTTTATCCGCAGCATTATTCCAGGATTTTTGCACTGTCCTCTGCGCTGATCGTGCATGAAGTGATGGGGATGAAAGAAGGCGCAGGCAACGGGGTTGCGGATTATGATTATTACAGGGCAGTATTTGGGGAGCCTTCCTGCCTGGAGAACAGTGAAAATAACCCGGAATTTCTGGTGAAGCAACGGAAAGAGCGGGGGGAACAGATCCAGCCTGTTTTCATGGCCTGCGGGACGGAGGACTTTTTGCTCCAGAACAACAGGCAGTTTCGTGATTTTCTGATAACAGAGGGCGTGGAGCTGGTGTATCAGGAGAGCGCGGGCGTTCATGACTGGGACTTCTGGAATCAGTATCTGGAACCGGCGATACGGTGGCTTTTGGGGATTGAGTGAACTATAAATAGCTTTTTTGCTTATCCAGGTCTAAATATTGCTTGCTATATGATGCAAAGATTTTGGGGATTGATGAATTTTATAACGTGCAATATTTTCCCAATTTGATGGAAATCCCATATGCTCTAATAATTGGTGATGCTCTATGTGTGTTATCCCGGCGGATGCTTTGGTTATGAGCCGGGATAAATTTTTTTGAAGGAACAAAAGTCTTTACTGGGAATCAGATAGCGAAAAGCAATAACAACAGCAAAGAGATCGTTTTTTCCGTATTGATATTGAAAAGTTGAAAAAGTCTTTTGATGCGCCATGGTTTTCTCCTTGATTTGGGAAAGATATGTATTCGATGGATGAGGTGTATATTAAACGCTGGCAACACATTGCCTGAGCCGACCTATGGAATGAAAAAGGGAGAGACCCGCAGGTTCTCCCCCGGTTACGGGCTTCGCAAGTTTCCGCAACACAATCACTGTGACTAATATAGCAGACTGGACATAAAAAGTCAATAATAACAGTTCAGCCTTCGGCTTCACTGTCACTGCCATATTCGTTTCAATAGTATTGTATGCAGTCACTTTGACAGATATACAAAATCATTCCAGCGTAGTCCCGCCCCCACGGTATTGCACGGGCAGCAGAGTCAGGGAAGGGGTGAGGGAGGAATTGCCGGATAAAAGGATTTCCACGCATTTCTCCGCAAGTGCATCCACGGGCTGACAGATTGAGGAGATAAAAAGCCCGTCATCCGCATTCCCGAAGATATTGATACCGTCAAATCCTATGATCTGTACATCTTCCGGAACCCGAAATCCTTCCTGGCGGAGCAGCTTTTGAAAGATATACCCATAGTAATCTGTATGGGCGAATACTCCGTCAAAGCTCAGGGTTCCGTCCTTGTTTTTGTGTTTTTCGATGAAGTCTTTCATGACAGCGATATTGTTTTTGCTGTTTTCCACATCGATAAAATCCGGCTCCAGGTGATGTTTGGCGCAGGCGTACAGATAACCGTCCTTTCTTTTGTCTGCTTCTCCGGGCAAAAAAGAGTAGAAACGAATATAGACAGGGTGTCGGCATCCGAATTCCAGGAGCTTTTCTACGGCAAGGCAGGCGCCGGCAAAATTATCCGAAGCAACCCGGGGCAGATCCCGGTTTTCGAAATAGCGGTCGAATACAACCAGAGGAATATCCTGGGAGATATAATTTCCGATGTCAGAGTAGGTGAGCGCAATAATGCCATCTACTTTATTGTTGATAGCCATGTTAAGGTATTCGATTTCTTTTTGGGCGATACCGCCGGCACAGCATAAAAGAAGCTTTTTCCCTCTTTTGTAAAGAGCGTACTCTACCTGGTTGGTAAAAGAGGAGAAAAAAGGATTGTTGGTGTTGGGGATGATCAGAGCGACCAGATTGCTTTTTTGAGCCCGTAATCCCTGCGCGTAGGTGTTAACTTCGTAATTCAGTGATTTTATTGCTGCTTCAATCTTCCGTCTCTTTTCCTCTGAGACGGGCAATCCGTTGATCATTTTTGAAACGGTCCCTAAAGCCACACCGGCTTCCTTTGCAACGTCTTTCATGGTAGCTGTCTTTTTGGATGCCATAGTAAATCAAAATCCCTCCGTTTGAAATGTCTGCTCTTATTTTAATAAGGAATACAAAGAATGTCCATTTGTTTGTTCCTGATTTTGAAGTTTTTATCCTTATTTCACACGTAGAATGAAACGTTATTTTATAAAGTTTTAATATTTAATACACAAATATTACATAATAAATTAAAAAAAATAAAATTTAATGGACATTTTTATTAAAAAGGTATTGACCAAGATAGAGAAAAAGAGTATTATCTTTTGTAATAAATGAAACGTTTCATTCAAAAAACAAAGGAGGTTACACATGAAAAAGGGTAAACAGGGCAATACAAATGCGGCAGTACCCAAAGAGAGCCTCTGGAAACAGGTGGTAAAGCATTGGGAATTTTATGTGCTTCTGCTTCCGGGTATTCTGGTCACGATCATTTACAAGTATATCCCGATTTATGGAATACAGATTGCATTCCGGGACTACAATGCTGTGGATGGTTTCTTTGGGAGTGCATGGGTAGGGCTCAAATGGTTTCAGCGTTTCTTTGGCAACTATAATAGCGTCCGTATGATCAGGAATACGATCCTGCTCAGTCTTTACAGTATTTTGTGGACATTTCCCATTCCGATCATTCTGGCGCTTCTGATCAATCAGATAAGGCAGAAGAGATTCCAGAGAGTATCCCAAACGATCCTGTACGCACCGCACTTTATCTCCGTCATGATCCTGTGTGGTATGCTGCGTATTTTTCTTTCTCCTTATGGAGGCTTGATCAATATCCTGGGAGAAGCTTTAGGATTTATCAGGGAGCCGGTGAACCTGATCGATTCCGCCTCTGCTTTCCGGACAATTTATATTGCGTCCAGTATCTGGCAGGATGCGGGATGGGGAACCATTATTTACATATCGACGCTTTCCAGTGTGGATGCCTCTCTTCATGAGGCGGCAAAGGTGGATGGAGCCAATGCGATACAGCGGATCATGCACATTGATATACCGGAGTTGATCCCTGTGATCGTGATCCAGCTGATCATGTCCTTTGGTAACCTGATGAACGTAGGATTTGAAAAGGCATATCTTCTGCAGACCAGCTTAAATAAGGAAACTTCCGAGATCATTGCAACCTATGTTTATGAGCAGGGTATGCTGAAGGCCATGTACAGCTTTTCAACGGCGGTCAGTCTGTTTAATACGGTAGTGAATATCATTCTGCTTGTTGCAGTGAACAAAATCTGCAGTAAGCTTTCTGATGTGAGCTTTGTATAGAGGGAGGAGAGGAAAATGAACAGAAAAAAGGAAAACGGTCTGTCCTCTGAAAAAGTGTTTAATTTCTGCAATTGTGCGTTTCTTCTGGTTCTGGTGGTCATCGTTGCCTATCCTCTTTATTATGTGTTGATCGCCTCCATATCAGATCCTTATGAAGTATATGCAGGCAAAACATTCATCCTTCCTTCCAAGGTAACCTTTGAAGGCTATGCCAGAGTATTCAGGGAAGAATCTATAGCAAGAGGATATCTCAACAGTATTTATTATACAGTGCTCGGAACACTGGTTTCTGTGGCGCTCATTATTACCACGGCATATTCTGTGTCCAAGAAGACACTGCCCTTTAAGAAGACTATTATGGTATTTTATGTCATTACCATGTATTTTGGCGGCGGTTTGATCCCTACCTATCTGGTGGTTTCCCGGACAGGGCTTTTAAACAGTGTCTGGTCACTGATCCTTCCCGGCGGCGTAGCCGTTTACAACGTAATTGTAGCCAGAACTTATTTTGAGAACAGTATACCGGAGGAGCTTTATGAGGCGGCTGCTATCGATGGCAGCAGTAATCTGGGAACCTTCTTTAAGATAGCCCTTCCACTGGCGAAGCCGATCCTTGCAGTTATGGTCATCTTTACTATGGTAGCTTACTGGAATGACTGGTTTACCGCACTTATCTATATGGGTGAAAAAAGCAAGTATCCTTTACAGCTTGCTCTGCGGCAGATCCTGATCCAAAGTCAGGCTACAGCGACGATGATGGGAAATATGGACGGCGGTTACGCGGAAGCAAATAAGATAACAGAGCTGATCAAGTTTGCATCGATCGTGGTAGGTGCGGTCCCCATGCTGATCGCTTACCCCTTTGTGCAGAGATATTTTGAGAAAGGATTCATGGCCGGTGCGGTAAAGGGCTGATGGATAGAATGAAGATAAAAAAAGAAACGGAGGTTCTTATGAAAAAGATTTTTAGGAAGTTAACGGCAGCAGGGCTTATGGCAGTTATGGCATTTACTGTGACAGCCTGCGGAGGCAGCGGCAGTACAGGGGGAGAGGCGCAGATCGATACCTCACAGACCAATTTCAAGATTTTTGCAGGCATCAGCGCCCTGTCCCCGGACAACAGTGAGAAGCCTTTGGTAAAGCAGCTTAACGAAGCCATGGGCGTTACCATCGAGTGGAACTGTGTATCAGGAGATACCTTGACAGAAAAGAAAAACCTGGTATTAAATGCAGGCTCCGATCTTCCGGATGCTCTGATGGGAGCACAGCTTACAGACAGCGAGCTGATCACCGGTGGTGCAAGCGGACTTTTGATCCCCTTAGAGGATTACATCAACGAGGAGACTATGCCAAATCTCAGTAAGGTGATAGAGAAGCGCCCGAACCTTCTGGCAAGCTGCACCATGCCTGACGGGCATATTTACGGGCTTCCAGGAATTTCTGAAATGGGATTTAAGCATACCGACGGTAATACCTATTATATCGGTGCGATTCCTCAGTTTACAGCGATCAACACCAAATGGCTGGAAGCGGTAAACATGGAAATGCCCACCACAGTAGATGAACTCCACGATGTTCTGGTTGCCTTTAAAGAAAACGATGTAAACGGAAACGGGGACGCAACGGATGAAATTCCCATGTCCTTCATTTTCCCGGAAAGCAACGGCGCATGGTGTGCCGGTATGGGGACGTTCTTTGCTCCTTTTGGATGCACGGATTATACCATGGATCATAAGGCGATCAAGGATGGCAAGGTATATTATCAGGCTGCTTCCGATGCCTACAAAAATGCAATTGCTTACTATCATAACTGGTTTGAGGAAGGGCTGATCGATATTGAGATCTTCTCTCAGGATTCCAGCCAGTATATTGCAAAGGGCAACGGAGACGATCCGAGGCTTGGCGTGTTTGTATGGTGGGAGATTCCGGAAGTGGTAGGTGCAGAGCGTGCGGCAGATTATGCATACCTTCCCATTCTGGATGGACCGGACGGGACACATCATGTAAACTTAAATGAAATGGGAACTACCGGACACGATGGTTTCTCTGTTACAAAAGATTGCAAGAACCCGGAGCTTCTTTTAAAGTGGGTTGATCAGAGATATGATCCTATCATCAGTATGCAGTGTATTTACGGTCCTATCGGTACTTACTGGACAGAAGAGCCGGATGAAAATGGCTGTTATTCCTTAAGGGAGCTGAAGGAAGGTGAGACTGCCGGTGAGATCAAGTCCAAAAACGAGTGGATCGGCCCTTCAGAGCAGCTGGCAGAGGATTACGGTACTTACTATTATATGGAAGACCGCGCACAGGAAAGACTGGACGATACACAGAATTTCTGGTTCCAGTATGTAGACAGCACAGAATATTATCCGTCAGTTGTCTATACCGAGGAGGAGATAGAGACCATCAATGATAAACTCAGCGATATCAAGTCCATGACCGAGGAGAGAGTTTCTCATTGGCTCAGAGATGGCGGTATCGAAAATGAGTGGGATCAGTATCTTTCAGACCTTGACAGTATGGGGCTCCAGGATGTGATCGGAGCATGGCAGGCAGCCTATGACCGTTATGCTGCAGCCCTGGAGGATTAAAGACGTTACTTTTTACAGGGGAATTTGGGATAGAGCTTATATGATTTTAGCGAAAGGGGCAGACGCAGGATATCTGTCCCTTTCGCAATAAAAAGAAAAAGGGGATAAACAGAATATGGTTCAGATCACATTTGAAAAGGATAAGAGTAATAAGGTCGCCTGTAGCAGTACAGACAAAAGAATTGATTTTGTACTGAATCGGGAAGAGTTTCCACATAGGGAGTACCGTTTTTTCAAAAATGCTTTGTTGTTTGACGGCTACTCAGTTTGGTTTGAGGAAAAAGGAGATTTTTTCAGAGAGCAGGAGGATTTTACCATAAGCTTTTTTGCAGCCCCTATTGGCTATGCCGGTGGAGGAGACGGATTGGTGTCTCTTTATGATGGGGCAAAAAAGGAAGGATTTTACATACAGGTGAAAAAGCAGGGAAAGGTTCAGGTGGGATTTGGAAATGGACGGGAAGCTTTTGCCTTTACCTCCATCAGAGGAAATCTTGTAAAGGGCGTCTTCAATAGGATCACAGTAGTTTTCAGGCAGAAAGAAGGATGGTGTGATCTTTATATAAACGGCGTTTTATCTAACAGAAAACAGTTCCCAAGACATATGCGGATAAAGTGGCCTGAGGGGATAGTAAGTCTTGGCAAGTACAGGGATATTGCCGCCCCGGAGATTGTAAATATGGTAGAGGGATGTTTTTATGGCTTTATGAAGGAGATCTGTTTGTATGAAAGCGCTTTGTCTGATGAGGAAGTCAGGAAGCTGGATCTTGACCATCCGTTGGAAGAGGTAACTGAAAGTATGTTGCCGGATCGGAAAGTATATGCGGGAGATGTTCAGCGTCCGGCTTACCATTTGATCGCGCCGGGAAAATGGATGAATGAGCCTCATGCCCCCTTTTATTTTAAGGGATATTATCACATTTTTTATCAGGCAAATCCCCATGCGCCTACCTGGAATCATATTCAGTGGGGACATATGGTCAGTGAGGATATGGTATACTGGAAAGATATGCCTCCCGCGCTGGAGCCGGAGGATGCAGATTTAGATCCGGATGGATGCTGGTCGGGCAGCGCTCTGGTGGATAAGGAGGGAGTGCCCCGGATTTTTTACACGGCAGGGAATGACAACCGTTTCCCTAATCAGTTTGTTGCCATGGCAGCAGCGGATATGGGGAAAGGAGACAGGCTTCCGGAATGGAATAAGCACAGGCTGCCCATTGCAGAACAGTCGGAAGGCTGGATGGGAGAGTTCAGGGATCCTTTTGTGTGGCTGGAGGGAGATACGTACTTTATGCTGGTGGGAACCGGAGATAAGGACAATGGAGGCGGAAACGCTGTGCTGTATTCCGGCACCGACATATATCACCTGCAGTCTCATGGATTTATTCTGGATTACGATTATGAAAAAAACCAGGAGCTTGGCCATGTGTGGGAGCTTCCGGTACTCCTTCCCTTGCGGGATGAGAACGGCGCGGCAGCCTGTCATATCCTGCTGGTGTGTGCCTGCCAGATTGAGGGGGCGGAAGTAGTGGAAAATTATGGATTTCTGGGAAGCTGGGATCCGGAGAAGAAAAAATTCCGGAAATTTCATGAGAAGGCGCTCCTGATCGATCTGGGAAACGGCACATTTACAGGGCCAAGCGGGTTTGTGACGCCGGATGGAAGGAGTGCTGTGTTTACCATTGCCCAGGGAAAACGAGGAGGAAAGGAAACCTTTTATTCCGGTTGGGCACATAATGGCGGCCTGCCTGTAGAGCTGTTTTTGTGTAAAGAGGAGCTGCATATCAAGCCTGTAAGGGAGATTTATCAGCTGAAGAAAAGAAGACTTCTTCATCTTGAAAATATCGATACGGAGGAGGCGAACAGGCAGCTTGAGGGGATCAGCGGAAACCGATTTTGGATGAAGATCTGTGCGGATGCAGAAGCCCTTGCATTGGAGACGTTGGATGGCAAAGCCGGCGGCAGGATCAGAAGGAAGATTTATTATGATAAAAATAGCCGTCGTTTTGGGGCTTTGGACGAAAATGATAAAGAAATCGGGAAATATCGTGGTATTATAGATACAGTTACTATCGGAGAAGAACCTGTATGTATGGAATATTTTTTGGATCATTCCATGATAGAGGTTTATCTGAATGAGAAGAAGTCCATCACCCTGCGGAACTATATAGAAGGAAAGGAGCGGAAATTAAGGATTTCCGGAAATATACAGAAAATCAGGCTTCTGGAATTGTGGGAGATGGGCTCTGCCTATGAGGATTGAAAGTGCAGGGAGAAGAAATGAGAGAACAGATTTTTTATCAGGCGCAGGGCGCCAGGACAGGGGACGTGATCCCAAAGTATATTGACGGGAAATATCAGCTTTTTTATCTGAAGGGTTGGAAGGATCCGGGGGATCCCGGGGCGGTACGGGGCTGGCATAGAATGGAGAGTACCGATCTGCTTCATATGAGTGAGGAGACTCCGATCCATGTGGAAGGCGGAACGGGAGATCTTATCTACCGGGAAGGGCATTGGCATCTCTTTGCCTGTATTTTTCCTGATGGGAAGCAGCTTATTACCCATTATATCAGCAGGGACGGAAGCCTTGACAGTTGGGAATATATAGAGGAAGATACTTTCGGTCCGGACGGCGTGATCTATGATTATTCGGACTGGCGTGATCCCAGGGTTGTGTATCGGGAGGAGCTGGGGGAATTCTGGATGTTTTTGGCAGCAAGAGCAAAGGACAGACATAGCCAGACAGGCTGTGTGGGATTATGCGTGTCAAAGGATTTAAGGAAATGGGAATACCGGCAGCCGGTTTACTATCCGGAGCGCTTTAACGGCGCCTGCGAATGTCCGGATGTTTTCCGCATGGGAGACTGGTATTATCTGATTTTCTCCAGCTATACCAATCTTTTTGGGAATTACTATGTGAAATGCCGGGCAGGGGAGGATCAGTGGCAGATCCCTTTCAATCACAGAATGGACAGCAGGGCCTTTTATGCGGCGAAGACAGCAGGAAACGGGGAGGAGCGTTATCTGTTTGGGTGGAATCCCACCAAGGAGGAAAATCTCTTTGGATTCTGGCCCGATCGATTGGAGGCAAGGGACTACAGAACCTGGGACTGGGGCGGCAGCATGGTCATCCACCAGCTGAGGCAGGGACCGGACGGGGATCTTATGCTGGCAATGCCGGAGGCGAAAAAAGAAGTATTTCAGGACACAGTGGAGAATAGAATCCTTTTCCACACAGATGGATGGGAGATAAGAGGCGATAAATTCCGTGCCACAAGAAGCGCCTGCCAGCAGATGCTTCTGATGCAGGCACTTCCGGAGAGATGTTATCTGAAGACAGAGATCCGGATAGAGGATGCAAGACAGGCAGGGGTTATCCTGCAGGTGGACGAGACCATGAAAGAGGGATACTATCTGTATCTGGAGCCGGAGCGGAAGCGGCTGGTTTTTCGTTCCTGGCTGCGGATGTCTGAGGATGGAGGAAAGACCTTTCCTTATGATGTGGAGCTGGAAACTCCGGTCAGAGAGGTGGAAAACGGGATGTATTGTCTGGAAGTTCTGCTGGAGGGAAGCGCGGCAACGGCTTATGTAAACGGTGAAGCGGCGCTGAGCTTTCGGATGTATGACTATACAGGGAGAAAATTGGGGTTGTTTGCTTTGGGAAAGGCGGAGTTTGAGGGAGTAGAGATGAGAATGAAGCGGTAACAGAGGATAACACATTTTTCCAATGTTTAACACAGAGATTTCGCACATTTTTCTGACAAATATACCGACTGTTTCACACATTTTTCTATCCGGGTGAATGGTCAAAGGACATCCTGTCCTGTAAAAAAGCTCTGCCAAAAAAAACTGCAAAAACACGACATCTTTTTGCAGAACATGGCAGGTATGATACTTAAATTATTCTCCGGAGCGTTTATAATGAATAATATCAAAGTCAGTGTTCAGACCAGGACTGACGCATGCTGCAATGTTCTGATCAAATGGAAGGAGGGTAACAATGTATCAATTGGAAAAGTATCTGCAGACCATAGACGAGGTGATAGAGAGAGGACCCTATAAGGCAACCTGGGAATCCCTGTCGGCTTACGAGCCGCCCAAGTGGTATCGGGACGCCAAGTTCGGGATTTTTATCCACTGGGGCGTTTACAGTGTGCCTGCTTTCGGGAGCGAGTGGTATTCCCGGAATATGTATATCCAGGGTTCTCCGGAGTATGAGCATCACATTAAAACATACGGAAAACATACGGAATTTGGTTACAAAGACTTTATTCCCATGTTCAAAGCGGAAAGGTTTAACGCAGAGGAATGGGCGGAGCTGTTTAAAAAGGCCGGCGCAAACTATGTAGTGCCGGTGGCGGAGCACCATGACGGCTTCCAGATGTACCGGAGCGAGATTTCCCACTGGAACGCCTATGAGATGGGACCGGAGCGGGATGTGCTCGGGGAACTGAAGGAGAGCTGTGAATCGCAGGGCATGGAGGTGGGCGCTTCTTCCCATCGGGTGGAGCACTGGTTCTTTATGGGGCACGGAAAAGAGTTTGACAGTGATATCAAGGATCCTATGGAGCGGGGAGATTTCTATTGGCCTGCCATGCCGGAGCCGAACCATCAGGATCTGTTCAGCAAGCCGGAGCCCTCGGAGGAGTATTTACAGGACTGGCTGGTGCGCACCTGTGAGATCGTTGACAGATACCGCCCTAAGGTTCTTTACTTTGACTGGTGGATCCAGCACAGCGCCTGCCGTCCTTATCTGAAAAAGCTGGCGGCTTACTACTATAACAGAGCGGCAGAGTGGGGAACGGATGCGGTGATCAATTATAAGCATGATGCCTTCCAGTTCGGAGCCGCTGTACCGGATGTGGAGCGGGGACAGTTTGCCGATGTAAAGCCTTATTTCTGGCAGACAGATACCGCTATTGCATTGAATTCTTGGTGTTATACGGAGAACAACCAGTTCCGCCCGGCAGTGGATATTATCTGCGATCTGGTGGATATTGTCAGCAAGAACGGCTGCCTTTTGCTGAATGTAGGCCCTAAGGCGGACGGTACCATCTCCGATGAGGACAGGGCGGTACTGCTTGCCATCGGAGAATGGCTTAAGGTAAACGGAGAGGCAATCTACGGCACGAAGGTTTGGAGAAAATATGGAGAAGGGCCTACCAAGATCGTAGAAGGCCAGTTCTCGGACGGGATTAAGAAGAATTTTACCTCCCGGGATTTCCGTTTCACCACAAAAGGGGGATACCTCTACGCGACAGCGTTAAAGTGCAGTGAGGACGGGGAATACTGCATCGAATCCTTAGGGGAACAGGATGCCTCTAAGCAGGCGAATTTCCACGGGATCATTACAGGCGTTGAGGTCCTTGGGGACAGCGAAAAGCCCCGGTGGAGCAGGGATGAGGAAGGACTGCATATCCGGACAGGATTTCGGAGTGCCGGTCCTGTAGTATTTAAGCTTAAGGTAGAGTAGAGCCGGGAGGCAGCGGACAGGAGGAAAGCAAATGCTTATTGCAAATAGCCCCAAAAGCAGCGAGATCACAATATGTTTGAACGTCGCCAACGGCTTCACCTACTTTCTGCAAGACCTCAAACTTCAAAGCGGCAAGCTCCGCTATGGCGGCTCGCACTTCCCCGGAGAGGGCGGGGATTGTTCCAACTCTGCGGCGGCATTTCCCTCTCTAATACCTACAAAACCGCAAAAGGCAAAATGGACGGAGATTTTCAGAAATTTTTCATTTTCTACGCCACATAAAAGAGAAAACTGCCAAACAGAGCGGCAGTTTTTCCCTCTATAACCTACTACGGGAAAAAATGAAAATTTGGCAATGTTTTGCAAAACTTTTTGAAATTTTTTAGTACGGCGGGCATAAAATTTTCTTTACCTTTGGACGCACAAAAACAGGAACCCTTTTCTTGATTTCCTGTTTTTGTGTTGCCGTTAACGACGGCGGTTATTTTATTTTCATTCCCCGGAAGCAAACTTATACCCAACTCCTAAAACTGTTTTTGTGTAGGTGGGTTTTTGGCTGTCCGGCTCTATCTTTTTCCGTAAGTTGCATATCACGTTTGCAACATTTGACTGGCGGCAAGATAGCAAAGTGTGCTATATTCCAAACGGGTGAGAGTTATGTCTGTACCGTTTTTCAGTACCCGGTGTTGGTGTAATCTGATTTCCAATCCTGGAAAAATCAGTGCGGGGGAATGTGAGTATGATTATTTTAGCGACAAATCTCACCTCCCATTATGTGGCTGTTTCATTCTATCCGTAAAACTAAACTATAATAGGACAGATAAATAATGCTTATTTCACACTTGTATACTGCCAAAGCCATTCTATATCGGGAAAAAACAGATGCACAATAAAGCATATGAAACAGATTACTATAAAGGCAAGTCCTATATAACCAATAATTTTACCCCATTTTCCTAAAGTATATTTTACATTTTGAACATCAGAAAAAATGGAATTCACTTTCTCATCGGTCAAGTTTTTTTCTCTTACATCTTGAACATCAATATCTTTTACCAATTCATCTAAAGACATACCAAAATAATCACTCAGCATAACCAGCCTTTGAAAGTCAGGATAAGACTGACCTGCTTCCCATTTGGAAATAGTCTGTCGTGAAACTTGTAATTCCATTCCTAATTCTTCTTGGGATAATCCTTGCTTTTTTCTAATGGCTAAAAGTTTTTCATTAAATTTCATTTAAAAACCTCCTTAAAGTTGATGGCAACAGTATATTATTTTTCATCATCACCGACAACCAACTAATGTTGGCAATTTGTCAATGACAACTAACATATGCTTTATTTCTTGCGTTTTTTATATGTAATCCATTGTAGCATATGAAATAAATTGTTTCCATACCAAAGAATTTCTGACGTTTTACTGTGTTATGTTTTGTAAATAGGAATGAGAGGGATTCCGCCGTAATCGGCATTGTGCGTAATGTGTATAACTGGCTGTCTATCTCTTGTTTTCGGTTGCTTGCTTCTTTACCGTACATGAGCATTTACGCCGGAATGGAATCACCGGGAGAGGCCGGAGCCCTCCAGGATGTATGAGGAATATTGTGAAACAGCCGGCCTGCACCTGCCGGCAGAGCAGATGAATGCTTTTGGCCTTTATCACGCATAGGCGGTCAGTGAAGGGCAGCGTCAGGCAACGGCTTTGACGATGGCATCCGCATCACCAATATCGGACAGGAGAGTATTCAACCTTACCCGCAGCGGTACTACCGGACTGCAGCTTTGTCCTTTATGAGGATGCCGGAGACGGCTTCGGTTATGAAAAGGGGGAATATTGCCTGACGACGCTGCGCTGGCAGGAGGAGCAGGGACGGCTGGAGACCCGGAGGACGAAGGAATGGGACGGGATTGGAAGGCGGTATGAGATAAAAGAATATGTGATTTGCCGATTGTACTGATTTTATACTTTTGCCTGCAGACGGGATACCTTATGATAAAGTCAAAAAGACAGACAGTACGGGAAGGAGATGGCTATGAAGGATTTTCTGACAGGTGTCAATTACTGGGCGTCTCATGCAGGGATCAATATGTGGCGGGAATGGAACGAAGAGGTGGTGGAGGCAGATCTGAAGCTGCTTGCGGATAACGGGATCAATGTTTTGCGGGTATTTCCCAACTGGAGAGATTTTCAGCCTGTAAAGCCTCTTTTTGGAGGCGGGCATGGTCTGCAGGAGTATCGAATGGCAGACGACGGGTATCCCGATAATCCTTATTATCTGGACGAGGTGATGCTGGAACGCTTTGAGCGCTTTTGCCGGATGGCGGAGAAATATGGATTGAGGCTGATCGTGGGACTGATCACAGGATGGATGAGCGGAAGATTATTTGTTCCCTCCGCTTTGTACGAAAAGAATATTTATACGGATCCCACGGCCCTGTTTTTTCAGCAGCTTTTTATTAAGGGGTTTGTGGAGCGGATCAAGGGGCAGAAGGCAGTCTGGGCCTGGGATCTTGGAAATGAATGTAACTGTATGGATCAGGCATATAAGCGGGAGGAGGCGTACAGCTGGACTTCCGTGATCGTAAACGCCGTCAAAAGCTGTGATCCTGCCAGGCCTGTTATTTCAGGCATGCACTCTCTGGAGCTGGAAGGGGTGTGGAATATCCAGGATCAGGGAGAGCTGACGGACATTCTTACCACTCATCCCTATCCGCTCTGGGTGGAGCATTGTCAGCTTACGCCCATCAACAGCTTCAGGACCCTGATGCATGCGGCGGCACAGACACAGTACTATGCTTCCGTGGGGAAACGGCCCTGTCTGGTGGAGGAAATCGGGAGCATGGGCCCTATGATCTGTGAGGAGGAAACTGCCGCGGATTTTCTGAAGGTGAATTTATGGGCCAACTGGGCCAACGGTTCCCCGGGAGTGCTGTGGTGGTGCGCCTTTGACCAGGGACAGCTGTCAGCACCGCCCTATGACTGGAAAATGTGCGAAAGAGAATTGGGGATGGTGGACGGGAACAGGCAGCCTAAGCCCTCCTTATTGTGTATGAAGGAGTTTAAAAGACAGATGGATTCCCTGCAGCTTGCGCTTCCTAAGAAACAGATAGATGGGGTCTGTATTTTGAGCCGGGGGCAGGATCACTGGGGGATTGCTTATATGAGTTATATTCTGGCCAGACAGGCCGGGCTCTCCTTGGATTTTGCCTACTGTGAACAGGACCTGCCGGAGGCCGGAATGTATTTTCTTCCTTCCGTCTGTATGGAGGTTATGAGTAAAAGGAGCTATTTCCGTTTGAAGCAGAGGGTTTATGACGGCGCCGTGTTATATCTGTCCATGAGAGACGGTTTCTTTACAGAGTTTGAGGAATTGACGGGATTAAAGGTGATCACCGCTGAAAAATCCTTCCGGCAGGGAATCCTGGAGTGGAAGGGGGAGCGCCTGGCTTACCGGAAACCCTATCATGTCAGGCTGGCCTCAGGCCGGGCGAAGGTTCTGGCAGAGGACGCCGACGGCGAACCCATGTTCAATGAAGCCTCTTATGGGGCCGGGAAGGTATACTTTTTGAATTTTCCGCTGGAGGAAATGCTGTTATCGGAGGAGAATGGTCTGGAAAATCCTTATTATCATTTGTATGAGAGGGCCGCAGAAACCATTCTGGAAAAAGAGAAGCTCAGAAAAACCAATCCCTGTGTCAGTATGACTCTTCATAAGGGCAAGGATAAGAATTATGCGGTTCTGGTAAATTATTCGGCAGAAGAACAGAATGCGGGGATCCTTTGCCCCGGCTCCGAAAAGACCATGGACTGTCTTTTCGGAAATCCGGAGCGGATCGAGCCCTTCGGCGCCGCGATCATCACGTATCAGATTGAACCAGTGTAAATACTCCCTTACTGCCGGAGGCAGAGTCAGGACCGATGAATACCTCAAATTGGCCGGGCTCGCTGACATAATTCATATGAATGTCATAAAAGCGCAGCATCTCCTCTGTGATCCGGAAGGATACCCTGCGGCTTTCCCCCGGCTTCAGGGATACCTTACAAAAACCCTTCAGCTCACGGACCGGCCGGGTTACACTTGCGGAAACGTCATGAAGATAAAGCTGGACGGTTTCTGTGCCCGGCCGGGTTCCCGTATTGGTTACCTCCACAGAAGCGCAGATCCCGTCATCAGGATGCAAAACATCCGAATCGAGGCAGAGCTTTGAATAGGCAAAGTCAGTGTAGGTCAGGCCATACCCGAAAGGATAAAGGGGTTCGTTGGGCGCATCCAGATATTTGGAGTTGTAACGGGTGGTGCGGTAATCACCTGAAAAGGGTCTGCCGGTACTCATATGGTTATAATAAATGGGAACCTGTCCCACACAGCGGGGGAAGGACATACTGAGCCTGCCGGAGGGCGATGCGTCCCCGTAAAGGACTCTGGCAAGGGCGTTGCCCCCTTCAACGCCGGGAAGCCAGGCTTCTAAAATGGCCTTTGCCCTTTGCGCAATCTCGCAGATATCCAGGGGGCGGCCGTTAAACAGGATCACGCCCACATTGGGATTTACCTCGCATATTTTGTGGAATAATTCCAGCTGGCAGGAGGGCAGTGTGATATGGGTGCGGCTTGCGCCTTCTCCGGAATAGTCCCGGTGCTCTCCCAGCGCAAGGATGACCCTGTCAGCCTTTCGGGCCAGTTGGATGGCGGTATCTAAGGCGTCCTGAAGGTCAAAATCCTCTTTTGGAGGAACCTTCTGGAAACCGAGAACCTCTGTGCCGGGATTTACGGTGGGACAGCCCTGTGCAAAAAAGGCGGCGGCCTCCGGATAGCTTCGGGTCACCCCTTCCTTCAGGGTAACACAGTCCTTATCGTCTCCAAAGAAGGACCAGGAGCCGGACAGCAGCAGGTTATCGGCAAAGGGTCCGATAAAGGCAACGGATTCCTTTTCTCGGTTTAAAGGAAGAAAACCGTCTTCATTTTTAAGGAGAACGAAGGATTTTTCCGCACAGTCTCGTGCCTGTTGTCTGTGGGCCGTACAGAGCAGCAGCTTGTTTTCGTCTTCTTCACTGCCGTCCTTATAAGGATTTTCAAAAAGTCCCAGTCTGTTTTTCAGTGTGAGTATGCGCAGCACGGCCTCATCGATCAGCCTTTCATCGATCAGCTTCTGTTTCACCATTCCCTTCAGATTTTTTAAGTAAACAGGACTGGCCATGTCAATATCCACGCCGGCGTTCAGGGCAAGAGCGGCGGCTTCCTTCTCGTCTGCCGCAATGCCGTGGGGGATCAGTTCGCTTACCGCGCACCAGTCGGAGATCAGCACCCCGTCAAACAGCATTTTATCCCGAAGGATTTCCCGCATGAGATGACGGTTGGCAGTGGAGGGGATCCTGTTCAGGGTATTAAAGGAGGTCATGACCAGGGCACAGCCTGCATCGATGGCTTTTTGGTAGGCGGGAAGATAGTCTTCTGTCAGTGTGCGCTCCGATAATTCCACGGTGTTGTAATCCCTGCCCCCTTCAGGCGCGCCGTATCCGGCAAAATGCTTCAGGCAGGCGGCAAGGGCTCCTTTCTTTGAAAGATCGTTATCCTCCCCCTGATAGCCCCGTACCATGGCGGCAGCCATCAGGCCGCTTAGATAAGGATCCTCTCCCGCAGATTCCATAACGCGTCCCCAGCGGGCGTCCCGGACCAGATCGGCCATAGGGGAAAAGGTGACATGGAGGCCTGCTGCCGCAGCCTCGGAGGCGGCGATGGAAGCGCATTTCTCTGCCAGAGCGGGATCGAAGGTACAGCTCTGGGCAAGGGGGATCGGAAAAACGGTACGGTATCCGTTGATGATATCGGCCATAAACAGCATGGGGATATGGTGAGGGTGTCTTTGGATATGAGCCTTTTGGATATCCCGGAGCTTCCTTGCACCGATGACGGAAAGACAGCTTCCGCAAACCCGAAGCTCCTCCGGGGTGATCCCCATTTCCACGGCAGGGCCCGTCACCATATCATTGTTAAAAAAGTAAGAGGGGATCTGAAAGAGTTCCCCTGTTTTTTCATCCAGTGACATATCTGAGAGTAAAGACATTAATTTCTGCTGTTCCATGTGTAAACCTCCTGATTTCTGAAATTGATATTTGCCTGCCGGTATCGGGCCGGGCCTTAAGAGATACCAGATCCTTAAGAGCTACCAGATTCGGATGCGGTTGCAGCCTGCCTTTAAGCCTTGTAGCGGCCCGGGAAGAGGCCTGTCCCCGCGTTTTTGTCCGAGATAATCGTGATCCCACACAATGGGGCTGCCGTCAGGATTCTCATAGGGAGCTTCTGTAATTCGCGGCGTTTCCAGGTCGGAGGAGGCGTAAAGAGAGGTTTCCATGGAGAGAAGCTCTTCCGGTATATTCACCTCCAGCCAGAGGGCACCGTTTTCTTCTGCAGTGATCCTTACTCCGGGATCGGCGGATGAGGAGAAGGATAGCTGTTCCCTTTCATAGCCGGAAGCACCGTTGAAATAGACATTGCCGTTAATGAAAACAGGCTGCTTTACCTGCATAAACTGATCCAGATCGCCATTGCCCAGAGAGACCACTTTTTCTATGTATTCTTCCAGGGAGGCCGGATGGGTATTGTAGCCCTCTGTGCCGTAACAGGAATTCCGGACGATTTTGGGCTCGCCGCCGAGAAAAATGTTCTGATAGAGGCGGTCGTCGCCGCTGTAAACGACAGCGCATCCGGCAATGGCTGCGGTATGTGGAAAGTGGTAAGGGGTGGAGCGTTCCGGGGCGCCGGTACGCCGCATGATCCCGCAGCAAAGATTGTGAAGGTAAGCGCCGCCCTGGGCCACATTGTCGAAGCTGAAGGAGGAGCCGAAAATGTTGTTATCCACGATGTAAGGGCCGTGGGTGGCTTCCACCATCAGATCCCGGTCATTGGCGTAATAGAGGCACTGACTGACCCTTGTACCCTGTGCCTGCCAGTCCAGCCAGGTGCCCAGGCGGCAGTCATGGATACAGTTACAGCGAAGCTGTACATCAATGGCGGCGTGTAGCTTGATCCCGGCAATCTCAAAGCCGCAGAATTCCCGTTTCATGGCAATATTATAAATATGGTTATGATGGATATGACTGAACGCGCATCCCATATGGCCTACAATGCCGTTCTGGCCGCAGTCGTATATGGTATTGTCGCGGACAATATGGGAGCCGATGTTCTCTTTGCTCCAGCCCATCTGCCCTGCGAGAAAGACGCTTTCCAGCTGATACTGATATCCGGGCTTTCTGTGGGTGAGGGTGCAGAGGTTGTGGCCGGTGGAGGCTTCCTTTCCCAGGCTGATACCGCTGCATTTGGCGTCGTGGATAATGTTGTTCTCGATGATCCATCCTTTGCTCCAGTTTACCCCCAGCAGACCGGGCTGGTCGGCGGTAGGCGGCGTCCAGGGACAGGCGGCCTGGGCCATTTCAAAGCCCTTGACGGTGATATAATTGATTCCGGTTTTTTCCGGATAAAAGCAGCATTTGCGGACGTTGATCTCCACCAGCTCCCGATTGGGATCTGCTCCGTGAAAGTTGGCGTAAATAACGGTATGATCCTTTTCATGGCAGGTATACCATTGATAAACGGAATCCTCAGGATACAGCAGAGGCTCTCCCTTACCAAGCCAGGGAAGATAAACGCCTTCTCTGCGGATAACCGGATTCTTAATCTCGTCCAGCGAAGCTGCCTCATAAAAGGATTTTCCGTTTAAATAGACATCTCCGGGGTGAAGGGCTATGTGCTCAGGAGCCATAAACCAGTCTCCGCCCAGAGCTTCTCTATAGGGATTATATTCGCCGAAGAAGCTGTCGGGAAGTGATACTCTCCACACATTTCCTTCTGTTCGGATCCAGTTTCGGATACGCTCGGAGCCTTTGATGACCACTTTTTCGCCGGGAGCGGCTTCATAGGTGATGCGTTCTGCATCGCCCAATCCGCCCCGGGCAGGCTTTACCCATTCCCGGTATTCGCCTTCGTGGACAATGACATGGTCTCCGGGAAGAGCCAGAGAGGCCGCCCTTCCAATTGTCCGGAAGGGAGTCTGACAGGAGCCATCGGCCTGGTCGCTGCCGGTGAGTGCAACATGATATTCTCTCAAAATTCTTTCCTCCCAATAAATCGATGGATTCTTTCCTTGTTTCATTATGAATGGCGGCAGGCGAAGATTTCCAGTCCAAAAAGGACGAAAAGGCCGGATGTACAAATATTGAAGCCCGGCGCAGGGCGGAATAAGGGTATAAAAATCCGAATGAGGGCCAAGATACGGAATTTGGACTTTCGGAAAAAAACAGGGAAATGCTATGATGTTCGCAGAAAGAAAAATACTGATAAGGAGAGGTCAGGAAAAAGGAGAGAGGAAAATGTTATTAAGGATAAAATCACAAAACCGGCAGGAAAATATTTCTTTTCCGGGGGCTGTCTGCGAGCTGCCTGTTTACGACCTGATCGTGGCGGGGCTGGGGACTGCAGGGGTGTATGCGGCGCTGACCGCGGCAAGATATGGACTGCGTGTACTGGGAATAGAAAAATTAAACTGCTGTGGCGGTACAGGCACTGCCGGAGATGTTCACGGCTACTATTTCGGGACGCCCGGCGGAATCTATGAGGAGCTGGATGATAAGGTCCGGGAGATGGAGGAGGCCGGATATATGCCGGTGGTAGGGCTGAACCCGGAGGCAAAAAAATTTATCTGTGAACAGGCGTTGGTTGAAAGCGGCGTGGAAATCCATTATGAAAGCAGGGTCACGGGGGTTTTGATGGAAGAAAATACCATCCGCGGGCTCTGCTGGGTAGAAAACGGGGAAGAAAAGGCGGCTTTGGCCAAGATCACCCTGGACTGTACGGGAGAATCGGGAATCTGTGAAATGATCGGATGCCGGATGGAGCGGGGACGCGCCTTTGACGGGCAGATCCAGCCATATTCTGTTGTGCAGCCTGAAATTATCAATGGCCTGGTTGAGTTCTATCATTATCTGGATTGCGGATATATGGATGCACTGGACGCCGGAGAGTATGCGAAGGCCTGCGTGAACGGAGCCTGCCTGCCCCATTATAATCCGGAGGATTATAGCACGCGCAGGATACTGGGAATCTCCATGCTGCTGGGATTACGGGAAGGACGCCGGATCATGGGAGAAGAGACGGTGGAACTTTCGGATTATTTTAAGGACCGGGTGACCGACCATCCTGTTTTTTACGCCTATTCCAATCTGGATAATCACGGAAGGGATCTGGCCTTTGAAAGCGAGGGACTGCAGGACTGGATGGTAGCTGCCAGCCTTTGGGGGATCAATATTTCCGTGCCTGTTCCCTTAGGCAGCTGTATCCCCCAGGGATATGAAGGCATTCTGGCAGCAGGCAGGAATATTTCCATCGGACATGATATTGCATCCTGTGTCAGACAGCGTCGGGACATGCAGAAATGTGGGGAAGCAGTAGGCTGCGCGGCGGCGCTGGCGATCCAAAAGGGGATTTCGGTCAGGGAGGTTCCTTATGAGGAATTGCGGGAACGCCTTCTGGCCACCGGCTGTCTGAGGGAAACAGACGCTGTGGGGATCTGGGACATAGAGGATGGTAAATGGTACAGGAGCGCATGGCTGGACAGGGCGGAGGATATTTATCAGGGACTGAAATCTCATAAGCCCGGGATAGCCATCTGGTCTGCCGGAAGAATAGGAGGTTTTGTGGAGCAACAGTTGGAGGAATGGCTCTCGGACAGCGACCAAAATGTAGCGCGTAACAGCGCGCTGGCGCTGGGGATCCTGGGAAACAGGAAGGCGCTGCCCATTTTAAGATGCATGGCAGAGGAAAGGGATCCCTATGTGCCCTGTACCAGCAGAAAGTATAATCAGCCAAGGGGACTTTCTGCCGTATATCTTCTGGGGCGGCTTAAGGACAGCGAAGCTGTGGGGATACTGGAAAGGATATTGGAGACTCCGGAGGATGATCGCGGACAGGAATACCGGTATGATCAGTTTATACGCACAAAGAAGGAATACGGATTCCAGTTTTTCACGCATGCGGCAATGGCCCTTTCAAGGATCAGAGCGGCGTATCCGGAGCTGGAAGAGGAGATCACAGGAAAGCTTAAGGAGGCAATGAAGAGTCCCTTCTTTGAAAGCCTGTTGGGCGATACTGCAGAGGACGCCATCTATATCCGGGTTGCCGCAGGGAATATGAGAAAATTCTTAAAATAAAATCTGGAAGGAGACAGTAATGAAACAATATAAGGCAGTCATTTACGGCGCCTCCGTGAAGGGCATCGGTATCGCAATGCAGCTTCCGGAGCAGACGCTGGTGGTGGAAAAAACAAGTCTTGCGGCGAGAGAATTTGTAAGCGCGCTGGTGCCGGGGGAGGGAAGCTGGGAGGCTAAAACGGAGCCCGGAAAAGGATTGGAAGCGCGCTATCGCCAAAAAGGAATACTGACAGAAGGAAAGCCGATCCAGATCGCGGCGGCCGCCCCCGTAATGTTTGAAACGATCCGGGACGCGCAGATCCGGGTATTATTCGGGACAGACCTTAAGGTCTGCCGTGCAGACGGAAAAAATATTGTGACCTGCTATAATGACTCCGGAATTTTTCAGGTCTGCGCAGAGCACATATATGACTGGGAGCAGGAAGCCGCAGAAAAACCGGAGTATGGGAAATATATCAACGCATTACTGTATTGCGACGATCCTTCCCGGATCATAGAATGGGAAAACCGCCGGGGAGGGATCCGGGTGCTGGAATATGCACATCCGGATATGAAGCTTTTTTGTTATCCCCTTGACCGGGAGGACGACTGGATCGCGGCAAGGGAAAAGCTGCACAGCTTCTGGAAAAACCGGCCCGGCCGGCTGGCACCTTGGAAAATAGCGTCGGTTGCCTCCGCCTTTGCCTGGCTGAAGGAGACAGGAGAAAAAGGAGAGCTGCTGCAGCCACTGTACGGAAATCTGCTGGGGGCTTTCGAGAGCGGCGTAGAGTTGGGAAAACAGTGGAAAGAAGAAGTTAAAATCTGATAAAATGCTAATAAAATGAGGTAAGATATGGACAAGATCATAATTCTGGATGGTTATACGGAAAATCCCGGAGATTTAAGCTGGGATGGATTTCACAAATATGGAGAGGTCACTGTTTATGACAGAACGAGACCTGAGGAAATTGCAGAAAGGATCGGGGATGCGGGGATCGTCCTGACCAATAAGACGCCGCTGGATGAGAGCATTATGGCCCGGTGCCCGAAGCTCCGGTATATCGGGGTGCTGGCAACAGGGTTCAATGTGGTGGATGTCAAAGCGGCGGCAGAGAGGAATATTATCGTTACCAATATTCCGGAGTACGGGACAGATACCGTGGCTCAGTATACGATGGCCTTATTACTGGAGCTCTGCCATCATGTGGGCGCACATTCCGACAGTGTCAGAAAGGGAGAATGGGAGAAGAGTCCCGACTTTTGTTACTGGAGGTTCCCGCAGATAGAATTAAGCGGCAAGACAATGGGAATCGTGGGATACGGAAGGATCGGGAAGAAGGTGGCAAGACTGGCGGAGGCCTTTGGCATGAGGGTGCTGGTTCATTCCGGGCATACGCTAAGCGAAGAAGAGCTGTCGGAAAATATCCGGCAAAAGCCCTTTAAGGAGCTGCTTGGGGAGTCTGATGTGATTTCTCTGCACTGTCCTCTGACTGCGGAAACCAGGGGACTGATCGATCGGGAAATAATTGCACAGATGAAGGATGGCGTTTTGATCCTCAACGATTCCCGGGGACCGCTGATCGTGGAGGAGGACTTAAGGGAAGCTCTGATCAGCGGGAAGGTGGCGGGAGCGGCAGTGGATGTGCTTTCGGCAGAGCCGCCTGCGGGAAATCCCCTTCAGGACGCCCCCAATATGCTGATCACGCCCCACATTGCATGGGCGTCAAAGGAAGCAAGACAGCGGCTGATGCAGACGGCGGAGGAAAACCTCCATGCATTTCTGGAAGGAACACCCATACATGTTGTTTCAAATAAATAAACCGAAAGGATAGGAGAAAACAAAAATGGCAGGATGGACCACACTTGAAAATCTTCTGAAAGGCGAAATGATACAGAGAAGAGAGGAAGGCTGCGATGTAGAAGGCTTTGAACAAAGGCTGAAGGAGGCGGAGGGAGACCGCGATACACTTAACAGCCTCTATGATGAGCTCATGGCCTTAGAGCCGGAGGGGGACTTTCCCTTTGAAGAACCGGACGGCTTAGAGGAGATCAGGGCCTGTCAGCCGAAGAGAGAACCCTGGAAGAAACCCTCCGGAGAGATTGACTATGACCTCTTCTACGGTGCATGGCTTGGCAGATGCTGCGGCTGTGCATTGGGAAAACCTCTGGAGACCGGCGTGTTTATGAGCGGTAAGGACGGTATTCCCGGCTGGAAGCTGGCGTACGAGTGGTTCCGGCAGGCCGGCCAGTATCCGGTGAAGACCTATACCCCCATAGCTTCTCCCGCCGGACAGGCTTACGGCATCGATACTGTGGACTATGGCAGGAAGAGTACCAGGGAAAATATTGCCTATATGGAGACGGATGATGATATCCGCTATACCGTGCTGGGACTTAAGCTGATGGAGGAAAAAGGAACGGATTTTACCACACTGGACGTCGGACATTTCTGGCTGGCGAACCTGCCCTATGAGATGCTGTGCACGGCAGAGAGGCAGGCCTATCTGAATCTTTGCCAGGAGTATGACCTTTTAAAAGAGGGTGGGGAAGAGGAATTCATCAAATGGGTGAGAAGCTATCGGAACCCCTACCGTGAATGGATCGGCGCACAGATCAGAGTGGACGGCTATGCTTACAGTGCGGCGGGAAATCCTGAGCTGGCGGCGGAGCTTGCCTTTAAGGACGCCTCTCTTTCCCACGTAAAGAACGGGATTTATGGAGCCATGTTCTGCAGCGCCATGATCGCGGCTGCTTTTACACAAAAGGATAACAGGAAGATCATAGAGGCAGGACTTGCGCAGATCCCGGCAGGAAGCAGGCTTGCGGCGGATATCAAAAAGGCTGTTGAGATTGCGGAAACGGCCCAGAGCCAGCTGGATCTGGTGGAAAAGATCTGGAATGAATTCGCACATTATAACGCGGTCCATACCAACAACAATGCGGCTCTTTGCGCGGCGGCCATTCTGTTTGCAGGGGATGATTTTGAAACGGCCATCACAACAGCGGTTCTGGGAGGCTGGGATACGGATTGCAACGGCGCTACGGTGGGCTCCGTCATGGGAGCCAAATTAGGGGCGGAGAAGATTCCGGAGAGCTGGAAGGCGCCCCTCCATGATACGCTGTATTCTGCGGTACCGGGTTTCCATCCCATCAAAATCTCGGAATGCGCAAAAAGAAGTCAGAACCTTTACAAAAAGATAGCTATGGAATGAGGAAATGTATTTTATGAACGGATTACAGAGAAAGATCACAGAGAATAAACACCTGAATCGGATTATTTTTACCTCAACTGCGACTCTGGCGGTGATTGTGCTGCTGCTGACACATATCCTGTCCTCTCACTATGAGACTATGGCGTGTGAGGAAATCTACCGGAACGCCAGCAGCAGTATCAACCAGACCACCAGCGCAGTGCGGTTTTTGTCTGAATCCGTAAACAGCCTGCTGCTGCAGTGTGCCCAGAACCCGGAGGTCAACAGGCTTTTTCTGACACAGAGCTACAGCGGGACGGAGCTTTACAATATCAAGCGGGAGCTGGATAGCATTCGCTACAATAATTCCAAGATTTATTCTATTTATGTGTATGATAAATACGAAAAGGTCATTTATGAATCAGGCGAATTCCCGCAGGGCTTTGTATGTCCGGTTGGAGATTTCTATGATACCGGGTTTACAGAATATCTGGACAGGCTGGGTTCCGTGAAGGTATTTACGCCTGTTGTCAGGACGGTGCCGGTGATCCGCAGCAATGCGCCGGAATCCTCCATTAAGGTGCTTACCTACTTTTATTTCGAGCCTTATTTCGGGGAGGAAAAGAACACGGTTCTGGCCTTCAATGTGGATATGAACTGGATGCGGGATGCCCTGGGCTATTTCAACGGAGCCAACCCTGGCGGGAATGATATTGAGATCGTGAGCAGGGACGGGACAGTGATCTTCTCCGCCAGGGAAGCTCAGATCGGGATGCCTTATGAGGACGCGGCGGTGCTTGATGAGATCAGAAACGCGGAGGAGGAATATGGCTATTTCGTAATGGACGGCGCTAAGAGGCTGATCTCCTATTCTAATTCCGATCAGACGGGCTATGAGGACTGGATCTTTATTTCCGGCAGCGACCTGGAGCAGGTGTTGAAGCCGATCCGGGAGGTCAAGCATTTTGTGTATCTGTTTACGGGAATCCTTCTGCTTGTCAGTATCATAGGGCTCGGAGGGATCCTGCTGCACTTGGGCACGCCCATCAGGCAGGCCTTTCATAAGGCGAAGCTGTTAGATACGGCTCAGGAGGAAAAACGCAGGCGGGAGGCGTCGGAATATATCAAGCTGCTTTTGGTGGGCGACACGGATGAGAATACCAGCCAGATTCGGGAAAAGTTTGAACAGCTGCATATTACCTATGATTTCGCGGCGGAGAACCGGCTGATCCTGATTTCCATGGATGACAGGAACAGCCTTCGGCGAAAATTCCGGAGCAGTTATCCCCAGGTGGTGCAGAAGATCAACCGCAGGCTGGAGGAGGTTTTCGGACGGTACTATGAAAATCCCATCCGGGTGGACTGGCAGGATGGGATCGCATTGATGATCGTCTGCTTTCAGGATATGGATGAAGCGGCGCAAAGGGCCAGGCTGCAGAAGATTTTTGAGGAAATCACGGATGCGCTGCAGCAGGAGGTACAGTGCGGCGTCAGCTTTTGCTTAAGCAGTACGGGACAGTCCATCAAGGATCTTTCATTCCTTCTGGCGGAGGCGCTGGAGGTCCATACCTATCGCTATTTATACGGCTATGGGCAGCTTTTGACAAACGACCTGCTCAGGGATCAGGAAGAAACCGCCTATGTGTATCCCAAGGATCAGGAGAAGGAAATCCTGTCTGCGGTGTTTGCAGGAAAGGATGGGGAAGCGCTTTCGGCCTACGAG
The DNA here is from genome assembly GCA_947382625.1 of uncultured Lachnospiraceae bacterium. Lineage (GTDB taxonomy): Bacteria > Bacillota > Clostridia > Lachnospirales > Lachnospiraceae > Suilimivivens. The sequence continues at coordinate 66,899 of CANDAG010000008.1, forward strand.
AAGTATGTGGAGATGCTCTACCCCATGACGGTGCCTGAGATCAAGATTTCCTTTTTGCTGCTGGCGGATGCGATCAAGTACGCCTCCCGCAATACGGTGGCGGAAACCTCCAATGTACTTCTGAACTTTGAGCACTTTTTTGCCAAGATCCAGTCTCTGGAAACCATCGAGGAGGTGAATCATCTGTTCACCAATCTGTTCCGTGAGATCGGAGAGATGGTCAGGGAACAGAAGAGCGCCCGGTACACAGAGCTGATCGAGCAGGTGGAGCGGTATGTGGGCGAGCATTACGGAAAGGTGGATCTGTCCATTCAGGAAATTGCAGAGAGCATGGATATGTCGGGAGCGTATCTGGGAAGGATTTTTAAACAGCATACGGATATGCCGTTTACGGAGTACCTGACCCGGCACCGGCTTAAGGTGGCGTGCGAAGAGCTACTTGGCAGCGAAAAAACCGTGAATGAGATTTCGGACAGCATCGGATTTACCAACAGCTCCTATTTTTATCTGGTATTTAAAAAATATCTGAACTGTACGCCCACACAATACCGGAAGAACGGAGCAGAACAGTGAGGAAAAAAGATGAACGAGGATTTTTTACTGCGTACGCCTCTTTCTAAGCGGCTGTACCATCAGCATGCAGAGACGCTGCCTGTCATTGATTATCATAACCATCTGAACATGAAGGAGCTGGCGGAGGGAAAAAGCTATGATAACCTGGCGCGGCTGTGGCTTCTTGGGGATCCCTATAAGCACAGGGCCATGCGTATCTGCGGTATCGATGAGGCTTATATTACCGGCAATGCTTCTGATCATGATAAATTTGCCAAATGGATGTCCGTCCTGCCACGGCTGGTGGGGAATCCCCTGTATGACTGGTCGATCCTGGAGATGAAACGGATCTTCCATATCGAACTGGACCCGGGTGAGACGGATGCAGAATGGCTTTGGGAGCAGACTGGCAAACTGCTTTCCCGGCCGGAATTCTCCTCCCGGGCGTTGCTTGAGAGATTTCATGTGGAATATGCAGCCCCCTGTGCGGCCATCACGGATGATATTTCCGTGTTCGAAAAAATCAGTAATATTGCCCCTTCCCTGCGAGGGGACAGTATCATAGAGGCAGCCGGTGAGACCGCACAGAAATTAGAACAGACAGTACAGACGCCCATACATACCCTGCAGGATTATTATGGAGCGATCCGTTTGAGGCTGGATGCATTCGGGCGTGCGGGCTGCCGGTTTTCCGATCACTCGCTGGACGACGGATTTTTGTATCGAAGGGAGGAACGGCATGCAGAGGCGTTGTTTGAAAGGAGCAGAAAGGGACAGGCGCTGAGGCCGGAAGAGCGGCAGGAGCTTTCCTCGGAGCTGCTTCGGTTTCTTTCCGCAGAATATGCAAGGCGCGGATGGACCATGCAGCTGCACATCGGCGCACAGCGCTTTACCAGCTCCAGGCTGCGGGAGATCGCAGGACCGGCAGGGGGCTTTGCAGGGATCGGAAACTGCTGTAATGTCAGGAGTCTGACACAGATGCTGGATGATTTCGAAAAGAGTCCCTGGGGAATGCCGGAGGTGGTTCTGTTTACCTTGAATCCGGCGGATAATGCAGTGATGTCCACGCTTGGGGGTTCCTACAGCAGGGGCGGCACGAAAGGACTGGTGCAGCAGGGACCGGCCTGGTGGTGGTGCGACCATCTTTACGGGATGCGGGAGGTTTTTGAGAGCCTGGCCTCCTTTGGCGTGCTGTCCGTCTTTTTGGGAATGACAACGGATTCCCGAAGCATTCTTTCTTTTGTGCGGCATGAGTATTTCCGCAGAGCCTTCTGCGGATGGCTGGGAGAAAAGGCAGAAAAGGGAGACCTGGATGTGAAAGAGGAATTGTTGATAAGGCTGGTGAAGGATGTCTGCTATTTCAATGCAAAAAAGCGGATCCGGCAGCAGGATACAAAAAAGGAAGGGGAAAGAGAACATGCATTTTAATGTAAAAGAGGACATTATCCAAATGACATCCCTGTGGCAGGGAGAGCGCTTTGCGGACGGAAGGCCAAGGGTTGCGGACAAATATCTGAAGGCTCTCCATGCACTGACGCTGGAGGAGGTATGGAAACCTATCTTTGTGAAGGGATATGAGAATCAGTTTGAAGGGAGATTAAAGCTTTTACATAATGATGGAAGAAAGCTGATCGGCAGGGCGGTGACTGCCGCGTATCTGCCCACCAGGCCGGATCTGAATGAGACGGTGGGCAGGATCGGAAAGGAAGAAGGGCGGACGGGAACCTACAACCAGTGGGTCATTGACAGTCTCACAGAAGGAGATGTGTGCGTGGTGGACATGTACGACAAGATCTACAAGGGCACGTTCCTGGGAGGAAATCTGACTACGGCCATTGCCAATAAGACCAAAACCGGAGGCGGCGTGATCTGGGGCGGCATCCGGGATGTGGAGCAGATGAAGAAGATCCGGGAGGTACAGGTTTATTACAGAGGGATCGATCCTACCCCTATCCGGGAATTCGTAATGGCAGGCTTTAACACGCCGGTCAGGATCGGAAACGCAGTGTGTCTGCCGGGGGATATTGTTTTCGGAACAGACGCGGGCGTTTTGTTTATCCCGGCGCACCTGGTGGAGGAAGTGGTTGACGGCGCGGTAAAAACCAAGGTAAAGGATATGTTCGGCTTTGAGATGATCACTCAGAATAAGTTTACCACAGCGCAGATCGACAGAAATGTGTGGACAAAGGAGATGCTGGATCTTCTGGTGGAATATATCAATACCAATGAGGCGGCAGCCGAGTACAGAGACATTGACTGGTCCAGGGAATATGACCTGGCGCTTAACGGCGATCCCACGGATACTCAGTCGGCATTATAAAGGAGGAGAGCAAGATGAGTCATTTATTTCAGGATCAGACAGCAGTGATCACAGGGGCAGGCGGGGTGCTCTGCTCCGAAATCGCCATCCGGCTTGCGGCGGAAGGTGCGAAGACCGTCCTTGTAGGCAGAACAGAGGAAAAGCTCCAAAAGGTGGCGGAGCAGATCCTGGCAGCAGGGGGAACCTGTATGATCCGCACCGGGGATGTGACGGAGGAAGCCGCCATGGAAAGACTGGCAGATGAGGTGGAGAAGACTTATGGTCCCTGCCGTTATCTGATCAATGGGGCAGGAGGCAACAACAATAAGGCTATTACCACCAATTTTACCTATGAACCGGAGGAACTGCAGGAGGAAAAGCCGGAAAATATGACAGGCTTTTTTGACCTGGATATGGATGTGTTTGAAAGCGTTTTAAAGATCAACACCCTGGGAACCGTGATCCCGGTCAGAGCCTTTGCCAGACAGATGGCCAGAGAGGGAAGAGGCAGCATCTTAAACTTTGCGTCCATGAACAGCACCCGTCCCCTGACCCGTGTTCCGGCCTACGCCATGAGCAAGGCCGCCGTGGTCAATTTTACCCAGTGGCTTGCCACTTATCTGGCGCCGGCAGGGATCCGGGTCAATGCGGTGGCTCCCGGCTTTTTTGTCAATGACAGGAGCAGGAAAATCCTGTTTACGCCTGAGGGGGCTCTAAGCCAAAGAGGAGAAAATATCATCCATCATACGCCCATGGAACGGTTTGGAGAGGCCAGGGAGCTGTGGGGATGTGTGTCATGGCTGCTGGACGATGAAAAAGCCGGCTTTGTCACAGGCATCACCGTACCGGTGGACGGCGGTTTTCTGGCGCACAGCGGAATCTGAGGCAAGGGGATGGAGCGATGATCATTACAGACTATCTACGAAGTAAAAAAGACCTGACCTGGGATTATGCAAAGCAGTGCGGCGTTAACCACGGCGTCATCCGTCTGCCGGAGGAGCCGGAGTTTGACCTCTGCGATCTGTCCCATTGGCAGGGAGTATATCAAAGGTTTATGGAGTTCGGGATCAGGCCGCTGGTGGTGGAGCCCATGCCCAACGCACTCCATGACCACATTAAAGCGGGGGACGAAAAGAGAGACGAATCCATCGAAAAGGTGATCAAAATGCTGGCAATTATGGACCGGCTGGATATCCGTACCATTTGCTTTAACTTCATGGCCCATGTGGGATGGTATCGTACAGATTACGCCATAGAGGAAAGAGGAGGCGCACTGGTGACCGGCTTTGACGCCGGCAGGTATGAGGAAAATGGGGCAGAGATCACCCAAAACCAGCTTTGGGATAATTATACTTATTTCATCAAAGCCGTGCTACCCTATGCAGAGCGGTATGATATCCGTCTGGCCCTTCATCCCGACGATCCGCCGGTTCCCTGTCTTGGAAAGGTATCCCGGATCATGATCAGTCATGAAAATATCAAAAAGGCAATGGCCATTGGTAATAGCGACCACCTGGGGATCACCCTGTGTCAGGCCTGTTATCAGGTGATGGGAGAAGACCTGTTTTCGGTCATCTCCGAGATGAGAGAAAAGATTTTCTTTGTCCATTTCAGAAATGTCACAGGCAGCCGGTATCATTTCCGGGAGACCTTTCATGACAACGGCGATATCCCCATGGGGAAAATTCTCGGATTTTACCAAAAATGCGGCGTCGACGTGCCGATCCGGGTGGATCACGTGCCCTCCATGGCAGGGGAAACAGAAAATTCCGGCTATACATCCCTGGGCAGACTGTATGCGCTGGGATATCTGAAGGGATTGTTAGAAGGACTGGAAGCGGAGTAAAACAAAAAAAGGAATGTATACGCGAAAAAACGGCGTAGAAATGAGGGAAAAATGAAGGCTATATTTCCTTACAGACAGATGGGAAAGATAGCGGCAAGGAACGCCGCGGAAATAAAGGATTCCAACTGGTTTTTGGGATGTGAGACCCTGGACCGGGATTATGCGGATTATGATCAGTATAAGGAGTATCTTTGCCCGTTGGGGATCAAAACCCTGCGGCTTCAGGGGGGCTGGGCAAAGACGGAAAAGGCCCGGGGGATCTACGACTGGCAGTGGCTGGATCATATCATAGAGGACGCGGTAGGCAGAGGTTTACGGCCCTGGCTGCAGACCGGCTACGGAAATCCCATCTATCCCGGGGCAGGCGGGGAAAATCTGGGAGCCGGAATGCCCTTGTCTGAAGCCGGACTGGCGGCGTATGAGAGATGGGTGGAGCAAATGGTTGCCAGATATGCAGATAAGGTATTTGAATGGGAGGTGTGGAACGAACCCAATTTTGGCGACAATAAGGTGAACACCCCGGAGATCACTGCTGATTTTAATATCCGGACGGCGCGGATCATAAAAAGGATCCAGCCAGAGGCCAGAATTTCGGCGCTGGCGCTGGGGCATATGGATATTGATTATGTGGAGCGGTTTTTCCGGTATCTGAAGGGGCAGAATGCCTGCGGCTTATTCCACAATGTGACCTACCATGATTATGCCTATAATCCGGACGGAAATAAGCTTGCAGTATATAAATTGAGACAGGTTGTGGAGAAGTATGCGCCGGGTCTGATCCTGCGGCAGGGAGAAAACGGCGCGCCCTCGGAAGGAAATGCAGGAGGGGCTTTGGCAGACTATGACTGGACGGAAACCTCCCAGGCAAAGTGGGATGTGAGGAGAATGCTTGAGAATCTGGGAAACGATATCCAGTGCAGCATTTTCAGTATTGCAGAAATGCAGTACAAAGGGAACGGACCGATCCAAAAGAAAAATGTAAAGGGGCTTTTGAGGACAAACGCCCAAAATCAGGTAACCGGATGTAAACAGGCGTATTACGCAGTGCAGAATGTGACGGCTGTATTTGATGACAGCCTGGAGCGGATCAGGAATGCTTCTTATACCAACAATCTTACAGAGGATGACGGAAACAGATACTGGATCAGTACGGATCGGAGCATAGCGGTGTATGGGTATCAGCATAAGGAATCAAAGAAGAGGATCTATACTATCTGGAGGGACGACAGTATTCCGGAAGATGAGTCGAAAGTAACCTTTTCGGATTTTGCCTTCGGGAAAAGCGGATTCGAAGACCCGGTATTGGTGGATGTGCTCACCGGCGGCGTGTATGAGATCCCGGCGGATCAGAAGGGGCGGGAAGGAACCATCGACAGGTTCCGGAAGATCCCGGTGTATGATTCCCCTGTTCTGATCGCAGAGAGGAGTCTGATCCCCTGCAGTATGCTCTGATATTTTATGACAGCATTTCCCTCCAGTCTCTGATCTGATCAGGAGAGGGATTTTCACGGTAAAAAGGCTCGGGTTCTCCCAGCCTTTTTGCTTTCCCGACCCCCATATTGTGATAGGGCATGAGCTCCATACCGAGGATACGGGGATACTGCTTTTGCAGGGAAGAGAGAAATGAAAAATGTTCCCCGGTGTCATTTACGCCCGGGATGATCGGGCAGCGCAGGCAGATTGGGGCCTTCTGGCGGTATAAAAAGTCCAGATTATCCAGGATCCTGCCGCTCTCCTGACCGGTATAACGCAGATGCATATCTGGCGCTGCTTTGATGTCATATAAAAACAGATCCGTATAAGGAAGGATTTCCCTCAGTATTTCCTGAGAGACAAAGCCGCAGGTTTCCACGCAGGTATGGAGACCTGCGGTCTTTGCCAGAGAAAGAAGCTCCGCGGCAAAGGCTCCCTGCAGCAGCGGTTCGCCGCCGGACAGGGTCATACCGCCTCCGGATGCGGCAAAATAGTCCCGGTCCTTCAGGACCACTGCCAGGATTTCTTCCGGGGAGGCGTGGTAACCGATGGTTTCTCCGGTATCGGAATATTGCTCCATGACGGATTTTTTGGATTCCGGATTGTGGCACCAGAGGCAGTTTAAGGGACAGCCCTTAAAAAACACGGTGGTGCGGATGCCGGGACCGTCATCCACACAAAACCGCTGTATGTCAAAAATCATTCCCACCATATGCTTTATCCTTTCTTTTAATACAGCGTACGTGAGAGGATTTCCTTCTGAACCATGGGCTCCAGCTCCACGAAGCGTGCGCAGAAGCCTCCCACACGTACGATCAGATTTTTGTATTTTTCAGGTTCTATGATGGCGCGTTCCAAATCCTCCCGTCCTACCACATTCAGCATGAGCTGGCTGCCGCCCTTTAAAAAGTAGACCCGCAGCAGGGCGTCTGTTTTTTGGGGATACCGGGTAAACAGATCCTTTGACAGCTTCAGATTCTGGACGGAGCCTGCCATTTCCTTCTGAGGGAAAGAGGCAAGGGAGTTTAACAGAGCGGTCAGGCCGTTGGTGTCGCTGCCGCCGGAGGGGTTGTTGGCGTTTGCCATGGGTTCTCCGGCTTTCCGTCCGTCTGCGGAGGCACCGGTGTATTTTCCCATGGAGGTATTGGCGGAATTGTTGATGACCACCACCAGATGGGTGTGAAGTCCGTTCTCCGTTGCAGTACTGCTGACGGCGTGGCAGACATGATTTTGTACCTTTGCCGCTATGGCGTCTGCCTCAGGATCATCGTTGCCGTATTTCGGCGCGGACAAAAGCAGACCGCGTTCCTCCTCAAAGCCTTCAAAATTACGTTCCAGCATAAGGAGCAGCTTCCTTGGGCTGATCTTTTTTTCTTCAAAAACCAGACGTTTTATGGCAGTGAGAGAATCTGCCGTGTTGATATTCCCGTAGGTTTCATAGGTGGCGCCGGTGTAATGGGCGCCTCCGTCAAAAACAGCTTTACCCTTTAACAGACAGTCATCATACAGAATACTGGCAGCCAAAAAGGGAGAGTGTGCCGAAGCCACCCGGTATTCCAGAGCCTGGTGTGCGGCCTGGACAGTGACATATCGCTCCAGCTGGAGGCAGTAGGCGTCAAAAAAGGCGTCAAAGCTGTCAAACGCAGCAAAATTTCCGGTTTGGAGACCTGATATTTTGCCGGTGATAAGGTCTCTGCCGTTAAACAAAGTGATCTCCAGCACCTTTAAAAGATTGACGATATCACTGGGAGTGCCCACGGAACGATGGTTAATGATATATTCGCCACAGCCAAAGGGGACATACTGCTCCGCCTCGCTTTGGGAAACATGAAGGTTTTGTTTCACATTGGGAATATTCACATCATCGTTATAAAGCATGGGATAGACATAACCGGAGCCGATGAGGGCAAGCGCCGCATTCCATAGCTCAGGGCTTTGGCCTTTATAAAAGCGCAGGGTCAGCTGTGGCAGGACATCCCGCACCTGGCCTGTCACCTGGATCAGAAGGAGGGCCAGAGCGTTGGCGTTTTCCTCGTTCCGCCTTCCCCGTCCGCCGATGATCACCCGTCCGTCCCAGATGTTTTGGCGGTGGTTCATCATGCCCCAGAGAGAGGCAAAGATGGCTGCGGCCTGTTTTTGGGTGAGGACGCCGTTATGCAGATCCCTCACATAGAAATCACCCAGATATTCATCCATCCGTCCGTAATTGTAGGAACCCGAAATGACGGTATACAGATACATGAGCTGGACTGCCTGATAAAGGCTTTCCGGCTTATTGTGGACCAGGTGAAGCAGCGTATCCGCCATAAGGTCTTTATGGGGATGGGAACCGGACAGGATCCTGCGGCGGCAGTGCAGCAGGATTTCCTGGACCGTCACAAGAAAAAGCTCCATGCCTTGATAGAGACTGCTGCTCTCAGGATCAGGGGCGCCTTGCCGCGCGTTCCTGATCTGTGCGGAAAGTCCCGGCAGTCCCGATTGCAGCAGCCTGTCAAAATCCATCTGTGTGCTGGCCATACGGCAGAGCCAGAAAGCCGGGTGGGATTCGGAAGCAAAGTGGTCGTTGGGAATCACTGCAGTCATGGAAGCAGGCATTGCGTTTATGAGCTGCCACTGGCCGGTCTCCTTCTCCCAGTCTTCCAGATAAGATTCCAGAAGCAGCTTTAAATCCTCCGGAAGCTGACGGCTAAGCTTCCGGTAAATATTCTTATTGAAATAGTAGCCCATACCGCTCTCCTGCATGGCGAAGCCGACGCAGGGAACTTCATATTTTCCGAAGAGCAGCTCGTCTGCTTCGGGCTCTGACAGGCAGTGTGTAAACTGCAGCCTGAGACAGGCGGCTTCCCGCAGGGCTTTCTGATCCGCAGGGTAGCTGCGGTAGGTATTGATAAATTCTATGGTGTATAATGCGTGCTCAGTAGGCGTCATCATAAAGAGTCTCCTTTCCGGAACCGTGTCCGTAACCTATAGCTTCCTTTATTATGGAAGAGAAGGGAAACAGAGGATAGTCAAAATCCAGGGCATGAGCCAAAAGTATTCAAATTATAGGAGAAATGGGTTCCTGGCAGGATTATAAAAATCTGCAATCCGGTAAGAATCGCGCATTTTGACTACACGAAGAGAGGGAGGAGATGCTAAGATTTGGACAAATGAGGCGAGCGTGAATGAAAACACACTGCCGGATCAAATTTCAGAGAAAGGAAGCTTTGCATATGGAGAAAAAGCAAAAAGCAAAGACTGCAGTCCCTTCCGGCATGCAGTCAGAGAAAAACCCGGTGAAAAATATTTTAAAAGAAGTGCACAGAAGAAAATTATTGTTTCTCATGTTGCTGCCAGCCATAGTCTATTTCATTATTTTCTGCTACATACCCATGGGCGGTATCATGCTGGCCTTTAAGGATTATAACTATGGACAGGGGATTTTCGGGAGTCCGTGGGTCGGCTGGGCGAACTTTGAATTCCTGTATAAGTCCGGAACACTGTGGCGGGTAACCAGAAATACGGTTCTGTATAATATTGCATTCATTATATTGGATCTGGTCACTCAGGTGGGAATTGCCATTATGTTAAATGAAATCGGCAGTAAGATCTGTAAGAAGCTGTCTCAGACCATGATGTTTTTGCCTTATTTTGTATCGGCAGTTTTGCTGGGGGCCTTTGTATATAACATCTTCAACTATGAACGGGGAACGCTGAACAATATCCTGGTGTCGCTGGGGATGGAGAGGTACGATGTTTACGGCAATATGTACATCTGGATCTTTATCCTGTTATTCTTTCATATCTGGAAGGGGCTGGGGTACGGCGTTGTGGTTTACATGGCCACGATTACAGGGATCAGCAGTGAGTTTTATGAGGCGGCCCGTGTGGACGGTGCAACCAGGTTCCAGCAGATCCGCTATATCACCCTGCCTCTGCTGAAGCCTACCATGATCATCCTTACATTGTTTGGGGTGGGAAAGATCATGAAGGGGCAGTTCGAGCTGTTCTATCAGATCATCGGAGCCAACGGAACCCTCTACCCGGTAACGGATATCATCGATACTTATGTGTTCCGTATGACAACCACAAGCTTTGATCCCGGTCTTGCAACGGCGGCCGGCCTGTATCAGTCCTTCTTTGGATTTGTGCTGATCGTGACCGTCAACTATGTGGTAAAGAAGCTGAACCCGGACTATGCATTATTTTAAAAGGAGGCAGATATGAAAACATACAAAAGTGAATATGGGGTAAAAACTATTGCGTATGTCATTTCCATTGCGACTGCGATCATATGCTTCATTCCGTTCTGGCTGATCGTGATCGGCTCTTTTACAGCAGAAAGCGAGGTTATCAGAAACGGCTTTGCTTTCTGGCCCAAAGAGTTTTCTCTTGAATCCTACAGAATGGTATTCAAGATTCCCGAAAAGATATTCAGATCCTATGGCGTAACGATCCTGATCACGGTCGTGGGCACAGGAGTCAGCCTGTTTCTGACCACCATGGCAGCCTTCGTGCTGATGCGCAGGGATTTTAAATACAGAGATCAGATCGCGATGTTCTTTTATTTTCCGTCCATCTTCAGCGGCGGTCTGCTTCCCGGCTATCTGCTGATCGTAAACGGTCTGCAGCTGAAGGACACCTTAGGAGCGCTGATCCTGCCGGGACTTCTGGGCGCATGGAACATTTTTATGATGCGTAATTTCATGAAGGATATTCCGGACTCCATTATGGAGTCGGCCAAGCTGGACGGGGCCAACGATTTCGTAATATTCACCCGGCTTTATCTGCCCCTTTCCAAGGCCGGGCTTGCAACCATCGGGCTGTTTATCGCACTGGGATACTGGAATAACTGGGCGAACGCCAAGCTGTATATTAACAGCTCTTCCCTGTATCCGCTGCAGTATCTGTTATATCAGATGTTTTCCAATATCCAGGTACTCAAGGAGGCGGCAATGCAGAGCGGCACGGCAATGGTGGATCTTCCGTCGGAGACCTTCCGTATGGCAATGGCAGTGGTGACCACCGGCCCGATCCTGCTTCTGTATCCCTTTGTACAGCGTTATTTTGTAAAGGGTATCACGGTAGGAGCAGTCAAAGGATGATACTATAAAACCGGAAGAATGCCGGAATGTATCTTATTTTGACTGGATATGTAGCAAAGTTGTACTTATAGTAGTAAGCAAGGAGAAGGAATTCTCTTATGGGCTTAAATATCAAAACAAATGGAGGTAAAGAAATGAGAAGGAACAAATGGATAGGATTGCTGACAGCATTATCACTGTGTGTATCAATGCTTGCAGGGTGTGGCAGCACAGCAGCGCCTGCGGAGAAAGAGAACACGGCATCAGAGAGTACCGCGGCAGAGAGCGATGCAGCAGGAGAAGAGAGTACGGAAGCAGGAAATGATGCAGAGGCCGACAGCGATGGAGCGGCAGAGCAGGTAAGCTTCGATAAGGAAGTGGAGCTGGTGATGTACTGTATCGGAGATGAAGGGGGCATCTACGCAGATGATGCGCTGGCCAATCTCAACGCAATGCTGAAGGAAAAGATCAACGCCACCATCAAACCGGTTATGGTTTCCTGGGGAGAGTATAAGGAAAAAATGCCGCTGATCTACGCCAGCGGGGAAGCCTATGATCTGGTATATGTGGCAAACTGGATGAATTATGCGACAGAAGCCCTTAAGGGACCCTTTATGGAGCTTTCTGAGCTGATGCCTGCCTATGCGCCCAAAACCTATGCAGAGCTTAAGGAAAACGGTGCGCTGGATACGGCGTTGGTGGAGGGCAAGCTTTATATGGTGCCCTCTCCCACAACCGATTACACCACCTATGTGACCATGTGGAGAGAGGATCTGCGCAAGAAATATGATGTGCCGGAGATCACGGACTGGGAATCTCTGGGAGTTTATATGGAAGCGATCAAGGAAAACGAGCCTGACATGTTCCCTCTGGCAACCGGTCCTCAGATCTTTATTTATATGCTGTTGATGACAGAAAATGACTGGGCTCAGATCCCGGCAGGAAAAAGTAATTCAGCAGCACAAAGTATAGTTGCATGTAAGGACGAGGCAGGAAGCAAGGCGTTCAACGTTTTGGAAACTCCGGAATATGAAGAGTTTGTAACAAGAAACAGGGAATATTATCAGAAGGGCTACTGGTCCAGAAATGTGCTGTCGGAGACCAGAACATTAGCAGAGGCCTTTGACGCAGGACAGTCAGCGATCACGATCGGAAACAAATCCAACGCTCTTCAGACTCACCAGAAGACCACAACAAACAATCCTGACTGGGAAATCGGAATGACAAATTTTGACAGAGGATCCTATATCAAGGTTTCTCCTACCAATAACGGTATGGCGATCGGTATCAATTCCAAAAATCCCGAGCGTGCAATGGCGTACCTTGAGCTGATCAATCAGGATGAAGAGGTCTTCAAGGCAATGTATTACGGCATTGAGGGAACGACTTATGCAGTGGACGAGAATGGATGCAAGATAACGCCCGAGGGCGTAGATCCGTCCACACTGGGATTGCGTAATCTGGGAATGGGAACACAGGTAGAAAAGTTTATGTATAAGGATGCATCAAATGATCCGAGAGTAATAGAGGAATTCGACAGCTATGAAAGCAGCGCCATCTATTCTCCGTTGGCAGCCTTCATTTTTGATGACTCCTCAGTGGCGGCAGAGTGTGCGGCAGTTGCCAATGTACTGACAGAGTACAAGCTTCCTCTGGACTTCGGCGTATCGGATCCGGAAACAGCCCTTCCTGAGCTGAGACAAAAAGTAAAGGATGCAGGGATTGATAAGATCATCGAGGAAGTGAACAGACAGTTAGACGAATTTTATGCAGCACAGTAGATAGAAAAGCGAAAGGACCGAGGGTGAAGAAATTTGCTTTCGGTCCTTTTTCATAAGCTGACTCATAAAGAGAGTCGGCATTTGATAAATTGGCCTATGTGGTACGGAAGAGCTTACCGGGAGGAATTTCGATGATGACGGAAGGAAACGAAAAATATCCTTTCCCCCAGAGGAGAGGATATAAGCATGGAATTTTGCCGAACCATGATCAGGATAAAATGGATCAGGCCCTTTGGCGTATGTATGAAAGCTGGAAGGCGCTTTATCTGACAAAGGAGGGCTGCAGGGAGGGAGAACTGCGGGTATCCGGAGGAAACCGCTATGAGTTTGGAGGCTGCTCGGAGGGAATCGGATATGGAATGCTTTTGTCCGTATATATGGCCAACGGACAGAACCATGCCCACGAGGAATTCGACGGCATTTTCCGGTACTACAAAAATCACAGCCTGCCGGAATGCGGTCTGATGAGATGGGAAGCGGATCGAAACGGAAAGGATCTGAGTGAGCACGTGGCGCCGGACGGGGATCTTGACGCAGCCTTTGCGCTTTTGATGGCTCACCGGCAATGGGGTAGTGACGGAGAAATCTGCTATCTGGAGGAAGGGAAGGCGCTGATTAGTCATCTGATGACATATGCGGTCAATAAACCCCAATATCTGATCGCCAGGGCGCAGCTGAATAATCCGGATGGACTTTCATGGGATTATACCATGTCCTCCTATCAGATGCCGGCGTACGAGCGGCTGTTTGCAGAGGTGACGGGGGACGTCGAATGGAAAAAGGCTCTGGATGCAACATATCGCTTATTTAACTATTTTTATCAGCTGAATCCGGACACAGGGCTGGCTCCTTTCGTGTTTCATCTGGACACCTTTGGTCCCGGAGGCGGGAAGCCTTATGTATTCAGCTATGATTCCTGCAGGGTTCCATGGCGGATAGCCCTGGACTACTTATGGAACGGAAGGGATGAAACAGGACTGGCTCATGATTATCCGCACCGGAATGCGGTATGGTTTTCAAAGTATATGGAAAGTCTGGATTGGGACTTTGACCGGGTCAGTGCAGGGTTTGCGCTTTCAGGGGAGTCTGTATCAATGAGCTTCTCTCCCCGTAATATTGTGGGGATGATGGCGCCTGCTGCTATGGTGGATGCATCCACACAGGAACTGCTGGACAGATCCTATGAGTATCTGAGCAGACAGGAACCCATGCTGGAGTGGCCCGGCGATTATTATCAGGATACTCTGGCCTTACTGGGGATGCTGACGATCACGGGGAATATGCCGGATTTTTATTAATAGTCCCGAAGGCATGACAGCGGTTGATATATAAAATCATATTCGGTTTAGAAAGAGCCATGATAGAAAAAGGAGAGAAGGATGAAAAAAACAGAATATTTCTTTCAGGACTGTTACGCGGTACTGGAAATGGGAAGCTTCCGGATCGGAAATGATCTGGTGGAACGAAGCTGGCGTATGGACGGGAACATTCCGGCAGTCTGTTCGCTGAGAAATAAAAAGACAGCAAAGGAATGGCTGGATTGCGGGAAGGATGCGGATTGGCTCGAGGACCGGAAGGAAAGAAACGCCTTTTTCCATGAGGATTTTCTGTCAGGGAAGCCGCGCAGCATCAGAATGGAAGCAGGACGGGATGACGACTGCAAAATCGGACAGGAGCACCTAAGGGCAGTGGTGATCCTGGAGTATGAGAACTGTGAGGTTCAGTGGATCCACAGAGTATATCCGAAGCTTGCCGCCCTGAGTTCCAATCTGCAGGTGATATGGAAGGACGATGCGGATTTGGAAAGATCCGGGGAGCTTTGCAGACAGGGAGCGGATCGGAGAGAGAGCTCCGTGCAGGGAAGCTGGTTCTATTCACCGGAGCAGAAGGGAGATTACCAGGACGCGTTTCCTTTGGCGCCGCTGCACTGTAAGTGGAAAAGTGTTTCCTTTGTGGACAGAACCGATGACTATGATAATCTGGTACATACCGACCACGGGATCATTAGCCGGAGGGAAAGCCGGTATATCAACGGGAACTTATTGTTTGTACAGGATCCGCTGGCCGGGGAGGGATTGATCTTTATCAAGGAAGGGCCTACGCCTCTGGCGTATCAGGGGAATACAAAGGCGGACTTTTATGTGAAAGGGGACAGTATCTTTACCGTAGGCTGGGGATTTGATCAGGCAGAGTGCCGCAGGGCAGGAGAACTGACTGCCTATGGAAGCAGTGTGGTTTTCTGGGATGGCGATGAGGAGAAGGCAAGTCTGGCATTGCAGGACTATCACAGAGCGCTGCACAGGTTTTCTCCCGGGAAGGACGCATTCGTGATGTCCAATACCTGGGGAGACCAGTCCTGCGACGGCAGGCTGGAGGAAAAGTTTTTGCTGGATGAGATAGAGCAGGCCGGAAGGCTGGGGATCACGCTCTATCAGATCGATGACGGCTGGCAGGCGGGAACCAGCGCCAATTCCGTGAACCCCGGCGGCGTCTGGAACGGCTATTATGCGGCAGACGCCGATTTCTGGAAGGTGAATCCCATTCGTTTTCCCAACGGATTAGAGCCGGTGGCTGCATTGGCTAAAAGCAAGGGCGTGGGACTGGGACTGTGGTTTTCGCCGGATTCCTCCGATGAGTTTGCCAATTGGGAAAAGGACAGCGAGACATTGGTGGAGCTGCACCGCCGGTATGGGATCGCAGCCTTTAAGATGGATGGCGTGAAGCTGACCTCCAAGGTGTCGGAGGAAAATCTCACAAAGCTGTTAAGAAAGGTGCTGACAGAAACAGAGGGCAGGGTATTCTTCAATATGGATGTGACGGCAGAAACCCGAAGCGGCTATTATGGCAGGATCCATTACGGTTCCCTGTTTGTGGAGAACCGCTTTACCGGAAGATTCGGGAAGTGGCAGAATTATTATCCCCACCGGACACTGCGGAATCTTTGGATGCTTTCGGAATACATGCCTTCCTGCCGGCTACAGATGGAATTTTTGAATGTGGCCCATAATCAGGAGCTGTATGAAGGGGATCCGCTATCTCCCGCTGCATGCGGCATGGAATACGCCTTTGCAGTGACAATGTGCGCCAATCCTCTTGCCTGGATGGAGCTGACCGGACTAAGTGAGGCGGAGGCACAGGTGCTTGAGAGAATCATTCCACAGTACAGGAAGGTACAGAACGAGCTCTTGTCAGGATATGTTCTTCCCATAGGGGAAGAACCGGACGGCACGGCGTGGACAGGATTTCAGTCAGTCAAAACAGAGGAGGAAGGATATTTGTTGCTCATCCGGGAAAACAATCAAAAGGAGAGCCACAGATACAGGCTGCGTGGGCTGTCGGACTGCAGGCTGAAGCTGGAGGGGATTCTGGGATGTACAGAGCAGCTGTCGGCAGAGGCGGATGCGGAAGGCAGGGCGGTATTTAAGCTGCCGGGGGCGTTCAGCTATGGGCTTTACCAGTATCGGTCTGAGAAGAAGGAGCAAAACGCTGGGAGGATAGGATAAAGGATGGGATATAAAGCCGAAGCAGGCAAACTGCTTATGACAAACGGATTGTTTATACGGAAGATCCGGCTGCCGGAGATAAACGGGCAATATCTTTTGGAGGAATATCGTCCTCACGACGGAGAGTTTGGTTTCCTGGAACCGGTCAGCGAGGAGTTCTCCTTCCTGCTGAGCGGCGTGAGGTATACAGGCGCTTCTACATGGAAACAGGTGGGGATCACGCCGGTGGAGGGTCTGGAAGAGGGAGAAGGCGTAACCGTCTCTTTAGAAGCATCAGATGGAAGCGTAAGAGTATGGCTGACCTATATCTGGTATCCGGAATCACCCTTTATCCGCAAGAGCCTGAAAATACAAAACTGTACAGATGTGGAGAAAATACTGGAATCTGTGGATGTGGAAAAAATGGCGATTGTAGAATATTCCGCACCAACCTTCAGTTGGATCTACAGCGATTACGGAAGAAAAAAATCCATCGGCCCTTACAGAGGAAATCTGCAGGATAGTCTGATCATTGTCCACCATCCGGAATGGGAAGCAGGGATTGTGTTGGGGAATGAAGCGCCGGGGGTACTAAAAGGAGCTTCCGTATGGTCCAGAGGAAGAGAGATCACTCTGGGGCTGACCCATCATGACGAAGAGTTCCCTTTCCGGAAATATTTAAAGCCCGGGGAGATTTTTCATGTGCCGGAGGTGTTTACAGGAGTTTACGGCGGACAAAAGGATATCCATAAGGTCCTGAATCATATGCTGCCTGATTATGAACGCAAATATATGGGATTTTGTATCGATAAAATAGCGGAAAAGCCGGTATGCGTATACAATACCTGGGAACCATTTGAATGCGATATATCCGAACAGCTGGTGATGGAAACAGCCGAAGCCGCAGCCACAGCCGGCATCAGGGAATATGTCATTGACGATGGCTGGCAGGATTGTTATGGCGACTGGGGAGCCCATCCGGTAAAATTCCCGAATGGGTTAAAACCGGTGGTAGATCATATTAAATCACTGGGAATGAAAGCAGGCCTTTGGGTCAGTATCGGCACCGCCTCACCGGAGAGCAAAGTATATAAAGAGCATCCGGAGTGGTTTTTGAAGGATAAGAGAGGAAAGGATATTTCGCTGGTAATCGATGCGGACAATAAACTTACAGCCTGTTTTTCTACCGGCTGGGCGGAATATATTACCCGGGTGCTGGAACGATTGGTGGATGAGTATGGATTCGAGTACTTAAAGTTGGATTTTTCAGTGGTTTCGAGTCCGTACCGCTATACAGGAGAAGAAGCAGGCTGCTATGCGGATAACCATCCGGGACATAGAGACCGTGAAGAATCGATGTGGGTGAACTATAACAGAATGTGGGAAGTTTTCGATAAGCTTCATGAGGGAAGAGAAAAGCTGTTTATTGATTGTACCTTTGAGACCATGGGCGGTCTGCAGCTGATCGATTACGCAATGCTGAAGCATGCGGAGGGGAACTGGCTGTCTAATTTTGACGGAGAAAAAGGGGCAAAGACAGATCTTCGGATCAGACAGATGGCCTGGTGGCGTTCTCCGGCGATGCCTGCCACCTCGCTTGTGATCGGTAACGCCCAGATGCAGGATGAGGGATATGAAAATCACCTCCGCTCTTTGGCCGGCGCACTGCCGATCTTATGCGGTGACCCGAGAAAGGTTCCGGAGGAAGATCGGAGGGTGTTCCGCAGATATGCGGACTGGCTTATGAAGATGGAGGAGAAATACCGGATCATGGGCTACAGGCAGGACCTGCCCGGATATTTTGAGCCCGCGACGGGAGGTTGCGACGGGTTTGCCAGGATCAACAGGGATACTTTTTCGGGTGGTATCATAGGCTTCTTCCGCCATGGCGGCGCAGAGGAGACAAGAAAAGTATGTGTGGATGGACTGCCGGAGGACGCAATGTACCGGGTTCTGGATATGGATGGAAGTGAGCTTTTGCAGATGTCCGGAAAACAGCTGGAATGGGAAGGCTTTCCGGTTTCAATAGAAGAGAGGTTCGGCGGCCGGATTTATGAGATTGCCCGAATCGGATCCTGGTGATCCGGTATTTTGTGAGGATTTAATGAAGCTAGTGAAGAAGATCGGACAGACAACTTATTTGAAAAGATTTCGGAATATACAGGACAGTCTCTTGATGAGTAGTGTATACTATTAAACAAAAACACAGGAGGGGATGCGGTATGGCAAATAGCTATCTGGATATGTTTTCATTGGAGGGAAAGACGGCGCTGGTAACCGGCGCTAACACTGGTTTGGGACAGGGAGTCTGTGTTGCTTATGCTCAGGCAGGGGCAAATGTGATCGGCGTTGCCCGCAGAAGCTGTCAGGAGACCGCGGAGAAGATTGCCGCAGTTTCGGGACGGTTTGAGGAAATCCGTGCGGATCTTTCGGACTTTTCGGTGATTCCGCGCATTGTAACCGAAGCAAATGCTGCCTTTGGACGTGTGGATATTCTGTTCAATAATGCCGGCATCATCAAGAGATGTGATGCGGCGGAGGTGACAGAGGAGGATTGGGACGCCGTCATCACGGTGAACCAGAAAATGGTATTTTTCTTAAGCCAGGCCTTTGCCAGGGAATGGATGCAGGATCAAAAGGGCGGAAAGATCATCAACATTGCCTCCATGCTCAGCTTTCAGGGAGGGATCCGGGTGCCTTCCTATGCCGCCAGCAAAAGCGCGGTGGTGGGGATCACCAGGGCCCTTGCCAATGAGTGGAGTGGGCATCATATCAATGTAAACGCTATTGCCCCCGGTTATATGGCCACCAATAATACGGCAAATCTCCGGTCAGATGATCAGCGGAGCGAAGAGATTCTCTCCCGCATTCCCGCAGGACGCTGGGGGACGCCGGAGGATCTGATGGGGGCGGCTATCTTCCTTGCCTCCGAGGCTTCTTCCTATGTCAACGGATTTACGCTGGCAGTAGACGGCGGGTGGCTGGCAAGGTAAGTAAAGGATGTACACATGCTGATTTGCAGCGCGCTTGAGCGGCGGATCGAATCCCTGAGGGAGGTAATGAATGAGAGGCGCAGCTTCTATGCAGTGGACGATCGGGCTGGGGATGTGGCTGTGGACGAGGCGTACAGTGGAAAATAAATACTTTTATAAAGAATTCCGGTATTCCAAAGGCGTCATGCCCAGAACCTCCTGAAAAATCCGGTTGAAGCTCCGCTGGCTGTTAAAGCCTGCGTTTTCCCACACGCTGGTCAGGGGCTCTCTGGTGGAACGGATCAGCTGCAGGGCGTGTTCTAATCGGATCCGGTTTAAGTATTGCCGGAAATTCATGTGCAGACGTTTGGAAAAAATGTGGGAAAGATAGTATTTGTTCACGTGAAGCTCCTTTGCGAGCAGGTCGAGAGTCAGGGGCTCCCGGAAATGCTCCATGATATAATGCACCAGGCGGTAAGTAAGATCCATGCTTTCCGCCTGGTTTTTTTGCAGGGATAAAAGGGGTACAGTGTTTGCCAGCAAAACCTGAACCCAGGCAAAGGAAAGGGCGTGATGATCCGGCATCACAGAGCTTTGTCTGTGCTCTGCCCCAGTGGGAAAACCGCCGGGAAGGCAGGAAATTTCATGCAACCGTTCAAAAGCCAGAGCCGCATCCTTATGCAGCTCACCAGCGGACAAAAAAGGATTCTTCGGGCTGTATTCCTGCAGAGACCGCAGATAGGGACCTGCCAGAGAATCACCGAAGATCAGCAGCCATCCCAGGCTCTCTTCCAGAGAGCGATAGCTGTGTATTTCCTGTGGAAAAATGACAGTACAGTCTCCTTTTTCCAGTTCTCTGGATCTGTCCATTATATTTACCAGAATACGTCCTTCCCGCACAAACAAAATTTCTGTATGACTGTGCAGATGCTCCGGAAACTCCAGATTCCGGGAGGGGAAAATTTGCAGAGCGCTTTCTTTGTTTTCATAAAAGGGATGCATACCTAAAACCTCTTCAATATAGCAATTTTTGGCTACAATTTCAGGTGATATGACAATCATTATAGCCCATGCCATGCTATGATGTAAATATCAGAAGGAACTTCCGTGGAATAATCTGTAACTGTTCAGTCAATAAAGCCAAAGGCTGAATCATTACAATTATCCTGCAGGATGATCCGGAAAATATATCAAACGAAGAAGGAGAGGGTTACAAATGGAACGGGAAAGAAAAGTACTGATTTTTCAGGGAGGCTGGGACGGCCATGAGCCCGCGCAGGTAGCGGCCAGATTTGCCGGGATTATGGAAGCGCATGGATATGTCTGTGAAATTCATGACAATCAGGAAGTGTTACTTGACAGAGAGCATCTGATGGAGATGGATTTGATCGTACCCTGCTGGACTATGGGAAGTATTTCTCAGGAGGCCAGGGAAAATATTGTGAAGGCAGTGGCCGCAGGCTGCGGATTGGCAGGCTGTCATGGCGGTATGTGCGATGCCTTCCGTGAGGACGTGGAATGGCAGTTTATGACCGGCGGCCAGTGGGTCAGCCATCCGGGCGGAGACGGAGTGCGTTACCAGGTAAATATCCACCATGGCTCCAGCCCCATCGTAGAGGGACTGGAGGATTTCGAGGTCTGCAGTGAGCATTATTATCTGCATGTGGACCCTGCGGTTGAGGTTTTGGCTACCACCAGGTTTCCTGTAGTGCCTTACTACCATATTTCCAACAAGCAGGTGGATATGCCGGTGGCATGGACCAAGTTCTGGGGAAACGGCAGAGTTTTTTATAATTCTCTTGGACATCACGATGATGTGTTTGAGAAATTCCCACAGGCGCAGAAGCTGATGGAGCGCGGTATGTGCTGGGCAGCAGAGGGGAAACGGTATGCGCTGGAGCACGGATTGACCACAGAGAGGTTTGAAAATACGGCGAAGATGTATTAAGCGAGGAGAAACCATATGGAAAAAGTGAAAGTTGGTATTTTAGGGTTAGGCGCCATCAGCGGCATCTACCTGAAAAACCTCACGGAATTATTTAAAGAGGTAGAAGTGGAAGGGATTTATGATCTGATCCCGGAAAAGATGGAAGCGGCAAAAAAGGAATACGGAATCAGCAAAACCTATTCTTCTATGGAAGAGCTTCTGAAAGATCCGGCAATCGAGATCGTATTGAATCTCACAAGACCCTTTGAGCATTATGATACTACCAAAGCGGCGTTACTGGCAGGAAAGCATGTGTACAGTGAAAAGCCTCTGGCGGCAACCTATGAGGAGGGAAAAGAGCTTGTCCGGCTGGCCGGAGAGAAGGGACTGCTTTTAGGCGGAGCACCAGACACCTTCTTGGGAGCAGGGATACAGACCTGTCGGAAGCTGATCGATGACGGCTTTATCGGACGTCCCATCGGCGGATGTGCCAGAATGATCTGCCATGGGCATGAAAGCTGGCATCCTGCACCGGAATTTTATTATCAGTATGGCGGCGGCCCTATGATGGATATGGGACCCTATTATCTGACCGCACTGGTCAATATGCTTGGCAGGGTGCAGGGGCTGACGGGAATCACCTCTAAAAGCTTTGAAACCCGTACCGTTACCAGTAAGCCTCACTATGGACAGCGGGTGCAGGTGGAGGTTCCCACCCATGTGAACGGAATCCTGCAGTTTGAGGAAGGGGCAGTGGTTACCATCACCACAACCTTTGACGTGTATTATGACAATTCTGCCTGTCTTGAAATTTATGGCACGAAGGGAACCCTTAAGGTGCCTGATCCCAATGGATTCGGAGGCCCGGTATTATTACTCCGTCCGGAAGAGGGCGTTTTCAGGGAGATTCCTCTGATCTTTGATTACAAAGAAAACAGCCGCGGGCTGGGAGTGGCGGATATGGCGAAAGCCCTGCGCACCGGCAGAGGCTTAAGGGCAGATGTCAGGCAGACCCTGCATGTGCTGGAGATCATGACTGCCTTTGAAAAGAGTAGCCAGGAAGGAAAGCTCATCATGCTTGAGAGTCCGTATCAGCGTGAGGTGGCTATGCAGGATGAGGGGATCACTGGGATTCTGAGCCTATAAAAATCATCCATTTTTGGAGCAAGGGGTGCAAGGGATAAGCCAAAGGACAGCTATAACGGTTTGGCTTATCCCTTTTTGGGAGAAGCACCAACGGAAAGAACATGAATGAAAGGACGGCAATGCCGTTATCGGAAGAAGCGTGCCGTCTACTCAGATGACCTCTGGCGCAGGAAGCTCCGTTGCCAGTGCAGATATTTCCCCAAGAACATCGCCTTGCAGAGTTCGGCTTTTTTGATATGAATTAATTCCTAATAGTCTTTTCCTCAATAAATTTATCATGTATTTGTTCAAGTAATGAGAAATCAACGGTGCTTTTTAGGTATCCGATAGCAGAGCTGTTTCCCTTTTTCTGTTTATAAAGTATTTTGGCATTCTGGATGATCCTATTTTTATTTTTACGGATAAAAAGCATTTCCTTATGTATTAGTGATTTGTAGAATAAGTCGGGTTCCTGTTCCATATCATATAGGGTTAATTCCGATGCAGGAACAGGAATCATATTGTTTAGTTTTAAAGTTCCCTTTAATTCCAGTTCTCCAGATGAGGATTGGGAAGTGATGCGGATGATAGGAATGATACTTCTGCGGATTTCCCGTATTCCGTTTTCCATCCGATAATCAGAACTTTTTGGAGAGGAAAGGGGAATGTAATAGTTATACCCATTAATGCTGTATACAATGCCCAGATATTTCCTTGTATGGTTCCGGTCATTTTCTTTTGTGGAAAAAACATTTTTCTCAACGGTACTGATATACGAAATGTATTCCTCGGATATTTCATATAATTCTAATTTATTCATTGGTATCTCCTGCAAAGAAAAGGGCGATCATAGCGATCACCCTTCGATTTTAAAGTTTCCCACTGTCTGGCAGGGAATCTCCTGATTAATAAAGTTTTCCACTATTTGGCAGGAACTCTCCTGAATATAAAGCTTTCCACTATCTGGTAGGAACTCACCTGATGATGGTTTCCCATCTCTGATATTATTATACGTTTTTGTGAGAATTATGTCAATAAACACGCAAAATCTCATAATGAAATTTGTAACTATTCAGCCGTCGGCTTCATAGTTACTGAATCTGCCCATTTAAAATCGCCTTCGGCGAGGGGCAGATTCACTCTCGGCTAAATCCACGCATTCTCACGGACTTTGCAGCAAGTGCAAAGTCCTGGCTGAATAGTTACTGAAATTTGTCTATTCTTACTGTTCAGCTACGAGAAATTAAGAAAGCATTTCAATCAATTTTTTCAGCCTGATTTATATTGTATTATAATGTATTTTAGGTTTTTTTGTCCTCATTCCACGTTGGTCGGCACAGAACAGATGTCTATCGGACATCTTGTTTTAATTATGATAATATTAAAAATGTTAAGGCGTATAACTCAGGTTACAGAGTGGGTTTACTATACAAAGAGGATGAATCAGACTCAGTGGGAAAGCTTAAGGCTATGCAGGACGAGGGGATTGCCGGGATTCTGGATTAAAGGGTTCCAGTGAAGCTGAGATGCAAATGGCTATGCGGAAATGCGTAGCCATTTCATCTGTGCTAAATTTATTCCTTATCCGGCTGCTGCCCGTCATGCGCCAGCCATTTGCACTCTGTCATATCCATATGTGTAAATGTTGCCTTAAAGGATGAATCCTCCGGACTGCAGGCATATACGCCAAAACAAATATCATTGATTGCATCCCACATATGGCATACCCGCATTTGTGAAAAATGAGTTCCGTCTTCAGAGCACTCAATACAGAAATCATCTTCCCTGCGGCTTAGGCGATACCACATAGATTTAACGGCAGCAGGAATTTCTGTGGTTGCCCAGTCGGAATATCCATGATTCGTAACCACACTGCCGAGATGCTGAAAATCATTGTTCTCATATTCGATAGAACCTTTTAACCAATTATCACTGTCAAGATACATCACGACACCGCATTGGTCAAAACGATGTTTACTTTCAAACTCTGTTTTAACCGTGAAAGAAAAATACTTTTCAGATGTACGCATTTGTAATACAGGTGCATTGTCATTCCTGAAATGATAATATGTCCTCTGCCACAGATCTGTATGAGGGTTTGTGATGATTTCAATTTTATCTTTACTTATGGTATAAGCCTGCGGTTCTCTTGTCCATATAAGATTTTTTGTATCAAATTTTATCATATTGTCAGCCTCCTTAAGCAATTTATAAGTGTTCTCATTTTATAATCACATTCCATTTACTATTTTCAATTACATATTGAAATTCCGTTAAATTATCATCTTCCATTACTCGAAGAAGTGGTAATAAGTCATCTACGATATTCATTTTTGGCAGTTCTGACTTTTTTACCCAAACCATCTCCCCCTCTTCTGATGATGTTACTTCTCCAAAAAACTCGTCTGTATGAAATAAAAATACAATGTACCGTCCATTCTCTATGGGAAATTGCTTGATTCCGCATAATCTTGGATTTTGAATATCAAGCCCCGTTTCCTCTTTCATTTCCCGAATAACAGCATCTATAATGGATTCGTTTTTTTCGATATGTCCTCCGGGTAAAGTTAAACCTTTCCAATCATCTTTTAATCTGTTTTGTAAAAGGTATTTATCTTTTTGATGGATCAGACATAAAACTGTTAATTCGACATTTTCTGTTCTCTGCATACGCTATGCCTCCATATACCGCGCTATTTCACTCCAAGTGGTTATGGTCAGAATATTTTTATCTTTTGTATATGGCAGATCAATTGCCCCCATGTACCATACCGGCAGCAGTCCCGCATTTAAGGAACCTTTCACATCGCATTCGTACTGATCACCGATATACCAGACATCCTCCGGCTGTTTTCTTAATTATGGAAGATGGAAGCCCTGCAAAAAATGGCGGAATATCTGCTCCCTGTCTCTTGCAGTCTCAAAATACGGCAAGCCGTATTTTTGACACTGTTCTTTCATGCAAATGCTTTGCTCAACAATATACACTGCACCCTCTTGAAGTTCTTCATCCGATTTATAAAAGGTATAATCTTTTTCGGTATCATATCTCTTTTGGATGGCAAACCGCTCTGCCGGTGTTACGTCCGATGTAATCAGATAGACAATTTCGCAATTGGCACCATGAATATATTTCATATAATCCTCCGGCAAAAGCTGATAGATATCCAGTACCATGCCGGGGCGAAACTCATCGTATTCGCCGCTGTCCAGCATTGCCCGGATAAAAGGCGCCATCTTGCCGCTGATTAATTTTAAAGTATCCATAGAGGACAATCCGGCATAAGTATTCACCCCTGTTTCGGGGAAACACTTCTCAAATCCTGCTATAATCGAATCCATACTGATATGCTGATACCCGTACTGATCTGCCAGCCGGTGAGAAATTGTACTTTTCCCGGCTCTTGGAACCCCTGCAATAATAATATTGTTTTTCATTTTATCATCTCCGTGCTTTTTTTAATATGGCAAACATGAGTGAATCAAAATCCGGCAACGCGGATGTAATGCCTTTTTCTACTATTTCCAAATGATTTGAAGTGATTTCCTTCTCAAAAGTTGAAAAAGACACTTTTCTACAGGATGTCCCGGTCACCATTATTTTACCCGATTCATGGTTCCTTTCAAAAAGCTTAAATGCATCGTTAATATCACTTTGTGTTTCTTCTTCACCATCACCCATAGTGCAGATCAGTGCAATTCCATTCTCTGTCAAATGCTCATAAAAAAATCTGTAGAAGGCATTTCTGTCATCATTCAATACAAGCATATGGATAACTGCGATAGAGTAGATGAAATCATATTGACCTTCATGACTATCATTGATGCAGTCCAAAACTTCAAAACTACTTTTATAGGAAGGCATCTTCTTTTGGCAATACGCTATAGCTTCTTCAGATATATCCGTGGCAAGAAGTTTATATCCGTTATCCAATACAGCTTTTGCATCTCTCCCTTCACCGCAACCAATCTCAAGAATTGGATTTTTTTGATCCAACCTGTATTTTTTTATGGTATTTAATACAATGGGAGAATTCCGGTCACTTAGCCAGCTCACTCCCTTCGCATGAGCGATTTTATATCTGTCATCATAGGCTTCATAATATTTTTTTGCCATATCTATCTCTCCCATATTCGGCTTTTGCACAGAATGCGGCTATGTCGATTTTGGTTGCAGGCAAGCCAAATATTTTCCGGTTTTACTGTTTTTGCATTTACAGATTTCTGGCGGCGTACCTGTTGCCACTATTTTTCCCCCATGGATACCGCCGTCCGGTCCCATATCAATTACATAATCTGCATTTTTGATCACATCCAGATCATGTTCAATGACGATTACCGTGGCGCCATTTTGGATCAGCCTCTGAAACACGGTCAGAAGCGTTTTTACATCAAGGGGATGCAGTCCGATGGTCGGTTCATCAAAAACGAATACCGAATCCGATTGCCCCTTTCCCATTTCGCTGGCTAATTTCAGGCGTTGGGCTTCACCGCCGGAAAGGCTGGGCGTCTCTTCACCTAATGTAAGGTAGCCTAATCCCAGATCCTGCAATACCTGTAGCCGGCGGGCTACCAAAGGCAGATCTGCACAGGCGGCAAGAGCCTCGTCTACACTCATATCCATCAGCTCAGGCAGGGTGTTGGCATGTCCGCCTCCTTTGGGGATGCGTCGGATCAGGCTGGCGTCTTTGCTATAGCGGGAGCCGCCACAATCCGGGCAGGGGATTTCGACATCCGGCAAAAATTGTACATCCAGGCTGATCACGCCGGTACCGTCACAGGCAGGACAGCGAAGAGAGCCTGTATTATAAGAGAAACTGCCTGCTTTGTAGCCCCGCTCCTTTGCATCCGGCGTTCGGGCAAACACCTTGCGCAGCTCATCATGGATATCGGCGTAGGTTGCCACTGTGGAGCGCACATTGATTCCAATGGGCGTGGCATCAATCAGTTTAACCTGTCCGATACCTGCCGCAGAGATATTCCTGATGTGTTCCGGCTGCCTCTCCCCCTTAATTGCAGCTGCCAGAGCCGGAATCAGGCTTTCTAAGATCAGTGTTGTTTTTCCGGAACCGGAGACCCCGGTCACAGCGGTCAATCGTCCTTTGGGGAAGTCAACTTCTAGTGGCTTGACCGTATGAATGGCTCCGGTGGACAGATGGATGCGCCCAAGCTCAAACATCTGCTCTGACGGAATATGGTTTCCCACGTCAATCACGGTTTTGCCCGTGAGAAATCCGCCGATCTGAGAGACGGGATTGTCAGCGAAGGTTTCCAAAGCTCCTTGTGCAATGATGGTGCCGCCCCCGGCTCCGGCTTTCGGCCCCATCTCAATGAGCCAGTCCGCTTCTTTTAGAACGCCGGTATCATGATCGACCAGAACTACAGTGTTTCCGTCGGAAACCAGGTCGTGCATTACGCCGATGAGTCCTTCCATATTTGAAGGGTGTAAACCGATAGACGGCTCGTCCAGCACATACAAAATACCGGTGGTGCGGTTACGCACTGCCCGTGCCAGCTGCATACGCTGCCGTTCTCCGGTAGAGAGGGTGGAAGCGGCACGGTCAAGAGTGAGATAAGAGAGCCCAAGATCCATCAGACGTCTGGCCGCATTCTGGAAAGATTCACAGATGCTCTCGGCCATGGGCCGCATTTCTGCCGGCAGGGACATAGGAACGTCTGCAACCCAAACCACTAACTCGGACAAAGGCATGGTGCAAGCCTCTGCCAGAGAGATATTCTTCAGTTTCGGCGCCCGTGCAGCTTCGCTGAGCCGGGTACCGCTACAGTCCGGGCAAATATCCTGTCTCAAAAACTTTTCCACACGTTTCATACCGTTTTCATCCTTGACCTTAGCCAGGGCGTTTTCTACAGTGTAGATTGCATTGAAATATGTAAAATCCATGTCTCCGGCCGCACCGCTGGTTTTGTTTTGATAGATGATGTTTTTCTTCACCGCAGGACCATGGAATACAATATCACGTTCCTGAGGGGTCAGATCCCGGAAGGGTACGTTGGTGCGAACACCCATTTGGCGGGCAATATCTTTCATCAGCGACCACATCAGCGTTTGCCAGGGGGCTACCGCGCCTTCGTCAATAGACAGAGATTCGTCCGGCACTAAGGTTGATTCATCCACAATGCGGACAATGCCGGTACCGTCGCATCGCCTGCAGGCGCCCTGGCTGTTAAACGCCAGCGCCTCCGCACCGGGCGCGAAAAAGCGTTCGCCGCAGACAGGACAGACAAGCGCCAGCCCCGCCGCTACATTGAGTGAGGGTTCCACATAGTGTCCGTTGGGGCATCGATGGCTGGCAAGACGGGAAAACATCAGCCGAAGACTGTTCAGCAGCTCGGTGCCCGTACCAAAGGTGCTTCGGATACCTGGCATGCCGGGGCGCTGCCGCAGGGCCAAAGCGGCCGGAATATACAGAACCTCATCTACCTGGGCTTTTTCCGCCTGAGTCATACGGCGGCGGGTATAGGTGGACAAAGATTCCAGATAACGCCGGGATCCTTCTGCGTATAGAATCCCCAGTGCCAGGGAAGATTTCCCAGAACCGGAAACGCCTGCAATGCCTATGATCTGATGCAGAGGGATGTCCACATCAATATTTTTCAGATTATGCACCCGTCCGCCCCGAACCTGAATCATATCCGGAGCTTTGTTGCCTGCTTTTTTCATCTTCATTTACTCCTGTCGCAGTTTTTCAATTTCTTTTATTTCCATTTCTTTCTAAACATTCCTGTAAAAAGGTAAAAAAGAAAAATATTTTAAACATACTCTGTTGACTACCAGTATGCTCTAAGGTCTGTGATATTGTCAATAGACAAGGTGGTCGGAACAAATTCAATGGTAAGATAAGAGTAGATGTGATAAGATAATATCATTGTACGTTTAACGAATTTAAAGGCGGTTTATAAAAATGGTAAAATTAGTAATGCTTGGAACAGGGCATGCAATGGTGACAAAATGTTACAATACCTGTTTTGTTCTGGATAGCGGAAACGGCTCCATTATGGTTGATGCAGGCGGAGGGAATGGTGTTTTAACACAGGTTGAAAAGGCAGGGGTGGAATGGTCGGGGATTAAAGCATTGTTCATTACACATGCACATACAGATCATATTGTCGGGTGTATTTGGGTGTTGAGGAAAATAAATATTCTTATAAAGCATGGTCAATATGAGGGGATTTTCAGAGTATATGGACTTGAAGAGAACCTGGATTACCTGAAATATAGCTGTAAATTCTTATTAAATGATTTATTAAGTGAAAGCATTCAGTTTATTCCAATATGCGGCGGGGATAAAATAACAGAATGCCAAATAGAGTTTGAAGTGATTGATATAAATTCCACTAAGAAAAAACAGTTAGGATTTAAGGCGCTTATCAGAGACAAGAATAATGAGCTGAGTATGGTATGTCTGGGCGATGAACCCTGCCATGCAGCAAGCGAGCATTACGTCCGAAATGCAGACTGGTTATTGTCAGAGGCATTTTGTCTGAGAAGTGAAAAGGAGAGATTCCATCCATATGAAAAACATCATAGCACGGCGTATGATGTCGGGCAGATAGCGGAGAGGCTGGGAGTCAAAAACCTGCTTTTATACCACACAGAAGATTCTGATCTGGAAAATCGCGCAAAAAAATATACAGAGGAAGCAATGCTTCATTTTAGCGGAAATATATTTGTACCTGAAGATTTGGATGTGATCAGAATATTGTAATTCTTAAATAAGACAGGACGATTGCAAACTGTTAAAGTTACATATGGAATCTCTATGGGTTCCTTTTTTATACATAGAAAGGCGGAAAACTATGAAACAATTTATTCACAAAAGATTGTGTCCGATCATGACAGATCTGTTTGAGCGGATCGCCGAAGGAGGCCTTACCCTTACACTGGACGGCATGCCCGCTTACAACGAAAAAGCGCAGTTTGTAGGCGGTAAGGTGATCAATTTTGCCTGTTACACGGCGATGGAGCTGTTGAAAACGGATGAGAGCTTTGAAAAGCTGGGCAGTATGATCCGAATGGCATCCGACATGGAAATGGAGACATGGGGCATTCTAAATGGGATCACCGGACTGTACCGCCTGAAAAAGGCAGGACTTTTGGAAAAGGTGGTAGATGCCGGGACTCTGGAAAAAATGAAACTGTCCATGGACTGGAGAAAGTTTGTAAATGTGGAGGATCATTACGCCCTGATCGACAAGCCCACCAATTACTACGGGGTGGCCTTCGGCATTGCCAGACACAGGGAGCTTTGGGGATGGGATGAGGAAGGTCACAGCCGAAAGCTTTTGGATCGGTTATTAGAGCACATCGATAATTTCTCCGGTGAATTTCTGTTTATGGATGAAACGCCGGGAGAGGGAAGGTTTGACCGCTACAGTATTCTGGTGCCCAGCGAGCTGGTATCCCAGCTTCTGGAGACCGGCTGGGAGATACCCGAAAAAATCTACAATATGCTGCAAAGATCAGCTCAGGTTTTTCTTCATCTGGCCAATGAGGAAGGGATGGGATTTTCTTACGGACGCAGCATCGGAGCTTATGGAGATACGGCAGCACTGGAGGTTCTCTCCGCCGCAGTACGTGCAGGTGTATTCAGAAATCAGGAAGAGATAGAGATCGCCTACGGCTACAGCCTGAAGCTGTTGGATCATATCGTAGATTTCTGGTTCGATGAGGAAATGCAGTCCGTCAATATGTGGGAGAAGGGAAGAAAGACCGACAATTACCGGAACAAGAACCGGATCCTGGGAGAAAACCTGGCACTCTGCATGCAGATGGTTAATTCCATTGAGCACTGGGATGCGGCCGGTTATGGCAGCCATGAGATCTGCGGGGATTTCCGGGAAAAGCTCCGTCAGCTTTGTCCTTTTTACTATATTCCCTTTGCAAAGGGGCAGTACGAAAGAGGCCTGGCCATTGTGCGAGATGGCCGCCATGTGTGGTCGTTGCCTCTGATCAACGGCGGTACCCCCTATTACGATAAGGATCCTTATATGCCGGTTCCCTTTGAAAACATGGTATTACAGGGCGTTCCGGAATGCAGTCACAGACAGCTGGTTCCCCAGTTCCTTCTGGAAAACGGGGAGGTTTTGATGCCAATCGCCTATTTCCGAACTATCACTCATTTAGAAACACCGAAAGGAGCAGAGATTGTTTGCATTATGGATGAACTCTGCCGTATGGGAATCAGCGCTTCCCCTCAAAAGGCAGAAGGCGTCAGTGTAAAAACCATCTACTGCTTTGAAAAGAACCGGATTTCCCGGAAAGACGAGATCAAAATGAACGGATTGTATCGCGTGCAGAAAATACGTCTTGTGTTGCTGACCTATTCCGACCTTCCTGAAGTAAAGGATCAAAGGGTACGCTTCGGGGAAGGCGTGATCACATCCATGCAGACACAGGGATATGATACCTGCACGGCAACCGCCGCCCTGGAAGATGGAAGCTTTGACACGCCTCATGGAAGATTGGGAAGCGAAGTGGTCTGGGAGCGGGAAGCAGAGCCGGATGAGGACAGCTTCAGCCTCGGATGGCAGAGTGAGTATCAGCCGTAGGATTACAGACGCGGCGGATAATGAAAAGTTTTATACGTCAGCCACGCATTTGTTGCGTGGCTGGCAAGCCTTCGCGGGAGAATATGGTTCAGGAGGCAATTTGGGCATTGCGCGGCGAACTTTTATGCCCAGATTGCTGGTGACTGGACACGGAGTGGACAGTAACAATGAAAACCGGAAATGTGCAAGTTTGGAAGAAAAAGCTTGCCAGCATCTGTAAAAAATGTTATAGTTCATATGTTATCAATAAAACATTCAAATACACATTTCTGAAGTCACACGAAATGAAAATCTTGAGTTCTGGCTTTTCGCCACTAATTCAAAGCAACTCATCAAATGCTGTCACGCTGTGCGGGTCAGCAAAAGTGCAGGCAGGCGAAAAGATATTTTCTCCTGGCTGGTAGCAAAATTCCAAACAGGAGGGAAATGAATGCAGGAAGAAAACCGACAGGGGATGAGTCCCAAACGCGACACCAGTAGCAAAAAGGTATTAGGCAACCCAACACTTTATGCACAGTTTCTGAAGGGCAACATTGATATTCCTTTTCTCAAAAACGTTCAGCCACAGGATATAGAAGATGTATCAGAAAGATATATTCCCTATCTCGGGACAGAGTTTGAAGCAGACACGGTGAAAAGGGTGCGGCTCCACATTTCAGAGGAAGAGCAGGAGCCACTGTTCCTGATTTCTTTAACGGAGCACAAAAGCCGTGTGGATTATAATGTTTCCATGCAGCTTCTGAAATATATGGTTTGTATCTGGCTGGACTATGAAAAAGAAATGGAGCAGAAAAAAGAAGGAATATCAGATAGAAAAAGCTTTCGCTATCCATTGATCGTTCCCATTGTGTATTATGAGGGAAAGGCACCATGGACAGCGGACCGCCAGTTTCGGTCAAGGATCGCCAATCAGGATCTTCAGCTCCATAACTGGGTGCCGGATTTTACCTATGAGGTGGTACGGCTCCACGATTATAGCAATGAGGAGTTGCTTGCACGAGGAGATGAGATGTCCCTGATCATGCTGTTTAATAAAATACAGGACAGTGTGGATCTTTCAGAGTTTCTAAAGCTTCCTCAGGACAAGCTGGACTATGTGGTGAAAGATACGCCGGAAACAATCCTGGATGTGATCGTATCGGTAATGGAGAGCCTGTGCATCAAGATAGGGGTTACAGAGGAAGAGATGCAGGAATGTGTATCAAAGGTAAGGGAGCGCAGGATGGGATATTTGTTTGAGAATATAGAAAAAATGGATATACAGGCGGAGAGACGCAATACTGCGGAGGCCAGAGAGGAAGCGAAAAAGGCCCAGGAAGAAGCAAGAGCAGCAAAGGAGGAAACAAAACAGGCAATCAGGGAGTCTCAGGAAAATACCATCAAATCCGTCATCACAGTCTGCCGGAAGCTACAGGCATCAAAGGAGCAGGCCGTGAAGGAGGTTATGGAAATCTGCAATAAAGACAGGGAAATCGCGTTGCAAAAGGTAGAACAGTATTGGCAGTGACAGCAATAACTGTTTGCAGGCTACGAATCCCTGTCCGGAAATTCAGAGGACAGCTTCAGAGCCATAAGCCCTTCCGGCGAGCCCAAGGTCAGCGGCGGCAGTACCCCTTTATCCTTCAGGGGCGAGTGCCCGAGGATGCGCATGTAGGAACGATAAAAGGAAGAATAATCACCAAAGCCCACTGCTTCCGCCGCGTTCTGGGCACTGAAGCCATTGATCAGAAGCTGCTGGGCGGCAATGATCCGTTTATGTACAAGATAGTCAAAAACCGTAGT
The DNA here is from genome assembly GCA_947382625.1 of uncultured Lachnospiraceae bacterium. Taxonomy (GTDB): domain Bacteria; phylum Bacillota; class Clostridia; order Lachnospirales; family Lachnospiraceae; genus Suilimivivens. The sequence continues at coordinate 100,771 of CANDAG010000008.1, forward strand.
CCCGGTGGCCTGGCGGAAGATGCGGTTCAGATAATGCTTGCTGATAAAAAAACGCTCCGAGAGCATATCCAGACTTATATCTTCTTTCAGATTCTGGTTTAAAAACCAGATGATCCGGGAGATGGTGTCGGCCTGCGGGCTGTAGGCGGCAGGGGAGGTCTGGCGGCACATACATACGATCCGGCCAAGCAGTGCTTCGATACAAAGAGGAAGCATTTGCTCCCGGGTCTGTTCGTCCAGTCCGGCACAGTCCCTGATCGCCTCAAAGTAATTGCGGATCTGAAACGGATCCGTATTTTCAAAATAAATATTTTGCCCGGACTGTTTTTCGAAGGAAGGGAAGGCAGAGAGCAAAAAGGCTCTCCTCTCCAAAGTGAGCAGGTCAGGATGAAAATGGAGCGAAAACCGACGATAGGTCCGGGATGTGTTGATCCTGATCCCGTGAAAAACATGAGGGGCAAACAGAAGCAGACTCTCAGGAGCAGGCGTGTATTTGTGGCCCTCCACCAGATAATCCGCATCTCCTTCCAGGAAGAAAAATACTTCATAGAAGTTATGACAATGAAGCGAAAAATCTTCTGTGGCGTTTTGGGAGATATCATACCCGAAGTTTACTTTATCCGTAAAAATTTTGACGCTCTGGTTCATGGCAGAGGGGCTCCTTTGGCAGTCAATAAGCCGGCTTGCGAAGCGCGGCGTTTGATCAATAAGCCGGCTTACGAAGCACGGCGTTTGATGATAACTCTTGTCTGACTTTTATAGTACATCATCAGGGCGATATTTGCAATAAAAGGAACATCCTCTGCAATGGCGGAAAAGAAAAAGAGAGGATATAGTAGAATCAGTAAATAAGGTACGATCGAAAGAAAGGAAACGGGAGTATGAAGACAGGAGCGCAGCTCTATACGGTGAGAGCGTACACACAGAACGAAAAGGATTTTTCCTGCACCGTAAAAAAGATTGCAGAAATGGGCTATAAGACAGTACAGCTTTCTGCCATCGGAAAGGATTTAAAGCCGCAAAGGATACGGGAGATCTGCGATGAGGCAGGTCTGGAGATCGCATTGACCCACAGCGATGGAAACCGGATCCTGTATGACACGGAAAGGCTGATCGAGGAACATGACATTATGGGGTGTAAGTATATCGGACTTGGCTGTATGCCGGAAAAATATCAGTCTCCCCAGTGGCTGTATCATTTTGCAGAGGACTTTAAGGAGCCTGCAGAGAAGATCGCGGCGGCCGGAAAGCTTTTGATGTATCACAATCATGCCCTTGAATTCCGCAAATTTGCAGCGGAGAATGCGCCGGACGCTGCACCGGATAAGAGAGTGATCGAGTATCTTACAGAATGGTTTTCTGCGAGGGAGCTTGGCTTTACGCTGGATACCTATTGGGTTCAGGCGGCAGGCGGCGATGTATGTGAGTGGATCCGCACCCTGAAGGACCGTATCCCCTGTGTGCATTTGAAGGATATGGAGGTGACGGAGAACGGACCGGTAATGGCGCCCGTAATGGAAGGAAACCTGAATTTTGCAGCAATCCTGAAGGAGCTTGAAAACACCTGCTGTGAATATCTGTTAGTGGAGCAGGATGTGTGCCGGACCAGTCCCTTTGATTGCCTGAAGAAGAGCTATGACAATCTTGCGGCAGCAGGATACCGCTAAGATGGTAAAGTGTATCAGCATACAGATTATGAAAGGAGTATAGTCGAAAAATGGAAAAAGTAAGACTTGGTATCATCGGTATAGGAAACATGGGAAGCGGCCATGCCCACAATTTAATAGAGGGTGAAGTGCCTGAAATGGAATTGGTGGCAGTGGCTGACCTGAAAGCGGACAGAAGAGAATGGGCTAAGCAGAACCTTCCGGAAACCGTACAGATCTTTGAGGACGGGGACAGCCTTATTGAGTCTCATTGCTGCGATGCAGTGCTGGTGGCAGTACCCCACTATGATCATCCCCGTTTGGTGATCAAAGCCCTGGAAAATGGCATACATGCAATGTGTGAAAAACCGGCAGGCGTTTATACAAAGCAGGTGCGCGAGATGAATGAAGCGGCGGCAAAGTCTGACAAGGTGTTTGGCATGATGTTCAATCAGCGTACCAACCATGTGTACCGGAAGATGAAGGAAATCGTAGCAGGCGGTGAGTATGGAAAGATCAAGCGTGTGAACTGGATCATCACTGACTGGTACCGCACACAGGCTTACTACAATTCCGGCGGCTGGCGTGCAACCTGGGCCGGAGAGGGCGGCGGCGTTCTTTTGAACCAGTGCCCGCACAACCTTGATCTGTTGCAGTGGATCTGCGGGATGCCGGTGAAGGTGCATGCTTTCTGCCATATTGGTAAGTGGCATGATATTGAGGTTGAGGATGATGTGACCGCTTATCTGGAATTTGAGGGCGGAGCTACCGGCGTCTTTGTAACCACCACAGCGGATGCGCCTGGAACCAATCGCTTTGAGATCACACTGGAAAAGGCAAAGCTGGTCTGTGAAGACGAAAAGCTTACCTTCTATGTTCTTGATGAAAACGAGAGGGAGTACTGCTTTACCACAACAGAAGGCTTTAAAAAGCCGGATGGGCAGTATGTCACCCTGGAGACAGACGGGGAAAACCTTCAGCATGTAGGCGTGCTTCGTGCTTTTGCTGCTAACATTTTAAGAGGGGAGCCTCTGGTGGCAAGAGGAGAAGAAGGGATCAACGGACTGACCCTTTCCAACGCCATGCATCTTTCCTCCTGGCTGGGAAGAGCGGTGGAGATTCCCTTTGATGAGGAGCTGTTCCTGGAGAAGCTGAATGAGCTGAGAGCCAATTCCAAACAGAAGGAGAATGTGCAGGAAGTAACCTTTGATACGGCAGGAACCTACGGGACAAAGAAGTAACAGGACAGGGAAGAAATATATTTGTTGAATGATTGTACTTAGAGGCTGGCGCGTGATGCGCCAGCTGTTTTTATAACGAATATGTAAGCTGGATTCGATCAATAAGTCGGCTCACGAAGCGTGACAGCGTTTGATTGAACATAAGGACAGTTCGTGGAGCGTGCTGTCGTTGGTTAGCATCGCAGCACGGCTTGCGATATGCAGGAGGTGTAAGAATGGAGAAGAAAGAACTGATTATATTTATAGACAGCGGAGATACTCTGGTGGATGAATCCACAGAGGTGCGGGACGAAAAGGGAGTGGTTCTGGAAGCGGGATTGTTTCCGGGAGCAGGGGAGACGCTGCAAGCTCTCCATAAAGCCGGTTACCGTATTGCCCTGGTGGCTGACGGGCTGGATGCCTCCTTCCGGAATATCTACAGACAGCATGGTCTGGAGGATTGCTTTGAGGCCAGAGCCATATCGGAGCTCGTGGGGGCAGAGAAACCCTCTCCGGCTATGTTCCGTTCTGCCATGGAGCAGATGCAGCTGGCGGAGAAGGATAAAAGACGGATCGTGATGATCGGCAACAATCTGGAGAGGGACATTGTAGGCGCCAATCAAATGGGGGTTTGGTCTGTTCTGGCAGGATACAGCCCAAGATACCGCATGGAGCCTGCCTGCCCGGAGGAGGAGCCGGATTTTGTGGCGGAGAACCCTTCCCGGATTCTGGAGCTGGTGAAGGAGATTAGGAGGAGGGTTTCTTCGTCAGGGATTGAGTGGGAGGAGTAATTTGGCTTGTTTGATGTTGAACAAATTTCTCATGGTGTGTATACTAAAGGAAACGGTTGTAAATGCTTTGTCTCAGATAGAGAGAATGCAATATGAGACAGAACTGACGGCAAAGGGATTTGCCCCGGGGCAGATCAGGAGATACGGATTTGCATTTAAGGGAAAAGAGTGTCTGATCCGGATCGGTTACATGTCAGGAGAGTGATTATGAATAAAATGAATGATACATCGGTGGTAAGAAAACAATATGCCACATCAGATAATCTATATACGAGGATGTCTATCCACGATAAATACTCCACAAACAAGATGGGGTTTGGAAACTGGATATTTTCCAATTACAGGATAGACAAAGGAATGAAAGTTTTAGAATTGGGCTGCGGAACGGGGGATATGTGGAAAAACAGAGAGTCCATCATCCGTGATTGTTCAAAGTTGATTCTCTCTGATTTCTCCGAGGGCATGATAGCGACAACAAAAGAAAATGTAGGCCATTATGATAATGTTGAGTACAAGGTTTTGGATATTCAGGAGATACCCTATGAAGATGAGACATTCGATGTTGTTATAGCCAATATGATGTTATATCATGTGCCGGATATAGAGAGGGGATTGTCTGAGGTGCGGCGGGTATTAAAGAGAGACGGTTCTTTTTATTGTGCCACATATGGAGAACATGGGATTACAGAGTATCTCTCAAAAATCCTTGCTGCGTACGGCATCGAGGATCATCTGAATAAAAACTTTACGCTGCAGAATGGATATGATATTTTAAGTAAGGTTTTCCCAAAGGTAAAGAAATTAGAATATATTGATTCGTTGGCAGTTACCAATGTGGATGACATGGTGGACTATATTTATTCTCTTTCCAGCATGTCATCCCTGAGCGATGTGCCAAGAGATACGATCAAAGAAATTTTAATGCGGCATCTGACGAATGGGATTTTGAATGTACCAAAGGAGTATGGGATGTTTATATCGTCGATTGATACGGCGTCTGGCTGATCAGGCGGTATGTACAGAACGGTCATTTTTATGCCGGTTTAAAATTTCATGTACTCTTTCAACCTCATCAAGAATAAAAATGTTCTCACGATGCAATAACTCTAATTCTACTTTTACATTTGCCATATCCGATTCAAGATTTGCTACCGTTTGACTTAATGCTTGTGTAACAGTTTTGAGGCCGTCAATATCGGCTTTAACATTCACCATATCAGTCTTCAATCCGCTGATATCAGTCTTAACGCCATTCATATCAACTTTAAGACCTTCTATATTGGCTTTGACCTCCTGCATGTCGCGCTCAATGGAATCAAGTTTACCGAGTTTAAAGAGAATCACATCAAATTTTTCACTATCTGTCATATCATACCGCCTTTCCGGATTATCGTTTGCGAAAATGCAAAGAGACCACTTAATAGAATAAAATAAGAATTTAATTTGATAACAATTTATATGTTGAGTTTTACATTATCACAGTTATTCTGAAAAAGCAATAAATTTATGCAAATTAATAGAAAAATAAGTAACAATTCAGCCATGCCATTCATAAGTTGTCGGCTTATACTCTTTGGCTGTTCATTCAGTCTATTTCCGACAACTTATTTCATGTCGGGCGTCCGCCCTATAAAATCAGATACGTGGAATTCCGGTAGAGCTCCGGACAATAAGCTCTATGGGTACGGTGGTCTTCTGAACCGGAGCAGAAGGGGTGGAAAGAGAAGCCAGTAAAATACGGCTGATTTCCTGGCCGATGGCTCCAAAATCCTGTCGGATGGTGGTGATGCCCAGTTCTCCGGATGGAGCTGTATCGTCAAAACCGCACAGACTGATGTCTTCAGGAATTCGAAGACCAATCTTATTACATGCCATATGGATAAACTGAGCCACACGGTCATTTTCGGTAATGATAGCGGTAACGCCCATGCTGTACATCTGGCGAATAGCACTTTGGAAAGGAGTCAGTTCATTGGAAAGAGCATCTATCTCCCTGACCTCGTGGGGAAAATACACAAGATGGTTGGGAGTTAAGGGGATTCCGCTTGCCTGCATCTGGTTTAAATAACCCGCAAAACGGTTACGGACGGAGGAGGTTTCCTCTATAGGAGCTGTTGTAAAAAAGGCAATATTGCGGTGCCCGAGCTTGATCAGATGCTCAGCCAGCGCCCTGCCGCCTTCATAGTTGTCGCTGACCACATTATGAATATAAGGGCAGTCTGTATTTTTGTCGATCACTACAACGGGGATACCCGCAAAAACGAATTCATTCAGCAGATCTAAATTGATCTTATCCCGCATGGGATAGTAAACCAGTCCGGAGATATTCTGCGAAAGAAGCAGTTTAATGTTTGCCCTTTCTTTGGTGCTGGAAATATCGGAGATATACAGGCTCATAAAATAGCTGTTATCATTCAGCGTTGTGTTTACCACCTCGATGGTCTGAAAAAGATTTCCCTTTGTAATATCGAATGGCAACAAAAAAGATACCATCTTGGAATCGGTGACAGGATTTGAGGATTTGTTCAGATTGTTCAGGGCATTGCGGGCAACAAAGCTGCCAACGCCTCTTTTCCGGTAAAGGATCCCGCGTTGCTCTAAGTCTGTAATCGCCCTTTTGGCAGTGATCCGGCTCACGTTATACTGTTCTGAGAGCAGCTTTTCCGTACAAAATACATCACCATAGGAAAAATTGTTGTTATGGATCCTGGCGAGGAGGTCATCCATGATAGTTTCATATTTGGGCTTAGTTGAAGTGATCTGTTTCATATTGCTCCTGTCTGCCTGTTTCAAAAGGAAAAGGCTGGGATGAATTTATATCAAATAAGTTGCTTGATATATCTTATTATATATGAAAATAGAAATAAATCAAACTCTATTTATAAAATATTTGACGATGCTGGAAAGTAATGATATATTAAGGTATATCAAACACAAAATGATGGATCAAAAGAGAGAGGAATCGCACTGAAACAAATGGAAAAAGCGAGCAGGATGGAATAACAGGATGAAAACTACGGTACATATCATTTCCCATTCTCACTGGGACAGAGAATGGTATCTGGCTTTTGAACAGCACAGAATGAAGCTGGTCGAGCTGATCGATCAGACTATGGATTTATTTGAAAAGGATAATTCTTTTGACAGCTTTCATCTGGACGGACAGACCATCGTGATGGATGATTATCTGGAGATTAAGCCGCAGAACAGAGAAAGGCTTCAAAAGTATATCCGTGAGGGGAAGTTTTCGGCGGGTCCCTGGTATATTTTACAGGATGAATTTCTGACCAGTGGAGAGGCCAATGTGCGCAATCTCCTGGTGGGCAGGAAAGAAGCGTTAGAATATGGAAAGCTCTGTCCGGTGGGTTATTTTCCGGATGCCTTCGGCAACGCGGGACAGATGCCCCAGCTCCTAAAGCAGGCGGGGATGAAGGCGGTTGTGTTCGGGCGCGGCGTGAAGCCGGTGGGATTTAATAATGAGGTGCAGGGCGGCGAGTACGAGTCTGTATACTCGGAAATGATGTGGGAATCTCCGGACGGCAGCGCGCTTCCCGGTATTCTTTTTGCCAACTGGTACAATAACGGTATGGAGATTCCGGTGGAAGAGGAGGCAGCCAGGGTGTTTTGGGAGGAGGGGCTTGCAAAGGCCCGGCAGTTTGCCGGAACCAGCCATCTTTTGTTTATGAATGGCTGCGATCACCAACCGGTGCAGAAGGATTTAAGCGCAGCGATTGAGACGGCAAGAAGGCTGTATCCGGACATTACCTTTATCCACTCCGATTTTGAGACCTATGTAGATGCTCTTTGTGCAGAGATGAAAGATGTTTCTACAGTGCGAGGAGAACTGACCAGTCAGGAGACAGACGGGCGTTTTACTCTTGTAAATACCACATCCGCCCACATTCCGCTGAAGCAGATGAACCGCGTCTGCGAGACCGCTCTTGAAAAAGAAGCGGAGCCTATGGCGGCGCTGGCATCTTTGTATGGAAAGGAGTATCCGGAGGAACTGCTTTGCTATAGCTGGAAAATGCTGATGCAGAACCATCCCCATGACAGTATCTGTAACTGCAGCATAGACGCGGTGAACGCCGAGATGAAGACTCGCTTTGACAAGAGCTCTCAGGTGGCAAAGGAGCTGTTTGCAGAAAGCATGTCCTGGATGGCGGAGCGGATCGATACAAAGGCGCTGACACAGGGCGGTGATAAGAAGACTTATCCTCTGGCGGTATTTAATACAACCGGATGGAAAAGGAACGGCGTGGTCAGTGTTGTGGTGGATTTTGAGAGAAGCTATGGCACAGCCTTCGTAGAACAGTATGAAGAAATGGAAAGGCTGGCAATCCCGGTATTGTTGCTTAAGGATGCAGAGGGAAATGTCATTGCCGCTAAAGTTGAGGATGCAGGGGTGCTGTTTGGCTATGAGCTTCCGGACGACAGATTCCGCCGGCCTTATATGGCGAGACAGATCAGGGTAACCTTTGAGGCGGAGGAGATTCCAGCCATGGGGTATGCTCTCTACTATCTGGAGGAGACATCCGGGGCGGCAGGAGAGGAGGAAGCAGATACTCTTGCAGATGTGCCGACCGGTGAAGGGGAAGAGCAGAAAAAACTACTGGGCAGGGAAGAGAAGTCGATGAAAATGCTTCAGTCACTGACACCTGCAGACCGTATCATGGAGAACGCTCATCTTCGTGTGGAAATCCATGAGGACGGCAGCTATTCCGTCACAGAGAAGGAGAGCGGAAAGTGTTATCCTCATATCGGATATTATGAGGAGTGCGGGGATATCGGGAATGAATATATCTTCATACAGAATCCCGGAAGCGAAGCAATTACCACCCTGGGAACAAGGGCTGAGATTGAGCTCACGGAGGATGAAGCTTACCGGTGTTGTTACCGTATTACCCACAGACTCATGGTACCTGAAAGCGCGGACGAGACGCTGGAGAGAGAGCAGCGCCAGTGTGTAGGGCTTTATGAGAGAAAGGCAGGAAGAAGCAGGGAGCTTGCAGAGCTGGTGATCACAACAGACCTCACACTGGAACGAAGTGCAAAGGGGCTGAAGGTGGAAACAACCATCGACAATACGGCAAAGGATCACAGGGTCAGGGTGATGATCCCCACCGGACTTAACGCCTCCAGCCATTATGCGGATTCTACCTTTGAGGTGGTAGAACGCCCCAACCGTCACGGAAAATCATGGACCAATCCCAGCACCTGTGAGCACCAGCAGAACTTTGTGGCTATGAACGATGAAAAGGACGGCGTTCTGGTGGCAAATTTTGGCCTGTATGAATATGAAGTGCTTCCGGATCAGGAAAACACCATGGCAGTAACGCTGCTTCGCTGCACCGGGGAGATGGGGGACTGGGGGTATTTTCCCACTTCGGCATCCCAGCTGCCCGGAACCCATACCGCAGCCTATGAAATCCTTCCTTATAAAAAGGAGGAGCTTGCAGAGGCATTTGTGGAGGCCCGTCTTTTCCAGACAAAGTTAGGAGTGATCAGTCTGGCAAACAGGCGCGGATATCTGACCGATGAGGAAAGTAAAGCAAAAGAAAAAGAGGAAGAAAAGATGCTTCCCGCCAAAGCAGGATTCTTTACCTGGAGTGGCAGAGGGCTTGATCTCACCGGTTTTAAGAAGAAGGATGGGGACGGCGATATTATCGTCCGCTTTGTGAATGAGACGAGGGAAGCGGTGGAGCTTTTCATTGACAGGCAGGAGTGGTTTGGCCAGATGTATTATAGCAATGTGATGGAAGAAAACCTTGGAGAGGTTGCGCCGGAAGAGGATTTCCGTTATCATATGATCGTGAAGCCCTTTGAAATATTTACGGTGGGCATTATAGGGAAAAATCAGTAAGATTTAAAGGACGGCTGTCTGACAGGGAGTTGGACAGCCGTCAAAGTATCAAAAAGAACCTGTGGCAACAGCTCTGCGTACTCGCTGTGCTGAGAGATTAAGAGATAACGGGAAAGAGAAAAACGCGCAAAGCAGCGCAGAAATGAGGTTAGAGATGAAACGTGTACTGCTCTTAGGAGATTCTATCAGGATGGGATATGACAAAAAGGTTCGGTCGCTTTTGAAAGAGGAATATGAGGTGATCTTTTCAGAGGAGGACAACGGGCGCTTTGCCGCTTACACACTCTGGCAGGCCAATCAGTTTTTTAAACAATATGGGCATTTTGATCTGGTGCACTGGAACAATGGCTATTGGGATATGAATATCGAGGCTCCCATGACGGAGGCCATTCATCCCCTGGATGAGTATGAGAATTACCTTAGAAGGATCATCCGTCTGAGCCGGCAAAATGGCGCGCAGGTTGTTTTTGCCACCACCACGCCAATCTATGAAGACGGCGAGGCGTTGGATAATACCGGAACCGAGGCTTCCATCAATTACTGTAATGACTGGGTGGTGAGGTATAATGAGACAGCCTGCAGGATCATGGAATCGGAAGGGGTTCCGGTGAATGATCTGTATTCCCTGTGCCTGAAAGGGCCGAGATATTATAAGTGCGAGGATATGCTTCATCTGACAGAAGAGGGATATTGGGAGATCGCAAAGCAGACATCGGAGATGATCCGGAGCCTGCTGGCTTTTGAAATGCCTTAAGTCCAGGCAAATTGTATTGCAGTGAATAATGCCATGGACAACAGACATATAAATAGTAAAAAATGTTCTGCTATGGCAGATAAGAGGTTAATGAAGTGACGAAGCCGGCAAAAAAACACACGGTTCTCAGAGAATATCAAGGTCTGTACGATATTGAGGAATTACTCAGGCGCATCATCCGCCGCCACATCAATGATGGTTATGAAAAGGATGAGATGCCGGGAGAAAGGCAGGATAAGAGGTGAGCTGCTATGGAGACCGGTGAAAATATGGCGGATCACGGACATGGCAAAGCGGAAGGATACATAAGAGAAGGAGAGAGTGGAAAGAGAGGCCATTTCAGACTGAATACGGCATTATATATCCGATTATCCAGGGAAGACGGTGACCGTGCTGAAAGCTTAAGTGTGGCAAACCAGCGTATACTGCTGACTGAATTTGTGAGGAGCCAGAGTGATCTGTATCTGTATGATATTTATATAGATGACGGCTGGAGCGGGGTAAGCTTTGAACGTCCCGGGTTCCAAAGGATGCTAAAGGATATAGAGAATAAAAAGATCCAGTGTGTTGCAGTGAAGGACCTCTCCCGGCTTGGCCGGAATATGCCAAAGGTTTCGGAGTATATCAACGAATATTTTCCTGGCCGGAGGGTGCGTTTTATCTCGGTGAATGACGGGATTGACCGGCAGTATTACGATATTGATACCGGCGAAGAGATGATGATTGATGTGAAAAATATGTTCAACGGATTTTATCCGAAGGACATATCCAAAAAGGTCCGCTCCACTTTCAGGGCCAAGCAGGAAAGGGGACAGTTTATCGGCGCTTTTGCCAGCTTTGGCTATCAAAAATCCGAGAGCGACCATAACAGGCTGGCAGTGGATGAATATGCTGCCGGTATTGTGAGGCGTATTTTTGGCATGTATCTGGATGGTCTGGGACAAAATACCATAGCCAGGATGCTGAATGAAGAGGGGATTCCCTGCCCCTCGGAGTATAAGAAGAGCTGCGGGCTGAATTACCATAACGGGAATCGTCTTGCTGCTACATCTTACTGGACATATTCCACAGTGCGCAGGATCCTCCGGAACGAAATATATGTTGGAAATATGGTTCAGAACAGGAGCTTTCGGCAAATATGCAAAAAAAATGCGCTTTCTCTTCCGAAGGAGAAATGGATCATAGTAGAGAATACCCACCAGCCGATCATTGACAGGGATACATGGAAACGGGTCCAGAACCTGTTGAAGCAAAATACCAGACAAACCGGCCTTTCCGGCAGCATTCATATGTTTGCAGGATTTTTAAAGTGCGGTGACTGTGGGCGCGCTATGGTAAAGATCAGACGCAAAGGCGGTACTTTCTTTAACTGTGGAAGCTACAATCGTTGCGGAAAAAAAGTCTGCAGTATTCACAATATCACAGAGCAGGAGCTGGAGAAGATCGTACTGGGGGATCTGAATCTGATAATAAGGTCAGCGAAAAATATGAGCCGGATGATAGGGGAGGAGAAGGAAAAGCAAAGGATGGAACATGCCGGGGCTCCGGAAGAGGTGCTCAAATACCAGATGGAAGCAGAACGCTTTGCAAGGAAAAAGGAGCAGGCATATGAAGATTACTCCGACCATATTATCACGCGGGAGGATTATCTGAGATATAAGGAAAAATATGAGGCCCGGATAGAGGCGGTTCAGGCAAGGATCGCCCTTATGAGACAGTCGGAGGAAGCATGGACGCCGGGAGAGGAAGCATGGACAGACCATTTGCTTGGCCGGGGAGGATTGGACTGTCTTGACAGAAAGATCGTGGTGGAGATGGTCTCCATGATATATGTTTATGAGGATAACCGTATTAAAATTGTCTACAACTTTTCAGACGAACTGGAAACGCTGCTCATTGGTTCTGCACAGAATAGCTGACTGCTTCACGGTATGGCTTTTTGAACTTTTGCGTGTATAATAGTAAATAAGTAAATACAAAAACTCGTAAAAGGGAGGAATAATGTATGTGGCTTCTTATGGCGGCGCTATCCGCCTTTTTTGCGGGGCTGACATCCATTCTTGCAAAGTGCGGCATTAAGAAAACCGATTCCGATGTGGCAACAGCGTTGCGGACGATGGTTGTACTGGTGTTTTCATGGATCATGGTGTTCATCGTCGGTTCTGCGGGAACCATAACGGATATCAGCGTAAAAGCAATGTTCTTTTTGGTTCTTTCAGGACTGGCAACGGGAGCATCGTGGATCTGTTATTTTAAGGCATTGTCCTTGGGTGATGTAAATAAAGTAGTTCCCATTGACAAATCCAGCACCGTTTTGTCGGTTTTGCTTGCAATCCTTCTGTTCCATGAAACGGACCATCTGGCTGTAAAACTGGCAGGGACAACCATTCTGGCTGCAGGCATTTTTCTGATGGTGGAAAGAAAACAGGAGGAGAAAAAAGAAACGCAGGGAAAGTGGATCGTTTATGCGGTTCTTTCCGCCGTGTTTGCTGCCCTGACATCAATCCTTGCCAAAATAGGGATAGAAGGAGTGGAATCCAACCTTGGTACGGCGATCCGCACAGGTGTTGTGCTTGTCATGGCGTGGATGATCGTTTTTATGAAGGGAAAGCAAAAACAGGTGAAGGAAGTTGACCGCAGGGAGTTCATATTTATCTCGCTTTCGGGGCTGGCAACAGGCGGTTCATGGCTGTGTTACTACTATGCGATCCAGAATGGCATTGTCAGTGTGGTAGTGCCGGTCGATAAACTGAGCATTGTGGTTACGGTTCTGTTTTCGTGGTTTGTATTCAACGAAAAGCTCAGCAAAAAAGCATTTGCCGGACTCTGCCTTATGGTGGCCGGAACACTGATCATGACGATATGAGCCTTCGTCGGGAGGGGCGACAGGAAGGCTTCTCAGGAGGGAAGGACGGTTGCTGCAAGCAATAAAAACAGCGCCAGTCCGCCGAAATTTACAAGGGAGAACCAGACTAAATATTTGCCTGCCAAAGCCCCATCGGTCTTCAGGTACAGACGGAAGGAAATCAGGCTTGCAAGGGAAGCGATAGGCGTCCCTAATCCTCCGATATCCGTTCCCAGCAACAGGGATTTCCAGTCCTGTGTAAAGTTGGAGAGCAGAACCGCCGCAGGTACATTGCTGATGACCTGGCTGGAGAGAGCGGCGGTAAAAAGCGGATGATCTGCCAGTAAATTCTGCAGAAAGCTTTTTATGCTGTCTATAGCGCCGATATTTCCCGCAAAGATAAAAAAGCAGACAAAGGTCAGCAAAAGGCCGTAGTCCATAGTACGGTACAGACTCCTGTCGGCAAAAAACAGGGTCAGACATACAATGATTAAAAGAATACCATAGTGCAGTACATGAAATACCGAAAGTAAACACAGCACAAACAGGGCGAGGTAAAGAAGCATTTTCGCCTTTGCATTTTTATTCGGAGAAGTATCGGCTTCCGGAAGGGAGACAGATACTTCTTTTTGGGGACAGAACAATACACTGATACACAAAAGGGGCAGGGTCAGGACCGTATAAGGCAGGACAATACCAAAAAAGGAGCCCGGGGACAGCTGATAGCGGGAATAAAGATAGAGATTTTGGGGATTTCCCACCGGCGTTGCCATGCTGCCCAGATTGGCAGCTACTGTCTGCATGACGATCACAAATATCATAGATTCCTGCTGACCGGTCAGCGTCAGGATCAGGACAGCGAAGGGGACAAAAGTGATCAGCGCCACATCGTTGGTCACCAGCATGGATGAAAAAAAGGGAAGAAGGATCAGCAGAAGGAACAGCATCCGAAGCTTCTTCTTTCCGATCAGCATCCGCTGTGCCATCCAGACAAAAAGGCCGTGGCGCTGCAATCCTGCCACCACCGCCATCAGGCAAAACAGCAGCCCGAGAACGCGGAAATCTATGTAATTTATATAAGCAGCCGATGGCGGTACAAAAAGCATGGATAAGAGCATGCAGATGGCAGATACCGTTAAAACAGGTTCCTTTTTCAGATGTTTGATCAATAAGCCGTCTCGCGAAGCGTGTCGGCGTTTGGTCAATAAGCCGTCTCGCGAAGCGTGTCGGCGTTTGTTGTTATTTGACAGCATTTTTCCTGGTCCCTATCTTTCTATCACTAATATTGGAATAGTGTTCTTTTAGTTTAGAGCGCAGAGCGCCTGATGTCAACGGATAAATCTTTCATTACGAGCTTCCATCAATCCGGCGTTCCCCTGGGGGAATGAAGACACCGGCAAAATTCTGGAAATTCTCCAAAAGCAGGATGTCCATGTGACTTTCTTTATGACCGGAGGATGGGTTGAGAGCTATCCGGACGATGTAAAGGCGATTTTGGCAGCAGGACACGATCTTGGAAATCACAGCGAAAATCACAAAAACATGAGCCAGCTTTCCGATTCGGAAAAAAAGGAAGAACTGATGAAGGTACATACCAAGGTGCAGGAGCTGACGGGATATGAAATGTTCCTCTTCAGACCGCCCTACGGGGATTATGATAATGCGGTGGTAAATGTGGCTAAGGATTGCGGGTACTATACAATTCAATGGGATGTGGATTCTCTTGACTGGAAAGACTACGGCGTAGACTCCATCATCAAAACCGTAACCCAGCACAAGCATCTTGGAAATGGCAGCATAATTCTCTGCCATAATGGAGCGAAGTACACGGCCCAGGCGCTGGACACCCTGATCGCCACGCTGAAAAATGAGGGATATACCTTTGTGCCAATCTCGGAATTGATTTATAAAGATAACTATCACATGGATCATGAGGGACGGCAGATTAAAAATTAGGTTTGTACAGTGGAAAATCAAACGTTGCCACGCTTCGTGGGATTGCTTATTGATACGGATAATCCGCAGCTTCTGGTGAAAAGGAAGTTGCGGATTTTTTCGTTAAGAGGTTTTATAGTATCTGTTATTTTTGCATGGAATAATCATGTAAAAATGTGATCGGGGAAAGAAAAAATGGATAATAAGTCATGGGCATGGTATAATATCAAAAGAGGTGGTGTTAAAAAATGTCGGATAATCTTTCTATTTTATTAGTGGAGTACCGAAAAGCCATTGTGAAAATATTGGGAAACCGGTTTAGCAGAATGGTTTTGTATGGTTCTTATGCCAGAGGAGATTTTAAACAGGATTCAGATATAGATATAATGGTATTAGCAGATATACAGCCGGAAGAAATAAGTGGCTATGCGGACAAAATTTTCGATATCACATATGATTTTGAAATGCAGTATGGAATGGAAATCAATCCTTCTGTTCAAAGTGTACAGATTTATGAGCAGTGGAAAAACGTGTCTCTTTTTTTTATTAATATAGAAAAAGATGGAGTAATAGTATGACGCAGATGTTTTATGGAAAGGATCTGGCAAAATATAAATTGGAAAGGGCAAGAGAAGAACTGGATACCGCCGAGCTTCTTTTTCGCAATGAGAGATTAAAGGCGGCAAATAACAGAGCATACTATTCGATTTATTATTCATTAACTGCGGTATTGTGTTTAGAGCCAATAGCGTTCAAAAAGCATAAAGATACGATTGCATATTTTAATAAGAATTATGTTCATGCGGGTATATTTCCGGAACAAACAGGCAGAAGTATAGCAAAGGCTGTAAAGATCAGACATGCCAGCGATTATGATGAATTTTATATTGCGGGCAAGGAGGAAGCGGAACGACAGATTCAGACAGCAAAAAATATTATTGATTTGGTAGAAGAATTTATATCTAATCAGTAAAAGATCAGGACAGTTGCCGGGACTTGTGCGGGCAGATAATATCCGAAACACACATTTTTCGAGGAATCCTAAAATTGCAGAATTTTTGAAAGCATATAATTATGTCAAAGAATATGGAGAAGGAGTAGACCACATGTGCCGGGTAATGGCAGACGCAGGTCTGCAAGAGCCGTGATATTATACGAATGCGTTTTTATTGCAGGCGGTTGTTTATAATATGAGGGAGGAAAAACCAGCTATTAATTCGAATAATCAGGCTGTAGCTATGAAAAATCAGGCTATTCAGGATGAAAGGTTGGCTATTGGAGATAGAAAGCTGGCTATTGAAATGTTAAATTTGGCTATTGAAAAACGGAATTATAATGAACCAATCATAAAAAATATAATTGCGATTTATGATGCGATAGAAACAGATCAAATTTTTGGTGCACCAGAAGTAAAAAATATACTTAAATGTTCAATATCTGCTTCAAAGGAAATTATGAAAAAGCTAAGAGATATGGAAGTGGTAAATTTTTATGT